>JAEUHZ010000058.1 GCA_016795205.1 Planctomycetota bacterium | reverse complement strand
AGCAGCGGCGGAGACGCGCTAGAACTTCCGACTCTTCTGCAGCACGTCGTCGAGCGTATGCACCGTCGCGTCGCGCTCGTCGTTCGAGAGGTCGAGGATCTCCTGGAGCGCGATCCCGATGTGTGGAATGTACTTCTCGATGTACCCGCGCTTCTCGTACTCGGCCTTCAAGCGCTTGCCCTTGCGGATGTAGGTGCCCAACCGCCGGCCGCACTCCTGGAGGCCGAGCTTGATCTCGCGCTGGATCTCGGGATAGCCGGCGATCGCCTCCTTGCTCTCGCTCGTGAACGGCACCCAGACGCTGGCGATGTGCACGAAGAGCGCCATCGGCCCGATCGGCAGCGCGCCCTTGGGCTGTTGCAGCCCGTAACGCCGCCACTCGGTCTGGATCACGCATTTCGTGATCGCGCAGGCCGCCTGCTGGTGGAGCAGCGGCACGCGGTTCGCGAAGCGCAGCACGCGGATGGGCTCGTCGGCGGCGCCGACGAGGTCCTCGACAGCCGCGGCCGACTTGTCCTTCTCGCGCTTCACGATGCGGCCCTCGTCGGTCACGTCCAGGCCGACGCCCCCCGGCTTGCCGTAGGCGATGCCGACCTCGATCACGAACGGGTTGCCGCGGTAGACGGCCGGCGTGCGCGAGTTCGCGTAGTAGAAGTCGGCCTCGATCTCCTTCCGCAGGCCGAGCAGCACGAGCTCCTCGCCGATCGGCGCGATGCAAGCCGTGCTGGGCGCCATGATCTTGGCCTTCTGGATCGCGGCGTGCAGCGCGGCGGCCTCCTCGCGCGCGATGCGTCCCGGGTGGGCCTTCTCCGAGACCTTGGCGGCCTTGCAGATGTCGAGCGCGACCTTGGGGCCGACGCGCGAGAAGTCCTCTTGCAGGAAACCCGTCAGCGTGCGCGACGCCGTCAGGTTCAGCATCTGGATCAGGCGTCCGAGCTCGACGCCGTGCGGGTGCGGCTTGATCTCCTCGACCGCGGGCGGCAACACCTTCGTGCTGCGCTCGTAGGTCACGCGTTCCTGGCCCGGATCGACGTAGTGCAGCGTCAGGTGCGGGTTCGCGATCGCCGTCTGCTTCAGGTACATGTCGACCGAGCGCAGGCCCTTCTGGTAGCGGGCCTCCATCTCGATCTCGACGCGCGTGCCGTGGTCCTTGTCCCACTCCGTGACCTTCTTGTCGTGGATGTCGGGCTTGTTCTGGACCGTGTCGACGGCCAGCAGGAACTCGTGCGCCTCGGCGCGCTTGCCCGTGCGCGACAGGATGCGGGCGGGCTTGCCGGTCGTGAGCTGGCCGTACATGACCGCGGCCGAGATCCCGATGCCCTGCTGGCCGCGCGATTGCGAGAGCTTGTGGAACTTCGAGCCGTAAAGCAGCTTGCCGAAGACCTTGCCGACCTGCTCGGCGACGATGCCCGGCCCGTTGTCCTCGACCGCCATGCGGAAGCGGTCCTCGCCGGTCGGCGTCAGCTCGACCGTGATCTCGGGCAGGATCCCGGCCTCCTCGCAGGCGTCGAGCGAGTTGTCGACCGCCTCCTTGACTGCGGTCAGGAGCGCCTTGAGCGGCGAGTCGAAGCCCAACAGGTGGCGGTTCTTCGTGAAGAACTCGGCCACCGAGATCTCACGCTGGCGCGTGGCCATCTCGGCCGCGGTCTTGCGCCGGCCGCCGTCGCGCTCCTCGGCCGCGCCGTCGGGCTTGGCCTGGCGCTCGTCGTGGCCCGTTGCGGCGCCCGCGTCAGCCGGCCGGCGCGCGGACTGCTTCCGGCCGCCTCCGGCCGCCTCCCTGGCCTCGTCGAACAAGGTCGCCTGCCTTCCGCTGCCGTCGCTCGGTGTCACGTCTTGGTCCCCCACGCCCCCGTCGAGTCGCGAGGTCTAGAGCTTGGGGCGCGCGATTGCAACGCGCTCGCGCGCCGCCGGATCAGCGCCGGACGAGGATCTCCAGCGCACTCCACACGGCCGCGCCAGAGAGGAACAGCTTGGGGGCCGACGTCAGGCAGCCCGCGGCCTGGTAACGCGCCTGGATCGAGCCGGCGCACGCCGGGCAGACGCGCGGCGCGGGCTGCGCGAGCTGTGCGCCGCAGTGCGGGCAGCGGTCGACGTCGAGGATCCTAGGCGACATGCGCGAGCTCCAGCGGCGCGGGATCCAGCTCGGCCCGCGCCAGCCCGAGCGCGGCGGCCTCGTCGCGCAGGCGTCGCAGGCTCGCGCCCATCCGCGGGCCAGGTTCGTACAGGCACTCCTCGCGCAGGTAGCGGCCGCAGGCGGCCGCGGGCAGCGACCACGCGGCGGCCGCCTCACGCGCCAGGCTGTCGAGGCACTCCCGCCCGCGGCGCCGCGCGCGCGCGAACGCCGCCAGGTGCTCCGGCCCGAGCTCGACGCCCGGCGCCACGATCCAGACCGCGAACACGAAGGGCAGCCCCGTGCGCGCGGACCATTCCGCGCACGGGTTGAAGGCCGGCGGGGAGCCGGGGGCGAGGTGCTCGCGCAGCGCGGGATCGCCGATCCTGAGCCACGCGTCCGTGCCCGCCTCGCGCGGATCGGCGCCGGGAGCGACCTCGACCCAGCGCACGGCGGCCCGTGGCAGCCCGCGATCGCCGCCGATCCGGCGCTCGAAGAGCACGCGCACCAGCGTGGCCGCCGCGCGGCTCGCGGGATCCAGGGCCACGGAGCCGAGCTCCGCGACCGGGCGGCGCAGGAAGACCTGCACGCTGCCGACGTGGCCCTCGCCCGCGACCGCCAGGCCGTCGATCCAGCGGTAGCCTGGCGCGCGGAACAGCTCGATCGCGCTGACCAGCGCCACGTCGAGCTCGCCGGCGCGCAGCCCCGCCACGAGCTCGGCCGGCACCCGCCGCTCGAGCCGGATCCCGGGCTCCGCGCCGAGGCCCTCGTCGAGCGGTCGGCCGACGAGGTAGGGAACGCTCCCGACGCGCAGCATCCCGATGAGTGTACGCGCTCGGCGTCCGGTCGCCGCACCGCGCGCAGGAACCCTACAATCCCGGCCCGCTTCGCGCGTAGCGCGCCGCCATGGATCCGACCCGACTGCTGAGCTCGCTCCTGGGAGGGGTGCTCGACACCCGCCCCAAGAAGCACGACCGACTCTCCCGTTTCCTGTCGGGATCCTCGGGCTCGCTCTGGAACGCGCGCACGCTGCTCGCGGCTGGAGCGCTGGGCTGGGCGGCGTACGAGGTCTTCCGCACCCGGGGCGGCGGCCCGGGCGGGGCCACGATCGGATCCTCGGGCGCGACCGTCGTGCCCGGCACGGTGGTCATCCCGTCCTCGCCGCCCGCGCACGCGGCAGCTGTCACGCCGCCGCCCCTGCCCCCTGATCACCGCGGCTCCGGCCCGGCGATCGAGCCGGTGCGCAGGCTGGTCGGGGTGCTGCTCGCCGCGGCCCGGGCGGACGGCGAGCTCGGCGAGGCCGAGTACGGCCGCCTGCTGTCGGCCGCGCGCGACGCCGGCGGGGAGTCCCTGGTCGGGGAGGAGCTGCGCGCGCCGACGCCGCTCGCGACGCTCGCGGGCGGCATCCCCGAGCCCCGGGCGCGCGAGGACCTGTACCGCCTGGCGTACGGGATCGTGCGCTGCGACGAGGGCGTGAGCGCGCCCGAGCGCGCCTGGCTCGGCCGCCTGGCATCCGCCCTGGGCCTCGACGCGCAAGCCGCGGCGAGGCTCGAGCACGAGGTCGCCGCGGGCATCGCGCGCGCCTGAACCGGCACACGAGGAGAGCACGATGATCGACGCGGCGCAGTGGTACTTGGCGATCGGCGGCCACCAGGTCGGCCCGCTCACGGAGGCCGAGATCCGCGCGCGGATCGAGACCAAGACGGTCGACGGCGCGACCCTGTGCTGGGGGCCGGGCATGCCGCAGTGGGCGCCGCTCGCGTCCGTCCCGCGCTTCGCGGCCCACCTCGGCCTGGGCGCAGCGGCTCCGCCGCCCCCGCCTCACACGCCGGGGCGCCGCGCGCACGACATCGACTTCGTGATCCACGGCAGCGAGATGCAGTTCGTCGAGGTCGAGCTCGACCCCGGCGAGTGCGCCGTCGCCGAGGCCGGCACGATGATGTACATGACGAGCGGCATCGGCATGGAGACCGTGTTCGGCGCCCCGGGCGGGCCGACGCAGGGCTTCATGGGCAAGCTCATGGGAGCAGGCAAGCGACTCCTGACCGGCGAGAGCCTGTTCATGACCGTCTACGAGAACCGCGCCCCAGGCAAGCACCGCGTCGCGTTCGGGGCGCCCTACCCGGGCAAGATCTTGCCGATGGATCTGGCGGCGCTGGGCGGCGAGCTGATCTGCCAGAAGGACTCGTTCCTGTGCGCCGCGCACGGCGTGCAGATCGGGATCGCCTTCCAGAAGCGCATCGGCGTCGGGCTGTTCGGCGGCGAGGGCTTCATCATGCAGCGGCTCCAGGGCGACGGCCTGGCGTTCGTGCACGCCGGCGGGCACGTCCACGCGCTCGACCTCGAGGCCGGCGAGACGCTGCGCGTCGACACCGGCTGCGTCGTCGCCTACCAGCCCTCGGTCGACTTCGACATCCAGTTCGTGGGCGGCATCAAGACGGCGCTGTTCGGCGGTGAGGGGATCTTCTTCGCGGTGCTGAAGGGGCCGGGCCGCATCTGGCTGCAGTCGCTGCCGCTCTCGCGCCTCGCCGACCGCATCTACACCGCGGCGCCGCAGACCGGGAGACGCAAGGAGGAGGGCTCGCTGCTCGGCGGTCTCGGGAACCTCCTCGACGGACGCGAATGATCCGCGCGCGACGCGGGAGAGCATCGGGCGGTGCAGGTCCTGCTCCTGCGCCGCGCGCAGCGACAGGTGCGCCGAGAGCACGCGCGCGCCGCGTGGGGCCGGAAGGACTCGATCCTGTGCGCCACGAACGGCGTGCAGATCGGCATCGCGTTCCAGAGGCGCATCGGCAGCGGGCTCTTCGGCGGCCAGGGCTTCATCAGGCAGCGGCTGCAGGGCGACGGGCTCGCGTTCGTGCACGCCGGCGGGCACGTCCACGCGCTCGACCTCCAGCCGGGCGAGAGGCTGCGCATCGACACGGGCTGCCTCGTCGCCGACCCGCCGACCGTCGACTTCGACATCCATTTCGTGGGCGGCATCAAGACGGCCCTGTTCGGCGGCGAGGGCCGCTTCTGCGCCGTGCTGAAGGCACCGGGGCGGGCCTGGCTGCAGTCGCTGCCGCTCTCGCGCCTCGCCGACCGCATCTCCACCGCCGCGCCGCAGACCGGGAGACGCAAGGAGGAGGGCTCGCTCCTCGGCGGCCTCGGGAAACTGCTCGACGGCCGCGAGTGACCGGCGGCGAAGAGGACCCGCGGCGCGGCGCGCGGGCGCCGCTATCCTGCCGCGCCGTGCGCTCCGCCGTCCTCGAGCACGTCCCGTTCCCCGCCTACGCGCTGCTCGACAGCGGGAACGCGGAGAAGCTCGAGGACTTCGGCGGCGTCGTGCTGCGGCGCCCGGATCCGCAGGCGCTGTGGACGCCCCGGCTCGCGCCCGCGGAGTGGGCGCGTGCCGACCTGTCGTTCGTGCGCGAGAGTGACCGCGGCGGGCGCTGGGAGGCACGGCGCGACGCGGATCCGCGCGCGCGCGGCGCCCAGCCCGCGTGGGAGCTCGCGTTCGACGCGTGCCGCTTCGTCGTCCGGCCGACGCCGTTCAAGCACGTCGGGCTCTTCCCGGAGCAAGCCGCGAACTGGCGGCTGCTCGTCGAGGTCCGCACGAGCTTCGCAACCGAGCGGCCGCGGATGCTCGATCTCTTCGGTTACACCGGCGCGGCCAGCGTCGTGGCGGCCAAGGCCGGCTACGAGGTGACGCACGTCGACGCCTCGAAGACGTCGCTCGCCTGGGCGCGCGAGAACGCGGCGGCCTCCGGGCTCGCCGCCGACGCCGTGCGTTGGGTGCTCGACGACGCGCTGGCCTACGCGCGCCGCGAGGTGCGGCGCGGTCGTCCCTACCACGTGCTGCTGCTCGACCCGCCGCACTTCGGCCGCGGTCCGCAGGGGGAGACTTGGCGCTTCGAGCAGGGCATCGCGCCGCTCGTCGACGCCGCGCGCCAGCTCGTCGCGGAGCGCGCGCTGGTGGTCCTCTCGACCTACGCGATCGGGACGTCGCCGCTGGCCTTGGAGAATCTGGTCGCGTCGCTCGGCCCGGGGGCGGTCGAGGCCGGCGAGCTCGCGCTCCCCGAGCAGGGCCCGGGCGGACGGCGGCTGCCAGCGGGTTTCTGCGCGCGCTGGTCGCGCGGGATCGGGCGGTGAACTCCGCGCTCGAGGTGCTGTTCGCCGACAACCACGTGCTGGCCGTGGCGAAGCCGGCCGGGATGCCGGTCGCTCCGGACGCGAGCGGCGACGCGAGCCTGCTCGAACTGGCGCGCGCCTGGGTGCGCGCCGAGTACCACAAGCCCGGCGAGGTCTTCCTGGGCCTCGTCCACCGCCTCGACCGGCCCGTCTCCGGCGTGGTCGTGTTCGGGCGCACGAGCAAGGGCGCGAGCCGCCTGGCGGCCGCGTTCCGCGCGCGCACGGCCGAGAAGCGCTACCTGGGCGTGACCGCGTCGCGTCCGCGCGCGGACCAGGGCGTCGTCGACCAGTGGCTCGTCAAGGACGCCGCGCGGAACGTCGTGCGGGTGGCCGCCGCGGGCGAGCCTGGCGCACGGCGGGCGGTGACGCGTTGGCGCGTCGTCGAGGAGCGCGGCGGGCGCGTGTTGCTCGCCTTCGAGCCCGCAACGGGCCGGCCGCACCAGCTCCGCGTGGCGGCCGCGACGCTCGGCTCTGCGCTGCTCGGGGATCTCAAGTACGGCGCGCGCGAGGCGCTCCCCGACGCGAGCGTCGCGCTGCACGCCTTCGAGCTCGTCCTCGCGCATCCCACCCGTTCCGAGCCGCTGCGGCTCGCGGCCCCCGTGCCGTTCCTCGCGATCTGGCGCTTCAGCGCGCTCGACGGCGGAGCGGCGCCGCCCTTCAGTGGCCGCCCAGCGGGCCCGTAGGCGGCGACCACTCGACGACCAGCCGGGGCGGGTCGCCGGACGCGAAGTTGTGGACGCTGCGGCGACCCGCCTCGCGTCCGCTGGGCTCCAGCACCATTCCCAGCGTCTGGCCCGGGGCCCAGTCGGGACGCGCGACGACGGCCTGCACGAGCGCCGCGAGGTCGGGCGACTCGAGCGCCGCGCCGGGCAGGCACGGCGGGGGACTCCAGCTCACGGAGGCTAGGCCCAGGGGCGCGTGCGCGACGAGCGGCGTGGGCGAGCCCGCGACGAAGGCCGGGACCGAGCCCACGTCGTAGGCGCGGATCCCGACGGACGCGGGTGCGGCGTCCGCTTCCGCCGCGCGGGCCACGAGGCGCGCCGCGACGACGCGCGCGCCGCGCGGCACGGGCAGTCGGAACTGGAAGCCCGCGCCGATCGCGCCCGCGGGCCCGCGGCCGAAGTCGATCCGGTCGGGCGCGCCCGGCGTCGCGAACGCGACGCCCGCGGCCGACTCGTGGCGCGCGTTGCGCTCGGCCGCGCCGACCGCGACCGTCGTGCGCTGGAGCGCGCGGTACTCGGCCGTCGGCGCGCCACCCGCGGGCGGCGTCGTCCACGTCAGCGCGGGGGTCACGCCGAGGACCGAGCCACCCGCGTCGATCCAGCGCAGGAACTCGAAGCTCGTGCCGTTGAGGGCCTGGATCCCCGGCGCTGCGAGCTCGTGGCGGAACCCTGAGAGTCCGTCGAAGGCGTGCGGCGTGGCGACCGGCACGCCGTCCACGGAGAGCGGGATCCCGGCGGGTTTCGTGCCGATCACCACGCGCGCGATCGCGGGCAGCAGCGGGACGGTGCGCTCGGACTCCAGGCCGCTCGAGTCGCGCGCGACGGCGCGCACGAGGTAGTGCGTGTCGGCCGGCTCGTGACCCGTCACGGGGATCGTGAACGCTCCGTGGGCGGCGCCGGGCAGCGGCCCCAGGAAGGGGTGCGTGTGCGCCAGGTGCACGAGCACGACCTGCGTGGTGAGCGCGCTTGCGGGCAGCGGCCCGTCCTCGGCGTCGAGTGCCCAGGCGTCGAAGCGGATCGTGTCGCCGGCCCGGTAGCGCGGCGCGGGCGACGACACGACCAGTTCCAGCTCGGGTGGCGTGCCCGCGCGCACGAGGAGCGGCGTGCTGGTCGTGGTCAGCGCACCGTCGGAGACCGAGAGGCGCGCCTCGTAGGCGCCTTGCACCGCATAGACGTGCTGCGGATCGGGCTGCGCGGATCCCGTTCCGTCGCCGAAGTCCCACAGGAACGTGAGCGGCGCGGGTCCCTGGTCGGGGTCGCTCGAGGCACTGCCCCGGAACTGCACGGCGAGCGGCGCGGGCCCGGTGGCTCCGGTCGCTTCCGCGACGGCGACGGGCGGCTGGTTCGCTCCGGTCCAGGCGATCCGCACGAGGCGCGCGCCGTCCGGGTTGTCCGCGCCGCCGAACCCGTAGGTCAGCGTGTAGAGCGCGCCGTCCGGCCCGACGTCGAGATCGACGATCGGGCCCGCAGCGGGCTGGGGATCGAAGACCGGAGCCTCGAGCACGGCTCCCGCGGCGTCGAACACGAGCCGGCGCACCCAGCGGTGCGCGTAGTCGCCGACGAACAGGTTGCCGCGGTACTCCGGCGGGAACTGCGTGCCGCGGTAGAACGCGCCGGCGGTGATGCATCCGCCGCCGGTCAGCGCGGAGAACGCCGGGTCGTCGTGGCGGTAGGTCCAGGCGGGGAACGTGATCCCGGCGCACGAGGGCTGGTGGCAGGCGAGGCCCTCCTGAACCGGCCAGCCGAAGTCGGCCCCGGCGGCCAGCCGGTTCAGCTCTTCCCAGGCCGTCGCGGAATTGCCGCCGACGTCGCCGATCCAGATCGAGCCGTCCAGCGGATCGAGCGCCAGCCGGTAGGGGTTGCGCAGGCCCGTCGCGAAGATCGAGGGCCGGGCGCCCGGGACGCCCAGGAACGGGTTGTCGGGCGGGATCGAGCCGTCGCGGCCGAAGCGCAGGACCTTGCCGCGCTCGGAGCCCACGTCGCGTGAGCTCGCGCCCGAGCCGTGCTCGCCCGTCGCCAGGATGATCAGGCCGCCCGCCGTGATCGCGAGGCCGCCGCCCATGTGCGTGAGGCCGGCAGCCTGCGCGTCCTCCCACACGACGAAGGCGCTGGCGGGGTCCGCGACATCACCGAGGAGCGTGTAGCGCACGACGCGGTTGCGTCCGCTCGGCGACGAGCCGTAGACGTAGAACCAGCCGTTCGCGCCGAACTCGGGGTCGCACACCAGGCCCAGCAGCCCGCGCTCGCCGCTCGCGTCGCCGATCGGCACGGCGAGCGCGGGAGTGGGGAGCAGCGCGCCGTCGCGCACGACGCGCACGTGTCCGAGGCGCTGGGCGACGAGGATGCGCCCGTCGGGCGCGATCGCCATGCCCGTCGGTTCCGCCAGCCCGGTCGCGACGACCTGGCGCGAGAAGCCGGCGGGCAGGCTCGGGCTCGTGATCGGTGCGACCGCGTCCGCGCCCTGAGCCAAGAGCGACCACTCGCCGTCGCCGGGCACGCCGGCCACGAGCGTGCCCGTGGGGGATCCCGCGCCGCTCGTGTCGTGCAGCGCGGTGCCCGCGCCCTCCTCGAAGCGGTACGCGCCGACGAGCGCCGCGGTGCCCGCTGGCACGGGGCGCAACATGTCGGCCGCCACCTCCGCCCCGCGACGGGTGCGGCTCCAGACGTGGAGCTCGTCGACGCGGCCGCGGAACGCAGGTCGCCCGCCGTCGCCCTGCGCGGCGCCCACGACCAGACAGGGCGCGCACGGCAGGCCGGACCCAGGCAGGCCGGCATCGGGATACGACAGGTCCGCGCGCGAGGTGTTCGCGGGGCTCGCGATGTCGAGCTGGCCATCGACGAAGATCGTCTTGTGTCCGGTCAGCGCGTCGCGCGTGACGGACACGTGGTGCCAGAGGCCGTCGAGGACGAAGGCATCGCCCTCGAGCGTGTTCGGCAGGTCGGGCGCGGGGCCGTCCCCCGGACCCGTGCCGAAGCGCACGCGGCCGCCCGCGAGGCTGACGCCGAACGACCGACCGCTCTGCGGGGCGCTGCGGTCGAGCAGCGCGTGCCCGAGGAGCCAGCGCTCGTCGCCGTAGGAGCCCTGCGCGCCGCTCGAGGGCGCCGGGTTGTCCGCGAGCAGGCCGCGAACCCAGAACTGGAGCGTGAAGCTCCCCGCACCGACGTCGAGCGGTGCGCTGGCGTCCGGTCCCGGGGCGTCGTCGTCGAGCGGGATCCAGGCCCGGTCGCGCTCGCCCGCACCCGTGCCGTGAAAGCGCAGCGCGGCGACGGAACCCTGCGCAGCGGCCGACGCCACGCCGACCACGCCGAGCACGAGGAGCCCCGCGGCGCAGCGCGCCGGGGCGGGGAGGGAGGCGCGCGAGCTCACAGCTCCAGCGTACGGCGCGGCGCGCGCCGTGGGGCGCGCGCCGCGAAATGCGTGGTGCGGCTCGCGCGCGCGGCGGGCTTGCGAGCCCTGCTCCGGGTGGGGCCGCCAGCGGAGCTCGCGAGCCAGGCCCTGCGCCCGGCCGCTCGGCGCGCAGGGGAGGCCGCTGGTTCGAACTCCCGGACGGAGCCGGAGCGCGGTCGAGCCGGGCGCGGATCCGCCCCGGCCCCGCTCGTGGCGTGCGTTCAGCGCGGACCGTGCGGACCCGGCCGCGCGAGCCGCTCGACGGCGCGCGGCAGGCCCAGCGCGCGGCCGGCGCGCCGGCTGGCGCGTTCCGGGTCGAACACGCGCCCGCGCGCGGCGAGGCGTTCCTCGATCCGGGCGCGCTGCGCCGGAGTCAGCGCGTCGACGAGCGGCCGGCCGGCGTCCGTCCATTCCGCCCGCGCGCGCTGCCGCAGGTCACGGAAGCGCTCGCGCGCCTCGGCCCGTGCGCCCTCGCGGTCGCCGGCCCGAGCGCGCTCGCGCGCCGCCGCGAGGATCTCGCGCGCCTCCGCGCGCAGGGCCCGCGCGCGCGGCGCGATCTCGGCCGCGCGCGCGCGGGCCAGCTCGCGCTGGGCGTCCGTGAACTCGAGTCGCCGGGCGAAGTCTCGCAGCTCGCGGCGCCGTTCCAGCCAGTGGCCGCGCTGGCCTGCGGAGCGCTCGAAGCGCCCCTGGACCGCGCCCTCGTCGAGCGCTCGGCCGCGCCCACGTCCCTCGGTCGCACTCTGCGCCCATCCGAGCCCGGCCAGGACGGTGAGTCCAGCGAGGGCCAGCGCGGTCGTCGAATTCCTGTTCATGATCTGCCCTTCCTGGTTCCTGGCGCATGGAACAGGGCGGACCTCCCGCGGTTCCGCGCTGACGGTCCGGCCCGCGCTCGCCTGCGCGTTGCGGGCGCTAGCATCCCCGCGCCCATGGGCGAGCGTGCCGAGATCCTGCTGGCCGTCGTCGGCGACGTGCACGCGAACTGGCGCCTGCTCGAGCGCGTGCTGGCGCGCGCCCTCGAGGCAGGCTGCGACGGGATCCTGCTCGTGGGGGACCTCGGCTCGCACGACCTGGCGCACGTCCGGCGGCGTACTCCGGAGCGCGATGCGCGCTACCTCGCGTCGATCGACGAGCTCCTGCGACGCGTCGAGACCTGCGGAGTGCCGTACGCGTTCGTGCCCGGGAACCACGACCTGCCGCAGATCGACCACCCGCGCAACGCCGACGGCCGCGTGCTCGACGTCGCCGGCCTGCGCGTCTTCGGCATCGGCGGCGCGGGGCCGGGGCGGTTCGGGTTCGCCTACGAGTGGGACGAGGACGAGATCCGGGCGCGGCCGGCTCCGGAGTGCGACGTGCTCCTGGTCCACGCGCCGCCGGCACGCACGCCACTCGATCGGCTGGCCTCGCGCGAGGAGCACGTCGGTTCGGAGGCGATCCGCGAGCGCGCGCTCCGCCACGACGGCGTGCTCGTGTGCGGCCACATCCACGAGTCGCCGGGCGCGGTGCAACTCGGGCACTGCCTGTGCCTCAATGCCGGCGGGCTCGGCGCGCCCCACGCGCGTGCGCAGGTCGGATTCGTGCGTCGCTCGCGCGCGCTACCCGGGTTGTGGGAGGCCGCGCATCAGGACCTCGCGGGCGGCACGGATCGAAGCTGGCTGCGCTCCGCGCGCGCGGGCTGAGATGCGCGCTGGTGCGGGCTTGGTGGTCCCCGGCAAGCCGCCCGCAGCCCGAGCCAGGCCCGGTCCACGTCGGGCTTCAGCGCGGGAGCGGATGGCGGGGAGGCTCTGGCTGACCCGGCGCTTGGAGCTCACCCACGGCCCTGCCCCGGCGGTGCGCTGCGGGTCGAGCCCTCGCCTCCCGTGCCGGCGACGGATGCTCGCGGTTCGCAGGACCGCGGAGCGCTCCGACACACTGGCGGGGTCTCAGCGTGGAGCGTGACTGCCGCCGGCCGGCTCGTCGCCGCGCCAGAGCACGTTGTAGAGCGTGTCGCGCTCGACCGGGACCCGTCCCGCGTCGCGGATCCAGCGGATCAGCTCGTCGCGCTGGACCTGCTGCGGCGTCGTCGCGCCGGCCTCGTGGTAGATCTTCTCCTCGACCACCGTGCCGTCGACGTCGTCGGCGCCGAAGGACAGCGCCGTCTGCGCGACAGGCACGTCCATCAGGATCCAGTAGGCCTTGACGTGCGGGATGTTGTCGAGCATCAGTCGCCCGACGGCGATCTCGCGCAGCTCGTCGAGCGCCGTGGGCCCGGGAACGTCGGACATCTCGGTGTTCTCGGGGTGGAACGAGAGCGGGATGTAGGTCTGGAACCCGCCCGTCTCGTCTTGCAGCCGGCGCAGGCGGTCGAGGTGGTCGATGCGCTCCGCCCGCGTCTCGATGTGGCCGTGGAGCATCGTGCAGTTGCTCTTGAGGCCTGAGCGGTGGACGGTGCGCGCGAGCGCGAGCCACTCGTCGCCGGAGATCTTCAACGAGTAGCTCTCCTGGTGCACGCGGTCGGCGAAGATCTCGGCGCCGCCGCCGGGCACGGAGCCGAGGCCAGCCTCGATCAGCTCGGGGAGCACCTGCTCCAAGGGCTTCTTGGCCTTCTTCGCGATCTGGTCGAGCTCGACCATCGTGAAGGCCTTGATGTGGATCGCGGGGCGCGCGCGCTTCACCGCGCGCAGGAGGTCGAGGTAGTAGGCGTACTCGAGCTTGGGGTGGATTCCCGCCACCATGTGCACTTCGGTGACGGGCTCAGCGAGCTGCGCGGTGATCTTCTCGGCGGCCTCCTCGGGCGACAGCACGTACGCGCCGGGCTGGTTCGGCAGGCGCTGGAACGCGCAGAAGCGGCAGAGCTTGTTGCAGACGTTCGTGTAGTTGACGTGCTGGTTGACGTTGAAGAACGCCAGGTCGCCGTGCAGGCGCTCGCGCACGTGGTTCGCCAGCTCGCCGACGACGAAGAGGTCGGCCTCGTAGAGGCGCAGACCGTCCTCCGTGGAGAGCCGCTGTGCGGCGAGGACCCTGTGCGCGACGTCGAGCAGGCCGGCACGTTCGGCGCGGCGCAGCAGGCCGCGCGTAGCGGGCGTGGCGGAGCCTGAAGCGTCCGCAGTGCGCGGGCTCGCGCCGCCAGAGCGTGCGCTCGTCGTGCTCACGCGCGCACCTCCGCGCGTGGCGTGGCGTGCGTGGCGTGCGCGGGCGCCGCGCGGTGCGTCGCGCCTTCCGCGCGCGACAGCGGCCCGCGCGGTCCGTCGCGCGCCTCGTCGTGGCGAGCGTCGACGATCCCATACCAGGAGTTGCGCTGCCGGGGCACGAGGCCGGCGCGCACGATCTGCTGCTCGATGGCCGCGAGGGGGGACAAGTGGAAGCAGCCCGCGGCCGACACGACGTTCTCCTCCATCATCGTGCCGCCGAAGTCGTTGCAGCCGAAGCGCAGGGTGATCTGGGCCATCTTGAGGCCCTGCGTCACGTAGCTCGTCTGCACGTTCTCGAAGTTGTCGAGGTAGATCCGCGACAGCGCCTGGACGCGCAGGTACGTGCCGGGCGTCGCGCGCTCGGGGTACAGGTGCTGCTCGGGGACGCCGTCGGGCTGCAGCGTCCAGCAGGCGAACGCCGTGAAGCCGCCGGTCTCGTCCTGCAACGCGCGCAGTCGCTCCAGGTGCTCGATGCGTTCGGCCCCGGTCTCGACGTGGCCGAACATCATCGTGGCCGAGCTGCGCAAGCCCGCTGCGTGGACCTTCCTGTGCACGTCGAGCCAGCGGTCCGTCGAGGTCTTCTTGGGCGCGATGATGCGCCGCACGCGCTCGACGAGCATCTCGGCGCCCGCGCCGGGCACGCTGCCCAGGCCGGCGGCAGCGAGGTCGGCGATCACGTCCTCGACGGGACGCTTCTCCAGGCGCGCGAGGTGGTCGATCTCGGGCGCGGACAGCGCGTGCAGGTTGATCTCGGGATAGCGCGCGGCGAGATCCGCGAGCAGCTCGCACCACCAAGCGCTCTTCAAGTAGGGGTGGTGCCCGCCCTGCATGAGCACCTGGCGCCCGCCCAAGGCGCGCAACTCGTCCATCTTGGCGTGGATCGTCTCGCGCGGGAGCACGTAGGCCTCCTCGTGCTTGGGCCGGCGGTAGAAGGCACAGAACCCGCAGTCGGTCACGCACACGTTCGTGGGGTTCAGGTTGCGATCGACGACGTAGGTCACGACCGGGCGCGGGTGCAGCCGCCAGCGCACGAGATCCGCCAGTCGCCCGAGCGTCCCGAGGTCGGCGTGGTCGTGGAGCAGCAGCCCTTCCTCGGGGGTGAGCCGCAGGCCCTCCTCGACGCGCGCGGCCGCGCGCTCGATGGCCGCGGCGTGCGGGCCGCTGTGCGCCCGACTCTCGCGGCGCGGGTCGGGGGCCACGAGGGCGGCGGCGGGTTCCGGAACGGTGGGGGGCTCGGCGGGGTGGTGCATCCGGGGCGGCCGCCGCGCGGATCGCGCAGGTCGCGGTCGATCCCTGAGTCTAGGACCGCGGGCCCGGTCGATATAGTCGGTCTGGCCGTGCCCGGCGCGCGGGCCGTGAAACCGATGCCGAACGAACCCCAGGCTCCCCTGGAGCAGCGCAGTCAGAGCGGTGGCGCGCTCCGCTCCCCTTGGCTCCTCGTGCTGGCTGCGCTCGCGGCGCTCCCGCTCCGCGCGCAGGAGCCCGCGCCAGCCCCCACGCCGCCCGCGGTCCGCGCCGAGCGCGACGCGGCGCAGGCGCGCCTCGCGGCCGCGAAGGCCGAGCGCGAGGCCCGCCTCAAGGCCGAGTTCGAGGCTGCGACCGTCGAGCTGCGCGCCGCCGTCGTGCGCTACGCCGCCGAGCTCCAGCGTCTCCAGGAGGCGCGCGTGCCGCGCGAGCAGTGGCCGCCCCATCCGAACGCGCAGCACTACGCGCGCTTCGAGGCGCTGGCCCGCGAGGATCAGCCCGACGCGCTGCGCTGGTGCCTGGGCGCGATCGGCCAGCTCGCCACGACGCCGGCCGAGGCCGCGGAGCGCAAGGCCGACGTCTACGCGCGCCTCGTCGTGGTCCACCCCGACCAACCCTGGATGCCCGAGGTCGCGCGCTGGCTGCAGTCCGACGCCTCGCCGGGCGGCCTGGGCTTCGAGCGCGCGAACCTGCTGCTCGCGACGCTCTCGGACGCGACGACCGTCAAGGCCAACCGCGCCGCGGCGCTGGCGGCCCGGGCGGCGATCCTCGCGCCGCGGCTCGATCCCGACTCGCGCGCCGAGCACGCCCGCGTGGTGCGCGAGCTGGCCGAGAAGCACTCCGACACGCCGGCCGGCGCGAGCGCGAAGGGAGCCTTGTTCCAAGCCGAGCACCTGGCGCCCGGCCGCACGCCGCCGGACGTCGAGGCGGTCGACACGGAGGGCCGGCGCTTCCGGCTGTCCGACTACCGGGGCAAGGTCCTGGTGCTCGACTTCTGGGGCTTCTGGTGCGGGCCGTGCGTGCGCAGCCTGCCCGATTTGGCGCAGCTCGCGGCGCGCCACGCGGGCGACCCGTTCGCGCTGGTCGGCGTGGCGACCGACGACGACCTGGCGACCTTCCGCGAGCGCGCCCGCGAGGCCCAGGTCTCCTGGCGCAACGCCTGGGCCGGGGGCACGCGCGGGGAGTGGCCCGTCTCCTGGGGCGTCCAACGTTACCCCACGATCTACGTATTCGACGCCCAGGGCACCGTGCGCTTCGTCGACGTCCGCGGCGAGGAGCTCGCGCGCGCGGTGCGCACGCTGATCGAAGAACAGCGCGCCCGCGAGGCGCGCTCGGCCCGCTAGAAGACCCTGCCCATGCCGTGGATCGCGACCCTCCTCTTCTTCGCCGCCGTCCTGGTCCCGACCGGCGAGGCTCAGCGTCCGCGCTGGCGCCCGGACCCGACGGCGGATCCGGCCTACCTCGAGGTCGAGGCCTCCTACCGTTCGGCGCTCCAGGTCTACGACCAGGCTCGGGTCGAAGCCGCGCGCGGTCGAGCGCCCGCGCCGACCGTGCACCCGGCCTCCGAGTTCTGGGGGCGCATGGAGGCGGTGGCCGCCGCGGGCAGCGCCCACGCGCGCCGCTGGCTGTGCGAGAACGTCGCGCAAGGGGTCAGCGATCCGGCGCGCCGGCTGCCGGTGGTCGAGGCCCAGATCGACGCGCTGCTGGCCTGCTGCGCGGGCGACGCGGCCCTCCTCGGCGCCGTGACCGCGCTGCGTCAGCAGGCGCAGGAGTTCGGCGAGCCGGTCGTGCTGCGCCACCTCGACCGGATCGCCACCCGAGCCACGAACCCCGAGGTCCAGGCGCGCGCGCTGTTCGAGTCGTCCCAGGTCGTGGCCGGGCGCGGCGAGCAGCAGGACCCGGCGCGCAAGGCGCGCGCGGACGAGCTGCGCAACGCCGTGGTCCATGCCTTCCCGCAGACCAAGGCCGCGCGCGAGGCGGCCCAGTACTTGATGGTCGACGTGACGCGCGCGCTGCTGGCCGCCATGGACGCTTGGCTGGCGCGCGCGCTCGAGGCGGCCGTGGCAGGCCAGCCCGCCGCGGAGTGGCCCGAGCATCCGTTCATCGCGGCCGAGGCGCGCATCGCGCCGCTCGCGGCCACGGGCTTCCACGACGCGAAGTCCTGGATCGAGGACCTGTACCCGGCCTTCGCGAACGCGCGCGAGCTGGCGCCCGACATCGCCCTCTCGCTCCTGGCGCGCGAGCTCGGGCGGCACTACGGACCGCGCGACGTGCGCTGGGGGCCGCTGCGGATGCGAGCCCTGGAGCTGGCGGTGCGCGTCGGAGGTGGCGAGGCGCCCTGGCTGCGCTCGACGCTCGAGGCCCTCTCCGAGCAGGCTCCCGAGATCGTGCCACTCGCGCCACTGCCGTTCACGCGGGCCGTGCTGGAGCTCGCGCAGGCCTCCGAGCCGCGGGCGCACGCGCTGTGGATCGAGGCTCAGACCCGCCTGGCCGAGGGCTCCGAGGCGCACTTCCTGGGCGCGCTGGCCGCGCTCGACGAGCTCGTCGCGCGGCACGCCGACATGGCCGGGCTGACGGAGAAGGCTGCGGCCGAAGCCGCTCGCGTGCGCGCCGTCGCACCCGGCGCGAAGCTGCCTGACTCGCGCACGGCCGAGTGGGGGATCCGCGACGTCGAGGACCTGGAGCTGGTCCTGGCCGGCTACCGCGGGCGCGTGCTGCTGCTGGAGTCGTTCGACCCGCTGGACTCGACCTGGGAACCGCTGGCGGCCGAGCGGCGCGCGCTCGTCGAGCGCTTCGCGGGCCGCCCGTTCGCGCTGGTCGGGCTGATCGGTCCCGCGATGACCCGCCAGGTCGCGCGACAGCAGTTCGAGAAGCTGGGCATCGGTTGGCGCTGCGGCCTGCTCCAGAGCAGCAACCATCCGTACCTGCAGACCCTTTACCTGCGACGCCCGCTCCCGGCGTTCCTGCTCGTCGACGCGCAGGGTGTGATCCGCGCCCGGAACCGGCCCTTCGAGGAGCTCACGCGCCTGGCCGAGGAGCTCGTGGCCGAGGCCGAACGCGCCGCGCCGGGTCGCTAGCGCCGCGTCGCGCTCCTCGGGACCGCGGTCGCGGCCGCCCCGAGCGCGCGCTACCCTTCCGCGCCCCCCGCGCCGGACGGCGCGCGGCGCGGGAGCGCCACGCCATGACGACGACCAAGAACGACACGCGCTTCATGGACACGATCGTGTCCCTGTGCAAGCGCCGCGGTTTCGTGTTCCAGGCCTCCGAGATCTACGGCGGCATCGGCAACACCTACGACTACGGCCCGCTCGGGGTCGAGCTCAAGCGGCGCGTCAAGGAGGCTTGGTGGACGCGCATGGTCACGATGCGTGACGACATGGTCGGGCTGGACTCGGCCATCATCCAGAATCCCAAGACCTGGGAGACGTCGGGCCACGTGGCCGGCTTCACCGACCCGATGGTCGACTGCAAGAAGTGCAAGGGCCGCTTCCGCGCCGACAAGCTGGCCGACGCGTCCTGCCCCGAGCGTCCGAGCAAGCGGCCGGGCGAGTGTGGCGGCGAGCTGACCGAGGCGCGCGCCTTCAACTTGATGTTCAAGACGAACGTCGGCGCGGTCGAGGGCGCCGGCTCGGTCGCCTACCTGAGGCCAGAGACGGCGCAGGGGATCTTCCTGAACTTCAAGAACGTCCTGGAGAGCTCGCGCAAGGCGCCGCCGTTCGGCATCGCGCAGATCGGCAAGAGCTTCCGCAACGAGATCACGCCCGGCAACTTCGTGTTCCGCACGCGCGAGTTCGAGCAGGCGGAGATGGAGTTCTTCCTGCCACCGGCGCAGAACGACCACTGGTACGAGTACTGGCGCAAGGAGCGTCACGCCTGGTACCTCGACTACGGCATCGAGCCCTCGAAGCTGCGCCTGCGCGAGCACGCGCCGGACGAGCTGGCGCACTACTCCACGGGCTGCACCGACGTCGAGTACGAGTATCCGTTCGGCTGGGGCGAGCTGGAGGGCATCGCCTGCCGCACGGACTTCGACCTGAAGCGCCACAGCGAGGCGTCGGGCAAGGACCTGCGCTACTTCGACCCCGACACGAAGGAGAAGTACTTCCCCTGGGTCGTCGAGCCCGCGGCGGGTGTGGACCGCACCGCGCTCACCTTCTTGATCGACGCCTACGACGAGGAGGTCGTCGAGGGCGAGACGCGCGTCGTGCTGCACCTGCATCCGGAGATCGCTCCGATCACCGTGGGCGTGCTGCCGCTCGTCAAGAAGGAGGGCATGCCCGAGAAGGCCCGCGAGATCGACCGTGAGCTGCGCGCGGCCCGGCTCACGACCTTCTACGACGAGAGCGCGGCCATCGGCCGCCGCTACCGGCGCCTCGACGAGGTCGGCACGCCCTACTGCGTCACGATCGACGGCGACACGCTCGCGGACGACGTGGTGACGGTCCGCCACCGCGACACGATGCACCAGGATCGCGTCAAGCGCGCCGAGCTCGCGGGCTTCCTGCGGGAGTCGATCCGCGGCTGGAAGCGGCCGGCCGCGAAGGGCTGAGCCGGCGGTGGCCGCGCGCGCGCCCGCGGATCGGCCGCCCGGGGCCTGGCGCGGCTCGATCGACAGGCTGGCGCTGGGCGTGGCGCTGGTCGCGGTCCTGGTCTTCGCGCGCACGCTGTCCCACGAGTTCCTGGTCTGGGACGACGACCAGCACGTGACCGGCAATGCGCGGCTCGATCCGCCGACCCTGACCTCGGTCGCGAGCTTCTGGACGGCGCCGTTCCTGGGGCTCTACGTCCCGGTCAGCTACACGCTGTTCGCGCTCGAGGCCTGGGTCACGGGTGGGCCGGACCCGCGCGTCTTCCACGCGGTCTCCGTGCTGCTCCACGCGCTGAATGCCGCGCTCGTCGTGCGCCTCCTGGCGCGGCTGGGCGCGCGTCCGACCGGCGCCGCGCTCGGTGGGCTGCTCTTCGCGTTGCACCCCTTGCAGGTCGAGTCCGTGGCATGGATCAGCGAGCAGCGCGGGCTCCTGGCCGCGGCCTTCGGTCTGGGCGCGCTGAGCGCCTACGCCGGGGCGGAGCGCTCGGCTCGCCGCGACGTCGCCGCCGCGTTGCTCCTCGTCCTGGCGCTCTTCTCGAAGCCCTCGGCCGCCGTCGTGCCGGCGCTCGCGCTGCTCCTCGAGCTGTTCCTCCTGCGACGCGGGGCGCGTTGGGCGGGTCCGCGGCTCTGCGCCGGGTTGCTCGCGGCGGCGGCCTGCCTGGCCGTCACGAAGGGCCTCCAGGGCGACGTCCTCGTCAAGGAGGCCGTCGGCTTCCCCGAGCGCCTGCTGGTCGCGGCGGACGCGCTGGAGTTCTACGCGCGCAAGCTCGTCGCGCCCTGCGCGCTGGCCGCCGACCACGGGCGTCGGCCGTCGGTGGTCCTGGCCGGCGGCTTCGACGCCTCGCTGGCCGTGGCCGGACTCGTGGCTGGCGCAGTGCTGGCCCTGCCCGCGCTGCGGCGGGCCGCGCTCGTTCCGGCCCTGGTGTTCGCCGCGGGGCTGGCCCCGGTGCTGGGCCTCGCGCCCTTCGCCCACCAGGACATCTCGACCGTCGCGGACCGCTATGCGTACCTGGCGCTCCTGGGCCCGGCCCTGCTCGTCGCACGAGCCTGGCCCGCCGACGCCGCGCGCGCGGCGCAAGTCCTGGCGCTGATCGTCGTGGCGCTGCTGGCCGGCGCGTCGTACGCGCAAGCGCGGCACTGGCGGGACACGGAGGCCGTCTTCGCGCGCGTGCTGGAGGTCAACCCGCGGAGCTGGATCGCGCACACGAACCGGGGGCTCGTGCGCCAGAGCCGCGGCGATCTCCCCGGCGCGGCCGCGGAATACGAAGCGGCGCTGGCGGCCAAGCCCGACCACGCTCGCGCGCTGAACAACCTGGGCATCCTGCGCGTGCAGATGGGTCGCGCCGCGGAGGGGGAAGCGTTGCTCGTGCGCGCGATCGAGGCCGACCCGCGCTACGCGCGGCCGCACATGAACCTGGCGGCCGTGTACGGCAATCAGGGTCGCCTGGCCGCGGCCGAGGCCTGCGCGCGGCGCGCCGTGGAGCTCTCGCCCCTGGATCCCAGCCTGCACGCGACGCTGGGCAACGTGCTGCTTCGACGCGGCTCCCGGGCGGCGGCGCAGAGCGCCTTCGAGCGCGCGCTCGCGCTCCGTCCGAACGACGTCGAGGCCCGCCTTGGGCTGGGCCTCGTCGCCGAGGCCGAGGGTGACCAGAGGTCGGCGCTGGCGCACGTCGAGCGCGCGCTGGAGCTGGCTCGCACGCGCGCGCCAGGCCGCGTCCGGCACCTGGAGTCGGAACTCGCCCGTCTGCGCGCACGCTGAGCCTCCGCGGCCTTGGACCGTCTGCGCGTGCAGCGCTAGACTCCGCGGCTCGCGCGCCCCCGGCCGGTCCCGAGCAGGCCGGCCGTAGCTGGGCCGCGCGCCCGAGGCCCATGCGATCCGTCCACATCCTCGCGCTGGCGGCCCTGATCGCCGGCGCCCCCGCGGCGAGCGCCCACGCGACCTCCGCTGCGCCGGCTGCGTTCGACCAGCCCGACAGCGCCTTCAAGGAGAAGCTCAAGAAGGCTGTCGCCGCCGGCAAGAAGGACGTCGAGACCCTGGTCAAGAGCGACACGACCCAGGCCGCGGCCTGGATCCTGCGGATCGGGGAGGTGCTGCTCGATCGCGACGACCCCAACGAGAAGCCGCTCCACGCCGCGCTCGTCGAGGGCTGGAACGCGGCCGTCAAGACCGGGTTTCCCGCCCGCATGGAGGCCTACCTGAAGGGTCTCGACGAGCGGTCTCGGCGCACGCGCTCCGACCTGCGCAAGCGCCTGGCGCAGGCCGGGACGGATCTCGAGGTGAACCGCGAGGGCCGCGACCCGCTGCTCTTCGCACAACTCGCGGACGAGCTCGACATCCTGGCGAGCGCGTTCGAGTCCGAGGGCGATCACTACTCGGCCTCGGAGACGCACCTGCTCCTGGCCGAGACCTTCGACGAGGCCGTGCGCGGCACGGACGCCGACCCGCACAAGGCCTGGAAGCACTGGACGCGCGCGGTCGAGCTGCGCGCGCAGATCGAGCTCGAGGACGGGCGCGCCGTCGCGGCGCGCAAGCGGGCCGCGGAACTCGCCAAGAAGGGCCACGACAAGGAAGGCGGTCCGGCGGTCGACGAGCCCGAGAAGGGCAAGGGCGGCAAGGGCGCGAAGCCCGGCAAGGCCGGCGAGGTGCCCGCCGGCCCCGCCGGTCCGCCGCAGGAAGCCGGCAACCCGGTCGCGGTGGCGCTGGAATTCGAGCCGATCGCGCATCCCGAGGCCTATGCGCGGCCGTGCTTCCAGGCCGACGAGGTCTACGCGCTGTGGAACCCGGTGCAGCTCGGCGCCAAGGGCACCAGCGCCACGTTCGCCCAGCTCGGCGCCGACAGCCCCGTGCTGCACAGGCTGGGATCGGCCGACCTGCGCTTCGACGTGGACGGGGACGGCAAGGCCGATGGTCCGGCCGACCTGAAGATCGTCGTGGCCGGGACCCTGACGCCGTTCCGCATCCAGATCGGCAAGGGCGACGCGGCCCGGCCGTGGGCCTTCTTCGCGGCCACGGGCATCGATCGGGACGCCTACCAGGGGCTCGAGGTCAACCTCCAGCCGAACGATCAAGCCATGCCGATCTACACGCTCTCGGCGGCCAGCGTCGTGGGCACGATCGGCACGACCCACGTGCGCATCCTCGACGACACGATGGACGGGGTCTACGGCAGCGAGGTGCAGACCTACGGTTACGCCGGCCTGTCGAACGGCTCCTACCAGCCCGAGCTCGACTCGATCGTGATCGGCGACGCCAAGCGTGCGCGGCCCTGGAGCCAATACCAGCAGATCGGCGGCTCGTGGTGGAAGCTCGAGGGCGGGTCGAAGGGCAAGGAGCTCCTGGCCACGCCCGCCAGCGTCACGACGGGCACCCTGAAGCTGGAGGTCAAGGGCGCGGCGCCGACGTGGGTCGTCGTGCGCGGCGCGAACGAGCTCAAGGACTGCTTCTTCGACCTGGTCGAGGGCGGCTCCAAGGGCGTCACGGTCCCCGCCGGCCGCTACACGCTCTTCTACGGCGAGGTGCGCAAGGGCAAGAAGCGCCAGGTCCAGAAGGCGGTCATCCTGCCCAGCCGCACGGCCACGAACTACGACGTCCGGCCGGGCCAGACCACGGTCGTCACCCTGGGGGCGCCGTACTCGTTCGACTACGTCTCGGTCTTCGCCGATGGCAAGGTCAAGATCCAGGGCGCCACCGTGGTCGTCACCGGCGTGGGCGGCGAGCGCTACGAGCGCGTGTGGAACGCGGTGACGCGCCCCGAGGTCGCCTGGCGCAAGAAGGGCCAGAAGAAGGCCGCGGGGAGCGCGCGGATGGCCGTCATCGCCGACACGGAGACGCTCTACGAGCGCGGCAATCAGGGCTGGCTCGACGTGTGGTTCCCGCTCGACCTGGAGCTGGAGGCCAAGGGTGCCGACGCCGTCGAGATCCACCTGTCGGACGACAAGCACAAGCTGTTCGGCAAGGTCGAGTCCCCCTGGAAGGAGTGAGCGTTTGCTCGACATCAAGTTCATCCGCGCCGAGCCGGCGCTCGTGCAGGCCGGCGCGGCCAAGAAGCGCATTGCGGTCGACGTCGACGCCATCCTGGCCCTCGACAAGCAGGTCCGCGAGCTGGGCGTCGTGATCGACGACATGCGCAGCCGGCAGAAGTCCGCCAGCAAGCGCATCGGCGAGGCTCCGGCTGCCGAGCGCCCGCGTCTGGCGGAGGAGCAGAAGCGCGAGAAGGCTGCGCTCCAGGAGCAGGAGCGCGAACATTCGGCGCTGCAGGCGCGACTGCGGGAGCTCCTCTTGCGCGTGCCGAACGTGCCGGCAGCCGAGGTGCCCGAGGGCCGGGACGACAGCGAGAACGTCGAGGTCAAGCGCTGGGGGACGCCGCGGTCGTTCGACTTCGAGCCGCGCGACCACATCGCGCTCGGCGAGCTCCACGACTGGATCGACGTCGAGCGCGGCGCGCGCATCGCCGGGTCGCGGAACTACTTCCTGAAGGGCGATCTCTCGCTGCTCGAGGGCGCGGTGCTGCGCTTCGCGCTCGACCGCATGGTCGCGAAGGGCTTCCTGCCCATGTCGGTGCCCACGCTCGTGCGCAGCGACGTCATGGTGGGCACAGGCTATTTCCCGGGCGGCGTGGAGCAGGCCTACCGCTGCGACGAGCGCGACGATCTGTGCCTGGTGGGCACGGCCGAGGTGCCGGTGACGGCCTATCACCAGGACGAGATCCTGGACGGGCAGTCCTTGCCGCGGAAGTACGTGGCCTGGTCGTCGTGCTACCGGCGCGAGGCCGGAACGTACGGCAAGGACACGCGCGGGCTGTACCGCGTCCACCAGTTCCAGAAGGTCGAGCAGGTGATCGTCGACGTCGCGGACCCCGCGCGCAGCCTGGCTCACCACCACGACATCGTGCGCAACGCCGAGGAGGTCCTGGAGGCCTTCGAGCTGCCGTACCGCGTCGTGAACGTGTGCGGCGGCGACCTGGGCGCGCCGCAGGTCCAGAAGTTCGACATCGAGACCTGGATGCCGTCGCGCCGGGCCTACGGCGAGACGCACAGCGCGAGCCGCTTCCACGAGTACCAGGCGCGGCGGCTCAACCTGCGCTACCGCGACCCCGAAGGGGTCGTGCGCGTGTGCCACACCCTGAACAACACCGTGGCGGCCAGCGCGCGAATGCTCATCGCGCTCCTCGAGAACCACCAGGAGGCGGACGGGAGCGTGCGGTTGCCGGCCGCGCTGCGGCCCTACATGGGGGGCCGCGAGCGCATCGGCGCGCGCTGAGCTCCGGCGGGCTCGCGCACCGGCCGCTGCGGAGCAGCGCGGCGGTGGGGTTGGTGCCCGGCGACGCCAGCCGGGCTCGGAGGAGCACCGTCGCGCTTCGCGCGCGACCTGGGTGAGAGCGGTCGCGGCATGCGCCGCGCTGGGGGCCGACTAGCCGCCCGGACCGCCGCCGCCGCCACCGCCACCGCCACCGCCGCCGCCGCCGCCGCCCGGGGCGGGTTGGAATTCTGGGATGCCCCCACCGCCACCCGGACGCTGGCCGCCGGCCCCGCCGCCGACGGGCGTCGACCCGCTGCCGGCGCCCGCGCCCGCGCCCGCGCCCGCCGCGGGCACGGACGGGATCCGCGGCACGGGCAGCGACTCCTCGTCCGACCGCAGCAGCTCGGGGATGCGGATCACGCGCCGGTAGACTTGGCGGCGGCGCTCCTCGCCCAGGAAGCGGATCTGCTCCTTGACGATGCGCGGAGCGAGCTCGAGCTCCAGCGTGATCTCGATGCGGGCCGGCAGGCCGATGTGCTCGTCGGCCCGATCCGTGCCCCATTCCTCGACCGGCTCGGCGTCGGGACCGTCCTCGGCGAAGCACTGCACGTCGAAGGAGCGCACGCGCTCGTGGAGGAACTGGTAGTCGCCGCCCTCGAACGGGTCCTGGTCCACGCCGAACTGCTCGCGTCGCCAGATCTCGAGGAACTGGTCGTCGTCCGGCCGGATGCGCAGGCGGTACCCGATCTCCGAGATCGTGCTGCGCACGAAGCGGTCGTCGATCACCGCCGGCGTGCGGCTTTGGGACGCGGCCACGAAGTCCAGGCTGTCGGCATCCAGGCCGGCGACCACGCGGTTCTTCACGCGCAGGTGCAGCTTGCGCGTCCGGTCGTAGACGCACAGCGCGCGCAGGTCGCGCTCGACCAGATCCAGGATGGCGGGGCCCGCGAGCTGCGTCTCCTGGATGTTGTGGATCGTGTCGCGGGACGTCCGCGCGGCGGTCAGGAGCCCGGTCAGCATGACCATGATCGCGCCCATCACGAGCAGGACGAGCAGGACCTCGACCAGCGTGAAGCCGCCCGCGCTCCGGACGCCGCGGCGGATCCCGGCCGCGCTCACGGCGTCCCCTTGGGCTGAGCCACCCCCGCTCCGGCGCTGCCCGCCCCCGCGGCACCGCCCGCGGCGCCCTTCGCGGCGCGCGCGTTGCGGGAGGCATTCTGGCCCTCGGCCTCGCCGTAGACCTGGTTCCAGGGGATCCAGCGCTCCAGCGTGACCTCGTTCGAGTACTCGTGGATCTTGGGGTAGGCGACGCGCACGCGGACCTTCTCGAAGGGCTCCTCGGACTGCTCCTCCTCGGCGTCTCGTTCGCTCTGCGCGTCGGGCTTGGGCGCCCAGGAGTCGTAGCGGCCGTCCTGGCGGACCTGGGGCAGCGCGTCGTCGCCCACGGCGATCTCGAAGGAGAAGTCCGGCCAGCCCTCCTCGGCGTAGTTGCCGGACATGCCGGTGTCGATGTCGTCGCGCAACAGACCGCTCTCGATCTGGGCCAGCGTCAGGAGCCCGAGGTCGCGCGCGACCTTGGTGTTGCGCGTGTGGGCGGCCATGAGCTTGGCCGAGCTGAGCATCTGCAGCAGCGGCAGCACCGCGATGCCCACGATGACGATCGTCACCGCGAGCTCCGCCAGCGTGAAGCCGGACCGACTGGAGCGCCGGATCACAGGAAGTCGTCCTCGCGCGGGACCGCGCGCTCGAAGAGTCCTTCGTGGAAGCTGATCAGCCCGAGCAGCCCCTGGACCTCGATCGTGTAGGTGTTCTGGTCGAGCGGCTGCTGCAGGACGACGACGTGCCCCGAGGCGCTGCCGAGCGCGTCGAACGTCACGGAGACGAGGCCCTTGGAGTAGACCTCGGTGCCGAGCCAGATGTTGTCGAAGCGCACGCTCTCCGGCAGCCGCTTCCAGCTCAGCGCGAGCCGCTCCTCGCTCACGGTCGCCAGTCCGCCCACTCCGGCTTCCGTCGGGGCGCGAAACGGCGTCACGATCCGGTAGCGCTGGCCGTCGAGGTCGTACTGGACCTCGTAGGACGCGTTGCGCGCGATGGCCTCGGAGCGCGTGGACTGCAGCGCGCCCGCCAGATCGCGCACGGCCGAGTGCAACTCGGCTCGCGGCACGATCGCGCGCCAGTTGATCGCCACGACCGTGACGATCAGCCCCAGCCCGATGATCACGACGAGCAGCTCGACGAGCGTGAACCCCGCGCCACGGGCGGCGCGGGATGCGCTCCCTCTCCGCCGGCTCGTCGGGCTCGCCTGCATGGTCCCGCGTCCGACTACTTGGCGTTCCCGCCGTCCAGCTCGCCGTTGCGGATCATGAAGTTGTCGATGTCGCGGTTGTCGCCCTCGCCGCCGGGCTGCATGTCCTTGCCCAGCGTGTAGATCCGCGGGAGCGGCTGGCCCGGGCCGGGCGGGTCGTACTGGTACTCGTTCTTCCAGGGGTCACGGGGCAGGATCGTGCCCTTGAGGAACGTGTGACCGTTGACGTCCGGGGTCACGAGCGGCTCGAGGGAGTCCGGGTACCGCCCGGAGTTCGCCACGGCGTAGTCGTCGAGCGCGGCCTCGATCATGGCGATGTCCGCCTGGACCTTCCCGCCCATGGCCTGGGAGAGGTTGCGGATCACGTTGCGCACGACCAGCGTGGCCAGCAGGCCCAGGATGACGATGACCACCATCATCTCGGCCAGCGTGAAGCCCGCGCGGCGTCGGGCGTTCGATTGCGGATTCTTCATGGTTTCCAAGGGGCCGGAGCGGCCGGCAGCGAGGTTCTGACGCGGTGGGGGCCTCGTTCTTCCCCCGAGCAGGATACCCGGCCGGACCCCGCTGGGCCGAGGCCGATCCGGGAGCCCTGCGGCGGAGCGGGCTTCAGCCGACCTGGCCGATTTGCAGGATCGGCAGGACGATCGCGATGACGATGTAGCCCACGACGAGCGCCAGCACCACGATCATGATCGGCTCGATCACGCTGGTCATGCGCTCGGTGGCGACGTCGATCTCCTCGTCGTAGGCGATCGCGACGCGGTCGAGCATCTGCTCGAGCTCACCCGACTGCTCGCCGATGGCCACCATGTAGCTGACCACGGCCGGGAACACGCCGGTGGCCTTGAGCGGGGTCGAGATGTCCGTGCCCTCCAGGATCTTGACCCGGATGTGCTCGGTGGCGTCGGCCAGCACGCGATTGCCCACGACGGTCCGCGTGATCTCCAGGCTCTGGACGGCCGGCACGCCGCTCTGGAGGAGCGTGGAGAGCGTGCGGGTGAAGCGCGCGACCGCCTGCTTGCGCAGCAGGTCGCCCATGATGGGCAGGCGCAGCAGGTTCTTGTCGATGAACATGCGGCCCTTGTCGGTCTTGTAGATGCGCTCGACCACGATCGAGATCGCGCCGATGCCGAGCAGCATGGCCCACCACCAGTTCTGGAACAGCTCGCTGATCGTGATCAGGATCTGCGTGGGCACGGGCAGCGTCTTGCCCTGGTCGAGCAGCATGCCCGTGATCTTCGGCACGACCACGGTCATGAGGATGCTGACGACGATCAGGCCGATGGCGATCATCATGACCGGGTAGGTCATGGCCGAGACGACCTTGCGGCGCAGGGCGCGCTGCGCCTGCAGGTAGTCCGCGAGGCGTCGCAGCACGACGTCGACGTTGCCGGTCGCCTCGCCGGCGCGGACCATGTTGACGTACAGCTCGCCGAACAGCCGGGGATGCTCCTGGAGCGCGTCCGCCAAGGAGCCGCCGGAGTTGATCCGCTCGCGGATCTGCCGGAACATCGTCTCGACGTCGCGCCGCTCGGACTGCTCGATGATCGCCTTGAGCGTCTCGGCCAGGGGGATGCCCGAGCCGAGCAGCGTGCCCATCTGCCGCGTGACCGAGGTCAGGATCTCCAGGTCGCGCATGCTCGGCGTGGCCTGCGCCTGCCGGTGCCGGCGCAGCCGCTCGAGCAGCCCGGGCGGCTTGGACTTGCCGGTCCCCTTCGAGGTCGAGCGCCGGCCGCCACGCAACTCGTGGATCTCGCTGACGAGCAGGTTCTCCCGGCGCAGGCGTTGGCGCGCTTCACGGGTCGTGTCCGCGTCGATCACGCCGGTCTGGACCGCGCCGCCGGCCGCGTAGGCCTTGTACTCGAAGATCGGCATCGTCTCGGGGCGCCGTGGGTGGGAAGCCGCGCGCTGGGCCTACTCGATGTCGAGCTGCGTCACGCGCAGCACCTCGTCGGCGGTCGTGACGCCGGCCAGGACCTTCTGGCGGCCGTCCTCGCGCAGGGAGATCATGCCGCGCTCGGCAGCGCCCTTCTTCATCTGGGTGGCCGTCACGCCCTCCATGATCTGCGTGCGCAGCACCTCGTCGACCGGCAGGAACTCGTAGATCGCGGTCCGGCCCGAATAGCCGGAGTTGAAGCACTCGTCGCAGCCGCGGCCGAACGCCACACGGCCACCCATCTGCTCCGGGGAGAGGCCGATCTTCTTGAGCTTGGCGGCCCACTCCGGCGTGATCGGTCCGTAGGTGTGGCAGTGCTTGCAGATCGTGCGGACCAGGCGCTGGGCCACCACCAGCACGATCGAGCTGGCGACCAGGTACGGCTCCACGCCCTGGTCCACCATGCGCGTGACCGTCGAGGCCGCGTCGTTCGTGTGCACCGTCGAGAACACCAGGTGGCCGGTCAGCGCGGCGCGGATGGCGACCTCGGCCGTCTCCAGGTCGCGGATCTCGCCGACCATCATCACGTCCGGGTCCTGGCGCAGGAACGAGCGCAGGCCGGCCGCGAACGTCAGGCCCTTCTTGACGTTGACCTGGACCTGGCTGATGCCGGGCAGGGAGTACTCGACCGGGTCCTCGATCGTCAGCACGTTCTTCTGGGTCGTGTCGACCTGCGCCATCGCGGCGTAGAGGGTGGTCGTCTTCCCGGAGCCCGTCGGTCCGGTCACCAGGATGATGCCGTGCGAGTACTCCAGGTACTCGTACATCATCTCCAGGTTCTTCTGGGCCAGGCCGATCTCCTCGAGCCGGAAGACCTTGGCGGTCTTGTCCAGCAAGCGCATGACGATCCGCTCGCCGTAGGTCGTCGGCACGGAGCTGATGCGCACGTCGACCTCGCCGTCGCCGATCTTGATCGTGGCGCGGCCGTCCTGGGGCAATCGCCGTTCGGCGATGTCCATCTTCCCCATGACCTTGATGCGGCTGATGATCGCGTCCTGCGCCTTGCGCGGGATCGGATCCATGTCGTACAGGATCCCGTCGATGCGGAAGCGGACCTGCATCCGATCGCCGTAGGGGTGGAAGTGCACGTCCGAGGCGCGCAGCTTGAGCGCCTGGAAGAGGATCGTGTTGACGAGCTTGATGATCGGCGCCTTGTTGGCGACGTCCAGCACGTCCTCGCCTTCGTCGATCTGGTCGGCGAGGCCCTGGATGTTCCCGTCCTCCTGGACGTCCGCCAGCGCCTCGTCCACGCCGTCGGCCTTGTGGCGGTAGGCGCGGCCGAGGAGCGTGGTGATCTCGATCCGCGGGGCGAGCACCGGGTCGATCTCGGCGCCCAGCATCGAGGACAGGTCGTCCATCGGATGCGGGGCCAGCGGCGAGCAGGTCGCGACCTTGAAGACGCCGTCGGCACCGGCCTCGAGCGCCACCAGGTTGTAGTTGCGCGCGAAGTGGACCGGGACCTTCGACACGAAGGTCGCCGGCACGGGCGTCCCTTCGAGCGACTTGCGGAACTCGTAGCCCAGGTGCTTGGCGTAGATCTGGAGCAGCGTGATCTCGTCCAGGAAGTCCTTCTGGAGGATCACCCGGTCCAGGGACTCGCCGGTCGTCGCGGCGATGCGGCGGCACTCCTCGAGCTTCTCGCGTCCGAGTCCGGCGTCGACGAGCAGCTCGCCCAGGCTGTCCGATCGTTGGGCTTCCTTGGCTTGGATCACGGTTGGTCCTGGGCCTTCCCTTCCCGGCCCTCGTCGAGCATCTGGTTCAGCTTCTTGGCGTCGAGGCCCACGTCGCGGTCGCGGACCTCGCCGCGCTGGGGACCGCGGTAGAGCGGCACCTCGAACCCGCGCATGTCGACGCCCTCCTTCTCGCGGCCGAAGGTCGGGTCCACGACGCGGATCCGATCCGCGCCGATCGTGTCCGCCGCGTCCAGCTTGCGCTTGAACGAGTACTCCGCCAGGTCGGCGAAGTCGCGGTCGCGCATGATGTGGGGCGTCACGAAGAAGTAGAGGGTCGTCTTCGACTGCGACTCGGAGGTGTCGCTGAAGAGATAGCCCAGGATCGGGATGTCTCCCAGCCACGGCACGGAGCTCTTCGAGCGGCCCAGGTTGTCCGTGATGATGCCGCCCACGACCATCGTGTCGCCGTCGGGCACGTTGACCTGCGTCTGGATCGTCCGGGTCACCTTGGGCGGCGGGATGGCTCCGCTGACCGCGCCGATGAAGGTCGAGACCTCGAGGCTGATGTTCAGCCGCAGGTAGCGGCTGGCGCTGATCGTGGGGGAAATCTCCAGCGTGATGCCGGCCTCCACGTACTCGCGGAAGTTCTCCTGGGTCTGACCGTTCAGGCCGCCGGTCGCCGTGATCGTCGTCGTCGGCTGCTCGTCCTTGCTGACGACCTTGGCGCTCTTGTTGTTGTTCACGAGCACGGACGGCACGTTGAGGACGTTCGTGTCGCGGCGCGTCTTCAGGGCGCTGATCAGGAGCGGCAGCGAGAAATCGTCACCCTGGATGATGCCGGCGGTCATGCCGGCCGGGGCGGCGCCGCCGAACAGGTTGGGCATGCGGATGTCCGGCACGCCGTCGCCATTGGTGTCCTCGAAGGTCGAGAGCCCGAACGAGGACACGCCGAAGCCGCCGTCGCCCGAGTTGCTGATCTCCGCCAGTCCCAGCTCGACCGCCAGGCGGAAGTTGTCCTGGCCGGAGAGCTCGATGAGCGCCGTCTCGATGAGCACCTGATCCTGGCGCGTGTCGAGCCGGCGGATCAGGTCCAGCACCTCCTCGTAGCGCGTGCGGTTGGCCGCGATCAGGAGCGAGTTGGTGGCCTCGTCGGCCACGACCACGATCTCGTTGCGCTGCGTGCTGCCGGCCGCCGCCTGGCCCTGACCCGCGGGGCGACCTTGCGCGCCGGAGGTGACGCGGGAGGCGTCCCGGATGAACTGGTCGAGCGTGTCCGCCAGCTCCTTCGCCGCCACGTTCTCCAGGTTGTAGATGTGGTACGTGCGCTCGCCCTGGACGATGTCGATGTCGAGGCGCGCGACGAGCTCCTTGATGCGCGGCATGTCGTCCGGCATGGCCATGACGAGCAGCGAGTTCGTGCGCGCGTCGACCATGATCTTCGACTCGGTCTGCCCGGTCTGGAGTGCGCCGGTCGCGCCTTGCTGCTGCGCGACCTGCGCGCCGCGCGCCTGCGTGGCGCGGCGGCTGGCGTCCAGCAGGTCCGTGAGCGTGTTGGCGACCTCCTCGGCGGAGGCGAACTCGAGCGGGATCATCTCGAACTCGGGCAGCACGATCGAAGTCTTGGCCGCGGCCGCGTCGACGAACTTGAGCATGCGGACCATCGCGGCCACGTCGCTGCCGAAGCCGGTCAGGATCAAGCTCGTGCCCGAGACCGGCAGGATCGACTGGGTCTGCTGGTCGGGGAACATCTGCCGCAGCGAGGTCGCGAGCTGGCGCGCGTCCACGTTCGGCAGGTCCACGACCGTGTGGATCAGCACCGCGGGCTGATCGGCGTAGCGATCGAGCTGGTCGGGCTCGACGTACACCGCGTCTTTCTTCAGCGTGCTCGCGCCGCGCTGTCCCCCCTGCGCCGAGCTCTGGATCAGCACGACGGCCAGGTGATCCGGCCCGATCTTCGTGCAGACGAACTCGTTGATGATCAGCATGATCTGGAAGAACGAGTAGAAGTCGCTCTTCGGGATCGTCTTGCGCCCGAACATCTTGAGCTTCTTGGTCTGCAGGGTGCGCTGCGTGTCCTCCGTGTAGGTGAAGTTGATGCCGGTCGCGTCCTGGCACAGCTTGACGAAGGCCTCGAGCGTGAGCCCGGCCTCGCCCTCGGTGGTCTCCTCGAAGAACAGCTCGTAGAACAGGCCGTTGTCCTGGATGGGCGGCACCTTCCCCTGCGCGCCAGGAGCGGGCTTGGCTCCGGGATCCTGCGCGGCCGGCGCGCCCGCGCGCGGGTTCTGGACGAGCGGGCCGGCGGCGATCGGCAGGAAGGAAAGCGCGGCGAGGAGGGCGGCGGTCATGTCGGTGGCAGGTCGGGGCGTGTCCGGACCGAGGGAGTCCTAACTCGTTGGGGGCTCCAGCTTTGGAAGTCCCGTCGCGGTCGGGAGGCGCGGAGCCTAGCGAACGCGCGGGGCGGGTCCAAGGTCGAGCGGGGATCCTCCGGGCCGGCCTCGGACGCCGGCGTGCGCGCCTTCTTCCCGCCCGGCGTCGCACCCGGCATTCGTTTCCAGGCCCTCGCGCGCGGCGCTATCCTCCGCCGCCCATGCGGCTCTCGGAGCTCTTCGCGGCGGACGACGTGGTCGTGTCCTTCGCGCCCACCGACAAGTGGGCCGCGATCCGCGAGCTCGTGGCGCACCTCGTGCGCCGCGGCCGGCTGGGAGCGGAGCAGGAGAGCGCGGTCGTCGAGGCCGTGCTGGCCCGCGAGAAGTCCATGTCGACCGGCATGGAGCACGGGATCGCCATCCCGCACGCCGCGGTCGAGGGCGTCGACGGCGTGCGCGCGGCGATGGGCATCGTGCCCGCAGGCGCGACGCTGGGCTTCGACAGCATCGACGGCCGCCCGACGCGCGTGGTCGTGCTGCTCGTGATCCCCCGGGCGCAGAAGCTGCTCCACATCCGCACGCTGGCGGACATCGCCCGGGTCCTGGGCCGCGATGCCGTGCGCGAGCACCTGGTCGCCGCGAAGTCCAGCGCCGAGGCCTGGGCCGTGCTCGCCGAGGGCGACGCGGCGCGGCGCTGATCGACGGCGCGATGTCCCGGCGCACCGCGGGCACGTGCTCGGCTGCCCTGGCCCTGCTGGCCGCCGGCCTGGCAGGCGCCGCGGGCCTCGGACTCCAGGTCAACCTCGCGTCGGCCGCGTCCCTCCCGCTCGGCGCGGGCACCGGTCCGGCGCTGGCGCTGGCGGCCTTCGTGGCGAGCTGGGCCCTGGGCGCTTGGCTCGCGGGCCGGGCCGGCGAGCGCGCGCCTGCGCTGCTGCTCAGCGCGGGGCTCGCGCTCGCTGGCCTCGCCCCGCTCGCGCTCTTGGCCGTCGTGCGCGGCACGCTGGGAGCTCCGGGCGTGCTGCTCGCGGTCGGGGTCGTGGGCCTGCTCCAGGGCCTGTTCCTGCCCGCGCTCGCGCGGGGTCGGGCCTCGCGCGCGGTCGCCCTGCTCTTCGCGCTGAACCTCGCCGGTGCCTGGCTCGGCGCGTTCGGGATCGCCGACGTCGTCGTGCGCGACAGCGGGCGGGTGTCCGCCGCGCTCGTGGCCGGCGGAGCGGCGCTCGCGGCCGGGCTCTCGGGCTGGGCCGCGCAGTCGCGCCGGCTGTGGACGGGTCCCGCGACCGCGTCCGCGCTCCCCTCCGCCCCGGCCGAGCGGCAGGACGGGCCGCTCGGGCCCTGCGCGGGCGCGCTCGTCGTGGGCCTCGGCACGGCCTGGATGGGCGGCGTCGAATGGACCCTCGTGCGCCTGGGCGCCCTGTGGTTCGGCGGGATGCAGGATGCGCTGACGGCGGTGCTCTCGGCCTCGCTGGCCGCGCTCGCGCTCGGCGCGGCGCTGCTGCCCCCGCTCCTGCCGCGTGGAGCGCGCGGCGTGGCCTGGGGCCTCGCGGCGTGTGCGCTCGCCTCGTGCTGGATCCTCGTCGTGGACCGCGTGCTGCCGGGCGTGGCGGACGCGCCGCTCGCCCTGCGCGCGCTGGTCCTGTGCGTCCCGGCGCTCGCTCCGTTCGGCGCGCTCCTGCCGCTCGTGCACCGCGCGCGCGGGGGCGAGAGCGGACGCGCGCTGGGTGACCTCGTGCTCCACGAGGTCTGGGGCGCGTGCTTGGGGATTCCGCTCGTGCAGCTCGTGCTGACGCCCGCGGTGGGACTCGCGCCGGCGCTGGCGGCCGTGGCCGCGCTGGGCGCCGTGGCCGCGCTGGCCGTCGTGCGCGCGGCGCGAGCGCACACGCCCGCGTTGGCCGCGGCCGTCGCCGCGCTGGCTGCGGCCGCCCTGCTGGCGCGCGCCGAGCCGCCCGCGCTGCGCGCGCCGGCGCTCGCCAACCCGGCCTTCGTCCTGCGGAGCTTCGCCGAGGACCGCGACTTCGCCGTGACCGTCGTCGACGACGGGCTGCTCGGCGAGCGGACGCTGCTCACGGACGGGTTCCGCGCGGCCGGAACCGGGCGCGACTACCGCTACATGCGCGTCCTGGGGCACCTGCCGTTGCTCCTGCATCCGCATCCCGGACGCGTCGCCGTGCTGGCGCTGGGCACGGGCACGACCGTGGGCGCGGTCTCCCTGCACCCGGAGGTGGAGCGCATCGACGTGCTCGAGATCTCCCGCGCCGTCGTCGAAGCCGCGCCGCTCTTCGCCGCGCACAACCGCGACGCGCTCGCCGAGGGGCTGCCGGGCCTGCTCGACGATTCCGACGCGGCCCGCCGCGTCGTCGTGCGGCTCGGCGACGGGCGCCGGAGCCTGCGCGAGTCGCCCGGGGCCTACGACGTCGTGACCATGGAGCCCTTGCTCCCGGACTCGCCGTTCGGCGTCCATCTCTACACCGAGGAAGCCTACGCCGTGGCGCGGCGCGCGCTGAAGCCCGGCGGCCTCGTGTGCCAGTGGGTGCCGCCGCACGCGCTGGAGCCCGCGACCTACGCGGCGCTGCACCGCGCGTTCTGGCGCGCGTTCCCGTGGAGCGCGACGTTCGTCTCGGGCACGCAGGAGATCCTGATCGGAGCGGAGCGCGAGCCGGCCTTCGATCCGGCGCGCTTCCCCGCGCCGGACGACGCGGGCGAGCTGGCGCGCGAGCTGCGCGAGCTGGGCCTCGACACTCCCGGCGCGGCCGGAGCGCGGCTTGCGCGCCGCGAGCGTTGGGACGCCAGCCACTACACCTTGGGCGACCGCCGTCTCACGGACCTGGATCCCTGGATCGCGTACCGGCCGCGGCGCGCGGGGCCGGAGCTGCTCTTGGACCTGGCTCGCAACCTGCCGGTTGGCGACGAGAGCGATCCGCTGCTCATCGCACCCTGGCAGGCGCTCGAACCCAAACGCGCGGAGGCCCTGCGCGCGCTGCGCCGCGCGCGGCGCGCGCACGCCGCCGCGGAGGCGCGCCTGCGCGGCGTGCTGCTCACGCCGGACTCGGCCGCGGGGAGCGCGGACGAGCACCTGGCGCGCGCGCTGGACCTGGCGCCGGACGATCCCGAGCCGCGCGCCTTCGCCGCAGAGCTCCAGTTCCTCGCCGATCTGCGCGCGGGGGTCGCGGCGCTCGCAGCGGGCTCCGCACGGGACGCGGCGCTCGCGGCGCTCGATCCGCTGACGAGCGCAGCCTTGGCGCGCCCCGAGCGCGCCGACGTGCACGCCTACGTCGCTGCGGCGTTGGCGCGCATCGCGAGCCCCGCGGCCGAGAAGGCCTGGGACGCGGCGTTGGCGCGCTGCCCGCGCCTCGCCCAGACCGAGCCGGGCCGGCGCGCGCTCGAGCTGGGCCCGCCGCTCGGCGCGTGGAAGCCGGCCGAGCGGGGAGACTGACCCGGCTTCGGCTGGCTCGGGCGCGGACCGCTCACGCTGCCTTCCGACGCCTCGTGCGCATTCAGCTCCGAGGCGCGGGCTCGCCAGCGGTCGCAGCGCGCCGCACGGCCTCGTCGAGCGGGCGCGCGGCGTGTCCCAGCTCCGAGCGCGCCTTGGCGTCGTCGATCCACGACCACACCCCCGCGGGGCGCAGCAGATCGTGCGGCGGCGCCGCGCGCCAGCGCGCGAGCAATCCGCCGCGCGCGGGCGGCGCGGGCCGGCCCAGCGCCCGCGCGAGCCGGGCGTCGACGTCGGCCCAAGCCGCGTTCTCGCCACCGAGGAGATAGCGCTCGCCGCGCCGGCCGGACTCGAGCACACGCACGATCCCGAGCGCCGCGTCGGCGGCGTCGATCACGCTCGCGCCGCCCGCGGGGCTGGCCCTCGTCGAGCCCGCCCGCAGCGCGGCCACCAGCGGGTGGTCCGGTGCGCCGGGCGCGCGGCCGAGCACCCAGCCTGGGATCGCGACCGCGAGCTCCAGGCCGGCCCAGGCCGCGGCCAGCGCGCGCTGCTCGGCCTCCTTCTGGATCAGCGCGGCCTCGAGCCGCAGCTCGACGCCATTCCAACGCGTACCCTCCGCGAGCGGCACGGGCTGGCGCGTGAAGCCGACCGCGAACATGCACGACACGTGCGCGACGCGCGCCACGCCCGCGGCCTGCGCGGCGCGCAGCAGCCGGGACGTCCCCTCGACGTGGACCGCGCGCTGGCGCTCGAAGAGCCGCGCCTCGCCGGTCGTGAAGCCAGCCGCGTGGACCAAGCCCTCGCAGCCGCGCAAGGCGCGCCGCAGCGACGCCTCGTCGTCCAGGTCGCCCTCCGCGGACTCGCTGGCGACGGAGGGGGAGGGGCGTCCGGGCCGGGCCAGAGCGCGGGGCTCGTGGCCGCGCGCGAGCAGCGCGGCCAGGACGTGCGAGCCCACGAGACCCGTCGACCCGCTGACCAGCACGCGCATCGGCCGTGACTTCTACCGGATTCCGAAGCGCGCTGCGCAACGCCCGGAGAGGATCGTGGCAAGGACGCGGAGTGTTCTCGCGGGCCCGCCCGCGCCACTTCCCCAGTGCTTCCCAGGCCCACACCCAAGAGCCCGCTGCGCCAGCGCCTGCGCAGCTTCGTCGCCCGCCACACCCTCCTCGAGCGCGCGCTGGCGCGCTACCGCACGTTGCGGATCCGGCGCGAGCACCCGCTCGGGATCGTGCCCGACGTCCCCAAGCGTGTGATCGTCGAGCCCACGAATGCCTGCAACCTGAAGTGTGCCTACTGCGGCAACAAGGACATGCTGCGTCCGCGCACGAACCTCGACCTCGGGCTCTACGAGCGCCTCCTGGACCAGATGGTCGAGCTCGGCATCCCGCGCATCACGCTGCACACCGTGGGCGAGCCCACGCTCCACCCGCGCATCGCCGACATGGTGCGGATGGCGACCGAGCGCGAGCGCATCGTCACGATCAGCACGAACGGCACGCGGCTGTGCGACGAGGACCTGGCGCGTGCGCTGGTCGCCGCCGGCCCGCACCTGCTGAACATCTCGGCCGATGCGGCCGACGACGAGACCCTCGGCAAGACCCGCGACGGCTTGAAGGCCGCGGTGATCGTCGAGGGCCTGCGCACGCTGCGCCGTCTGCGCGCAGAGGTCGGGCCCGTGGGGCACAGCCCCTGGGGCGCGGTGAAGCTGCCCACGATCACGATGACCTGCGTCGTCACGCCGCTCTTCACGCCCGCGGTCGAGAAGCAGTTCTTCGAGACCTACGCGCCGCTCGTGGACGACTTCCTGTTCCACGTCGCGAACAACCACGCCGACTACGTGGCCGACCGCAGGTTCGAGCCGAACGGCGTGCTGCCGCTCACGCTGCGCGACCGCGTCTACAAGGCCCTGCGCCACACCTGCCACTACCCCTGGGACGCGCTGTTCCTGCTGTCGGACGGCACGATGTCGGTCTGCCGCTTCGACTTCGACGCGCGCATCCGCATCGGGCGCTTCGGCGAGAGCACGATCCAGGAGCTGTGGCGGAGCGACGCGATGAACTCCCTGCGCCGCGCGCACATGAACATGGACTTCCAGGACTGGCCGCAGTGCGAGAGCTGCACGGCGACCTGGTACGAGAACCGGCACGAGCACTACGTGTTCACGCGCCGCCTCATGGCGCAGCACGGGGTGAGCGTCGCGCGCCCGGGCTGGCTGTCGGAGGACCCGCTGGGGACGAGCGCGGCTCGGCAGCGGGAGCGCGGAGGCTGAACTCGAGGAGGCCGGGCCGCGGGTGGGCGCTGGCGCGCTGTCACGTTTCCGTAGGCCGGGAGTGCCCCGCTTCCCCGCGGGGCGCGCAAGCGGCAGGATCTCCAGCGCAGCGCGACCCGTCCCGCGTCGAGCCCCGTCCAGAACTCAGGCACCACCGTGCGCATCGCCCTCCTCTTCGCTGCCACCCTGTTCCTCGCCCCGCTGCTCCCGGCGCGCCCCGACGCCAAGCTCGATCACCAGAAGATCGCCAAGGACCTCGCGATCCGGCTGGGGATCGACACCGCGCGCCCCGAGGACGTCACGCTCGAGGCCGTGCTCGCCAAGCACTACGTGCGGGCCGACCTGGGCGCGTTCCACGTCGAGTGGCCGGTCGCGCAGTTGCCGAGCCGCGCCAAGGAGTTCAAGGAGTGCTGCGTGGCGCTGGTCAAGTGCCAGGAGACCTGGCTCGACTGGGTCCAGACCAAGCCCGCCGAGCAGAAGGCCGTGCGTGCCGACCTGGCGGCGGTGCTCAAGTGGGTCTCGGGCTGGAGCGTGCCAAACCTCGCCAAGGGTCGCGGTGGGCAGGCCGTGAGCGAGATCGCCGTGCCCCAGCCGGCGGCGGCGGAGGCGCTGGCGCGCTTCAACGACGCGCTGCGCCGCTTGACGCCGATCGGCACCGGTCGCGAGCAGCCCAAGGCCGTGAAGCTCGTGTTCGCGCCCACGCGCCAGGAGTTCACGGAGTTCTGCTACTTCGCCGGCTGGATCTTCCCCGACCTGCGGCCGGTCCTGTGGCTCGACTCCGTGCCGGACTGGACCCAGGCCTTCGTGCGCGACATGCAGGTCGTCGCGCTGCAGTACACGATCAACGCGCGTCCGCCGCACGACTACACCTCCGGCTCGTGGATGAACGAGCGCGATCCCGACGTCATGCAGCAGCAGGTCGTGCAACTCGCCATGAACGGGCTGTTCCTCGACCATTACGAGGAGCGCGTGCCGGGAGCGTTCGTGGGCGGGCTCTCGATGAACCTGGTCGTGGACACGTACGGCGTGGTCAACACGCGCGTCGATGGCGACACCCGCTCCAAGGAGACCGCCAAGCGCGAGGTCTTCATCCCGGGCGCGCCCTCCGAGGGTGGTTTCCTCTCCAAGAACTCGGCCGAGACGCGCTGGCGGGAGAACCACGGCGCGGACCACTTCCTGCCGACGTTGCGCCACGCTCAATCGGACGGCGGCTCGGAAGCCAAGAACGAGAAGAACAAGCTGGCCTGCTTCGCCGTGCGCGACGACGCGGGCGGCGGCAAGCACGTCGTGCGCGCGCCCTTCCTGGGCTCCGCGGCGGCCGAGACCAAGGCGCCGCCGGCCCAGTTCACGGGCGACTGGACGGAGTTCCTGCGGGCCTACAAGTCGGGCTTCATCCACTGGCTGCAGACCGCCGCCGCCGGCAGCGAGAAGGCCTCCCGCGAGCGCTTCGCCACCCTGCTGCGCAGGCTGGCCGACCCGAATCTCTCGTCCGACTTCGAGGCCGTGTTCCAGGAGGTCTACGAAGGCGCGCCGCTCTCGAACCCCGACGTCGACAAGAACTGCCTCGAGGGTCAGTTCCTGCGCTGGCTGCCCAAGTCCAAGTAGTCGCGAGGACTCAGGCCCAATCGTCGAGCCGGGCGCGCAGCGCGCCGGCGATGCGATCGGCCGCGGCGCGGTACTCGTTGCGGCCGCCGCCAAAGGGGTCGGGGACGTCGGCGCCGCGCGGGTCGAGCAGGTCGACGTGCGCCGCCTTGCCGGGCGGGAGCAGCGCCAGCAGCGCCTCGCGGTGGGAGCGCGTCATGCAGTAGACGCGGTCGTGGCGCGCGATGACCTCGGGGATCGCCGCGCGCGCGCGGTGCTCGGCCAGGTCGATCCCGTCCTCGGCCATGGCGGCCAGCGCGCCCTTCGAGGCCGGGTCCCCGGGGCGCGCGAACACGCCCATCGAGGCGAGCTCGAAACCCATGTCGCCCAGGCGCCCGGGCGTGGTCTCGAGCCGCTCCGCGAGCAGCCGCCGCGCCAGCGCCTCGGCCATCGGGCTGCGGCAGGTGTTGCCGGTGCAGACGAAGGCGATGCGCAATCCGGCTGCGGCGCGCAACTGCTCCAGCGTGAACAGGCCCTCCCGCAGGAGGTCGAAGCGCCCGCGACCGAGGCGCAGGATGCACGACGACTCGCGCAGGCGCGCCGGCCCGCCGTCCACGACCAGTGCGACCCGGCCATCGAAGCGCGCCAGCACGACGTCGGCCTCCGTCGCCGGCGGCTCGGCCGGCCGCTGCGCGCCGGCCAGGACGATCGGGAAGGACGCGGCGGCGAGCAGCCCGGCGGTGAAGGGGTGCGCCGGGGCGCGCACGCCGGTCCAGCCGTCGCGCGCCGCGAGCTCCAGGCCGGCGGGGACACCGGGCAGGACCAGCGTCAGCGGGCCGGGCCAATAGCGCTGGGCGAGTCGGCGGGCCATGGGGGACACGCGCGGGAAGGCATCGAGCGCCGCGCTGGAGGGCACGTGCCAGGTGGGACCCAGCTCGGTCCCGCGGCCCTTGGCCCGCGCCAGGTTCTCGATGCCCGCGCGCAGGTCGGCGCGCGCGGCCAGCGCGTAGACGGTCTCCGTCGGCAGGGCGACGACCTCGCCCGCTGCGAGCAGGGCCAGCGCGCGCTCGCGCGCCGTGCTTTCCCTGCGGGCGTCGATCAGGCTCTCGCGCTCGGTCGTCGGCAAGGTCTTGGAGGTCCCGTTCCGCTCGCTCACCGCGCCCAGGCGGGCGTGGTCCCGGGCGGTGCGCAGCGCTAGCCTAGCGGCCCGATCCGCGCGGCGAAAGCGCGCTCACCACCGCATGGAATCGACCTCCGAGGCCCCCTCCGGCGCGCGCGAGCCGGAGGCCAACGCGCGCCCGAGCCTGGGCGAGCGGGCCCCCGAGCGCATGCGGATGCTGGCGCGCCTGGCGGCCGGGCTGGCGCACGAGATCAAGAACCCGCTCTCGACCATGTCGATCAACCTGGCGCTGCTCGAAGAGGAGTGGAGCCGAGCCAAGGAGGGCGGCGAGCCCAGCGCGCGCGACAAGCGCTGCCTGAAGCGCGTCCAGACGTTGCAGCGCGAGGTCAAGCGCCTGGAGACGATCGTCGACGACTTCCTGCGCTACGCGCGCGGCGGCGAGATCAACCGCGCGCCCCACGACCTCGCGGCGCTGGTCCGCGAGGTGCTCGAGTTCGTCGAGGCGGAGGACCAGCTCGCCGGCATTCGTCACCACGTCGACCTGCCGCTGGGGTTGCCCCTGGTCATGCTCGACCCCGGGGCGATGAAGCAGGCGCTCCTGAACCTGTGCGTGAACGCGCGCCAAGCCATGCCGATGGGTGGCGAGCTCATCGTGCGCGCGCGGCGCGAGGGGAATTGGGTCGAGCTGTCCGTGACCGACACGGGGACCGGCATGTCGGCCGAGGCGCTCGAGCGCTGCTTCGAGGTCTACTACTCGACCAAGAAGGGCGGCACGGGCCTGGGGCTCCCCACGACCAAGCGCATCGTCGAGGAGCACGGCGGGCGCATCGCGGTCGTCAGCGAGGAGAACCGCGGCACGTCCTTCTCGATCCTCCTGCCGCTGCTCGTCGAGATCCACGGGCGCGCCGCCGAGGGCGGGGAAGGGGTCGTGGCTTGAGCGTCGAGCGTCCCATCCGGGTGCTGGTCGTCGACGACGACGAGGCGCACGCCGAGGCGCTCTCCGACGCGCTGGAGATGGACGGCGCGCGCTGCGTGCTGGCGCACTCGGGCGCGGACGGCATCGCGCGCCTCAGCGAGCAGACCTTCGATGCCGTGCTGACCGACCTGGTCATGCCCGACCGTTCCGGCATGGAGGTCCTGCGTGAGGCCACGCGCCTCCAGCCGGACTGCGCCGTGCTGCTCGTCACCGGGCACGAATCGGTGCGCACGGCCGTCGAGGCCATGCGCGAGGGCGCCGCCGACTACCTGGCGAAGCCCGTCGACCTGGCCGAGTTGCGCACGCGTCTGGCGCGCGCCGTGGAGTCCGTGCGGCTCAAGCGCACGAACACCGAGCTCCAGCGCCAGCTCGACAAGCGCTTCGGCTTCGAGGGCATCATCGGGCATTCGCCGCCCATGCAGCGCGTCTTCGACGTGCTGGGGCAGGTCTCGGGCACGAGCGCCACGGTCCTGATCCTGGGCGAGAGCGGCACGGGCAAGGAGCTGGCCGCGCGCGCCATCCACACCAACAGCCCGCGCGCGAAGCGCCCGTTCGTGGCCGTGAACTGCGCCGCCCTGCCGCAGGAGCTGATCGAGTCGGAGCTGTTCGGGCACGTCAAGGGCGCCTTCACCGGCGCCTTGTCGGCCAAGGAGGGCCGCTTCGTGTACGCCGACGGCGGGACGCTGTTCCTCGACGAGGTCGGCGACATGCCGCTGGCGACGCAGGCCAAGCTCCTGCGCGTGCTGGAGACGCGCGAGGTCGTCCCGGTGGGGGGCAACGCCGCGGTCAAGGTCGACGTCCGCATCGTGTCGGCCACGAACCGCGACCTGGAGGCGATGGTCCGCGAGGGGACGTTTCGCGAGGACCTCCTGTACCGCCTCAAGGTCGTGACGCTACGCCTGCCGGCGCTGCGCGAGCGTCGCGCGGACCTGCCGCTGCTCATCGACCACTTCGTCTCCGAGTTCGCCCGCGCGCACGGTCGCACGATCCGCGGCGTCACGCCCGAGGCGCGCACCGTGCTCGTGCGCCACGAATGGCCGGGGAACGTGCGCGAGCTGCGCAACGTGATCGAGAACATGGTCGTGCTGGCGCACGGGGACGTGCTCGGGGTCGAGGACATGCCCGAGTCCCTGCGCGCCGCGCCGCAGCCCGCGGCGGGGCGGGCGCACGCCGGTGGCTTCGACCTCGCTGGCCGCTCGCTGACGGAGGTCGAGAAGGCGCTCATCGAGGTCAACCTGGCGCTGTGCGAGGGCAACCGGGAGAAGACGGCCCGCGTCCTGGGCATCGGCGAGCGCACCCTGTACCGCAAGCTCAAGGAGTACGGCCTGTCCTGAGGTGTCAGGCTGGCAGCGCACGTCCGCCGTGTCGGAAGCCGACTGCCGAACCGGCAGCCGGCGCTCCGCAGAGCCTTGCTCTAAAGCCTGAATCCACAGGGGGTTGAGCTCGGAGCCTCGTGGCACGGAACTTGACCCGGCGGGCCGTCCGCGCGCCTCGTCCGCGCCGACGGAGGACCCCCGCACATGAGCACCACCGGCAAGATCATCGGCATCGACCTCGGCACCACGAACTCGGTCGTCTGCGTCATGGAAGGCGGCGCACCGGTCGTGATCCCCAACGCCGAGGGCGGGCGCACGACCCCCTCGGTCGTGGCCTTCGGCTCCGACGGGGCGGTGCTCGTCGGCGCTCCCGCCAAGCGGCAAGCCGTCACGAACCCGACGCGCACGATCGCCTCGATCAAGCGCTTCATGGGCCGCCGTCACCACGAGGTCGCGGCCGAGGAGAAGCTGGTCGCCTACAAGCTGACGGGCGGGGCCGACGAGCTCGTCAAGGTCGACATCGACGGCAAGCGGCTGACCGCTCCCGAGATCAGCGCCAAGGTGCTGGCCTACCTCAAGGAGGCCGCCGAGGCCTACCTGGGCGAGAAGGTGACGCGCGCCGTGATCACGGTGCCGGCCTACTTCAACGACGCGCAGCGCCAGGCGACCAAGGACGCGGGCGCGATCGCCGGCCTGACCGTCGAGCGGATCATCAACGAGCCGACGGCCTCCGCGCTGGCCTTCGGGCTCGACAAGAAGAAGAGCGGCGTCGTCGCGGTCTTCGACTTCGGCGGCGGCACGTTCGACATCTCGATCCTGGAGATCGGCGACGGCGTGTTCGAGGTCAAGGCCACGAACGGCGACACGCACCTGGGCGGTGACGACTTCGACAAGGCCCTGATCGATTACGTGGCGGAGGAGTTCAAGAAGAGCTCGGGGATCGACGTGCGGCGCGACCCGATGGCCATGCAACGCCTCAAGGAGGCCTGCGAGAAGGCCAAGATCGATCTCTCCAGCGTGGCGCAGACCGACGTCAACCTGCCGTTCATCACCGCGGACCAGAGCGGTCCCAAGCACCTCCAGCAGACGATCACGCGCGCCAAGTTCGAGAGCCTGATCGAGCCGCTCGTCGATCGCGCCAAGGGGCCGTGCCTCCAGGCGCTCAAGGACGCCGGCCTGGACGCCTCCAAGATCGACGATGTCATCCTGGTCGGCGGGTCGACGCGCGTCCCGGCGGTGCAGGCCCTGGCCAAGAAGGTCTTCGGCCGCGACCCGAACAAGAGCGTGAACCCCGACGAGGTCGTGGCCCTGGGTGCCGCGATCCAGGGCGCCGTGCTCTCGGGCGAGGTGCGCGACGTCGTGCTCCTGGACGTGACGCCGCTCTCCCTGGGCATCGAGACCCTGGGCGGCGTGTGCACGCGCCTGATCGAGCGCAACACCACGATCCCCACGGCCAAGAGCCAGACGTTCTCGACGGCCAGCGACAATCAGCCGGCGGTCACCGTGCGGGTGTTCCAGGGCGAGCGCGAGTTCGCGCGCGACAACCGGTTGCTCGGCGAGTTCAACCTGGAAGGCATCGCGCCCGCCCCGCGCGGCATGCCCCAGATCGAGGTCACGTTCGACATCGACGCCAACGGCATCCTGAACGTGAAGGCCTCCGACAAGGGCACGGGCAAGCAGCAGACGATCCGCATCGAGTCCTCGTCCGGCCTCAGCAAGGACGAGATCGAGCGCATGCGCCGCGACGCCGAGGTCCACGCGGCGAGCGACAAGCAGAAGCGCGAGCTCGTCGACCTGAAGAACCAGGCTGATCACGCGCTCTTCGAGGTCGAGAAGCAACTCGCTGAGCAGCGCTCCAAGCTCGCGGAGTCCGACGTGCGGGCGATCGAGGCGGCTCGGGATGCGCTGAAGACCGCGACGGCCGGCGAGGACGCGCAGGCCCTCCGCCGGGCGCTGAACGAGTTCCAGTCGCAGGCCCACAAGCTCGCCGCCGCGGCGCAGGCCTCGACGGCCCAGCCCTCCGGCGCGCAGGGCGCGCCCGCCGGCGCAGCCGGCGCGCGCGCGGCCGGGCCGGACGAGCCGGTCGACGCGGACTTCGAGGTCAAGACCTGAGGCCTGCGGCGCGGCGAGCCCGCGCGGCGAGGCCCGGCGCCCTGCGCCGGGCCTCGCGCCATTCCGGGGACCTGCGCCATGCCGAGCCCCCGGCGTCGAGCCGTTCCGGCACGCGGCCGGGCTGACGCGGTGCAGGAGGCCGGCTCTCCGAGTCGAACGGAGCGACGGCGGTGTCCTCGCCGCCCAACGGGTTTGCAGTCCGCGGGGAGCCCGCGCTCCCAGAGCCGGCCAGGAACCAGGGTGCCGGGCGTGCGGCACCGATCCAAGTCGCGAGCGCCAGCGCACCGCGCGCGTGGCGCGCCGCTGCGTCCGCGCGCGGGCAGGCCCTGGCCGTGGGCTCGGAGGCGTTGGTACGCGGCTTGCCTTGCTCGGCGGGGAAATCCCCACGGACGCCGGGGAGTCTTCGTCTGCCAGGTCCAGATCCCCGGCGTCCTCTCTTCCCCGCGCCGCGCCCTCGACGCCGACTCCCGAGCGGATACCCTCCCCGCATCGTGATCTCCGTCTCCCATCTGACGCGGACCTTCGGATCCCTGCGGGCCCTCGACGACGTGTCGTTCGAGGTCGCGCGGGGCGAGGTCGTCGGCTTCCTGGGGCCCAACGGCGCCGGGAAGACGACCGCGATGCGGATCCTGACCGGCTACCTGCCCGCCACCGCCGGCAGCGCGCGCGTGGCGGGCTTCGACGTCCTGACGCAGTCCCTCGAGGTCCGCCGCCGGATCGGCTACCTGCCCGAGGCCGTGCCGCTGTACCGCGAGCACCGCGTGAGCGAGATGCTCGAGTTCCAGGCTCGGCTGCACGCGCTCCCGCGCCGCGAGCGGGCCGCGCGGATCGCGCGCGTCCTGGAACAGGTGGGTCTCGCGGACCGCCGACGCGACCTCGTCGGCAACCTCTCGCGCGGCCTGCGGCAGCGCGCCGGGCTGGCCGTCGCCCTGCTGCCCGACCCCGAGGTCCTGATCCTCGACGAGCCCACGAGCGGCCTGGACCCGATCCAGCGGCTCGAGGTGCGCGCGCTGATCCAGGCGCTGCGCGCGGAGCACACCGTGCTGCTTTCCTCGCACATCCTGCCGGAGATCGAGGCCGTCTGCCCGCGCGTGATCATCGTCGACCAGGGCCGGATCCGCGCCGACGGCACGCCCGACGAACTCGTGACGCGGCTCGCCGGCGCGAGCCACGTGCGGCTCGAGGCGCTCGTCGGTCCCGACGCGGAGGGGGCGCGCCGCGCGCTGGGGGCCCTGCGCGGCGTGCGCGCGGTCCACGACCGCGGTCGGCTGGGGATCCACCACGCCTTCGACGTCGTGTGCGACGAGGACCTGCGCGAGGACGTCGGCGCGCTGGCCGCCGCCCGCCGCTGGGCGTTGCGCGAGCTGTCCTGGCGCCGCCCGACCCTGGAGCAGCTCTTCGCGCGCATCGCGCTGGGCGCCGGGGACGACGGCACGCTCCTCGAGCCGGGCGGGTCAGCGCGCACTCCGGCCGCGCCGTCAGCCGCGGCCGGTGCGCCCGTCGCGCTCTCCCTGGCCCCCGCGGCCGGGCCCCCGTCCGGTCCTGCGGCGCCGCCCGCGTCGGCGCCGGTGAGCAGCCCGCAGGCCGCGCGCGTCGTCTACAACCTGAACCCTTTCGACCGCGGCGCCACGCGCAGCCTGTCCGTGCCCAAGGCGGTCGAGGAACCGGGCGCCGGACCGGACGGAGCGGCGGGGCGTTGAGCGGCTTCCTGGCGATCGCCCGGCGCGAGCTCGCCGGGCTGTTCGTGGGGCCGCTCGCCTGGGCGTTGCTCTCGATCGCGCTCCTGCTCCAGGGCTGGCTCTTCGTCCTGTACCTGAGGACCTCCGGCGGCGACGTCGACCTCTCGTTGCGCTTCGCGCTGGGCGAGTCCTGGGCCTTCTGGGCGCTCCTGATCCTGGTCCCGCCGTTGCTCACGATGCGCATGATCAGCGAGGAGTCGCGCACGGGCCTGCTCGAGTTCCTGCTCACCGCGCCGGTCTCCGACGCGGCCGTCGTGGCCGGCAAGTTCGCGGCCGCGACGTTGTTCCTGGCGCTGTTGTGGGCCACGGCGCTGGTCTACGCGCTGACCACCGCGGGCCTGGGCGTGCCGCCCGATTGGGGCGCCCTGCTGGGCGGCTGGCTGGGAGCCGTCGCGTGCTCGGCGCTGTTCGTGGCGGTGGGGTTGTTCGCCAGCGCGCTGACCTCGACCCCGATCGTGGCGGCCTTCGCGGCCGTGATCCTGAACCTGGTGTTCGTGACGGCGCCGCTCCTCGGGGGGCTCTCGGACCAGCCGGCGGTGCGCCGCGCCGTCGCGCGCATCGACGTGATCGACCACCACAAGAGCGCGTTCCTGGCCGGCGTGCTCGACAGCTCGTACCTGATCTTCTTCGTGGCCTGGACGCTGTTCTTCCTGTTCCTGGCCGTGCGCGCCGTGGAGGCTCGGCGATGGCGCTAGGTCCGGGCGAGCAGGGGCCGTGGACGCGCCTCTCGATCGGCGCGCGCGTCGTGCTGGCGGCAGTCCTGGCGCTGGTCGCGACCGTGCTCGTGACCTGGGTCGCGGAACGTTCGGCGCTGCGCTGGCGCGCGGACCTGACGGCGGACGCCGAGAACACGCTGCATCCCGCCACGTCGAAGGTCCTGGCCGAGCTGCCGCGCGAGATCGAGATCGACCTGTTCTTCAGCCTGCCCGACGCGCCCTTCCAGCTCGTGGGACGCGAGGTCCAGGACCGCGTGCGCCGGCTGGCGCGTCTGTTCGCGGATCAGAGCGGCGGTCGCGTGCGCGTCGAGGACCACGACCTCTCGGACCGCACGCGCCTTGCGCCGCGCTCTCAGGCGCGGCGTCACGAGCTGGGCCTCACGGGGATCGAGCCCGGCGGGCTCGCGGCCGTGTCCGCCGGTGGCCGGCGCCAGCTCCTGCGCTTGCGCGGAGACTTCTCCGACCTGGATCCGGGCAACGCCGATCCGCGCCAGGGGCCGGTGCGCCCGCCGCGCGTGGCCGGCTTCCGCGGCGAGGAAGCGCTGCTCGCGGCGATCCTCAAGGTCTCGGAGGAGCACGCGCCGCTGGTCGTGTTCACGAAGGGTCACGGCGAGCTCGATCTCGAGAGCAGCGCCGAGCGCGGCGCGGCGCTGCTCGTGCGCGAGCTCTTGGCGCAGGGCTTCCGCACGCGCGCCTGGGACGGCAACGCCGGTGCGCCCTTCCCGGCCGACGCCGACCTCGCGGTCGTGTTGGGGGCCGAGCAGCGCTTCACGGCGCCGGAGTTCGAGGCGCTCGCCGACTACGTCGAGCGCGGCGGCCGGCTGCTCGTGGCGCTCTCCCCCCGGACCGTGGACGGCGCCGCGAGCGTCGAGGAGCTGTTGGGACGCTTCGGCGCGCGCCCACGCCCGGGCGGCATCGTCTGCACGCCCATGCCGTCGGCCACCGGAGCGCTGCAGACGGGCATCCCGCAGTGCGCGTACGCCGTGGTGGGCCACGAGGGCATGCCGGCGCAGAACCCGGTCACGGACCCGCTGCGCACCGCGGGGCAGCGCGTCATGTTCTACGCCTCGCGCGCCGTCGACCGCGCGCCGGCGCCGCGCTCGGCGCGCGTGCTCGACCTCTTGCGCTCCAGCCCCGAGTCGTGGTTCGAGACACCGGCCGGCGGCGCGGACCGCTACGACTACGCCCCGGACCCGACCTCGGAGCGCACGCGCTTCACGCTGGCGATGCAGGTCGTGTTCCCTCCCGAGCCCGGGCGGGCGCCGGTGGCCTCCGGCGATCCGGCGCGCCCCGAAGCGCGCGTGCTGGCGGTCGGATCCGTCGACGCGCTGGCCAACCACCTCGTCGTCACGAACCGCGATTTCATCGCCAACGCCTTCGACTGGCTGGCCTCGCGCGAGTACCGCGTGCGCGTCGATTCGCGCGAGCGGGAAGCGCGGCGTCTGGATCTGGCCGATCCGGCGCCCGTCGCGCGCGTCCATACCGTGGCCGTGGTCCTGCTGCCCGGCCTGTGCGTGCTGCTCGGGCTCGCGACCTGGCGCAAGCGGAGGAGCACGCGGTGAGCTGGCGCACGCTGCTGGTCCTGGTGCTCTTGGTCCTGGCACTCGCCTGGTTCGCGACGCGCACCGCGCGCGAGTCGGATGCCGCGCTGGCCGAGGCCGAGATCGTGCTGTTCCCGGGCGTCGAGGAGGCGCTGGTCACGGGCGTGCGGCTCGAGAACGTCGCGCGCGACCTGCACCTCAGCTTCGAGCGCGACGAGCGCGGCGCCTGGCGGCTCACGGATCCGGTCGTGTCGCGCGCGGAGCCAGGGGTGGTGGAGCTCGTCGTGCGCGTCGCCCTACGCGCGCGCGGGGCTGCCGTCCCGCGCGAAGTCTCCGCTGCTCCCCAGAAGCTGGGCCTGGAGCCGCCGCGTTTCGTGCTGGACCTCGAGAGCGAGCGCGAGCCCGGCGCCCGGCCCCGGACGCGCCGTCGAGTCGAGGTCGGGGCGGCGGAGGTCGACGGCTTGCGCGTGTTCGCGCGCGTCGACGGGCGGATCGCGCTCGTGAGCCGCGAGCTCGAAACCGTGCTCGACCGCGAGCTGCACGAGTTCCGGGCCAGCTCGATCTCGGACGTCGACCCGCGCCGCGTGCTCGAGGTCCGGCGCCGGGGCAGCGCGCCCACCTCGGGGATCGGGCCGACCGTGGACCTGGGCTTCGATGCCGTGCTCGAGGCCGGCGCCTGGCGTGCGACCGCGCCGCTCCAGGGCCTGCTCGACCCGGCGGCGATGGCGCTCTACGTGCAGTCCTTCGTGGTCTACCGCTACGAGCGGGAGTTCGATGAAGGCGCGCGCACGCTGGCCGTCCTGGGCCTCGATCCGCCCGAGCTGTCCCTGACCTTCGGCACGACGGACACGGAGGTCGTCGAGCTGCTCGTCGGGCGCCCGGGCGCGGATCGCAGCGCCGGCTGGCTCGGGACGCGCCGCGGGAGCGGCGTCGTGTGGACGATCCCCGCGGCGGACGTGGAGTTCCTCTGCACGCCGCTCGCCGACCTGCTCGACCACCGCCTCCTGCGCGTGCGGCGTGGCTCGATCGCGCGGCTCGAAATCGAGGCGCCCGACGGCTCGGTGCGTCTGGAACGCGACGCGCGCGGCTGGTCGTGCCTGCGTGCGCCGGCCGGATCGCGCGAGTTCGGGGCGCCGGTCCCCGCCGAGGCCGGCGCCGTCGAGGACGTGCTGGGCGCCCTCGAGCGCTACGAGCTCGCCGCGTTCCTGCCCGGCGTGCCCTTCGATCCGGGGCCGGAACCCGTGCGCTGGCGCGTCGAAGGCTCCGAGGGTGGGACCGGGGGCGCCTTCGGCGCGGCCTACGTCGACGCCACCGGGGCCGCGGACGTGCTGTTCCAGCGCGCCGGCGAGACCGTGGCCGCGCACGGCGATCCGGCCATCCTGGCGGTCCTGCGGCGCGATCCCGAGCTGTTCCTCTCGCTCAGCTTCCTGGAGACGAACGAGGCGGACCTGGGCGCCATCGAGCTGCGCGCCGCGGGTGGTGAGCGCCGCTACGAACGCAACGCGAAGGGTGTCTGGACGCGCCCGGGCGGCGCGGTCGAGGCACGCGAGCTGCGCTCCGTGCTCGAGGCGCTGCTCTTCCTGCGCGCCGCGGCACCCGTGCCACGCCTGGAGCGCGCGCCGCTCGTGCGCCCGATCGAGGTCGCGCTGTTCGGCCTGCCCCCCGAGCTGGGAGGGTCGGGTGGACTCCGCGCGCGTTTCCAGGTCGGCCTCGCCGAACGCGAGGCGGGCGCGCGGGCCGAGATCGAGTACGAGGGCCGGCGCGGCGTGGCACGCGACGCGCGCCTCCACGCCCGGCTCGAGGACCTCCTCTCCGGCGGTTGATCGGCCGCGCGACCCCTGCGGGCGCGCCCGGGCGCACGTCCCGCGACAGCAGCGTCACGTGCGGACACGGCCGCCGCGCGCGGCCTCACCCGGCGAGCGCGGCGGCGGCGATCTCGCGCGCGCGCCGCAGGTCGGCCTTGCCGGTGCCCAGCACCGGCAAGGCCTCGACCCTCACGAAGGCGTCGGGGCGCGGCAGGAACAGGTTGGGCAGGCCCGCGGCCGCGGCGCGCGCCAGGATCGTGCCGATCCGCTCGGGGTCGGTCGTGTGGAGCACGGCCAGGCGCTCGCCGCGGCGCTCGTCGGGGATGGCCGTGACGCAGAACGTGGGCGCGGCGGCGCCCGCGGCCTCGTGGAGCGCCTCCTCGACCCGGCCGTGCGGCACCATCTCGCCGCCGATCTTGCTGAAGCGCGCCAGCCGGTCGGTGATCGTGATGAAGCCGTCCTCGCCCACGAGCGCCACGTCCCCGGTCGTGTACCAACCATCCGTGAGCACCTGCGCCGTGAGCTCCGGGCGCCCCAGGTAGCCCGAGAAGACGTTCGCCCCGCGCACGAGGAGCATCCCCGGCGTGCCGCAGGGGAGCGCCGCGCCGCTCTCGGGGTCGACGACCCGCACCGCCACGCCCGGCAGCGGCTGGCCCACGCTGCCGCGGCGGCTGCCTTTCTGGAACACGCCCGGTCGCCGCACGGACAGCGTGCTCGAGGCCACCACCGGCGAGCACTCGGTCGCGCCGTAGCCCTCGATCGGCCGCAGACCGAAGCGCTCCTCGAAGGCGGTGGCCAGCCGCTCGGGAAGCCGCTCGGCGCCGGTCAGGACCAGGCGCAGCGCGCCGAACTGCTCGGGCGCGACGCGCTTCAAGTAGATCGCGAGGAAGGTTGGCGTCGCGAGCAGGATCGTGGCGCGCCAGGCCGCCGCCGCGCGGCCGATCGCGGCCGCGTCGAGGGGCGAGGGCAGCGCGAGCAGCCCGACGCCGTGGACCAGCCCGAACCAGGTCGAGAGCGCTCCGAAGGCGTGGAAGGGCGGCAGGAGCCACAGCAGCCGGTCCCGGGGACCAGCATGGATGACCTCGCGCGCGGCGAGCACGTTCGAGGCCAGGTTGTCGTGCGAGAGCGGCACGCCCTTGGGCTCGCCGGTCGAGCCGCTCGAGAACAGGATCGTGAGGACGTCGTCGCGCCGGGGCGCGCGACGCGCCCCACAGGCGCGCTCCAGCGCGCCCACCGGCACGATCAGCGCGGCGAAGAGGGCGAGCGCGCGGCGCGCGACGCCGATGCGGCTTCCGAGGTCCTCGAGGAACACGGGTTCGAGGCCCGGCGGCAGCTCGATGCGGGCCTTCTCGACGAACGCGCGGCTGGTGAGCACGCTGCGCGCGCCGCACTGGCGCACGCCCGAAGCCACGGCGGCCGGACCCGCCGTCCAGTTCAGCGGCACGCACGGCAGCCCGCGCAGCGCGGCGGCGAGCTGCACGACCACGGCGGCGACCGAGCAGGGCAACAGCACGCAGATCACCGGCTCGCTGTTCCACGCCGCGCGCCGCTCGCGGGCGAGCGCGACCGCGGCGGCCAAGAGGCGCAGCCGCGAGAGCGAGCCGCGGGCCTCGTCGCGCACCGCGAGCCGCCAGGGAGCGAGGCGCGCCGAGAGCGCGAACGCTCGATGGGGGATCGGCCGGCGGCGCGCGCGCCAGGCGCGCTCGCCCAGGAGCGCCACGGCCGCGCGCACCTCGGCGGCGCGAGCGTCCGCGGGGAGCGGCGCGCCGATCGTGACCGTGACGTCGAGCGGGATCCGCCAGCGGGCGTCGCGGATCGGCTCGCTGCGCGTCTCGGCGAACAGCGAGCCCTCGAGCCCGTCGAGGTGGATCGGGACGATCGGCGCGCCGCGACCCCGGGCGATGCGCTCGAGGCCGCGCCGAAAGGGCTGCATGAGCCCGGTGCGTGTCAGTTGGCCCTCGGGGAAGACGCACACGAGCTCGCCCCGCTCCAGGTGCGCGCCGGCCTCGCGCAGCGCGCGCAGCACGATGCGCGGCCCGCCCGTGGAGGAGACCGGGATCACGTCGAGCGCGCGGTAGAACGGCCGCAGCCAAGCGCGCGCGTTCCAGTCCGAATCGACCAGGAAGCGCACGCGGCGCGGCAGGACCGCCAGCAGGACGAGCCCGTCGACGAGCGCCACGTGGTTGGGCGCGAGCAAGGCCCCCCCTGCTCGCGGCACGTGCTCCAGCCCCTCGACCCGGATGCGGTACAGGATCCGCACCAGCAGCAGGAGGACGCGCAGCACGACGCGGGCGCCCGCGGTGAGCGCCCGCTCCCAGAGGCCCTGCTCGGCGCCGGGATCCGTCATGGCCGGATGGAACACGACGCGGGGCGGGCGCGTCCACCGTCGCGAGCCGGACTGGGCGCTCCCCAGGCGACCCGCGAGTCCGTGAGCCCGAGGAAAAAGCCTGCTCGGCCGGCGTGGCGTAGGCTTGAACGGCTATCGCCCTCCCGCCGGGCAGGGTAGCCTCGTCGGATCGCCGGCTTCGACTCCCGGCGCACCTCGGCAGCCATCACGGGATCTCCCTCATGCACTTGCGGACCACACTCCTCGCCGCGGCGGCGGCGCTCCTCGCCCTGGCGGGGTCCTCGCCGGCCCAGAACCCGCCTCTGACCACGACCCGCGTGGCCCAGGGCTTGGCGCGGCCCCTGTTCGTCACGGCGCCCGCGGGCGACCTCCAGCGAGCCTTCATCGTCGAGCAGCGCACGAACGCGCCCGCCACGGGCCGGCTGCGCATCCTGGACATCACGACGAACACGCTGCAGGCCGCTTCCTACCTCGAGATCGCGGGCGTGAACTCGGGCGACGAGGAGGGGCTCCTGGGCCTGGCCTTCCACCCGAACTTCGCCTCGAACGGGTTCTTCTACGTCTATTACACGACGGGCGGGAACAACACCGTGCGCCGCTTCCAGGCCAACGCGCCGTACATGACCTCGACGAGCGCGGACGCGGCCAGCAACACGCAGGTGCTCACGATCAACCACCCGACGAACTCGAACCACAACGGCGGCTGGATCGCCTTCGGCCCCGATGGGTATCTCTACATCGGAAGCGGTGACGGCGGCAGCGGCAACGACCCGCCGAACAACGGCCAGAACCTGAATGCGTTGCTCGGCAAGATGCTGCGGATCGACGTGGACGGTGACGACTTCCCGGGCGACGCCACGAAGAACTACCGCATCCCGGCGGGCAATCCCTACGCCGGCGGCGGCGGTCTGCCGGAGATCTGGGCGCACGGCCTGCGCAACCCCTGGCGCAATGCGTTCGATCCGGCCACGGGCCAGCTCTACATCGCGGACGTCGGCCAGAACGCGGTCGAGGAGATCAACGTCGAGCCCGCCAACACCCCCGGCCGCAACTACGGCTGGCGCTGCATGGAAGGCAACAACTGCACGGGCCTCTCGGGCTGCACCTGCAACTCGCCCGCGCTGACGATGCCGGTCCACGCCTACTCGCACTCGTTCGGCTGCTCGATCACGGGCGGGTTCGTCTACCGCGGCAACGCGATCTGCGGCTTGCAGGGCACGTACTTCTTCGCGGATTACTGCCAGGCCACGATCTGGAGCTTCCGCTACACGGGCTCGAACAACCCGCCGGTCACGAACCGCACGGCCGAGCTGGCGCCGGGCGGCGGGCTCTCGATCACGGCGATCACGGGCTTCGGCACGGACGCCTCGGGCGAGATCTACATCTGCAAGCGCGGCACGGGGGCCAACGGCGAGGTCTACAAGATCATCCCGCGCCCGACCATCACGGACTGCAACGGGAACGGCACCCACGACGGCTGCGACATCCAGAACGGGACCAGCGCCGACACGAACGGCAACGGCATCCCCGACGAATGCGAGTCGACGATCACGGCCTACTGCTTCGGTGACGGCAGCGGCACGGCCTGCCCGTGTGGCAATGCTGGCGCGGCGGGCAATGGCTGCGCGAGCTCGGTGAACACGGCCGGCGCGAACCTGGCGGGCTTCGGCACGGCCAGCATCTCGAACGACAGCCTGCTGCTCGCGGGCAGCGGGATGCCGAACAGCTCGGCGCTCTACTTCCAGGGCACGACGCAGACCGCCGGCGGCGCCGGCGCGGTCTTCGGCGACGGCCTGCGCTGCGCAGCCGGCACGGTGATCCGGCTGGCCACGAAGACGAACAACGCCGGTCAGTCCTCCTACCCGGATCCGTTCGACCTGCCGATCTCGATCCGCGGCGGCATCAGCTTCGGGCCGCAGACCCGCACCTACCAGTGCTGGTACCGCAACGCGGCCGCGTTCTGCACGCCGGACACGTTCAACCTGACGAACGGCCTGTCCGTGACCTGGGTGAACTGATCCCGGGCGGGCTCGCGGCGCGCGCGGCTTCGGCCCGGCGCGCCGCGAGCGTCCACCAGACCACGAGCGGGTCCCGGCCCTGGGCGGCCGAGGCCCGCTCGGCCGTTTCCGGGGATACTGACCCAGATCGCTGTCCATTTTCGCTGGTTCCCCTGCGACCTGGAGCTCGCCGCCGCGTCCCCGGAGCAGCGAGGCGTGAGCCTCGATCCAGGAGGACCCCGTCGATGGAACTGCCGTTCAGCACGCTCCCGGCGCCGCGCGCGCACCGGGTCGATCGCGACTTCGTG
>JAEUHZ010000041.1 GCA_016795205.1 Planctomycetota bacterium | reverse complement strand
GGCGGAGCCGAGCCTGACTCCGTACCCGTCACTTCTTCGCGAGCGCGTCCTCGTACTCCTTGAGCGCGGCCTCGAGCTGGCCCTTGAACTGCGCCTGCGACGGCTTGAGCTTGACCAGCGCCCGCTTCTGGATCTCGACGGCCTTGGCGACGTCGCCCTTCAGGAAGTGGACGCGCGCCAGCGTGTCCAGGATCGCGCCGTCCTCGTGCCGCGTCAGCTCGGCCGAGCGCACCGCGGCCCGCATGGCGAGATCCAGGTCGGGGCTCGGGAACGGATCGGCCGGATCGACGAGCGTCCAGGCCACGGCGTTGAGGCCTTCGGGGCTGGCCTTGCCCGCCGCCTCGATCCAGGCTCGCGCCCAGGCGACGGCCTTGTCCGGCGCGCCCGACTTCCACTGCGCCAGCACGCGCGCCTGCGCGTAGCCGCCGTACTCGATCGGATCGACCTCCAGGAGGTCGTCGCACAAGGGCACGACCTCGGCCCACTTGCGCGCCTGGATGGCCGTGTCGAGGCTGCTCTTGGTCTGCGTGCGGCGCGCGGCCTTGGCGTGCCAGGCGGTCAGCGCGGCCGCGTCGTGCTGGCCGGCCAGGATGTCCTCGAGGAAGCGCAGGCCGCGCTGCGCGTCCTCGACGAACGCGATGCGCCCCTCCTTGTCGACGATCACGGCGCAGGGGAGCTGGGTGCGTCCGGCGGCCTTGAGGAAGGCGTCCTTCGTCGTGCTGCCCTTGTCCCACGCCACCGGGATCTTCAGGGCGTCGCCCTTCTCGGCCAGCTTGGCCTGGACCTTCTCGAGCGTCGTGCCGGTCACGTCGGTCGAGGCGACGGCCAGCACCACGAGGCCCTGGTCCGCGAAGGTCTTCTGGACCTCGGACAGGAGCACGAGCTGCTCGACGCTCGCGGGGCTCCAGGGGGCCCAGAACTGGATCAGGTAGACCCGCCCCTTCTCCAGCGCCGTGACCGGTGTGCCCTTCACGAAGCTCTCGACGACGAGCGCGGGCGCGGGGTCGCCGATCTTGAGCTTGGTCGCCGCGGGCTCCTGGACCGGCAGCGCGGGGGCGGCTTGGGACCGGGCGGGGACGAGCGTCGCGGCGGCGAGCGCCGTCAGGGTGGCGAGGGCGAACGAGCGGGCGTGGAGGGACATGGCGCTTCCTCGGGAGCGGACGGGGATGGGACGGCCCGGAGTGTACCGAGCCGGAGATCCGCGGGGGCCTGCGACGAACGCCTGCGAACCGTCGGCCTGGCGACCGGCGCGGTATACACTCGACGCCTTTGGCACACCTCGGCATGAACACGACGACCCGCACCCCGGCCGCCTCGACCCACCCTGCGGACCTCCCGCTGGGGATCGGGGGCTTCACCTTCCTCGACCTCCACCGGCCCGAGCGGCTCGCGGACCTGCACGCGGCTTTCCTCGCCGAGCTGCGCGCCGCCGACCCGGTGCTGTCCACGCGCTGGACGGCGCACGCCGAGGGACGCGAGCGCCAGCGCGGGCCGGCCGAGTCCGAGCTGCTGATCGCCCTGTCGCGCCACCTCTCGGCCTTCGTGGCGCGCCTGTTCCGCGTCGAGCAGGCGGCCGCCGCGCGCCGCGAGCGGCTCACCGACCGGCTCGTCGTCTACCGCGTGCGCGATCGCTTCGTGAAGAAGCTCGTGAAGCGCGCCGTGCTCCAGGACGGTCGTCGGGCGACGGACGTCCATGCGGCGGCCGAGGCCCTGCTCGCGGCGCTCCCCGGGCGCGAGGGTCGCGAGATCGACGCCGAGGAGCGCTTCGCGATGCGGGTGTGGAACCTGCTCGAGCGCGCCGCGGACGAGCGCGCGGTCGCCGGCCGCGACGAGACGGTCGCGCAGGCGCTGGAGCTCTTGGCGCTGTCCTTCAAGCTCAAGGAGGAAGCCCAGGATCCCGCGCTGACCGGCTGGCGGATGCTGCGCAAGCCACACGAGCTGGACTGGGAGCACTCGCTCGTCCACTACCTGCGGCCGAGCGCCGACCTGCCCGAGGCCATCGAGGGCCGGCCCGAGCTGTTCCGCCGCCGCGACGGCTTCAAGCTCACGGACCGCCGCACGAACGACGCGCTGGTCATGAACGAGATCGACCAGTGCGTGTTCTGCCACGAGCGCGAGAAGGACTCCTGCTCGAAGGGCCTGCGCGACAAGAAGAGCGGAGAGCTCGCCAAGAACCCGCTGGGGATCGAGCTGGCCGGCTGCCCGCTCGACGAGCACATCAGCGAGATGCACGCGCTCTACGCCGAGGGCGATCCGATCGCTGCGCTGCTGCTCGTGACGATCAACAACCCGATGTGCCCGGGCACGGGCCATCGGATCTGCAACGACTGCATGAAGGCCTGCATCTACCAGAAGCAGGAGCCGGTCAACATCCCGCAGGTCGAGACCAAGGCGCTCTCCGACGTGCTCGAGCTGCCCTGGGGCCCGGAGATCTGGCTGCTCACGACGCGCTGGAACCCGCTGCGCGTGGAGCGGCCGCACGCGCTCTCGTACAACGGGATCAACGTGCTGGTCGTCGGCATGGGGCCGGCCGGCTACACGCTGGCGCACTACCTGACGCAGGAGGGCTTCGGCGTCGTGGCGCTCGACGGCCTCAAGGTGGAGCCGCTCCCCGGCAGCGTGACCGGGCGCCTGGGCAAGGGCGGCGAGGAGCTGCCGCCCGCGGCGGTCGCGGCCTGGCAGTCGCTCTCCGGCGAGCTCGACGAGCGCGTGCTGCTGGGCTTCGGCGGCGTGTCCGAGTACGGCATCACCGTGCGCTGGGACAAGAACTTCCTGACGCTGCCTTACCTGTCGCTGATGCGCCGCGAGAACTTCGACCTGCACGGCGGCGTGCGCTTCGGCGGCGCGCTCGACCTCGACGACGCCTGGCGGCTGGGCTTCGACCACGTCGCCATCGCCACCGGCGCCGGCAAGCCCACGATCGTCGACATGCGGGGCAACCTGGCGCGCGGAGTGCGCAAGGCCAGCGACTTCCTGATGGCGTTGCAGCTCACGGGCGCCTTCAAGAAGAACTCGCTGGCCTGCCTGCAACTGCGCCTGCCCGTCGTCGTGATCGGCGGCGGGCTGACGGGCGTCGACACGGCCACGGAAGCGCTGGCGTACTACCCCGTGCAGGTCGAGAAGGTCGCTGGACGCTACGACGTCCTGTGCGAGCGCTTCGGCGAGGAGGCCGTGCGCCGCTTCTTCAACGAGGAGGAGCGCGCGCACCTCGACGAGTTCCTGCGGCACGGCCGCGCCGTGGCGGCGGAGCGCGAGCGCGCGCGCAAGGCGGGCCTGGACCCCGACTTCGTCGCGCTGGTGCGCGCCTGGGGCGGCGTGCGCCTCGTGTACCGCAAGACGCTGAACGACTCGCCCGCCTACCGCCTCAACCACGAGGAGGTGCAGAAGGCGCTCGAGGAAGGCATCACCTTCGTCGAGTGCATGTCGCCGGTCGAGGTCCTCCAAGACCGCTTCGGCGCCGCGCGCGCGGTCCGCTTCGAGCGGCAGAAGCAAGCCCCGGACGGCCGCTGGTCCGCGAGCGGGGAGTTCGTGGAGATGCCGGCCGCGGCGGTGCTGGTGGCCGCCGGCACGAGCCCCAACATCACCTACGAGCGCGAGCAGCCCGGCACGTTCGCGCTGGACGAGAAGCGCTCGTTCTTCCAGGTCGGCCGCCTGGCGGACGGGGCCTTCGCGCCGGTGAAGCGCGGGCGGGACGAGCAGGGCGCTGCCTTCCTGACCTCCTACGTCCAGGGCACGCGCACGGTGTCCGTCTACGGCGACAACCACGCGGCCTACGCCGGGAACGTCGTCAAGGCCATGGCCTCGGCGCGCGACGGCTACCACAGCGTGGTGGCCGTGTTCCGCGAGCGCCTCGCGGCCCTCTCGCAGGCGCCGACGGCGGTCGCCGAACGTCGCGCGGCCTGGAGGAAGCTGCTCCAGAAGCTGGACTTCGAGCTGGTGGCCGTGGTCCACGAAGTGAACCGGCTCACGCCGACGATCACCGAGGTCGTGGTCCACGCTCCGGCCGCCGCGCGGCGCTTCGAGCCTGGGCAGTTCTACCGGCTCCAGAACTTCGAGGCCCACGCGCCGGACGCCGCCGGCACCAAGCTCGCGCTCGAGGGCCTGGCCCTGACTGGCGCGTGGACGGATCCGGCCAAGGGGCTGCTCTCGATGATCGTGCTCGAGATGGGCGCCAGCTCGCGCCTGTGCGCCATCCTCAAGCCCGGCGAGCGCGTGGTGGTCATGGGTCCCACGGGGACACCGACGGAGATCCCCAAGGGTGAGAAGGTCATCCTGGCGGGCGGCGGACTGGGCAACGCGGTGCTGTTCTCCATCGGCCGGGCGTTGCGCAAGAACGGCTGCCAGGTGGTCTACTTCGCCGCCTTCCGGCGCGGCGAGGACCTGTTCAAGCGCGAGGAGCTCGAATCGGCCGCCGACGTCGTGGTGTGGTCGACGGACGCGGGCCACGAGATCGAGCCCGCGCGCCATCGCCCCTGGGATCGCCACTTCCGCGGGAACGTGGTCCAAGCCATGAAGGCCTACGCCAGCGGCGAGCTGGACGAGACGCTGCTGAAGCTCGCGGATTGCGAGCGGATCATCTGCATCGGCTCGGACCGCATGATGAACGCGGTGCGCGAGGCTCGCTTCGGCGTGCTCCAGCCGTTCCTGAAGCCCGGGCACGTCGCCATCGGCTCGATCAACTCGCCGATGCAGTGCATGATGAAGGAGATCTGCGCGCAGTGCCTGTGCAAGCACGTGGATCCCGCCACCGGCCAGGAGCTGCCGCCGGTCTTCTCCTGCTTCAACCAGGACCAGCCGCTCGACAACGTCGACTTCGAGAACCTGATGCAGCGCCTGCGCGCCAACTCCGCGCAGGAGAAGCTCACGAACCTGTGGCTCGACCACCTGGTCCACGAGTGCAAGCTGCCGATCTGGTCGACCCTCTGACCCGGCGCGCGCGGCGTCCGCGGGCGGCTCCGACCCGTGCGCCCCGGCGCGGGCTGGCGACCGTGTCGGCGCGCGGGCCTACCCCGGCAGCGCGGCCAACGCCTGGCGGAGCTCGTCGAGGAAGACCCCTTCGTCGAAGCGGCCGCGGATTTCCTTGTGGTAGCCACGGACCCAGGTGCGGCCGTCCACGAGGACGAAGGGCACCGCTTGCTTGCCGGTCTCGGCTTCGAGCTTCTCGGCGGCGCCGGGCTCCTCGTCGATGAAGACCTTGGTGTGCGGCAGAGCGTGCTGCGCCATCCAACGGTCGAGCCGCGTGCAGTCGGGACAACCGTGCGAGGAGTAGACCGCCAGCGAGTGGCCGCTCAGGAATCCGAAGCGTTCGTCCATGGGGAGCGCAGAGCCTAGCCTAGGCCCGCCTCCCGGGCAGCACCGGCCGCGCTCAGGCGGACACGGCGCGGCCGTCACGCAGCGGGATCGGAGCCGTGGCCTGCGCCGCTCGCGCGAGGTCGGGCTGGAACGGGTAGGCGCAGCCCGGGTTGCGCGCCGCGAACTCGACCAGGTCCTGCAGGCTCGTCGCACGCAGGCGCGTGTGGAACGAGCCCGCGATCCCGGTCCACAGCTCGTGGAGCGGACAGACGTTCTGCTCGTCGCAGGCCTTCTGCCCCAGGAGGCAGGTGTTCGCCGGCGTGAGCGTCTCCTGGGTCTCGACGATCTCCACCAGACGGATGTGGCCCGCGGGCCGGTCGAGGCGGAACCCGCCGCTGCGCCCGCGCTGGCTGTGGAGCAGGCCGCGGGTCACGAGCGGCTGGAGCACCTTGCCCAGGAAGGGCGCGGGGATGCCGAGCTCCTCGGCCATGTCGCGCGCCAGCACGTGCCGGCCGTCGCGCTGACGCTGCGCCAGGTAGGTCAGGGCTCGGATCGCGTATTCGCTGGATCGGGACAGCACGTCGGGCTCTCGGGTGCCGGGTCGCAGTGCGGGTGCCACGCCGGGCGGGCGCAGCAGCCGGGGCCGGGTCCTTCCCGACCTCGGGGTCCTTCGCCGGGGACCCGGCGGCGGATGCACGCGGGAGGCGGCGGATCGGGCTCTCCCGCTCCACCCGAGCGGCCGGCGCGGAGGCCCGCGGCCGGGTCCCCGCTCGGCTGGCCCGTGCGCTAGCCTCGGGGGCCCATGCGCAACCCCCTCCGGATCGGCGCCTCGATCGCCCTGGCGTGCGCGGCCGAGGCGGCCCAGGCCGTGCCCGGCGCGTCCGGCCCGCCCGACCCCGCGGCCCTGCCCGCGGTGAATCCCTCGGGCCTCCTCGCGCCCCGAGCCGCCCTGGTCACCCGTGCGGCCCGCGACACGGGTCCGCTGCCGCTGAGCCCGGTCGAGGGATCGCCCAGCGCGGACCGGCGGCCGCGGCTGCTCGTGCTCACGCGCTCCTGGGGCTTCGAGCACGACGTCGTCCGGCGCGCCTCCCCGCAGGAGCCGTCGCTCGTCGAGCGCGCGCTCGTCGCCTGGGGCGAGGAGGTCGGCTACGAGGCCGTCCTGGCACGCGACACCGCCGAGTTCGAGCCCGAGCGGCTGGCACGCCACGCCGGCGTGCTCTTCTACACGACCGGTGAGCTGCCGCTCAGCGCCCCGCAGCGCGCGGCCTTCCTGGCCGCGATCGAAGGCGGCCTGGGCTTCGTCGGCATCCACCCCGCGACGGACACCGGCTACGCCTGGCCCGAGTACGGCGCGCTGATCGGCGCGTACTTCGACGGCCATCCCTGGCACGAGCGCGTGCGCGTGCGCGTCCCCGATCGCACGCACCCCGCGACGCGCGATCTGGACCCCGTGTTCGAGATCGTCGACGAGATCTACCAGTTCCGCGCCCCGTACGACCGTGCGCGCCTCCACGTGCTGCTCGAGCTCGACACCGACGCCGTCGACCTGGCGCGCCCCGGAGTGAACCGCACCGACCGCGACTTCGCGTTGGCCTGGACGCGCTCGCAGGGGCGGGGTCGGGTGTTCTACACGGCGCTCGGGCATCGTCCCGAGGTGTGGAGCGACGCGCGCTTCGCGGCCCACGTGCGCGGAGGCATTGCCTGGGCGCTCGGGATCGACGCCCCGCGCCCCGCGCTGCGCCCGGAGGACGAGGCGCTGCGCGCGTTCGTGCGCGAGCACCCCGGCGACCCCGCCCGCGGACACGCGGTGTTCCGCCGCACGAGCGGGCCGATGTGCATCCGCTGCCATGCCGTCCACGGCGAAGGCGCGGTGGTCGGTCCGGACCTCTCGCGCCTGGGGCGCGAGCGCACGCGCGAGGAGATCCTGGAGCAGATCCTGGCGCCGTCGGCTCGCATCGCGGCCGGCTACCGCGCGACGGTCCTGGAGCTCGCCGACGGCACGCTGGTCACCGGTCGTGTCCAGGAGGAGAGCGCCGAGCGCATCGCGCTGGTCGACGCGGCGGCGGAGCGCCGCGAGCTCGATCCCCGGCAGGTCGTCGATCGCCGGGAGAGCCCGGCCTCGCTGATGCCGGACGGCCTGGCCCGCACGCTGACGCCGACCGAGTTCGCCGACCTCGTGGCCTGGTTGCAGACCCTGCGCGGCTCCTGAGGGGGGGGGGCGGCGCGCGGCGCTTGACTTCGGCGCCCGCGCTCCGTTCTCCTGCCTCGGCCCTCACCCCGTTCCAGACACCGGCGGCACGCTTCCCGACGCGAGTCGGACCCGTTCGCGCTGCTGGGCAAGGGGGGACCCGCGGGCCTCGCCCTTTGCCGCACATCGGGCGAGATCGGGCCCCTCCAGCCCCGATCCGGCTCCCGCCGGGTCGGGGCACTTCAATCCCGCGCGAGCGGCGCGAGGCCGACGGCGAGCCGCGTGAGCGCGCGCCGCGCGCCGACGTAGGCCTGGCGGCTCGAAGCTGGATCGCGCGCCAAGGCCCAGGCCAGGTGCGGGGTCGCGTCGGGGTGTGGAGGCGCGTGGATCCGCTCGCCGGGCCAGACGCAGGTCCCGGCCAGGACATCGAGCTCGCGCTCGACCGCGCGGACGAGGTCGGGGTCGGGGACCGACGTCACGACGCGGTCGGCGTAGCAGGCGGAGTAAGCCAGCGCCGCGTGGACGCCGGGCGCGCGCGCGACCTCGACCGGGAGACCCAACGCGATCCGCAGCGTGAGCAGCACGGGCTGCACGCCGAGCGAGCAGGCGAACAGGTCGCCGAACCCCGCGTCCCAGCCCAGGCGGCCGTTGACCTCCAGGATCGACGGCGCGCGGCCGTCGAGGCGCAGCTCGATCGAGTAGCCGGTCTCCCGGACGTCGAGCGCGCGCAGCGCCGCCGCGCTCAGCGCCTCGACCGCGGCCGTCGCCTCGGCCTCGATCTCGGCCGGGTTCAGGTAGCCCTCGAAGAAGAAGTGCGGCGGCGGCGTCAGGATCTGCTCGGTGACGCCGAAGCTCACGGGGCCCGTGCCGGAGACCACGCCGTCCGTCTCCAGCGGGAGCCCGCGCGCGAACGACTCGACGAGGAACGAGTCCAGCGGGTCGTGGCCCAGGTCGAGGCGCGCGGCCTGCGCGAAGGCGACCAGCCGCCGCACGTCGACCGACTCCGCGAGCCCGGCGCGCAGCCGCGCGACCGCGGGCTCGACCGCAGCCTCGTCGCGCACGAGCGTCACGAGGCGCGCCAGCGCCGACGCGACGGCCTTGAGGACGACCGGGTAGCCGTGCTCGGCGGCGAAGGCCCGCACGCCGGCGGCGTCCCGCGCCAACGCGAAGGCCGGCTGCGCGACGCCGGCAGCCGAGAGCCGCCGGCGCGTGACGAGCTTGCTGCTCACGGCCAGCGCGGCCGCGGGCGAGAGCCCGGGGAGCCCACGCTCCGCCGCGACGAGCGCGCCCAGGCACAACCCGGCCTCCGACTGCGCCAGGACGCCGTGGAGCTCGCGTCCCGCGAGCGCGGCGTCGAGCGCGCGCTTGCCGGCCGCGAGCTCCCACGGCGGCGGCATCCGGATCACGTCGTGGAAGCAGGCGCGGTCGCCCGGGTCCTCGTAGTCGTCGGCCAGGACCAGCCGCACGCCCAGGGCCTCGAGCAGCCCGCGGTGCGCCGCGACCTGTGCCTGCCGAAAGCTCGCGGGGCCCGGGTAGAGGCACAGGACGTCGCTCACGCGTCCCTCGCGCAGGTGCGGAACCCGGCCAGGACGTCGCGCCGGTCGGGCGTGTAGAAGTTGCGGTAGGTCGGCGATGCCAGGCGCGCGCGGGTCGCGAACGAGCCGCCGCGCAGCACCTTGTGGCCGGTGAACCACGGTTGGCTGTATTCCCGGTAGGGGCCGGGCTCGAAGCCGGGGTAGGGCCCGAAGTCGTCCGCGGTCCACTCCCAGACGTTCCCCAGCATCTGGCGCAGGCCGAAGGCGCTGTCGCCCGCGGGACACGCACTCACCGGGACGGGCCCATCCGTCCGCAGATCGAGCTGCGCATGCTCCGGCGTCGGCGGCGCGCCGCCCCAGGGGAACACGCGCTTCGCGCCGGAGAGGCGGCCGTGGCCATCGGAATCGGCCGTCGCGGCGACCTCCCACTCGAGCTCGGTCGGCAGGCGTCGGCCGGCCCAGGCGCACCAGGCCTCGGCCTCGAACCACGCGACGTGATGCATGGCGACGTCGGGCTCCAGCGCCACGAGGCGGTCGTGGTGCCGCCGCAGCCAGCGCGAGCCCGCGCGCCGCCAGTGGAGCGGGTGCGTCGCGCCCTCTGCCGTCCGCCACGTCCAGCCGGCAGCGCTCCACAGCTCGCGCCGCGCGTACCCGCCGTCCTCGACGAACCGCGCGAACTCCGCCTGGGTCACGGCCGCTCGCGCGATCGCGAAGGGCGCGACAGCGCGCTCGTGCGCCCACATCTCGTTGTCGAAGGTGAATGGTGACCCCGGCTCCGCGCCGAGCCGGAACTTCCCGCCCGGCACGCGCGCGTCGCCCGTCAGGGGTGCGCCGCGCGGCGGATGCGCGCCCGCGACGCGCGGCGGCGGAAGACCGAGCGTGCGGCGCGTCATGACCAGGGCCTCGCCGTGCATGTCCTCGTGAAACGTGGCGAGGCGCGCGCCGTACGCGCCGCGCCCGCTGCCGTCGCCGCCGCGGATCGACGTCAGCGTGGCCTCCAGCACGTGCTCCAGGTAGGCCTCGGTCTCGACGCGGCCGGGCAGGATCAGGTCCCAGCGCGTGTCGTGCGCGATCAGCGCCGAATCGTACAGGGCGTCGGCCTGCGCCAGGATCGGCGGTGCTCCGTGCGGCTCGCGCAGGCACCAGCGCTCCTGGAACCACGCCACGTGCCCGAGCTCCCACAGGATCGGATTCACCGTGGCGAGGAGCGGCACGCGCAGTTGCGCGTCGTCGAGGTCGTCGACGAGTTCCAGGAGCCGGCGCCGGGTGTCGACGAGGCCCTCGCACAGTTCCTGGTGGCCGGGGATCACGCCAAGCCGGATCATGCCGCGGCGCGGCGGGCGCATCCACGACGTCGGGCGCTCAACGCCACGTGCCGTCGAACACGAGCTCCGTGCTGCCGTCCGCGCGGAGCGCGCCGCGCCAGGCCTCTTCGGTTCCCGCGGCGTACAGGCGCAGCTCGACCGCGCCCGCTGGCCCGGTCAGCTCGAGCGGCAGGCCGCGCAGCACGAGCGCGCGCCGCACCGCGACGCCTGCGTCGAGGAGCTCGACCTCCGCCGCGTCGCCCGGTCCCTCGAAGCGGATGCGCGCGCGACCCGCCGGTCGCAGCACGACCTCGAGCCGCTGCGCGCGCCCGGGCTCGATCCGGACGTCACGCTGGAGCCCATAGAGGCCGCCCGCCTCCGCCAGGACGTGGAAGCGGCCCGCCCGCAGGCAGTCGAGGGACGCGGCCGGAGTCTCCGACGGGCTCCAAGCCAAGGCTGGGCCGACGCCCGCGTCGCCGAGCAGGGAGACGCGCACGCCGGAGACCGGAGCGCCCCGCTCGTCGAGCGCTTCGACCGTGAGCGCGGCACAGGGCTCGATCGCGAGCACGAGCCCCGCGGCCCCGGATCGGGCGGTGATGGGAGCCGAGCCCCCGGCCGGGTGGACGCGGGCCTCGAGGATCCAGTCTCCCGCGAGCGGCGTGCGCAACTCGAAGGCGCCGTCGGCGCCGGCCGCCGTCGAGGCCTGCGCGTCGTGCGTCGCGGATCGTCCGTGCACGGTCGCGTTCGGGACGACCAGACCGGCCGCGTCGACGACACGGCCGGAGATCGCGCGCTCGACGAGCACGAGGTCGAGCTCGTTCGCGCCCGCGAGGAGCTCGACGGGCTCGAGCTGGAGCAGGTTCCCCAGTCGCTGCCGGCCGACGCCGAGGCGCGAGGTGCGCTCCGTGACGCCCACGAGCCAAGGCCCCGGCTCCAGGCCCTCGAACCGGTACGCACCCGCCGCGTCGCACTGCGCCAGGACGTCGGGCGCGGGAAGCTCCAGGGGCTCGTGGACCACGGGCCGCGCGCCGAGGACCGCATGCGCCGCGGCCCGCCCGTCGGCGTGCGTCACCCGGCCGGCGAGCGCTGCGCCACCGATCCGGATCGCGAGCGTGCGCTGCTCGCCGGGCGCGAGGACGAGCGGGCTGCGCGCGCGCCAGGCGACCTGCTCGCCGCGCCGCACCTCGAGCAGGAGCGGCTCTCCGGCCACGAGTCCGCGCAGCACGGCGCAGCCCGCGGTGATCGTGCACGAGGCCGGCGCGCCCCCCGCGCCGCGCGACGAGCCCGGTGGGGCGAGCGTCACGGCGACGGCCGTCCACCAGTCCGTGGGCCGACCAGCGAGGTCCGTCACGGCGAGCTGGAGCGAGGCTCCCGCGTCGAGGAGCACGACGAGCGGCGCGCTCCCGTCGCGTGCGTCGCCGACCCCGCTGGACGCCGAGCCATGCTGCGGGTGGCTGTAGGAGAGCCCTTGGGTCGCGTACGAGCGCAGCGGGAGCCGGAACGAGCCGTCGTTCGCGCTCTGCGTGCTGGGTCCCTCGTCGAGCGCCACGCTCGGCACGGCCGCGACGAGCACGCCCGCGATCGGCTCGCGCGTGTCGCTGCGCAGCACGACGCCGTGGGCGACGAGATCCTCGGCGGTGGCGATCTCCAACCCGACCTCGCGTCGCTCGCCGGTGGCCAGCGCCGGCACGCTCGCTCGCGCGCCGCCCCGGCGTCGGCGGTCGGACTCGACCACGGCTTCGAGTTCGGCGCCCTGCGGAACGCTGAGCTCCACGCGGCCGTCTTCGTCCGTGAGACCGCTCCAGGGCGAGGAGCCGCCGGGCCAGCGCGCGGAGGCCTCGGACGAGGTGCGGAGTTGCGCGCGCACAGGGACGCGTCCGAGGGGCGCACCCGTCTCGAGGGCCGTCACGCGCACGACGAGCGTCGCGGCGACCGGTCGTGCTGCGACGACCTCCGCGCTGGCGGGTGCCGCCACGGAGCGTGCCGCCCGCGGCGCCTGCACGGGGGAGTCGTCGGCGTCCGCGGCGAGCGTGTGCGCGGGGGCCGTGGAGTCCACGGAATCCGCGGGTCGAGCTGGGCGCGCCGTGCCGGGCTCGAGCTCCAGCGCGCCCGATCCACCCGGGCCCGCGAGCTGGACCCACGCGACCAGCGCGGCCGCGAGCACGAGGAGGATGGCGAGGGCGGTGCGCACGAGGAGCTCCGCCACGAGCCTAGCGCCAGTTCCCGCCGCCGGCCGCGCGCGCACGTGCGCCGCGCGCGGGGCTCAAGCGATCGCCACGCCGAGCAACCGACCGATGCCCCAGGTCGCGGTGCCGGCCGCGGCACCGATCACGAGCATCCGCAGGCCGCCGAACCAGGCGTTGCGGCCCGAGAACAGGCTGATCGCGGCCCCCACGCCGAACAGCGCCGCGCCGGACAGCACGCAGGCCGCTGTCACGCGCGCCTCGACGAGCGGGATCAGGAACGGCACGAGCGGCAGCGAGGCGCCCAGCGCGAACGCGACGAACGAGGAGCTCGCAGCGCCCCAGGGCGAGCCGAGGTCGTCCGGGTTCAGGCCCAGCTCCTCGCGGGCCAGCGTGTCGAGGGCGCGCTCCGGGTCGAGCACGAGCTTGCGCGTCATGGCGCGCGCGTCCTCGATCGGCACGCCGCGCGCCGCGTAGATCAGCGCGAGCTCCTCGGCTTCCTCATCGGGGTAGCGCTCGAGCTCCTCGCGCTCCTCGCCGATCTGGTGCTCGAAGAGCTCGCGTTGCGAGCGCACGGAAACCCACTCGCCGGCCGCCATGCTGAAGGCGCCCGCGAGCAGGCCCGCGACGCCGGCCAGCAGCACGGTGCGCGGCTCGGAGCCCGCGCCGGCCACGCCCAGGATCAAGCTGGCGTTCGAAACGAGCCCGTCGTTCACGCCGAAGACCGCGGCGCGCAGCGTGCCGCCCGCGCCGGCGCTGCGGTGCCTGGCGCCGACCTCCTCGCGGGTGGAGGGCATCGTGTGGCCGACGCTGAGCGGCACGGGATCGAGCGCGGACAGCCCGCGCACCTTGACCGCCGCCAGGATCCCGCGCGTGCGCCGCACGCCGAGGCGGCGCGTCAACGTCACCGCCAGCCGGGCGCGCGCCGAGGGCGCGAAGCGCGGCTCCGCGCCGCCCTCGCGGCGCACGTCGCCGAGCAGGATCGCGGCCTGCTCGTCGGCCTGCGTCGCCAGGCCGCCGAAGAGCCGGGCGCGCCGCTCGTCGCGCTCCGTCGCGGCGAGCTGGCGGTAGATCCAGGCCGCCTGCGTCTCCTCGCGCCAGCGTTCGGTGGCCGACATGCGGGCGAGATCGTGCCGAGTTGCGGGCCGGCGCGGTAGGGGAGCCGCGAGCAGGCCCCACACGGGTGGCTCGCCGGCGCTCGGCCTGCGCCGCCCTCGGCCGCGCGCGCGACCCGCGGCCCAGCGCCAGGGCTCAGGCCCGCCGGGCGCGGGCTCGGGCCGCGCGCGCGGCCGGGGCGGAGTCTGCGCGCCCCCCGGCGAGACGCAGCCAGTTCGACGGGTCGCGGAGCAGTGCGCGGTAGCCCGCCCGGCCGCTGACGACGGCGCTCATCGCCCGCGCCAGCGCCGCGCCGGCGCGGGCGAACAGGAACTCGGCGGCACGCGGCCGAGCGTAGAGCACGTGGGCCAGGAGGCGCGCCACGCGCAGCTCGGGCAGGATCTCGCGCGCCAGCGCGCGCTCGTAGGCGCGGCCGGCGGATCCGGGCTCTGCCAGCGTGGCCTGCGCCGCCAACCGCCCGCTCCACAGGGCCAGCGAGATCCCCTCGGCGGTCACGGGGTCGGCGAGGCCGGCCGCGTCGCCCGCGAGCAGCACGCGCCCGCGCGCGAGACCGCCGCGCCGCGGACGGGTCGGGATCAGCCAGCCACGCACGTCGCGCGCTCGCTGCGCGAGCCCCAGCCGCGCGAGGTAGCGCTCGAGATCGGCGCGCAGCGTGCCGCGTCCGCGCTCGGTGGTGAGGATCCCGGCGGACACGTGCGCGCGCTTGGGAAACGTCCAGGCGTAGCCGGCCGGCGCGTCGCCGAAATCGAAGACGGCCAGGTCGGCGCGGTCCCCGAGCTCCTTGGGCGCCAGGTCGACCTCGGCCTCGAGGGCCGGGATCGCGTCGAGCGCCCCCGTCCAGCCCGCCAGCCGCGCCAGCGGGCTGTGCACGCCGTCCGCCACGATCACGGTGCGCGCGCGAAGCTCGCCGCGCTGCGTGGCGAGCACCACGAGGTCGTCGCGTGCGTCGAGCCCCGTCACGGCGCAGCCGTCGCGCAGGTCCGCGCCGGCCCGCGCCGCGGCGCGCGCCAGCGCGAGGTCGAGGTCGGCGCGCATGGCGAGTTCGACCAGCGGCGCGTCGCCGTGGACCGTGAAGCGCGCCGCGCCGCGCCGGATCTCGACGCTCTGGCAGGCTCTCTCCACGGGCAGCACGATGTCCTCCGGCAACTGCCGCCGTGCGCGCGCCACGAGCCCGCCGCCGCACACCTTGGGTCGCGGCAGGCACGCGCGCTCGACGAGCACGACGCGGGCGCCGCCGCGGGCCAGGTGGATCGCCGCGCAGGTGCCGGCCGGGCCGGCGCCCACGACCGCGGCGTCGAACGGCGCGCTCATCCGCCCCGCGTGTGCATCTCGAGGTGCGGATTCGAGCGCAGCGCCTCGCGGTCCGCGAAGGCGCCGCGCGCGTGGGCCGCGAGGCGCTCCTCGGCGCCGCGATCGGCACGCGCGCCCCAGTCGCCGCGGATCAGGGCCGCGAGCTCGGCGCGGGTCGCGCCGGCGCGCAACGGTCCGCGCAGGTCGCGGCCGTGGGTCGCGTACAGGCAGGTGAGCCAGCGGCCGTCGGCCGTCAGGCGGCCACGATCGCAGGCGCCGCAGAAGGGGCGCGTCGTCGAGGCGATGATCCCAAACGTGGTGCCGTCGGGAAGCAGGAAGCGCTCGGCTGGCGCGGACCCGTCGCCGGCCACCGGGACGGGCGTGCCGAAGGCGCTGGCGACGCGCTCGAGGATCTCGGCGCGCGGCACGACGTGCGTCGGGGACCACTGCGTGGCTCCCCCGACGTCCATGTACTCGATGAAGCGCAGCTCGGCGTCGATCTCGCGCGCGAACTGGAGCAGGGAGACGATCTCGTCGTCGTTCGTGCCGCGCAGGACCACGCTGTCGAGCTTGGTGCCGATGAACCCGACTTGTCGCGCGGCCTGCAGCCCGGCGATCACGCGCTCGAGCCCGTCGCGGCGTGCCAGCACGCGGAACGTCGCGGGGCGCAGCGTGTCGAGGCTGACCGTGACGCGCGTGAGGCCCGCCGCCTGGAGGTCCGCGGCCAGCTCCGCCAGCAGGATCCCGTTGGTCGTGAGCGCCGTCTCGCGCAGGGCCGGCTTGGCGGCCAGGAGCCGCACGAGCTCCGGGAGCTCGCGGCGCAGGAGCGGCTCACCGCCCGTGAGCCGCACGCGCTCGACGCCGCAGTCCGTGAACGCGTCGACGATCCGCGCGATCTCCTCGAAGTCGAGGATGTCCGCGCGCGGCAGCCACACGTAGTCCTCCTCGGGCATGCAGTAGGCGCAGCGCAGGTTGCAGCGGTCCGTGACGGAGAGCCGCAGGTTGCGCAGGGGTCGGCCGAAGGTGTCGTGCACGTCCACAGGACCGCACATTGTGGCCCGGAACCGGCCGCGGCAGAAGGGCCGCGCGCTCAGCGCGCCGGCAGGCTGCCGTCGACGACGTGGCCCAGCCCCGAGAGCGCGGCTCGCGCGGCCTCGAAGCGGCCGGCGGAGACGAGCAGCCAGTCCGTGTCGTGGGTCGAGATCACGAACACCGGCACGTCGGCCTCGGCCAGCGCGGCGCACAGGCTCGCCAGCACGCCGACCGTCGTCATCGGGATCACGCCCGCGATCCCCAGGGCGACCTTGTCGCGCTCGTGCACGACGTCGGGCGGCACGTGTGCTTGTGGGCACGTGATCGACAGCTCGTCGATCGTGTGGGAGACGGTCACGAAACCGCCGCGGGCCCAGGCCGGGACCGTAGCCGCGCGCTCGAGCCGCGCGATCGCGAGGCGCTCGGGGTGCACGCGGAAGCGGAACGAGGTGCCGGGTGCGTCCACGGCCGGAGGTCAGTGCGCGGCCGACAGCTCGGCGTACGTCCGTCCCGCGGGGCGGCCAGTCTCGGTCGGCAGCCCACAGGCAGACCAGCCGGGCCGCACGCCGCCGCGGGCGTCGTGTGCGCCACCGAAGCCGCACTCCATGTTCACGAGGTTCGTGAAGCCCGCGGCCTCGAGCAGCTCGCAGGCCTTCTGGCTGCGCATCCCGGACTGGCAACCGATCACGAGCGGTGCGTCCCGCGCGAAGCGCCGCGCGACGACCGCTGCGAACTGCGGATTGGGCTGCAGGCCGAGCCCGCCGCGTGTCATGACGGGGACGTTGTAGGCTCCCTGGGGGTGGCCGGCCTCGAACTCCTCGACGGTGCGCACGTCGAGGTAGGCGTAGCCCTGTGCGAGCAGCTCCGGACAGTCCTTGGGGGTGACGTGCTTCATGGCGTGCTCGGGACCTCGTAGCCGGTGGCGCGGATCGCGGCGGTGATCTGTGCCGGATTGGTCTTCCCGGGCTCGTAGACCACGGTGACCTTCGAGTCCGGCTGGCTCGCCGCGCACGAGGTGACGCCCGGGAGTGCGGTCAGCGCACCGCAGATCGTGAGCTCGCAGGCCGAGCAGGTCATGCCCTCGACGCGCAGCTCCAGCGTCGCCGCGGCCGACGGTGCGGCGGGCTCGCGCGAGCAGCCCGCCAGCGCGGTCGCGAGCAGGGTCGGGACGACCAGCACCACGGTCAGGGCCAAGCAGGGTGCACGGAGCGCACGCAGCGTGATCATCGCGAGCCTCCGGTTGCGCTGGCCAGCGCGGCCAGGTCCTGGGCCAGCGCCCGGCCAGCCTTCTTGGGAGCGAGGAAGTACCACCAGTGCGTCGCCGCGCTCCAGGACTCGCGCGCGGCCACGGTGGCGCCCCAGGTGCACGCGCCGGCCTCGCAGGCCTTCCAGAAGCGCGCGTCGGCGGCTTCGAGTCGCGGCTTGAGCGACTTGCGCTGCGCGGGCAGCGCGACCTTCCAGGCCAGGTCGATGAGCTGGCGTGCGTCGACGTCGTCGCGCCAGTCCTCGAGCCCCTGCGCATAGCCCCGCTGCGCGGCGAGCGCGGTCTGCTCCCACGCAGTGACCAGGCCCTCAAGCCCGCCCTTCACGACGTGCTCGGCCGCGCCACGTTCGACGAGCAACCGGCGGGCGGGGTCGTGCAGCGTCATCGGCGCTCCCTCTCGATCTGGCGCTCGAAGTAGCGCGGGCCATCGTCGGGCTTGAAGAAGGTCCTGATCGTGCGGTCCTGGTGGAAGGCCACGAACGCGCCGGTGCGCGCGTCGAAACGCGTGACCACGCCATCAGGGCGCACGGCCTCGCGCAGCGCGCCACCGGCGGGCGCATCGCGCAACTCCTGCGCGAGCGTCAGGTAGCGCTGCTTGGAGATCGGGCCGAACTCCGAGCCGTGCTTGGCGTAGTGCTCGTCGAGCGCGCGCTGCGAGGTGAAGCCGACGGAGGCCTGGGCCGCCTCCGTGGCCGAGCTCCCGGAGGCCGCCGCCGGCGCAGACCAGCCCTCCAGCGCCTCGGGGCCCAGGAGGAACCCGAGGGCGGCCAGGATCAGGGCGCCGATCGTGAACTGGGCCTTCCTGCGCACGGTGAGCGGAAGATCTTACGGTACGGAGCCTGACTCGACTCCGCCGTTTTCCCAGCGCTCGGGGCGCCGGTGGCGCCCCGAGCGCTGGG
>JAEUHZ010000031.1 GCA_016795205.1 Planctomycetota bacterium | reverse complement strand
CTCGTCGGATCTCGGCGCGCGCATCACGCGTTCGTTGCGCGAGACCTCGGGCCAGATCCCGAACCTCGGCTACCGCGAACGGGGCGGCGGCGATGGTCAGTTCGTGTTCTTCACGCAGCGGCCCTGAGGGGCACGGCGCTCCCTGCACCAGCGCGATGCCGGCAGACGGCGTCAGGATCGGCGCCCGGCCAGAGCACGGCGCGTCGTGTCAAAACTCGGATGGCCGCTGCCCCCGGAGTCAGAGCGATGCGTCGAGAACGACGAAGCTCGAGGCAGCACCGAGCTGCATGACGCCGCCCGCCCTCTGCGCCTGGACCTGCATGTGTGCCCAGCGGGCCCTGGTCGCCGGCGGCAAGGGGCCGACCGGCAGATGGTGGACGATCTGACCGCTGCCACCTACCGCGCCGATGAGCAGCCACCGCTCCGGCAGCCCACGGCGCACAAGCCGCATACCATTCCGGATCGGATCCCAGGTGTGATCGGTCTCGCCGGCAATCCGCAGCCAGAGCACGTCGCCGGGAGAGCTGGTGAATGTCAGCGGCAGCGTGCCGCCCGCGCGCATCACGGCCGGCGCCGACAGCATGGGCGCCGAGCCGACGAGCATCTGGATGGTCCCGCACGAATACGCAGACATGGGGAACCCTTGGCTTCCGTCGTAGTCCTGCGGATTGCAGAAAATGGCGCAATTGCCAGTGCCAGCCGCACCGCCAGCCAACGTCGGGCCCAGGAGACGCGCGATACTCGCCTCGGGGCAGGTCGTGGCGAGCACGAGTCCGTAGCCCCCGTCGCCTCCCCAGGCGACAGGTCCAATGAACGCGCGGCCGCCGTTGCCGCCCACGAACCTCCCCGCCTGCGCGAAGATCTCGCTGCCTTCGCGCGCGAACATCCCATGCCCGCCGGAGGAGGCGTCCCAGCAGCCCGAGAAACAGCTGCCACCGTTGGCCCCACCTGCGTTGACGTCCTGGAGTGCGACACGCGCCGCACCCACGTCGACTGCTGAACCGCCACGGGGCATCGGCGGATAGCCACCATAGCCACCGGGAAGATGGCCACCCACGATGCGCGCGCGCGCGATCAGTACGTCGGCGCAGGCGCGAATGCGTGCTCCGGCCTGCAGACCGTCCGGCAGCTCCGGCGAGAACGTCACGTTGGTCGACCCGCCTTGAAACACGCAGTCCTGCACGCGCACCGACCCCAGGCACTCGCTGGCTCGGAAGCCGTTCGAGTCCGTCACCGAGCCGTAGTTCCCGCGCGTGGAGAGTCCGGCGACGAGCACGGTCTGGTGTGGCGCAAGCTCGCGGACATGCAAGGAACCTTGCACGTCGACGACAGCCCCCGCGTCAGCCACGACGGCCACGGCTCGCGCGACGATCGCGACGGATGAGTACGTCCCCGACTTGACGAGCACCACGTCCCCATCAGCGCTCGCGTCGACAGCCGCTTGGATGTCGACGAAGGGACCGTTCAAAGCATCGACCACACGGACTTCGGCGCCGGACGCGAAGAGCGCGACGAGTGGGAGGAGTACTGGGACTCTGACGAGCATGGCTCGGCCTCCGGATCGATTGTGTTGCCGTGGCAGTCGGCGCCCTGCGGCCAACTCGCGCCGCGTCAGGGATCGTACCCTCGCCAGCTCCAGTGCACATGAGCGGTCGAGTACCGGGGTATCCGAGTCTCCCTGGCGGAATCCACGGGGACCGACCCAGAGGCCACAGCCGAGAACACGGGTGCGGGATCCGGACCACACGGAGGTCTGGAGGTGCGGCTGCCGACGAGACCCGCGAACTTCCGACCCCACCGTGCCAACTGGCTGCGCCCTCGCGGCCGCCCACGGGCGCTGCTCGTTGGGCCGCGTGGATCCGCACGCGGCCTCACCGCGCGGCGGCTCAGACGTGCAGCGCGCGGCCGTCGACGGCCAGCGCCGCCTCCTTGACCGCCTCGGAAAGCGTGGGGTGCGCGTGGCAGGTGCGTGCCACGTCCTCGCTCGACGCGCCGAACTCGATGGCGGCGACGAGTTCGGCGATCAGATCGCCCGCGCGCGGGCCGATCACGTGGGCGCCGAGCACGCGATCCGTCTCGGCGTGCGCCAGGATCTTGACCTTGCCGTCCGTGTGGCCGAGCGCGCGCGCACGGCCGTTCGCCAGGAACGGAAACGAGCCCTTCTTGAACGGCACCCCGGCGGCCTTGAGCTCCTCCTCGGTCTTCCCGACCGAGGAGATCTCCGGCGCCGTGTAGACGATGTTCGGGATCGCGTCGTAGTTCACGTGGCCATGGCCGGTGGCGATGATCTCGGCGACGGCCACGCCCTCGTCCTCGGCCTTGTGCGCCAGCATCGGCCCGCGGATCACGTCGCCGATCGCGTAGACGCCCGGGGCGCTCGTCTGGAAGTGGTCGTCGACCGGCACGCGGCCGCGCTCGTCGAGCGCGATGCCGACCGTCTCGAGGCCCAGGTTCTCCGTGTACGGCCGCCGGCCGACGGCCAGCAGCACGCGGTCGCACTCGACCGGCTCCGCGCCGTCGAGCGCCACGACGGCGCCCGCGCCCTTCCGCCTCGCGCCGCTCACGCGCACGCCCAGGCGGAACGCGAGGCCCTGCTTCTTGAGGAGCTTGAGCGCCTCGGCCGCGATCTCGGCGTCCATGCCGGGCAGGATCCTGTCGAGGTACTCGAGCACCGTGACCTGCGCGCCCAAGCGCGACCACACCGAACCGAGCTCGAGCCCGATCGCGCCCGCGCCGATCACGACCAAGCGCTTGGGGACCGCCGTCCACGAGAGGGCCTCGGTGCTCGTGCCGATCACGTCGCCGTCGAGCTCGACGCCCTTGAGCGGCGCCGAGACGCTGCCCGTCGCCACGATCACGTGCCGTGCTTGGAGCTCGACTCTCTCCGCGCCCTCGACCACGACCTGACCCGGCCCGGCGAGCCGGCCATGGCCCCGATAGCGCGTGATCTTGTTCTTCTTGAAGAGGAAGTCGATGCCGCCCGTGTTGGCCTTCACGACCTCGTCCTTGCGCTTCAGCATCGCCGCCAGGTCGGCGCGCACGCTCTCGAACACCACGCCATGCCGCGCGAAGCCGTCCTGGGCCTCGTGGTAGAGGTCGCTCGACTCGAGCAGCGCCTTGCTCGGGATGCAGCCGATGCGCAGGCAGGTCCCGCCGAGCGCCTGCTCCTTCTCGACGCAGCCAACGGACAGGCCGAGCTGCGCGGCGCGGAGCGCGGCGACGTAGCCGCCGGGGCCGGCGCCGAGGATGACGACATCGTGTTGGGGCATGGGACTCTCGTGGGGCCGCTCCGTGCGGACTTCGGGCGTGACATCCTACGGAGAGCGCTCGGCCTCGGCGACGCGGCAGAGAGCCATGCACGCCGAGCAGCCGTGATCCAGGCGGGGGACTGCCGGCAGGACGGGGCGTCACGGGCTCGCGCTCCAGCGCGGCCGTCGACGCGTTGCGCGCCGACGGCCGCGATGGAGCGCGAGGACGCGCCGGAGCGCCTGGCTCAGAGCCGGATGCTGAGGACCCAGCTCTCGCGCAGCGGGGTGATCGTCCACGCAGACGTGAAGTCGAGCCCGAAGCAGCGTGCGCTGAAGCGACTCGCCGTCGCGCCGGCCTTGGCCGGGACAGAAACCGAGATGTCGAGCGCGTTCCGGGCGCTCGACGCCGGGTCGATCCAGATCGGCTCGCCGAGCTGTTGCGGTGCGGCGGGGATACCGCCCACCGGGACCGGCGGACCCTCGAGGTACAGGACCACGAAGCCGAGCATGTGCGGGGCATGGTCCAGGCCCGTCACCTGGATGTGCAGGGTGTCCATCGACGTCGCAGTCCCGTCCGGCGCGCCCTGGACTGCCGTCGAGCGCCGCACGGCGGTCAGCCCGAGCTCACCGTCACCCTGGCGGTGCTCGGGGGTGGCGAGGCCCATGACCGGGCCGATCGTGAAACCCTCGATGGGATCACCGCCACACGTGCTGCGGACGTCGTCCGGCTCGCCGATGCCCTCCGCCGGTCGAGGACGCAGGCCGAGCTTCGTCGAGACCTTGGTCGATGTCTCGAACGCGCCGTCCGTCATCAGGGCCGTCGTGGCGCAGGCCGTGGGCGCTCGTTGGTGGACGAGGATCTGATCGAACGCCCCGCCCCAGTCGCTGGCCGGGGTCAGCGAGAACACCGCGCGGTCCGGGTACAGGGGAGATCCCTGGCCCTTGTCCACGGAGAGCGCGTCGATCTCGACGGTACCGAGCGGGCAGCCTGGGAACAGCTCAGCGTGGGAGAAGGCGATCTGGGGCTCGGACCACCCGAGCGAGGGCGTGTCGCTCCAGGTCATCACGTAGATCGTCGACCAACTCGGCGGGAAGCCGCCCAACTGGAACGCGGGAAACGCCTGGGTCGCGTCCAGCACCCAGGCCTGCGTCAGCGTGAAGTAGAAGCAGTTGCGAACGGGGAACATGTTGCCGGCGCGGTTCTGTGGGTCGATCGAGATGACCCCCAGGCCGAAATCGTGGTTCGCGATCTCGCGGGGCGTCGCCGTCGCCGGCCCAGCCTGCTGCAGGGCGAGCTGCTCGCGCGAGTACTCCAACCTGGCCGTGTCCACGAAGGCCGGATGGATGCCCGTGCTCCCTACCGCGTAGTAGGAGAGGAGGTCACCGGCGGGGTTGCGGCCGCCCGTGGTGCGGCTTCGGAGCAGGCTCCCCGGAACGCCCTGTGCGAGAGGATCGACGCTGACGGCGAGCATGTACCAGTTGCTCGGCGTCATGATCATTTGGCCGCCGCTGTCCACGCGCGGCATGACCTCGCCGCCCGTGGAGACGCCGCCGAACGACGGCGTGAGCCCCGAGGGCCTCCAATGGGCCGTCAGGGCCTCCAGCGAGAAGTCGGGGTGGGTGAGCGTCGCGGTGCCGAAGTGCGCGCTGCTCCACTCGACGGGGACGCCGCTGTTCGTGCCGGGCGCGCGCACCCACCACCAGGAGCCCTCGCCCGGCTCGTCGACGGTCAGGCCTACGGGCAGGTTCGAGAACAGGCCCTGCGCTGTGTAGGGGAAGATCTGCTGCGCCATGCCCGGCGTCAGTTGCGCGCGACACGGCACGGCCAGGCCGGTGGTGATCAGCAGGATCATGGTCGTCGACCGCGAGGTTCTCATCGTGATGCTCCTGTGCCGCTTGGGCACGATCTGACGTGGGGGGTGTGTGCGCGAGCCTCGATCGCCTACTTCGGCTTCGCCACGGATCGGTGGGCGCCGAGCCGCTCGATGACCCGTCTCAGGGAGCCCGTGGCTTCGGGGCCGAGCGCCGGAGGCAAGTGCTGCAGGACCAGCCGCTGACGCCACCAACTGTCCGGCGACTCGGCCAACAGGTCGAGGAGGGCCAGGACCAGCGCGCCGTCGTCCGCGTGCTCCAGGGAGGAGGCGATGCGGTACGCCGTGTCGGCGCCGCGCCCGTCGCTGCCTTGAACTCGCTCGCCGACGCGGCCGAAGTGCACGCGCGCGGCCTCGAGCTGCCGCGCCAGCTCGGCGTCGTCGCCCGCCGCGTGCGCGTCCAACGCGCCGTAGGCTGCCGCGACGCCCGACCAGTAGTCGACGAAGGTCGGATCCTCGGGAACGAGCTCCGGCCCCGCCTCGCGCACGAGCGCGACGGCGGCCTCGAAGCGGCGATCGACGATCTCGACCCAGAACAGGTTCTCGACGACGTGGGCGTAGTTCGGTCGCAAGTCCCGGGCAACGCCCAGGTGCTCGCGGGCCGCAGCGAGGTCACCTTGGGTGAAGGCGCAGTAGCCGGCGTTGATGCGCAGGACGTGGGCGCGTGGGGCCAGCGCGATGCCCTCGTCGCAGGCCGAGGCGGCCTCCTCGAAGCGGCCCTGGACGGCGAGCATCCGCCCGGCGACGTGGGCCGTGGCCGCGGTGCGCATCCCGATCCGACTCTCGAGCCGCACCAGATCCGAGTAGCGCTCCAGCGCCAGGCGGTGCCGATCGGAGCGCGCACCCGTGAAGTCGGAGAACGCCAGGAAGAGCTCCTCGGCGTGAGGGATTTGTCGGACCTCCGGATCGCCGAGGAGCTCGAGGGCCTCGCGCGTCCGTTCCTGCCGGAGCCGGTGGTAGCCGAGGAGATAGCGATCGAGTGGCGAGCTGGCCTCCGGCAGGTCGGAGAGCTCGATGGAGCCGATCCCCTTCGCGCGCTCGCCGGCCGCGGAGTAGCGCGCCGCCAGCTCGCGTGCCAGCGGGCTGCCCACGAAGCTCGCAATCTGTCGCATGTCGAGCGCTGCACCTTCTGGATCGCCGTGGTCCTGGCGGAACGACGCGCGCAGCAGCAGCGTCGGCAGGGGCTCGACGGCGACGCGGGCCGCCTCGTCGAGCAGCTCGGACAGCGCCCTGCGATCCGTGTCGTGACGGACGACGCGGTTGTGCGCGCCCACGACGGTGAAGTTGGGCGGGAAGCGTCGCGCGATCTCGGCATGCTCGCCGCGCCGGACCTCGAGGTGCCGCGCGCGAACCTGCTGGGCGCCCAGCGCGAGGACGAGGATCGCCACGACCGCGAGCGCTCCCCGGGCGGCGCGCGAGCGCGCCAGGCGCCGCAGGGCGCGCTCGACCCTGGTCACGGGTCGGGCCGTGATCGGCCGGTACTCGAGGAAGGCGCGCAGATCGGCCTCGAACGCGGCCGCGGACGCGTAGCGACGCTTCGGGTCGCGGTGCAAGCCCTTTTCGAGGAGCGCCAGGAGGTCCCGCGGCAACCCTGGGCGGTGCTCCTGCGCTGGCCGCGGGTCGACGCTCGCGAGCTGCGCCAGGATCTGCGTGGGAGTGCCCTCGTAGGGCGCGTGCAGCGTCAGCAGGTGGTACAGCGTCGCGGCCAGGCTGTAGACGTCGCTCGCCGGCGTGCGGCGGACCTCGCGCTGCAGCGCCTCGGGAGGCATGTAGGCCGGCGTTCCGAGGCTCGTCGGCGAGCGCGTCCCCAGGTTCTGGTCATCGAGCAGCGCGACGCCGAAGTCCAGGAGGACCGGCCGGCCGTCGCGGCGCACGAGCACGTTCGACGGCTTGATGTCGCGGTGCAGCACGCCCGCGCGGTGCACCGCCTCGAGCCCTGCGGCGAGGTCGGCGACCCAGCGCACGACGGTGCGCAGGTAGCTGCGCTCGCCGCCCAGGTCGATGCCCAGCTCGGCCTCGATCCAGGTGGCGTCGTCGGCGGGTTTCCCGCGGGCATGGGCGCGAGCTGCGTCGAGGAGCCGATCCAACGATGGGCCGTCGATCCGCTCCATGACGATGTAGACCTGGTCGCTCTCCGTGCGCCCGCGATCGTGGATCGTGATCACGCTGGGGTGCTGCACCGCAGCCATCGCCTGCGCTTCGCGGTCGAACCGCTGGAGCGCCTGCTCCGGTGCCATGAGCCCGTGGTGGACGACCTTGCAGGCCACCTTGCGCCCGAGGTCCAGGTCCTCGGCCAGGTAGACGGCGCCCATCGCGCCGGCGCCGATGCGCTCCAGCAGGCGGAATCGGCCTCCCAGGCTGTTTCCGCGCTGCGGGTCGTGTGCGCCCGAGCGGCCGATCATGTCCGGGAGCGTGTCCGCGCGTTCGACGGCGGCGCGCACGTCCTCCGCGGCCCCCGGCCAGTCCCGGCAGGCGTCCTCCAGCCAGTCCGGCTGCCCCGCGTCGCGCAGTTCCAGCGCGCGCGACACCACGGCTGCGAGATCGTCACGGCGCCGGTCCTGCGCCCGCGAGCCGCCGTTCTGCGTACCGCCCCGGCTCACTCGCTGTCCCCGAGCCGCAGCGAGAGCTTGGCCTGCGCATCGAAGAACGCGCGTCGAGCTGCGGATTCCGAGCCGTAGCCGAGCTGCTCGGCGAGCTCACGGAACGAGGCCAGCCCTTCGATGCGGGCGCGCAGGAGGTGCTGGACGCGTGGCTCGAACTCCCCGATCGCCGCCAGCAGCCGGGCGACGTCCTCCGTTGCGGCGACCGTTTCCGCGGGATCCGACTCCCCGCCCTCGGCGTCGAAATCGTCGCCGAGCGGCCGCATGCGCCGCCCGTCACGCAGCGCGGCCTCGTGGTACCGCAGGGCGTCGAGGATCCGGTTGCGGACGACCGTGGCGAGATAGCCGACGAAGGCTTCCTCGGTCTGGCCAGCGAACGCGCCGAGGTCCCACAGGACTCCCTCGAACACCGAGTGGACGACGTCTCCGGTGCTGAAGCGCGCGGCGATCCAGGGTCGGCTGCGGCGCAGGTCGGTCGCCAGGCGCTGGTGCACCAGTGCCTGCACGACGGGGTAGAAGCGCTGCGCCAAGCCGTCGAGCGCCTGCGCATCCCCCTGTTTCGCTCGCTCGAGCGTGCTCAGGAAGGAGCCGGAGTCGATCACTGGTCGGAGTGTAACGCGGACCATGGATTCGGAAGGCGCAAGCGGGGTGGAGTGCGAAACCGCTCACCCATGCACGGTGGCGGCCCACCGTGGGGTGTGGGGCCAAGTCCGGGAGATCCAGCGCCGCAGCCCGCGCCGTCGGGCCGAGGCCATTCTCCGCCACCAGTAAGGGCGCGGCCCCCCGCGAAATCCGTCGCGGATTTGTACGGAGTCAGACTCCACTCCGCCGTTCTCGCGGTGCCGCCGCCGCCGGCGGC
>JAEUHZ010000023.1 GCA_016795205.1 Planctomycetota bacterium | reverse complement strand
GACATGAACTGCAATTGACCGTTCACGTCGTAGAACTGCCCCCCGACGTAGAGCTGCGGCCCCGTGCCGTCGTCGTACTGGCACATCACGCTCACGTCCCCGACCGGCCACTGGATCTCGAAGTCCCGCGTGAACCCGAGCCCGGGCGCCAAGGCCCGGTCCTGTGCGGCGAGCCCGCCCCCCATGGCCAGCAGGCCGAGCAGCGCCAGCGCGATCGGAGAGAGTCTGTCTGCACTCCTGATTGTGTGAGTCATCGCTCGATCCTCTTTCAGTTCCCCGTCCGACCGAAGACGAGCAGTCCCGCGCGATTGTCGCCCACGAGGAGCTGATCCATCTGCCGATTCAGTGCACTCGGCCGCCGCAGCGCGAGGCCCGTCGCCATCCCAGCCGTGTCGAGCACGCCGTAGACCGGCAAGCCCTCCGCCGGCGCCTGCGGCGGCGCACTCAGGCTCGGCATCCCCGGCCCGATCTCGAGGAGCTGCACGCCGTCGCGCACCGTGGCGCAGTAGAGCACGTGCTCGTCGATCTCCAGGTCCGTGCAGTTCGGCCGCCAGCCGTCGACCGGGCTCGCGACGAAGCGGTGGATGCGTCCAGGGAAAAGCAGCGGCTGCGAGCCGTCGCCCGGCGACGGCATCGGCGTGAAACCTGATCCCGCGGCGGGCTTCAAGCGGTCCCACGAGACGTCGTAGACGAGCACGCGTCCGAGCAGGTCCGCCACGAAGGCCAACGTGCGCGCCGTCCCGCCCGGCTGGGGATACTCCTTCGTGCGGAGCGCGAAGGCGTGGCTGCCGCGCGAGGTGTCGAAGGCCACGAGCTCGGGGCCGTGCTGCGCGCCGAAGGGCGGGATCGGCTCGGTCGCGGGGTCGGGGCCCAACGCGGCGGCCAGGAGCAGCGGTGCGTTCGCGGCGGCCTCGATCGAGAGGCCCGCGTCGAGGTGCGTCACGTCGTAGAAGACGGTCAGCGCGCGGCGGTAGTGGTCCTTCCAAGCGCAGGTCGCGTTCTTGGCGGGAGCGGGGTTCTGGCCAGTCGCCGTCGTGACGAAGCCTGCTGCGACGGCCAGGATCCAGCGCGGCTGCTCGGGTAACGCGGGATCGGGCACGGAGAAGACGTGGGCCTTGTTGTTCCAAGCGAAGCGCAGGCGACTTTCCGCGATGTCGTGGCTCGTCCAGCAATCCAGGCCGGCGATCCATGGCTCACATCCGGGCGCCGCGAGCTCGACGTGCGTGAGCACCGAGCGCATCTCGAGGTCGCTGTTCGCCCCCCACAGCGCCTGGACCGCCGCGCCCGGCGTCCCGAGCGGCTCGCCGTTCCCGCGCTGGTCCGGCGGGCAGGCCGCCGCCGCGCCGCGCGCGCGCTCCAGCACCCACTCCGTGCGCACGATGCGCACCCCGTCGAGCGCGCCGTTCCGGACGAGGTGCAGGAACTTCGGCACCTGGACCCCGTGCGGTCCGAGCGCGATCGTGCGTGGGTCCGCCGTGCTCGTCGTGTAGGGCGCCGTGTTCGAGCGCTCGCTCGTGTTCAGGTGGTTCGCCGGGAGCTGCCACCAGGCGAGCTCCATCTGGTCGCCGCGCACCGTCCCCGGAGGGGCCGCACCCGTGCGCAGCCGCGTGACGAGCCAGCCCACGTCGCTCGACGCACCGGGGATCTTCCTGCGGCCCCAGGACGAGCAGGGGTTGTTCGCCGGGCAGGGGCTCGGGGCGCAGCGCGTCGCGTCGCTCACCCAGGCGCAGGGTTGCTGCGGGGCGCAGATCACCGGCGGCAGCGCATGCCAGCTCGTCTCGTCGCCGCTCACGAACCACTCCGTCTGGCCCAGCGGGTCGTAGGGATCGAGCCACTGCGCCGAGCTGGCCCCGGTCTGGAGCACGAACGGGCGCGGGTCGGCGAGGATCGGCGTGTCCGGGCCACTGCCCTGGCAGGTGATCAGCGGGAACTCCTCGTCGCGCGTCGCGCAGGCCGAGACCGTCTTCGCGACGGGCGCGACGTCCTGCGCCCCGCCGCTCGCGACGAGCGCGAACATCCGCCCGGGCACGTCCGCGCGCCAGCCGTCGAAGCCCCCGCCACCCAGTGCGCTGTCCACGAGCGAGACCGTGGCCTCGTTGATCGCGAAGGCCGTGCCCGCGTAGGGCCGGCCGCCGCTCCAGGCGTCGAGCACGCTCCAGGCGAGCGCGCCGCTGCGCGTCGTGCGCCAGCCTTGGAGACCGTCGACGCTGGT
>JAEUHZ010000045.1 GCA_016795205.1 Planctomycetota bacterium | reverse complement strand
CTGCGCGACTGGCAAGCGGACGCCGATCTGGCCGGCTTCCGCGACGCGGGAGCCCAGGCCTCGCTCCCGGTGGAGGACCGGAACGCGCTCGGCCGCCTGTGGGCCGAGGTGGCGGCGCTGCGCTCGAAGTCGGAGAGGCCGAGGCCGAGCGAGGGACAGCGCTGAACGCCGTGTCGCTGAGTCGGGCGGTCGCTTGCGAGCGCCGGCGTCCCGCCGCGCAGGGGGGCGCGGCGGGGGCACTGCGGGCGGGCCCCCGCGACCACACAACCGTGGACTGCCGCCTGTCTGGGCCGCGGTCCTCGCCTTTTTTCTTCGGGGCGAAGAGTTTCCGCGCCAGGACCCGTCTGATCGCCCGCCCGCGCTCGGAATCCCGGTCGAGGAAGCCTCGATGAACCGCCCCGTACGCGTCCCGCCGCGCACCCCTGCTCCCGCACCGCAGTCCACCGACCTGAACTTCGTGATCGTGCTGCTCGACGACGGCGGCGCGGAGTGGTTCGACTGGAGTGCGCTCGTGGAGCCAGCCTCGGGCTTCGTCCCGCACCCGCGCCTCAGCGAGCTGCGCCAACTCGGCGTGGCGTTCAGGCGCGCCTATGCGACGCCGATCTGCGCGCCGTCGCGCGCGCGCCTGTGGTCGGGGTCCTACGGCTTCGACCTGGGCCTGGGCGGGAACCCGGCCGCGTCGCGCGACTTCGCCTTCTGCGGTGGAGGCGCGCCGCTCGCCACGTGGCAGTCCCCGGCGCCGATCACCGCGCGGCTCCTCCCGCGGCTGCTCCAGCTCGGGCGGGACGGCGCGGAGGACCTGCCCCTCGCGGAGCAGACCTACGCGCAGGCCTCCTTCGGCAAGTCGCACCTGCACAGCGACGTGGGCCGCGAGACCTGGCCGATCGACCACGGGCTCGGGTTCTACGCGGGCTGCCAGCCGAACGCCGGGGTGCTGCCCGCGGGCGCGCCGAACGCGGGCCATTACCACTTCCGCGAGGTCCGCCAGGCGGCCGGATCGGCGCCGGTGGCGCTGACGCGCGGCGCCGCGGGCGCGTGGCCCGCCGGCGGCCCGTACGTGGCCTACGCCCCCGAGCTGCAGCCGGCGGCGGGCTGGGGCGCGGTCCACGTGCTGCGCGACGCGCTCACCTGGATGAACGCCAGCACGAAGCCCTTCCTGGCGCTGGTCAACTTCAACCCGCCGCACTCGCCGTTCGAGGTCCCGCCGTTCGAGGCGCCCGACGACCTCGGGCACGGTGCGACGGGCGGGACCTTCCCGCTGGTTTCCGCGGACACAGCCGCGCGCATGGCCGAGCTCGCCGGCCGCGCCGACGCTTCGGGCTGGTCGCCACCCGCCTTCCTGCCGGCCGGCGACGCGACGGCCGTGCGGGCCGTGTTTCGCGCCAACCTGGAAGCCGTCGACGCGCTGATCGGCAAGCTCTGGGATCGGCTCGAGCCCGGTCGGCGCGCGCGCACGGTGTTCCTGGTCCTGGGGGACAACGGCACCGTCGCGAACTGCGTCGACGCGCCCTACGACCCGCTGCGCGCCAAGCGCTCGCCCTACGAGCTCGGCGCGCGCGTGCCGTGCGTCGCGTGGGGGCCGCCGGACGTGATCGGCGCGCCGGGACGCACCTGCGATCACCTGCTCCACGTGGTCGACGTGCTGCCGACGATCCTGGAGCTCGCCGGCTGCGAGGAAGCGTCGTGGAAGGCGCGCGGTGGGCGGGTCGTCCGCGGGCGCTCCTTCGCGGCCGTGCTGCGTGACCCGGGCGCGCCGCCCGCGCGTGACCACGTCTACAACGAGATCTTCCTGCCCCTCGGGGGCACACGCGACGGGCCGCTCTCGATCGACCCGGCGACCTGGACGCGCGCCTACTCGGACGGCACGCACCAGCTCATCGTGCGCCCGCAGACGAGCGAGCTCTACCGCGTCGACGCCGCGCCGGGCCCCGCGAGCGGATTGCCGGGCTACCTGCAACGCCCGGAGGACGACCTGTTCCCGCGCGTCGGGCAACCGGGCGAGGAGCCGATCACGGAGCTGCACGCGGCGTTGCGCGCGGCGCTCGAGGCCCTGCTCGCTTCGTGACGGGCAGCCTCCACCCTCGGCCCGCAGTCGACGGCCGGCCTGCTCACCGCGTCCGGCTGGATCCTCGGTCTCTCACTCCGTCTGCACGCGGCAGGAGCCGCCGTGCTTGGCGTGGTAGTCCTGGTGATACTCCTCGGCCGGCCAGAACCTGGGCCCCGGGGCCACGACCTCGGTCACGATCTTGCGCTGGGCGTACTTCGGCGTGGCGTTGAGCGCCGCGATCTTGCGCGCAGCGGCGGCGCGCTGGGCCGCGTCGGCGGCGAAGATCGCGCTGCGGTACTGCGTGCCGACGTCCGGGCCCTGCCGGTTCAACGTCGTCGGGTCGTGGTTCAGGAAGAACAGATCGAGCAGCCGGTCGTACGTGACACGCGCCGGATCGAAGACGATCTCGACGGTCTCGGCGTGGCCGGTCTGGCCGCTGCAGACCTCCTTGTACGTGGGTGCTTCCTTGGCACCGCCCATGTAGCCCGACACCGCGGTCAAGACCCCCGGGACCTGCTGGAACACGTCCTCGACGCCCCAGAAGCAACCCGCGGCGAACCAGGCCTTCTGCGTGGCGACCGGCAACGACTCCTGCGGCATGGGCTCTCCTTCCGGCACGAACCTCAACGCGACTCCGTTCATGCAGTAGCGCTTCCCGGTCGGAGCCGGGCCGTCGTCGAACACGTGGCCCAGGTGCGCGCCCGAGCGCGCGTCGAGGACCTCCTCGCGCACCATGCCGTGGCTCGTGTCGCGGCGGATCACGACGTGGTCGGGATCGATGGGGCGCGTGAACGAGGGCCAGCCGGTGCCGCTCTCGAACTTGTCCTCGCTCCGGAACAGCGGCAGTCCGCCGATCACGGACACGTAGACGCCCCGGCGCTTCTCCGCCAGGAGCTCGCTCGTGTGCGGCCGCTCCGTGCCGGCCTCCAGCGTGACCTGGCGCGCGAGCGGCGAGAGCGTGCGGGCGATCGCAGCGATGCGCTCCTTGGAGAGCGGCGCGAGGTCGTGACCCGACTTCGAGTAGGCCGGACGTTGGGCGGCTGGCGCGGGCTTCTCGCCCGCGTCCTCGGCACAGCGCGCGGACGAGAGCGAGAGCAGCGCGGTCAACGAAGCCAGGAAGACGGAGGCGTGCATCGGATCGTTCATGCCTGTTGCTACGCGGCGACGCGCCGCGCGGGACGGGCTCCCACGCACCTTACGGTCCCCGATGCGGCCTGGATGCTCAAGGGTCGAAGCGCGCGAGCAACGCGGGTGGAAGCCGCGGACAGGCGCTCGGGGGCGCGGCGCAGAGCCGCCGACGCACGCGCGCCACCCCGTCGTAGGCCAGGTCTCGCAGGGGTCTCGGCACGATCCGGCCGGCCCCGGCCAGGAGGCCCCACACGCCGCCGAGGCGCCAGAGGACGTGGAGCAGGGCCTCCGAGCGCGTCAGGATCCGGCCCGCGGCGTCGACCACGACGACGCTGTCGGGAAGCCCGGCGCGTGCGGACTCCGGCACGCGGCGCCGGGCGGTCTCGCCCGAGAGCGGCGCGAAACGGAAGCGCTCACCCTGCGGGTCGCGCGCCACGACGAAGCGCACGGCACGGTGGCACAGTCCGCACGAGCCGTCGTAGAGCAGATGCTCGACGGGCTCGGGCGCCTGGCTCACAGCTCCCAGGTCACCTGGAGCGCGGTCGTCAGGTTGAACGTGTCGCCGGTGCAGAACACGGCGGCGTTGCGGTACCAGACCTGGTACGTGCGCACGCTGCCGGCCGCCGAGACCAGGCCGCGCACCGAGACCGCGGGATCGCCGGCTGCCGGGTACTGCGAGGCGCCGGCCACGTTCGATTTCGTGCCCAGGCGCACGATCGCGCCGCCTGCGCAGCGCAGCCCGTCGCCGAAGGTCGTGCCGAGGCCGCCGGCCACCTGCGTCGTGCCCTGGAAGTAGAGGCAGGAGGAGTTCGTCATGCCCGTGCCCAGGAGCACGAACGTGTCGGACAAGATCCGCGCGCTGCCGGCCGAGCCCAGCACGCCGCCGCTGCCCAAGGAGTGCAAGCAGCCCTGGTTCGAGAAGAACGGCGCGTCGTTTCCGCACGGGCAGGCCGCGCCGGTGCCGTCGCCGAAGCAGTAGGCCGTGACCGTGGGGGCGACCAGCTCGTAGGCGCCGATGTCGACGAGCGGCGCGACGCCTGCGCCCGTGTCCGGCACGGTCGGCTCGTCGGCGAAGCGCGGCTTGGCGGCCAGGTCCAGCGTGAAACCCGGCGGCACGGAGGCGTTGTTTCCGGCGTCGACGGCCGGCGAGGCCAGCGTCAGCGTGTAGTCGTTGCCGGCCGCGTTCGTGAAGCCCGGATCCAGGTTCAGGTTGCCCGTGCCGGCGAAGCCGCCCTCGACGATCGAGTACGTGACGTTGGTCGTGCCCGCGATCTGGTTCGCGGGCCCCTGCGCGCCACCCGGGCCGCTGTTGTCCCACACGATGCAGTTCGCGATCGTGGCCGCGCCGCCGGAGACCAGGATCCCGGCCGTGGCGTTGGTCGTCGAGCTGTTGCCGACGATCGTGCAGTTGCGGATCTGTGGGCTGGCGCTGCTCCAGATCGCGCCGCCGCCGCCGCTGCCCGTCGAGGTGTTGCCACGGAACAGGCAGTTCAGGATGCGCGGCGTGCCCGTCGAGAACACCTCGACCGCGCCGGCGCGCGCGGCGCTGTTCCCGATGAACGTGCAGCGGTCCCAGGTCGTCGAGGTCGTGTTGCAGTCGAACGCACCGCCGAAGCTGCCGCCCAGGTTGGCCTCGAACACGCAGTTCACGAACGTGGGGCTCGCTCCGTTGACGTAGCCGGCTCCGCCGCCGAAGGTGCAGCGGTTGGCGAGGAAGCGGCAGTTGCGCACGGTCGGGCTGGCGCCCGACAGGCACAGGATGCCGCCGCCGCGGTCGTTGTTCCCGCTGGCGAGGTTGGCGTTGCCGTCGGTGACCGTGAAGCCGTCCAGGACGGCCGTCGCATTGGCGCCGGCGGCATTGATCACGTGGTAGCTGTTGTCGGTGACGACGCCGACGCTGCCGATGTCGCCGGAGAGGACCGTGACGTTCGTGCTCCAGTCGCGCTGCGCCAGCGCGGTCTCGTTGCCGACGAACCCGCCGTAGATCGCGACGCCGCTCTTCAGCGCGTGCGAGATCGTGCGCGTGGTCGTCGTGGTCGGCTTGTAGGTGCCGGCCGCGACCCAGACCTCGTCGCCGGCCACGGAAGCCGCGACCGCGACGACCAGCGCGTCCACGCCGCGGTAGGCGTTGGCCCAGCTCGTGCCGTCGTTGGCGCCGGTCGCGAGCCCGGCGTTCACGTGGATCGTGCCGGCCGCGGCGCTGGTGGAAAGCAGGAGGAGGGAGGCGAGGAGGAGGGGCGTGCGCACGGCCAAGATGACGCTCGAGGGGACCGGAACCGGCCCGGACGCGCCGGGCGGAGGGAGTGGATCCCGTGAGTGTACCCCGCCACGCGCGCCCTGGGTCCGGCGCTCAGGCCTTCGTGAACTCGATCTTCCCGCCGGGGAGCAAGTACACGATCAGCATGCGCCCGCCGCTCACGGTCGGCACGTGCCCGGAGCCGGGCGGCATCACGACCCAGCCAGCGGGCTGGCCGTCGAAGCGCGGATCGCCCTCCAGCGCCACGCACCAGTTCACCTCGCCGTCGGGGTGCACGTGGTGCGGGCCGGGGCCGTGCATGTCGACCGCGTCGATCGAGAAGCCCAGGCTCTCCGGCGTGGCCTTCGCGACCCGGCTCCAGCGCACGGGCGGATCCCCGCGGTCGGCGATGCGGCGCGCGTCGAGCAGGTCCGTGAGCGCGCGATTCAGCGCCACAGCCGCGGGACCCCGCGGATCGAGGCGCCGGACGAGCTCGGCGCGCGCGGCTTGGGGATCGGCCAGATCGACGCCGCGTGCGGCGTCGAGGAGCGGTCGGAACGTGTCGATCATCGCGGAGATCCTAGCGCTCCCACAGGAGGCGCAGCGCGCGCAGCTCGGTCCCGGGAGGAAAGCCCTCCTCGAGCTCGACGGGGTGACGCTCGACGCGCGCGCGGCCGGCGCTGACCAGGTCGCGCCAATGCGGCGGCAGCGCGTCGAGCGTGGCCGCCGCGGGCGAGATCCAGGCGCCCAGCAGGTCGGGCCTCGCGGGCAGGAAGAACTCGGGGTCGACGCGGCGGTCGTGGCCGGGCGAGCCGCGCACGAGCGGCAGCCCGCTGCGCGCGACCTCGGGGCTCACCAGACCGAAGAGGTCATGGACCACGAGTCCGCTCTCGTACCCGATCGCGCCGATGCCACCGAGCACGATCGAGGAGCCCGCATAGCGCGACTTCAGGGCGCGGCCCACCAGCCGCCATTGGGCGGCACGCTCGCGCGCGTTGGCCCACATCTGGCGCTCGGGGATCGCCCGCTCCTCGTTCCAGCGGAAGTGCAGCGCCTGGGGCAGCGCCTGGATCCCGAAGGTCGCGAGCGGCGCGCTGACCACGAGCAGCAGCGCGGCGGGCGGCGCCCAGCGCGCGGGCCGCGCCAGCAGCGCGGCGCAGGCCAGCGCGGCGAACGGGGCGAGCGGCGCCAGGAAGCGGCCGAACGGCAGGAAATCGCCGCCGGTCCAGAGCGCGTAGAGCACGACGGTCACCGCCAAGGCCGTGGCGGCGAGCGCCACGCGGCGCGGACACTTCGCGCTGCCGCGCGTCGCGACCAGCGCCAGGAGCGGCGCCATGCCGAGCCCCGGCATGACGACCAGCATCGCGGCCGCGTACTTCGCGCCGCGCTCCAGGCGCAAGCCGCTCAAGCCGGCCTTGACCCGCGCCGTGTTGGGGATCCAGTCGCCATGCCAGGCCAGGCGGAAGGCGAGCTGCGCGCACACGGCCGCCAGGAGCAGCATCCCCGCTCGCACGATCGCGACGCGCGCCTCGGGGCGCGCGTGGAGGTCGAGCCACGCCACGCCCAGCGCCGCCAGGGCGAAGCCCGCGCCGTCGGCGCGCAGCAGCGCCGCCGCGGCTGCGGCGCAGCCGGCCTGCCAGCCGCGCACGCACGGCCCCGACGCCAACCGCTCGTAGACGAGGAACACGCACAGCGCGGTCGTCATCGTCTCCAGCCCGCTCGTCGACCAGCACGCGACGACCGGCAGGGCCGCGAGGAACAGCGCGGCGAGGCCCGCCCGCGGGCCGGAGAGCCCGAAGCGCACGACCGCGAAGCGCGTGACGAGCAGCACGAGCGCGGCGCCGCTCGTCGCCGCGAGCACGTTGGCCGCGAGCGCCGGGTCGAGCCCCAGCGCGATCGCCGCCGCCGCCGCCAGCGTCCAGAGCAGGTTCGAGTAGCCCTCGACCGGCGGCCACTCGCCGACGTTGTAGACGAGACCGTGCCCGGCGACGAGGTTGGCGGCGTAGCGGAACGAGATGAAGGCGTCGTCGCAGGTCCAGCGCAGGCTCCAGGCGCCGAGCGCCCAGACGCACAGCGCCGGGAGCGCGTAGGCGATCCATGCGCGCGTGCGGACCGCGTCCGTGGGGGGCGTCATCGTCGCGCGAGCCTACGTTCCCGCGCCGCGGTCGAGAACCCGTGGGAACTCGCCGGCGCGAGGGGCTACGATCCGCGCCGCTCCCGATGCCCGCCCCGCTGCGACGATTGATCCTGTGCGTGCTCGTCGCGGCGCTCGCGCTCCTGGCGCATCTGCCGTTGTTCGGCGCCGGGTTCGTGGGCGGCGACCTCGAGCTCCTGGCCGCGGCCGCGGGGCGCGACGACGACTCCGGCGGCGGGGCCTGGCTCGCGGGCGGCGAGGTGCGTCCGATCCCGGCCTGGCTCCTGCGCCTGCACGCCACGCTCCACGCGGGACTGTCGCCGCTCGAGCCCGCGGTCGCGGCGCCCTACTTCGCGGTCGCGCTCGCCGTGCTGCTCCTCGGCGCGGCCGGCGCGGGCCTGACCCTGCGGCGCGTGCTCGTGCCGTGGCTGGGAGAGTCCGCCGCGCGGGCCGCGGGCTGGGCCTGCGCCGGTCTGGTCGTCGCGCACCCGGCCTCCGTCGCGGCGGTCGCGCGGCCGAGCGCGCTGGGGGATGTGGTCGCGCTGGCCCTGGGTGCCTGGTCGACGGCGTTCTTCTTGCGCGGGCGGCAGCAGCGCAAGGCGGCGTTCCTGGCGCTCGCCGCGCTGTGCGCTGCGGCGGCGGGATGCGCTTCGAGCGCCGCCTGGCTCCTGCCCTTTGCTTGCGGCGCGCTCGAGTTCGCCTCGGCGCACCGGCCGCGTTCGCTGCCGCAGAAGCTCGGCGCGGCCTGCAGCGTCGCGTTGGCCGCCACCCTGGCCGTGGCTCTCGAAGCCCTGCTGGCCTGGCCGCAGGGCTTCGGCTTGCGCGCGGGCACGCCCTGGAGCGCGCTGCTCTCGGGCGGTCCGGACCCGGCCGCGGCGCTCGCGGCGCTCGGCGCCCTGTTCGTGCCCGTGCCCTCGCCCGGTGCCGCCGGCGCGTACCTGGCCTGCGGCGCGGCGCTGTGCTGCGCGGCCGAGCCGCTGCTGCGCGCGGCGCGCGCCGCGCCGCGTCTGTGGGGCTGGCTCGCGCTGGGCTGGATCGCGGCGATCGGCGCGTCGCTGCCGCTGGCGCGCGACCTGCATGCGCCGCCGGGGAGCATCGAGCGCGCCGACACGCTGCTCGTCCCGGCGGTCGTCGTGTGCGCGGCGCTCGCCACCGCCTCGACCGCGCTCGGCGGGTCGCGCCGCAGCGTGCTGCCGCTCGCGATCGCGGCGATCCTGTGCGTGCTCGGCGACCGCGCGGCGCGCGTGTGGCCGCAGGCGACGCGGGACCTGGCGGCGCTCGGCGCGGACCTCGAGCGCGGGCTGGCGGCCGCGGAGGGTGGACGCGTGCTCGTCGTGGGCGCGCCGCGCGCGACGCGGCTGCCCTCGCCGCGCGCCGCGCGGGTGCGCGGCGGCTTCGACGTCCCGGAGGACCTCGACCTGTTGGCCGGCGCGTGGCCGCCACGCTCCGCGACGCTCGGCAGCGTGCTGGCGCGCGCCGAGGCGGCCGCGGTCCCGTACGTCGCGCGCCTCCCGTCCGAGGCCGGGCTCACCCGGCGCGGCCTGGCCGTGCTGCTCCTCGACCGGGACGGCCGCCCCGCCATCCGCGTCCCGCCGCGGGCGGGCGCGGCGAAGCCCTTCGTGTGGCGCGACGATGGCCGCTCGGAACTCGTCGAGCTCGACCCGCTGGCCCTGACCGTGGTGCGCGTCACGCCCCGCGCGGGCGTCTCGACCGCCGAGCCACCGCGCTTGCGCTGGCGCGCGACGCACGCGGCCTTCGAGAACGGCGCCATCGACGGCGCCTGGGTCGCGACGGACGATGGGCCCCAGGCCATCTTCGACCTGGGCCGCTCGATCGAATGGCTGCTCGGCGGCACGATCCGGCGCCTGTGGTTCGAGGGCGAGTTGCGCCGCATCGTCACGGCCGAGGTCCTGCCCGCGATCGAGGTCGCGGGTCTCGAGCTGGCCGACGACGGCTTCGCGGTCGTGGTGCCCGAGGACTCGCGACCGCGGGCCTGGAAGGGTGACGCGACCTGGGTCGGGATCGAGGTCCGCGCGCCCGGCGCGGTGCGCGAGGCGCTCGGCAGCCCGTCCGGGAACGGGCGTGTCACGTTCGAACTCGAGCGCGAGGTCGACGGCACGCCGACGCGCATCGTGGAGTGCCGCGTGGGCGGCGTGGCCGTCGCGCGCTCGACTGTGTTTCCGCGCGCCGGACGCTAGCCTCGTCGGTCCGCGCCCATGACCACCGAACCCACGAGAACCCTCGAGCACTTTCCCAATCCGCGTCCCGGCCGCGACTTCGAGGTGCGCTTCGAGACCCCCGAGTTCACCTGCCTGTGCCCCAAGACGGGCCAGCCCGACTTCGCCACGATCCGCATCCGCTACACGCCCGCCGAGCGTTGCGTCGAGCTCAAGAGCCTCAAGCTCTACCTGTGGTCGTACCGCGACCAGGGCGCGTTCCACGAGGCCGTCGTGAACCGGATCCTGGACGATCTCGTGGCGGCGATCGCGCCGCGCACCATGGTCGTCGAGGGCGACTTCCTCGTGCGCGGCGGCATCCACACGGTCGTCGAGGCGCGGCACCCCTGAGCGCGGCGGCGCGCGCCCACCGTGGTCCTCCCCGCGCCGCCCTCGACCGCTGCACGCCTTCCCTGGAAGCGTCTCGCGCTGCTGCTCTTCGCGACCGCTGTCTTGCGCGGCTTCCTGATCCTGGCGCCGCCCGACGACTTCTTCGAGAACGGCGCGGTGCCGCACGAGGAGCTGCTGCGCGGCATCGCGGCCCAGGAACTCGTCGATGGGCCCGTGGCGCCGATCCAGCGCTACCAGGTCAACAACTTCTGGGGCGGTTCGCTGTTCGTGTCGGCCGTGGCCGCCGTGCCCTACGCGGTGCTGGGCCCGAAGCTCGTGGTCCTGCGCGCCGTGGCGCTCCTGTTCGGACTCGGCTGCGTGGCGCTGCTCTTCGTGCTGCTCCATCGGCACGCCGGCTCGCGCGCGGCCTGGATCGGCGGGTCGCTCCTGGCGTTCGCGCCTCCGGGCTACGCGCTGAGCTCGTGCACGCTGTACGGCACGCACCTCGAAGCGAACCTGATCGCTCTGCTGCTCGTCGCGCTCGTGCTCGAGGAGGCGCGCGCCGTGCGCCGTGGGCCGTGGACCGTGGCGCTGGGCTTCACGGCTGGGTTCGCGCTGTGGTTCGGCTTCAGCCTGCTCGTGCCGGTCGGTGTGTGGCTCGTGCTCGAGTTCGCGCGCGACCGTGCCTTCCTGGCGCGACGGCGTGGACTGGTTCTCGCCCTGGCGTTCCTGGTGGGCCTCGCGCCCTGGATCCGCTACCAGCTCGTCCACGGCTGGAGCGGATTCCAGATCTACCACGAGGGGCTGGTGGGCCACCTCGTGCAGGGCCTCGAGCGCGGCGGCGCGGGCGAGAAGCTCGTCGTGACCTTCGCGCGGTTGGCGCCCATGTCCGCCTGCTTCCGTGACACGCTGCCCATCGCGGGGATCTGGGCCGGGCGCGTGCTGCTGCTCCTCGCCGGTGCAGCCGCCGTGCGCGCCGCTTGGATCTCGCGCGCGGAGCTCGCCGCGCTGGTCCGCGGCGCCGTGCTGGGTCGGGCCGGCGCTCACCCCACGCCGGCGGTGTTCGCCTTGCTGTTCCTGGTCGCGTTCGTCGCCAGCTACGCGCTCAGCCGCTTCGACGTCGCGACGCGCGACTGGATCTTCGACTACCGCTACCTGATGCCGCCCGTGCCCTTCGCCTGCCTGCTGGCGGGCGTCGCGGGCGCCGAGCTGGCGCGGCGTACCTCTGCCAGCCGGATCGCGGTCACCGCCACCGTGGTCGTGGTGTGCGCGGCCTGCGCCTGGTCGACCGCCCGGCAGGCGGCACCCGAGCGCTTCCACGACAACCTGGAGGCACCAGGCACCTCGCGCTCCCAGCTCGTGCGCTTCCTGGCGCGCACGTTCGGACCGGAGCCGGAGCCCGCGGCGGAGGTTGCGCTGCGCATCCTCGAGCGCCGCGATCCCGAGCTCGCGCGCGAGCTCCTGGCAGGTTTCGGCCGGGGCATCCGCGGGCTCCTGGCGTTGCCGGGCGACCTCCCCGAGGACGTTCGCCGCCGCGAGCTGTGCCGGCGCACCCTGGCGGTCGTCGAGGAGCACCTCCCGCCCGAGGCAGCGCGCGTGTTCCGCGGCGAGTGAGCGCAGGACGCGTGGCGGGCCCGGCCAGGCGCGGCTAGCATGGGAGTTCGCCTCGTCCCCTCTCCCCGACGTCTCACCATGCAGTGGACCCCTGCGGCGCTGGCCGCGGCCCTCGGCGCCGCGGTCCTCTCCCCGCCGACGCCCGCACAGACCGCCCCCGGAGCCGGGCGCGACGACCAGCAGGGTCGCTACCTGAACTTCGAGGTCGGGCCCGTGCGTTCCGTGGCCTACGACGCGGTGCGCGAGCGGCTGGTGGTCCTGAACCAGCCCGGCAACCGCCTGGCGGTGCTCGATCCGCTGACGCTCGAGCGGCGCCTCGAGATCCCGATCGCGCTGGGGGCGGCCTCGCTGGCGCTGCGGCCGGGGACGGAGGAGGCCTGGGTCGTCGACCGCGTCTACGGCTCGGTGCAGGTCGTCGACCTCGCGCGCGGCATCCTGGCGCGCACGATCCGCGTCGAGGCCGAGCCGCACGGGATCGCCTTCGCGCCGGACGGCGCGCGCGCCTGGGTGACGTGCTCGGGAGCGGACTCCGTGGTCGCGATCGACGCGGCGCAGTACGCCGTGACCCAGTCGATCTCGATCCCGGCCGACGCGCCGCGCGGGATCGCCCACCAGGCGGGCCGGCTGTGGGTGGCCTCCTTCCTCTCGGGCAACGCCACGGCCGCGCGCGGCACGCTCGACGATCCGCTGGCGGCACAGGACGTGGCGACGACCGCGCGAGCGGGGCTCACGCCGCTCCCCGACCTCGACCTGTTCCCGATCCGGCCCGGTGCCACGCCGGGCGCCGACGCGCTCCAACTCGCCCAAGCCCGCGAGGGGCTCGGCACGATCCTGTTCGACGTGGTCGCGCGGCCCGCGACGCGCGAGCTGTGGATCCCGGGCACGGAGGCCTTGAACGCCACCCACCGCGGCGAGCGCAGCTTCCTCGGCGGCCAGGTCGTCTCGAACCGCATCGCGATCGTCGACACCTCCTCGAACGCGCCGCCGCGCATCGTCGACCTCGACGCGCTGGCACCGCCGGGCACGGGCTGCGCGCAGCCCACGAGCTTGGTGTTCGACCCCGTGAGACCGCGCGTGTACGTCTGCGCCTACGGCAGCGACCTGGTGGCCGTCCTCGATCTGGCCCCGGACGGTGCCGTGAGCTGGGCGGGTCACGTGACGATCCCTGCGAAGCAGGTCTACCCGCGCGGCAGCGGCCCGCGCTCGGCGGCCATCGATCCGGCCGGCGACACGCTGTGGGTCTTCAACCGCAACGACGCGTCGGTGGCGCGCATCGACCTCGCCGCGCTGCCGCAGACGGTGCCCTTCGCCGTCACGGGCGCGACGCCGCGAGCCGTGGGCTTCGATCCGACGATCGACGAGATCCAGCTCGGACGGCACCTGTTCACGGACGCGCGCAACTCGGCCTCGAAGACCTCCTCGTGCGCTTCCTGCCACGTCGACGGGAACACGGACGCCTTGGCCTGGGAGCTGTCGCACTACCTCGAGCCCGAGGGGACGCCGCTGGCCCTGACCGTGTCGCCGCTCGACGCGAAGGGGCCGCTCGTCACGCAGGGCACCCGCCGCCAGGAGGAGTCGAGCCCGTACCACTGGCGCGGCGAGAAGCGCGCACTGGCCGACTTCAACGCCTCGTTCGTGAGCCTGCTCGACCGCACGGACGCGAGCGGGGTGAAGCGCGACATCGGCCCCGACTTCCAGTACCTGCGCCACTACATCGACCGCATGGCGATCCCGGCCAACCCGCTCCAGCGCCGCGACCGCACGCTGTCCGCCGAGGAGCAGGCCGGGCTCGAGCTGTTCTTGCACCGCCCGGTGTTGGGCGCGCTGACGTGCGCCGCGTGCCATGCGCTGCCGCTGGGCTCGAGCGGCGAGGTCGCGGCCGTGGGCGCGCCGGGTGTTCCGGGTGCCTTCGACGTGCCCGGGTTGCGGCGGGTGGCCGACCGCGAGCAGCCCATGCAGCACGTCGGCGGCGGCTTCGGGAAGCGGCCCACTCGCAACGCGGGGTTGACCCACGCCGGGATCCACGGCCGCCTCGAGGACACGTTCGCGCCCGCGCCGTCCGGACCCGCGGACACGCACCGCTTCGGCATTCCGGCCCATGAGGCCAGGCAGATCGCGGCGTTCCTGCGCGCGTTCGACACCGGACTCGCGCCCGCGACGGCCTGGATGGCCACCGCGCACGCGGCGAATTGGACTCAGGTCGAGTCCGACGACCTGCCGTTCCTGCTCGAACAGGCGGCCAAGGGGCACTGCGACGTGGTGGCCTTGCGCTCGCCTCCCGCGGAGAGCGGCGCGCAGCTCTTCGTCGCGAGCGCCATGTATGCCCCCGAGCGCGGCAGCTTCCGGCTCGCCGGCGGGCCGGTGGGTGAGATCGCGCCGCGCGCGCTGCTGGCCGAGGCCGCCGCGGGTCGACCCGTGACCTTCCTGGGCGTGCCGCTGGGGATGGGCCTCACGACGGGGCTCGACCGCGACAACGACCGGCTCCTGAACGCGGACGAGCTCCTGCGCGGGACGGACCCGGAGGAACCGGACACGGACGGCGACGGACTGGTCGACGGGTACGAGGTCCTGTGGGGCAGCGATCCGCTCGCGCCGGGCTCGTCCGTGCCCGACACGACGCCGCCCGCGCTCGCCGGGCCGGTGCGCGTGCTGTGGGCCACGACGAACACGATCAAGATCGAGTTCCGGACCACGGAGTTCGCGCGCGTCTACGTGGGCCTCGACGGCGGCTCGCCCGTGCAGCGCGTGCCGATCGGCTCGCGTGGAGACGACACCCACTGGGTGATCTTGAACGGCTTGCAGCCGGACCGCGAGTACCAGCTCGACCTGTGGATGCGCGATCCCTCGCAGAACGCCGCGCTGGATTCGACCACGCGCATCCGCAGCGCGCCACGCGCGCTGGTGGTTCCTTCGCGGGTGGCTGCGATCCGGCCGTCCGTCGTGGCCGGCCCGCGCCTGCGCGCTGAGGTCGACGTGCGCCTGGGCCCGGCGGCGGCTGGCGCAGGCTACCGCGTGCGCGCGAACCTTCACCACCTGTCGCTCGGTGCCTTGCCCACGGCCGTGGCCCTCGAGCTCGAGGCCTGGACCGACGCCGCCGGAACGGCCATCGTCGAGTTCGACCTGGGCGGGCTCGCGCTGCCGCCGGGCCTCCTGTTCGTGGTCGTCGAGGACGTCGTGCCGCCTGCAGGCGGCGCCCCGTACGCCGTGGCCCACAGCGCCGCGCTGTTCGCCAGCGTGCCGTACTGATGCGGCTCAGGCGCTGCCGGCACGCAATGCCGCGAAGCCGGGCTTGATGCGCTCGAAGATCACCCGCAGGCGCTCGTCGTGGTGGGCGAAGGCGCTCTTCATGCCGTTGATCGTGAGCTTCTCGAGCTGCTCCAGGTTCAGGCCGTAGTGCTCGACTGCCAGCATGTACTCCTGCGTCATGCTCGTGCGACTCATCAGGCGGTTGTCCGTGTTCAGCGTGACCCGGAAGCCCTTCTCGAAGTAGCGCGGGAAGGGGTGCTCCGCGAGCGAGCGCGTCGCGCCCGTGTGCACGTTCGACGACAGGCAGATCTCGATCGGGATGCGGTGGTCGAGGACGTACTGCGCCAGCCCGCCCAGGGACACGACCTTGCCCTCGTAGACCGTCATGTCCTCGATGAGTCGCGTCCCGTGGCCGATGCGGTGCGCGCCGCAGTGCTGGAGCGCCTGCCAGATGCTCTCGGGACCGAAGCTCTCCCCAGCGTGGATCGTGATCGAGAAGTTCATGCGCTTGACCAGCTGGAAGGCCTCGATGTGGTGCTTCGCCGGATGCCCGGCCTCCTCGCCGGCCAGATCGAAGCCGACGCATCCGCGCGTGCGGTGGGCCACGGCCAGCTCGGCCATCTGGAACGAGAGCATGGCCGAGAGGTTGCGCATCCCGCACACGATCAGCCCGACGTCCACGCCGAAGTCGGAGCGCCCGCGCTCCAAGCCCTTGAGAACGGCCGCCAGCACGCCGTCGAGGCCCAGCCCTCCGGCGGTGTGGAAGTGCGGCGCGAAGCGTACCTCGGCGTACACGACGTTGTCGCGCGCCATGTCCTCGACGAACTCGTGCGCGACGCGCTCCAACGCGCTGGCGGTCTGCATCAGCGCGATCGTGTGGCGGAAGCCCTCCAAGTAGAGCGGCAGGCTGCCGCGTGCCGCACCGGCGGCGAACCAGTCGGCGAGGCGCGCCGGGTCGCGCTCGGGCAGCTCGCGATAGCCGCTCTGCTCGGCGAGCTCCAGGATCGTGCGCGGGCGGAGGCCGCCGTCGAGGTGCTCGTGGAGCAGGACCTTGGGCGCCCGGCGCACGACCTCGAGGGTCGGGCGCGGCGCGACGGGGGCGGGCTGCGTCGGGGCCATGTGCCGCATCTCAACGAACACACCGACTCGGTGCCAGGGCCCGTGCGCTATCCTCCGCGGCCCGCGCAGCGCGCGGACCGAGACCCCACGTGACGAGACCGCTTCGCCTGCGCTTCGCGCCCAGCCCCACCGGCAAGCTCCACATCGGTGGCGCGCGCACCGCGCTGTTCAACTGGGCCTACGCGCGGCGCTACGGCGGCCGCTTCGTGCTGCGCATCGAGGACACCGACCCCGAGCGCAGCACGAAGGAGCACGAACGCGCCATCCTGGAGGGCCTGGCCTGGCTCGGGCTGGACTGGGACGAGGGGCCTGACGTGGGCGGGCCGCACGCTCCCTACCACCAGATGCAGCGCATCGGGCGGCACAAGGAGTACGCGGCCGACCTGCTCGCGCGCGGCATCGCCTACCGCTGCTTCTGCACCCGCGAGCGGCTCGAGGAGCTGGCCCGGGCCCAGGAGGCGGCCCGGGAGAAGAGCGCCTACGACGGGCGCTGCCGCGACCTCGCGGCCGAGGAGGCCGCCCGCCGCGCGACGGCTGGCGAGTCGTTCACGCTGCGCTTCCGTGTGCAGCCCGGCACGACGCGGTTCGCCGACCGCGTGCGCGGGGACATGTCCTTCGACAACAAGGAGGTCGAGGACTGGGTCATGGTCCGCAGCGACGGCAACCCGACCTACAACTTCGTGGTGGTCTGCGACGACGTCGACATGCAGATCAGCCACGTGTTCCGCGGCGAGGAGCACCTCGTGAACACGCCCAAGCAGGTGCTCCTGTACCAGGCTTTCGGCCAGGAGCCCCCGGTGTTCGGGCACCTGCCGCTCATGCTCGGGACCGACAAGAAGAAGCTCAGCAAGCGCACCGGGGACACCGCGCTCCAGGACTACCGGGACCGCGGGTTCCCGCGCCGCGCGATCCTGAACTTCTTGTGCCTGCAGGGCTGGGCTCTCGACGGCCAGACCGAGATCTTCGGGGTCGAGGAGTTCGTTCAGCACTTCGACATCGCCGACGTCGGCAAGGCCGGCTCGATCTTCGACATCGAGAAGTTCCTGTGGCTCTCGGGCGAGTACATCCGGCGCGAAGCCCCAGAGGAGCTGGCGGAGAACTGCCTGCCGTTCCTGGTCGCGCGCGGCTTGACGTCCGAGGCGGGACTGCGGGCCCGCTGGAGCTGGTTCCTGGAGGTCGTGGGCGCCGAGCGCGAGCGCATTCGCACGTACGGCGAGCTGGCCGACCGCGCCGCCTACCTGTTCGCGCCGGACGCAGCCGTGGCGTACCACGACGACGCCCTGGCCGCGGCGCGCAAGCACGCGCAGCGCCTGGAGACGTTGCGCGACTACCTGGAATGGCTGCGGCCGCGCGTGGCCGGGGGCGTCGACTCCGCCGCGGTGCGCGATGCGACCAAGGCCTGGGTGGCCGACCGGGGCCTCAAGATGCCGGCGCTGTTCCAACCCCTGCGCTGCGCGCTGACCGGTCTCGCGGGCGGGCCCGACCTGTTCGACGCGATGCGCTGGCTGGGCGCGCCGGTCGTGCTGCGTCGGCTCGAGATCGCCCTCGAGCGGCTGGCGTAGCGCGCCGCGCCGTGGGGCCGGTGCGCCAACCTCCGCGGCGTCACTCGCGCCTGCGTCTGGGCGCGGCGCGCCTGGCTGAGCTCGTGACGTCCACGCTGGGCGGCCGCGCGTTCTATCGCGCCACCTACCTGTCGCCACCGCGGCTGCGCGAGGAGACGGCCCGCGTGAGGGACCTGGCGCCGGAGCTCGAGGGGTTCTCCGTCGTCCAGCTCACGGACTTCCACGCGGGCAGCTTCCTCGGTCCGGGCGATCTGGCGCAGGTCGTCGAGCTCTCGAACGCGCTCGAGCCCGACGTCGTGGCGCTGACCGGCGACTTCGTGACCCACGGCGCGCACGAGATCGCACGCATCGCGGCGGACCTCGGCCGCCTGCGCGCGCGCGAGGGAGTATTCGCCGTGTTCGGCAACCACGATTACCGCGGGCGGCAGGAGGCCCGCATCGAGGCGGCGCTCCCGGCCGTGCGCTTCCTGCGCAACGCCGGCGTGCGTCTGGCGCGCGGCAGCGCCGTCGTGGCGCTCACGGGGCTCGAGGACCTCGAGGAGGGGCGCGTCGTCGACCTCGACGCCGCGCGCGGCGCGCTCGAGCCGGGCGACGTCGAAATCGTCCTGTGCCACAACCCGCTGGGCGCGCGCGCGATCGCACGGCCGGGCTGCGCCGCGGTGCTCGCGGGCCACACCCACGGAGGGCAGGTCGATCTGCCGCTCCTGCGGCGCCTGGGCCCGAAGCACCCCGGCGCGCGCGTCGTGCTGGGGTCGACCCTGCTCGTCGTCGCGGGTGGGCTGGGCGCCATCGGGCTCCCGCTGCGGGTGGGCGCTCCAGCCGAGATCGTGCGCCTGCGGCTCGCGCGCCAGGCGTAGTCGACTAGGATCCGCGCCGTGCTCCGCTTCGCAACGTCGCTCGCCGCGCGCCAGGGGACCCTGTGGATCGCGCGCTGGGACGGAGAGTGGCGCGTCGTGCCCTGCGACTTCGACGGTCGCCAGCTCGCCCCGGGCTTCGTGATCCCGCCCGAGAGCGGAGCGCGCGCGGAGGTCACCTCGATCGCCGTCGACGAGGACCGGCGGGTGTGGGTGGTCGACCACGCCGCGGGCCGCGTGCGTGCCTTCACGGCGTTCGGGCGCGAGCTCGCGGGGCTCCCGCGTGGGGCAGACGACCGCGCGGGCTCGCTGGCCGATCCCGTGGCGCTCGACGTCTGCGGGGTGGAGGACGCGGCGCGCCTGGTCGTGGCGTCGGGCGGCGCGCGCCGCCACGCGCTCCACGTCGTCCGCGCCGATGCGCGGGCGGCCGTCGCACTGCGGCCGCGCGACGCCGAGCAGGGCTTTCCCGGGCTCGGCCGGGTGGCGTTCGGTCCGGGCGGCCTGCTCTTCGCCTGCGAGCCCGCCTCCGGGCTGGTGCTCGTCTGGCGCGACGGTCAGTTCCACTTCGCGTTCCGGCCGCCGCAGGGCGGCACGCCGCGCGCGGTCCGAGCGCTGGCCGATGGACGGATCGTGGTCGCGACGGCCGACGAGTCGGGTGGCGCGCTCGAGCTGCTCGATCCGGCCGGTCGTCTCTTGCGCACGATCGCGCGTGGCGGCGGTGCGTGTGCGGGCGAGCTCCAGGAGCCTGAGGATCTGGCGCTCGACGCCTCGGGCGGGAGCGACCGGCGTGTGCGCGTCGTCGTGGCCGACCTGTCGGGCGTGCGCCTGTCCGTGTGGAACCTCGAGGGCGATTGCTACGGGGCCTTCGAGGCCGAGCCGGGCCGCGCTGCGGAGGGCTCGTGAGCGAGCTCGTCGCGGCGGTCGACCTGGGGACGAACACCGCCCTGCTGCTCGTCGCGCGCCGGGGCCCCTCCGGCGTGATCGAGCCCGTCGTGGAGCGCTGCCTCACGCCGCGCTTGGGGGCCGGGCTGGCCCGCCAGGGGACGCTGGACGACGCCGCGGCGGCCCGCGCGCTCGCGGCGCTCGCGGAGTTCGCAGGCACGATCGCCACGGCCGGGGTCGATCCGCGCCGGGTGCGCGCCGTGGGGACGGCCTGCCTGCGGCGGGCGCGCGATGGGGCGCAGTTCGCTGCGCGCGCAGCCCAGGCGACGGGCCTGCCCCTGGAGATCGTCTCGGAGGACGAGGAGGCACGCCTGGGTGAGCTCGCGCTCGAGCTCGCCGGCGCCGGTCCCGCGGCGCTCGTCGTCGACGTGGGGGGGGGCAGCACGGAGGTGGCCTGTCGCGCGCTGCACCTGCGGCAGTCGCTCCCGATCGGCGCGGTGCTCCTCACGGAGGCTTGGCTGGAGCCGGAGCGCGTCGATCTCGCGCGTTGGCGCGCGCTGTGCGCAGCGGCGCAGGGGGCGGCCGAGACGCTGCCGGCGCGTGCCGCCGAGGGCCGGACGGCGTGGGCGATCGGGGGCACCGCCGTGAACCTCGCGGCGGTCCACGCTGGGCTCCCGCGCTTCGATCCGCAGGCGGTCGAGGGCCGCCAAGTCCCGACGGAGTTCGCCGCCGCGCTCGCCGAGACGCTCTCCGCGCTCGACCCGGCCGCGCGGCTGGCGTTCCCGATCGAGGCCGAGCGCGCGGACATCCTGCCGGCCGGGCTGGCGATCCTGACCGCGGTCCTCGTGCGGCTGGGCGCCCCGCAGGTCCGTGTGAGCGGCCTGGGCCTGCGCCACGGGATCGCGCGCGAGCTCCTGGACCGCCGCGGGAGCTAGGAAGCGCTTTCCGGCCTGCATTCGGGGCGTTCTGGACACCTGACCATCCCGGCTGGCGCGGGCTAGAGTAGGGATCCGCGCGGCGCGCCGGCCTCAGGGCCAGGGCGGCGCCGGCCGACACGCTCCTCGATGCGCACCCCGCGAGCCCCGTTCCTCCCCGCCCTCCTGCTCCTCGGCCTCGCCGCCTGCGGCGCCGAGGACGGTCGGCCGCCTGTCGCGGCGCCCGTGGAAGTCGGGCCCGAGGAGTCCCCAGGCGGGGCTGAGCCGGGCGACCCGCAGGTGCCGCCGGAGTCGGCGCGCTCGCTCTCCGACACCGTCGGGACCCTCGATCGGTTCTCGGGCGCGGGGGACGAGATCGACCTCACGCTCACGAGCGGCATGACGGCGCCGCGCTACCGGGCGCGCTTCGTCCCGGGCTACCCGGGACTGGTCGAGTTCGTGTTGACGAACACCGGGACGATCTGGGTCGAGCGCTTCTTGCTCCAGATGCCGCCGACCCCGCCCCCGACGCCGGCTCCGCTGCTCGTCGTGTTCCACAAGTTCGGCACGGGCCACGGGGACGTGCTGAACACGACGTTCCTGGCCGAGGCGCAGGCGCGCGGCTGGTACTGCATGTCCCACACCGGGGCGCGCCAGAAGCACTTCGGCAGCAACGAGAGCCAGATCAACACGCGCGCCGCGCTGGAACTCGTGGCGCACCTGTTCCCGATCGACCGCGACCGCGTCTACGGTGTGGGCTTCTCGATGGGCGGCGGCGCGCTGGCGAACTACGCCGCGCGGCACCAGGACCCGACCGGCGTGCGCTTCGCTGCGATCGTGAACCACACCGGCGGGGTCAGCCTGGCGCACACCTGGTTCCACGAGCCGGACGACGCCGATCTGGACGACAACACGCCGCTTCCGGGCCAGAACCTGGAGGTTCCCGACATCCTCGAGGACCTCTTCGGCGGGCCGCCCTCGGCCGTCCCGTTCGAGTACCAGCGCTGCTCGTCGATCGACCTCCATCCGATCCAGGGCACGATCGGCGCCGGGACGGACTTCGCGCGCAACCTCTTCGCGGTGCCCACCTTGACCTGGATCGCGAGCGCGGAGCCGCTCGCCTACCTGGCCACGCAGACCTACGCCTTCGACGGACATCTCCAGGCTCAGAACGTCGCGCATGCGTTCGTGGTGGCGAGCGGCAACGTCCACGCCTGGACGACGCTCGACGAAACCGCGGTGTGCGACTGGCTCCAGACGAAGACGCTGCAGACTCCCACCGCCGGCCGCACGCTGGCCGACGAGAACGGCCGCTGGCTCCACTTCGACCTCGAGCAGGACGCGGCGGGCTCCTTCACGCCGTTCACCTGGTCGATCGACGCCGCCGCGCGCAGGATCGAGCTGTCCCAGACCGCGAACCTGCGCCGGGTCTCGATCCACGCCGCGGCCGCGGGCGTGGCTCCGCCGGGGACGATGACGCTGGGGCTCGCCACCGCGGACGGGACCGGGGACCGGGTGCGAATCCTGGGCGTCGCGGGAGCGCCGCTCGCGGTCACGCGCGACGGCCTCGCGGCGGGCGGCACGTACGACGCGCTGGCCGGCACGTTCGAGATCATCGAGACGGATGCGGCCCGCCACGAGTGGGTGCTGACCTTCCCCTGAGCGGCCGCGCGCAGCAGTCGCAAGCGTCCGTGGCCCTGGGGTGTCTCGAGGCCGGACAGGGTGTCTCGAGGCCGGACAGGGTGTCTCGGGGCCGGACAGGGTGTCTCGGGGCCGGACAGGGTGCAGGAGCGAGGCCCGCAGTCGGCCCCGCAGTCGGCCTTGGCGCGCGGCGTGTTCCGCGGGGCCCCCGGAGACGGCGAGGCCGGATCTGGATCACGCCCCGGCGTGAACACCCGTAGGAAGTAAGGGGGCCGGAGGTTTTGAGGCCTCCGGCCCGAGGGAGAGAGGAGTTTCCACCTAGCTTCCCGGGCCAAGCACCGCTCGCAAAGTGCAAGGCCTCTAGATGGGACTCACTACGGCCGGCTTGCGCCGACCGCGCCTGAATCTAAGCACGTTCTCGGCGCCCGGAGAACCCCGCGGTGGATTTTTTTTCAGGTCCCGATCGGCGCGGCTCGCAGGCTCGGGATCGCCGGCACCCACAGCTCGAACCGCGCCCCATCCCAGCGGCGCGCGGCGGCCAGAGCCCCGCCGGACGCCAGGACGAGCTCGCGCACGACGGCCAGGCCCTGCCCGCTGCCCCCGGGCTTGTCGGCGCGGAATCCATCCTCGAAGAGGTGGGCCAGCGGTCCCGGGGGCAGGCCTCCGGAGGCGTCCTCGACCGTGAGGTGCAGCACGGGGTCCGCGGCCTCCACGCCCAGTTCGACGCGAATCCGGACCGGGAGTCCGCGCGCCACGGCGGCTTCGCGCGCGTTCACGACGAGGTTGCGCAGGACGCGGCTCCAGCCCGCGGCTCCCAGGGCCGGCCGCAGCGCGTGGGCCTCGGGAGCGACCTGCCACCGGACGGTCCCTCCGGCGGACTCGACGGCGGCCCGTTCGAGCTCGAGGACGTCCGCGGTGACCTCGCCCGCGGCGCCGCTCCGATCGGCGACGGCGCCGCCGATGAGGCCCCGAGCGAGGAGCGCGCCGGTCCGCTCGCACTCGCGCTCGACGGCCTCGCAGAACCGATTCCGATCCGCGGCCGGCAGGTCCGCGCCGAACCGCTCCAGGAGCTGGCGCGTGGCCGACAGGCTCGCCAGCGCGTTGCGGACGTCGTGCTCGAGGCGCGCCGCGGGGCCGCGCGCCGGCAGGGGCGCCTCGGGGCCGGGGGCGACGCCTGCGGAGAGCTCGACGAGCGCCAGGCCCGTGAGGAGTGCCTCGAGAGCGTCGAGCGCCGGCTCCGCGAGCTGGCCCGCGAGGATCAGCGCGATGCCGGTCTCACCCACCTCGGCGCGCACGATAGCTGTCCCGGGCAGGTGCGGCGCGAGCTGGGATTCGAGCACGCGGCGCGTGGCGCGCTCGGACTCGAATCGCCCGCCGCGCCGTCCGCGTTCGACGCTCGGACGCCAGGGCATCCCGGGGCTGCGGCGCCAGACCGCCCCGGCCTCGGCCTCGGCCGCGGCCAGCCCGGTCTCGAGGACCAGTCGGTCGCGCAGCACGGCCTCCGGCGAGCGCACGAGGAGGTCCACGAGCGCGGTGACGGCGTCGAGGGCGGACTCGTGGGGCACGCGCGCTATCCTCGCGTCCCACGATGCGGATTCCCGGGCTCGAGGTAAAGGTCGACGCGCAGGCGATCGCGTGGCGCGCGACGCGCCACCCCGGCGTCGACTGGGCCCCGCTGCACCTCGCGGAGGGCGCTGCGGGCCCGCGCGAGAGCGCGGTGCTCATCCGCATGGCGCCCGGCTGCGGCTATCCGCCGCACCGCCACGTGGGCGTCGAGGAGGTTCTGGTCCTCGCCGGCGGCTACCGCGACGCGCGCGGCGAGCACCGGGCCGGCACGTACCTGCGCTACGAGGCCGGCAGCGAGCATGCGCCCGTGGCGCTCGGCGACCCTGACCTGCCGGCGGGGCCCGGCAACGAGGCCTGCCTCCTGTTCGCGTCGGCGCGCGACGGCGTCGTGAACCTGGGCGCTGGCTCGTGACCGCGGCGAGGGCTCGCGCCCGCGTGCGTCGGCTCGCAGAATGTCGGTGATGAAGACACGCTGGCCCGAGGGGGCCGAGACCTACCTGGACGTGAACGGCTCGACGCCGGTGCACCCCGCGGTGCTGGCGGGGGCGGAGCCCTTCCTCGCCGGCCAGTTCGCGAATCCGTCGGCGCCCCATCCGGCCGGGCGCGCCGTGCGCGCGGCGATCGACGCGGCGCGCGAGGACGCGGCGCGAGCGCTGGGGGCACGCGAGGACGAGTTGGTCTTCACGAGCGGCGGCAGCGAATCGAACAACCACGCGCTGCTCGGCGTGCTGGCCGCCACCCAGGGACGCCATCTCGTCGTGAGCGCGATCGAGCACAAGTCCGTGCTCTCGACCGCGGCCTGGCTGGAGCGGCGTGGCGTCACGGTGACGCGCGTCGCACCGGCCGCCTCGGGGGCGGTGGACCCGGCCGCGATCGAGCGGGCGCTGCGGCCCGACACGGCGCTGGTGTCCGTGATGCTCGCGAACAACGAGACCGGGGTCTTGCAGCCCGTGCGGGAGATCGCGCGCGCGACACGCGGCCGCGGGATCCCGCTCCACGTCGATGCGGTCGCGGCCCTTGGGAAGGTGCCGATCGACGTGCGCGAGCTGGGCTGCGACCTGCTCTCCATCGCGGCCCACAAGCTCTACGCCCCCAAGGGTGCCGGGCTCCTGTGGATCCGGACGGGTCTGGCCGTCGAGCCCCTGATCCACGGCTGCGGTCAGCAGCGCGGGCTGCGAGGCGGCACGGAGAACGCCTTCGCGGCGGTCGCCTTCGGGCGCGCCCTGGCACTGCTGGCGGCCGATCGGCTGGCCGACGCGCCGGGCGAGCACGCGCGGCAGGCGGCGCTGCGCGACGAGCTGTGGACGCGCATTCGCGAGCTCGTCCCAGGCGCCCAGCGCAACGGGGCGGGACCGTCGCTCCCGAACACGTTGAATGTGTGGTTCCCCGGTCACGCCGGTCACAGCCTGCAGGCCGCGCTGGGCGCGCGCGGCGTCGCGGTGGCCGCCGGGTCGGCGGCCACCTGCGCCAGCCCCAGCCACGTGCTCACGGCCATGGGGGCCTCGCCGCAGCGCGCCAGCGAGAGCCTGCGGTTCTCGTTGGGTCTCGCGACGACGGCTGGCTCGATCGCTGCGGCCGTCGAGGCCCTGGCCGAAGCCCTGGGCGCCGTGCGCGAGGCGCGCGCGTGAGCGCGGTCAGGGTGGGCGGGACCGAGCCCGGCGGCGAGCCGGCCCCGATCGTGGCCTTGCAGCGCGCGCTCGCGGGGGAGTTCGAGCGCGATCCGCGCGGGCCGCGGGCGGCTGCGATCCTGGGCGCGTACGCCCGGCAACACGTGGACTGGCGCGGCTTCGCGCACTTCGCGCCGGGCTGCTACACGCGCAACCTCGTGGCTCGCACCGAGCACTACGAGCTGCTCGTGCTGTGCTGGCAGCCAGGGGTCGAGAGCCCGATCCACGACCATGCCGGCCAGCACTGCTGGATGGCGGTGCTCGAGGGCCGCATCGAGGAGGTTCACTACGCCTGGCCCGAGCCTGACGCGCGGGGAGCGATGCGTGCGCGCGGCTCGCGGGTCTTCGAGGCCGGCCAAGTCGCCTACATCGACGACGGCATCGCGCTCCATCTCGTCCGGCCGGCCGACGGGCGGCTGGGCGTGTCCCTGCACCTCTACGCCCGGCCGATCGAGCGCTGTCTCGCGTACGACGCCGCGACGGGTGCCGTGTTGCCTCGACAGCTCACGTACCACTCGGCCTGAGCGCGCCGGCTGCGGGGCGCTCCAATCTCCGCGCTGCGACGTCGAGGGGCCCGGCCCGCTCGCGCGAGAAAAAGAAAGCGCCTGTCCGGACAGACAGGCGCTCCTTCGACTCTCTCGGTTCGGTTCCCCCTTGCGCAGGTGGCCGGATCCACCCAGCGCCGGGGCGCGGGAGGGATCGCGGTGGGATCACCAGCGCGAGGCGGACGGGTCGAGGCGTCTTGCGGCGCCACCACCCGTCCGATGCTAGAAACGTCCTCTGGAGCCTCGACCGCCAAGAATTCCCGGAACTTCTTCCGGTGGCTCCCGGGCCCGGCGCGCCTTGACCGCCTCGGAGCGAGGGGCTATCGTCCCGCGCCCTTCGGGGGCGCTGCCCGGCTGCCCGGGCCGGCACCCCATGGCCCATCGGGGCGGTGTAGCTCAGCTGGTTAGAGCAACGGCTTCATAAGCCGTGTGTCGGGGGTTCGAATCCCTTCACCGCTACCACTCCCACCGGGCGCGTCGCCGCCCGCGGCCCGGCGCACCAGGGTGGAGAGCGCCGAGAGGAAGTCGGGAGCGTCGTTGAGGGCCGGCACGAGGACGAAGGCAGCGCCACCGGCGGCCTGCACGTCCTCCCGCAGTCGGTCGCCGATCTCCTCCAGCGTTTCCAGGCAGTCCGCCGTGAAGCCGGGGACGAGGACGGCCAGGGATCGACCGCCCCGGGCCTGCGCTGGCGCCAGGCGGTCCGTCGCGGGCTCGAGCCAGGGTTCGCGGCCGAACCGGGACTGCCACGCCAGGCTCCAGGCCTCGGGCTGGAGTCCCAGCCGCTGGGCGATCCCGCGGGCGGTGGCTGCGCAGTGCTCCGGGTAGGGGTCTCCCGCTCGCGCGTAGCGCACGGGGATCCCGTGAAACGAGAAGATCCAGTGGTCGATCGCCTGGGATCCGACCGCCGCGCGCGCGCCCGCCGCCAGGGCGTCCAGGTAGCCTGGGTCATCCGGGTAGGGCGGCACGACGGTCAGGGGCGGGATCACGCGCAGCGTGCCGAGGACGCGGTAGGCCTCGGCGACCGCGCTGCCCGTCGTGGCGCTGGAGTATTGGGGGAAGGCGGGCAGGAGCACGAGGCGGCGGCAGCCTTGCGCGAGCAACGTCTGGATCGCGCCGGCGATGGAGGGCTCGCCGTAGCGCATCGCCGCGACGACCCGAAAGCGCGGACCGAGCGCGCGCCCGAGCCCGAGCGCCTGCCGCCGCGCGTGGACCAGGAGCGGCGAGCCCTCGGCCGTCCACACGCTGGCGTAGGCTCGCGCCGAGGCTCGGCCGCGCGTGGGCAGGATCGCGAGCTCCAGGAGGAGCCGCCACAGGACGGGGTTCAGGTCGACGACGCGCCGGTCGAGCAGGAATTGCCGCAGGTAGCGTCGCACCTCCCGCGGCCGAGGCGCGGAGGGCGTGCCGAGGTTCGTCCACAGGACGCCGATCGGCGCGTCGCACTCCGCTCGCTCGTCGTGCGTCATCCGTCCAGGATCCTGGCGTCCTCGTGGTAGAGCCCGCTCTGGTCGCCATCCAGGCGTCCGTCGTCGAGCGAGAACTCCCACCAGCCTTCGCGCTGACCGGCCTGGTAGATGCCCCGCGCGGCGAACTGTCCATTGGGGTGCCAGAACGTCCAAGGACCCTCGCGCGGGCTGCTGCGCGTGGCGCGATCGGGGACGCGCGCACCCTGCGCGCGCACAGCCCCGTTCGACCACCACTGGGTCCAGGTACCGACCCGCAAGCCGTCTTGCAGCGCGCCGCGCTCGCGCAACGTGCCGTCGGGATAGCGCCACGTCCACTGGCCCTGATCGGCCCCGTCCAGGCGCGAACGGGCGCCTTCCGCGCGTGGCGCGTCGGCGGAGCCCGCGCGGCGGACCTCGCGCTGGCACGCCGCGAGGACCGCCGACGCCAGCGCGGCGGCGCACACCGCGCGCGCGGACGTGCTCAGTGCAGGAACAGGAGCTCGCGGTACTTCGGCAGGGGCCACAGGTCGTCGTCCACGAGCGCTTCGAGCGTGTCCGCGGCCTCGCGCACGCGGGCCATGGCCGGCACGGCGTCCTCGCGGAAGGCGCGCGCGACGTCGCTCACGCCGCCCTTGTGCTCCTCGGCCTGGTGGCGGGACTTCACCAAGTCGCCGAGCGCACTGCGCAGGCGGTTCAGCGCGTCCGTGATCTGCGCGAGGTGCTCCTTCTGTCCGCGCACGTCGGCCTGGGGATTCACGGCCAGCACGCTCTGGATCGAGTCCGCGACGCGGCGCTGGGCTTGGAAGGCCGCGGGCAGGACCAGCGTCTGCGCGATGTCGCGCATGGAGAGCGCCTCGACCGAGATGCGATGCGAGTAGGCCTGGTTGACGACGTTCGAGCGCGCCTGGAGCTCGCGGGCCGAGAACACCTCGAAGCGCGCGAACAGCTCGGCGTTCGCGGGCGAGTCGAGCTTGGCCAGCGCGGACGGCGTGTCGCGCAGGTTCTGCAGCCCGCGGCGCTCGGCCTCCTGGACCCACTCCTGCGAGTAGTTGTCGCCGCTGAACAGGATGCGCTTGTGCTTCGTGAAGACCTCGCGCACGAGCGCCTGGATGACCTCGCGGCGGTCCCCGGCGCCGCCGCGCCGCTCGATCTCCGCTGCCATCCAGTCGACGCTCTCGGCCACGATCGTGTTCAGGATCGTGTTCGGCCAGGCGATGGACTGGCTCGATCCCACGGCGCGAAACTCGAACTTGTTGCCCGTGAACGCGAACGGGCTGGTGCGGTTGCGGTCGCTCTGGTCGCGCGGCAGCGGCGGCAGCGTGTTCACGCCCAATCGCAGCTCCTTCCCGGAGGCCGACGACTTGGGCGCGCGGCCCTCGACCAGGCTCAGGATCACGTCCTCCAGCTGGGCGCCGACGAAGATCGAGACGATCGCCGGAGGCGCCTCGTTCGCGCCCAGGCGATGGTCGTTGCCGGCCGTCGCGACCGAAGCACGCAGCAAGTCCTGGTGCAGGTCCACGGCGCGCACGATCGCCGACAGGAACACCATGAACTTGAGGTTGTCGTGCGGCGTGTTGCCCGGCTCGAGCAGGTTGTTCCCCTGGTCGTCGGCCAGCGAGTAGTTGTTGTGCTTGCCCGAGCCGTTCACGCCCGCGAAGGGTTTCTCGGCCAGGAGGCAGGTCAGGCCGTGGCGCTCGGCCACGTCCTTCAAGACCTCCATCGTCAGCATGTTGTGGTCGGCTGCGACGGTCACCTGCTCGAAGATCGGCGCCAGCTCGAACTGGCTCGGCGCAACCTCGTTGTGACGCGTCTTGATCGGGATCCCGAGTTGCCAGAGCTCGTTCTCCAGGTCCATCATGAACGCCAGGACGCGCTGGCTGATGGCCCCGAAGTAGTGGTCCTCGAGCTCCTGGCCCTTGGGTGGCTTGGCGCCGAACAGGGTGCGGCCCGTCGCGACCAGGTCGGGGCGCAGCGCGAAGAACTGGCGCTCGATCAGGAAGTACTCCTGCTCCGGCCCGCAGGTCACGTGGACCTTCTCGACGTCGCGCTCGCCCAGGAGGTGCAGGAGTCGAACCGCGACCTTGGAGATCGCCTCGCACGAGCGCAAGAGCGGCGTCTTCATGTCCAGCGCCTCTCCAGTCCAACTGGCGAAGGCGGTCGGGATGCACAGCGTGGCGCCGTGCGCGGAACGTCGCAGGAAAGCCGGCGAGGTCGGATCCCAGGCCGTGTAGCCGCGGGCCTCGAACGTGACGCGGATGCCGCCCGAGGGGAAGGAGCTGGCGTCGGGCTCGCCCTTGATCAGCTCGCGACCCGAGAACTCGAGGATCGCGCGACCGTCGCTGGTCTGCTGCAAGAACGAATCGTGCTTCTGCGCCGTGAGCCCGGTCATGGGCTGGAACCAGTGCGTGAAGTGGGTCGCGCCGTGCTCGATGGCCCAGTCCTTCATCGCGTTGGCCACGGCGTCGGCGATGCGCGGGTCGAGCGCCTCGCCAGCATCGATCGTGCGGCGCAGCGCGGAGTACACGGCCTTCGGCAGGCGCGCGCGCTGGGCGTGGTCGTTGAACACCAAGGACCCGAACAGCTCGGGGAGCCGCGCGCGGCTCGCGCTGCGCTCCCGAGGAGCCGCGAGGGACGAATCCGAGGAGATGGCGCGCACGGCGGCGTGGCGCGGGTTCATCGTCGATGTCATGGCGGGCTGGCGGGGGGGAGGTGGCCGAGCGGTCGGGGCCGAGCGCGGAGGCCCGCGGCGCCGGAGTTCCGCGCGCGATCGAGCCGCGAGAAGCTAGCGGTACCCAGTGGGGGACTCAAGCCGCGCGCGCGGCGCCGGCAGCGCCCCCAGTTTTTCCTTGCCTCGCCCGGAGTCCCGCCGGAAAAGGATGGGCCGACCGGCCCTGCGGTCGAGACGAGCGCGTCGCCGTGGTCCCGGCGGGCGCGGCTCCTCGGCCACTGGTCACCCGGCGCGTACGAACACCCCCACCACGAGCCCCACGCACCCCCCATGCGGCCCTTCGTTCGTCTTCCGGCAGGACTCTCGTCATCCGGCGCCACGACCCAGCTCGAGCCCGAGCTCGCTGGCGTCGCACGCCCCGAGCTGACCGCCTTCGCGGCCGAGGACCTCGACAGCGACTTCGACTTCGATCTGGACTTCGACGACGATGACGACGAAGACGACGAAGACGAGGACGAAGACGAAGACGAGGAAGACGAGGACGAAGACGACGATTTCGACGACGACGACGACGAGGATGAAGACGACGACGATGAGGACGACGACTGAGCGCGCCGCGCGTCTCGCCCGCGACGATCGCTGGACGCCCCGGCTCCTCGAGCTGGGGCGTCGGCGTTCCCGCGCCGCGCTGCGGAGCGCGCGGTGAGGCCGACTCCGCGCCAGATCGCCGCCCTGGGGCGGCGTGATCCGGCGCTCGGCGCCTGGATGCGCGCGCTGGCGCCGTTTCCGGGCTTCCCGGACGCCGCGCACCGCACGGGCACGCACTACGAGGCACTGGCCCGCGCGATCGTCTTCCAGCAACTCGCGGGCGCCGCCGCGGCCACGATCCACGCCCGCGTCTGCGCGCTGACGCCGGGCGCGCGCTTCCCACAGCCGGGAGAGATCGCGACGCTCGACGACGCCGCCCTGCGCGCCGCGGGACTCTCCGCGGCCAAGGTCGCCGCCGTGCGCGACCTCGCCGCCCGCGTCGAGAGCGGGCGCCTGCGGCTCGGGGGCATCGGACGGCTCCGCGACGACGAGATCGTCGAGCGGCTGGTGGAGGTGCGCGGCATCGGCGTGTGGAGCGCCCAGATGTTCCTCCTGTTCCGCCTCGGCCGGCTCGACGTGCTGGCCCCGGGCGACCTGGGGCTGCAGGAGGGGCTGCGGATCCTCGAAGGTTTGGCGGAGCGTCCCGGGCCACGCGCTCTGGAGGCGTGCCGCGAGCGGTGGTCGCCGCTGTGCAGCGTGGCGAGCTGGACCCTGTGGCGCCTGGTCGAGCACGAGCGCGCCCGCCGCGCGGTTGGACGTCCGGCCGCACGCGCCGCCAACTCCCGACGCGACCGCGGTTGACGTATGCTCTGCGGCTCACGTGCCGGGGGCGGCGCGCCCCACGACCGGGGCCCGCCTGAGATGCACCCCTCGAACCTGATCCGGGTCGTACCGGCGTAGGCAAGGCAGGAATGGACGCACTCCACACAGCGCAACCCGCGGCCGAGCCGCGCGCGCACAAGATTCACCGCACCGTGGTCTTCGCGGGCGAGACGCTGCACGTCCCCGAGCGGCGCGTGCACCTGGCGGGCGGCGAGCCGCCGCTCGACCTGTACGACGCGACCGGGCCGGCGCTGGCCGATCCCTCGGCGCCCCTGCCTCGGCTGCGCGAGCCCTGGATCCGCCGCCGCGTCGAGCGCGGCGAGCGGAACCACAGCCAGATGCACTTCGCGCGGCGCGGCATCGTCACCGAGGAGATGGCCTTCGCCGCGGCGCGCGAGCACGTCGAGCCCGAGGTCGTGCGCCAGGAGATCGCCGCCGGCCGCGCCATCCTGCCCGCGAATCGCCGCCACCCGGAGCTGGAGCCGATGCTGATCGGTCGGCGCTTCCTGGTGAAGATCAACGCCAACATCGGCAACAGCGCGCTGGGCTCGTCGATCGAGGAGGAGGTCGAGAAGCTGCGCTGGGCGATCCGCTGGGGAGCGGACACGGTCATGGACCTCTCGACGGGGCGGGACATCCACGCGACGCGCGAGCGCGTGCTGCGCGCCTCACCGGTGCCGATCGGCACCGTGCCGATCTACCAGGCGCTGGAGAAGGTCCACGGGCGGGTCGAGAAGCTCGAGATCAAGGCCTTCCTCGACACGCTGGTCGAGCAGGCCGAGCAGGGCGTCGACTACTTCACGATCCACGCCGGAGTGCGCCTGGCGCACGTGCCGCTGACCAAGGAGCGCGTCACGGGCATCGTGAGCCGCGGCGGCTCCATCCTGGCCAAGTGGTGCCTGCACCACCACCGGGAGAACTTCCTCTACGAGCACTTCGAGGCCATCTGCGAGGTCATGCAGCGCTACGACGTCTCGTTCAGCCTGGGCGACGGCCTGCGCCCCGGGTCGATCGCGGATGCCAACGACGCGGCGCAGTTCGCCGAGCTCGAGACCCTGGGCGAGCTCACGGAGATCGCCTGGAAGCACGACGTGCAGACCATGATCGAGGGTCCGGGACACGTGCCCATGCACAAGATCCGCGAGAACATGGACCTCCAGTTGCGCCTGTGCAAGGAGGCGCCGTTCTACACGCTGGGCCCGCTCGTCACCGACGTGGCGCCGGGCTACGACCACATCACGAGCGCGATCGGCGCGGCGATGATCGGCTGGTTCGGCACGGCCATGCTGTGCTACGTGACCCCCAAGGAGCACCTGGGACTGCCTGATCGCGAGGACGTCAAGCAGGGCGTGATCGCCTACAAGATCGCCGCGCACGCGGCCGATCTGGCCAAGGGCCACCCGCGCGCTCAACTGTGGGACGATGCGCTGTCGCGCGCGCGCTTCGCCTTCCGCTGGCGCGACCAGTTCGCGCTGGCGCTCGATCCCGACACGGCCGAGGCCTACCACGACCAGACGCTCCCCGCCGAGGGCGCCAAGACCGCCCACTTCTGCTCCATGTGCGGCCCGCATTTCTGCTCGATGCGCATCACCGAGGACGTGCGGCGCTACGCCGACGAGCGGGGCGTCTCCGAGTCCGAGGCGCTGGCGGCGGGGCTGCGCGAGAAGAGTGCGCAGTTCGCGGCCGAGGGCGGCGAGCTCTATCGCTGAAGGGCCAGGCCGGCGGAGGCCGCCGCCGGGCGTCGCGGGTCCAACTCGGCGGCGAGCGGGTGCTCCGAGTTCCCGTCGAGGATCCACTGCGCCGCGACGCGGCCGACGACCTCGGCGCACGTGATCCCGTGTCCGCCGAGCGCGCCGGCCCACACCAGCCCGGGGAGGTCGGGGTCAGGACCGACCGCGAAGCGGCCGTCCGGCGCGTGGGTGCGGATGCCGGCCCACAGGCGCGCGATCTGCCACGGTTCGGCGAGCTCCAGGAAGCGCCCTGCCAGCGCCAGCGTGCGCGTCAACTGCCCCGGTTCCGCCGCGAGCCGGTCGGGGTCGACGGGCTCCTCGTCGCAGCCCGAGAGCAGCAGGCCTCCGGCTTCCGGTCGCGCGTAGAACGGCTGGTCGTCGCGCCACACGACCGGCCAGCGCGGGTCGACCGCCCCGCTGGCGCGCGTGACGAAGAGGTGCCGGCGCGTCGGCGTGAGCTGCACGCGCGAGCCGGCCGCGCGCGCCAGCGCTCCAGCCCACGCGCCGGCGCACAGCACGACGCGCTCGGCCGCCAGGACGCGCCCGTCGGCGAGCCGCACCCCGCGCGCGTCCGCGAGCAGCTCCCGCACGGGCGCGCGCAGCTCGATCCGCACGCCGCCCGCGCGCGCGCCGCGCTCGAAGCCCGCCGCGAGCGCCGGGACGTCCACGCGACCCTCGCGCGGGAGCAGGTAGGCCGTGGTGCCGGCGCCGCGCACGTGCGGGGCGCGCCTGGCCAGCTCCGCGGCGGAAAGCTCGCGCACCTCGGCTGCGCGCGCCGCGAGCCGCGCGGACCAGTCGCGCTCGCCGGCGCTGCCGCGCTCGGTGACGAGCAGGAGCCCGCAGGCATCGAGCAGCGGTCCGGGCGCGAAGTCCGGCGGCGGTGCGCGCAGGAAGGCGGCACCCTCGCGTCCCAGCGCCTCGCCGACCGGGTCGGGCATCGGCGTGCGCAGGATCGCGGCGTTCTGCGCCGTGGCCTGGGCCGCGAGCCGGGGCCCCGCCTCGACCAGGACGACGCCGCGCGCGCCGCGCCGCGCGAGCTGCCAAGCGGTGGACAGTCCGGCGATGCCGCCTCCGACCACCACGATGCGCGCCGGGTGCCCCACGGCCGCCAGTCTAGCCCAGCGCCAGGGGCCGCACGCCCGCTTCAGTAGCGCGCGGAGATCGCCACCCGGATCTCGACCAGGTCCTCGTCGCCGTCCTCGTCGACCCGGTACGTGATGCGACCCTCGTCCCGGCACACGAGGATCCACTTCTGCTCCTCGGGAACCCAGACCCACTCGTACTCGACGCCGGCGCGCGCCAACGCGGCGCTCGCGTCCGCCTCGCGCGCGAACCCCAGGACCTGATTCATCGTCACGGTCTCGAGCTCGCGCTCCGCGAGCCAGGCGGAGAAGCGCAAGGCCTCCTCACGCAGGAGCGTGTCCTCGCGCAGGGCGTCACTCTTGTGGAATCCGGACTTCCGGGAGATGGAGATCGTGGTGCTCATCGGGTGGGCTCCGTCGCGGGTGCGGTGGAGAGCACGAGTCGGAAGGCGTAGGGGGCGTCGATGGCCAGCGCGGTATCCCGCAAGCTGACGATGGCGGGGCGCGAGCCCAACCGTCCAACGTGCCGCAGGTGGCTCCGTTCACCGCGCACGGCCGGGCTGCTGCAGTACTCCCCGTAGAACTCGGGCGGGAGCGGCTCGAAGCTGGCCCCCGCCTCCGCAGCGAGCGCGTGCAGGCAGCGCGCCTCGTTCACGCTGGGTAGGCGCAGTGCACAGGTGCGCGCGAACCAGGCCGCGTGCGCGGGCGCGATGGCCGTCCTGAGCGGGGGAGCCCGGTCTCCGGAGCGCCCGTCAGCGGACAGCTCCTGCTCCGCGCTCGCGCGCCGAACGTCCTCGAGTCCGAACCAGCCCCCGGTGGCCCAGAACTCGTCGACGGAGAATGCCGGCCCGAACTCGTCCCGTGGCCGGACCTGCGCCGGGACGCGGATCAAGCGTGCGCGCAGCTCGGCCGGGATCGGGCGCAGGTGCAGGGTCGTGCGTGGAGTGCTGCGGTGCACCTCGATGTCCAGCTCCGCGAGCACCCCGCCCGACCCGTCGCGCCACAGCGCGCGATACTCGCCCCAGGTCAGCAGTTCGAGCACACCCGCCGCCTCGTGCCCGCGCAGGAAGGGTGTCGGGACCGCCACGGCGCGCAGGATCTCGAGGCTGGTGCCGTTCGGTGCGGGCGGCACGTCGACGCGGCCGCGCTGTCGGTCGAGCGCGTTCGCGGTGCAGGCGGGGCACAGCGCGAGATCGAGGGCCAAGGCCGCCTCCCATTCGAGGAAGACCGCGTCCTCCTCGGCCTCGCGCTCGAGCGCGCTCAGGTCGGGGAGATCAGCGCGCGCCGCGGCCAAGAGCGCCGAGAGCCGTTGCGAGATGAGCTGCAGGGCGAAGTCGCTCGACGCGCCCTGCGGGAGCCCAAGCGCGGGCGCGAGCCAGGCGCCGGGCAGCGTGCGGGCGTCCTGCTCGAGCTCGCGTGCCGCGAGAAACGCGGTCTGCACCTCCGCGGGCTTGCGCAGCCCCGGCAGCGCTGCGGCGAAGGCCGCCGAGCGCGCCTCGAAGTCGATCCACGCCGCGCGTGCGCGCAGCGTCCACAGCGCGGCCCACGCCAGGAGCAGCACGATCGCCGGCACGCCCACCAGCAGCAGGTCGCGTCGGCGGCGTCGCACGAAGAGTTGCGCGCGGCGCGCGAGCCCCGGCGGTCGCGCCGCGATCGCGCGGTGGTCCAGGAAGGCCTCGAGGTCGTCGGCCAGGGCCCGCATCGAGGGATAGCGCTCGGCCGGCTCGCGCTCGAGCGCGCGCAGACAGATCGTCTCGAGGTCGGGCGGGATCGCGGCTTCGAGACGCCGCGGCGGCGGAGGCGCGGCGCGCGCCACCGCGTCCAGGGTCTGGGTGCGCGTGGCGCGCTGGAACGGCGTCTGGAGCGTCAGGAGCTCGTAGAGCAGGACGCCGAACGAGAACTGGTCGCTGCGCGGATCGGCACCGGTCGCGCCGCGCTCGATCTGCTCGGGAGCCACGTAGGCCGGCGTCGCGACCAGCCGCTGGGTGACTTGGTTCAGCGAGCCCTCGGCGGACTCCAGGTGCGCCAATCCGAAGTCGATCAGCTTGGGCGTCGTGCCGTCTTCGAGGAGCACGTTGCCGGGCTTCACGTCGCGGTGGAGGACGCCGGCCTCGTGGCAGGCAGCCAGCGCCCGCGCGATGCCCAGACCGACCTGGGTGCGCGCGCCCAGGCTGGCCAGGTTCTGCGCCGCCGTTCGCACCCGCGGGTCCGTGCTCGCGCTCGCGCCGTCGGCCCGCTGCGCGCGCAGCTCGGCCAGGACGTCGGCCAGGCTCGGGCCGTCCACGAGCTCCATCGCGACCCAGGTGCGTCCCTCGTCGTCGCCCAGGTCGAACACGCTCACGATGCCGGGGTGCTCGAGCCGCGCCAACGTGCGCCCCTCCTGGAGCACCCAGCCGCGCGCCGCCTCGCGCGACACGTGCGCGTTGGACACGACCTTGATCGCGACGTGCCGCTCGAGCTCGGGGTCCCGCGCGACGTAGACGCGCGACAGGCCGCCGCGCCCGAGCAGGCGCAGGTCGCGGTAGCGGCCCAGGCCGCCGAGGAGGGACTCCACTTCTGCCTGCGCGTCCTCTTCGCTCGAGCTTTCCGCGCCGCGCAGCAGGTCGCCCAGGTCGTCGAGCACGTGCAGCGCGCGGATCCGGCCGCGCAGGTCCGGGCCCTGTGCTCCGGCGCGCCGGCACAGGTCGTCGACCTCGGGCGCGGCGCCGAGCTCGCGCGCCGCGAGGTACTCGGCGAACAGCTTCGTCGCGTCCTCTCCGCGGCCTGCGCTGTGGTCTTCGACGTCCATCCCGCTCGTGCTGTCTGCTCCCCGCCGGTGCGTTCAGAAGAACCCGCGCACCACGCCCTCGAGGAGTTCCTGATAGCGGCGTGAGACCGTGGCGGGCGCCAAGCCCGTGCGCCGTGCGAGCTCCACCCACGTCAGCCCGTCGACGAAGCGTCCCAGGACGAGCTCGCGGTCGTCGAGCGGCAGCGCCAGGATGCGCTCGACCATGCGGGCCAGGATCTCGGCCTGCTCGGCCAGCTCCTCGAGCGACGGACCGTCGTCGGTCTGGGCCTCGACGACCGACGTGGGCGGCCTGGTCTCGACGAAGCCCTGGCGCTCGCGCCGCGCCGCGGCGCGGATCCGATCGACGAGCTTGTTCACGAGCACGCGCGCCAGCCAGCCGCGGAAGCTGCGCGCATCGCCGACCTCGAGCTCGGCGCTGCGCTGCGTCAGCGTCAGGAACGCCGACTGCATCAGGTCCTCCGTGTCGAAGTGGCTGCGCAGCTTGCGCGGGATCCGATTGCGCAGCACGCGGCGCATGAACGACTCGTGGGCGCTGTAAAGGCGCTGCCAGGCGTCCTGGTCCGCGGCGCGCGCGCGCTGGAGGTCGACCAGCGTCTGCTCGTCGTCCGGGAGCTCCTCGAGGCCGGGGCTCATGGGGCCGCCAACTCGAAGTCGAGCCTCACGCCGGAGAGGCCCCCGAGCGGGGAGCGTGCGCTGCGCTCGTCGCCGGACGCGCGGGGGGCGCGCAGCCAGGGCGGCGGTGCCGGCTCCCCCTGTGGCGCGCTCAGGAGCGCCAAGAGCCGCTGCGTCGGCGGTCCGAGCACGTCGCCCGCTGCGAGGGGGACGGCGCCGCGCAGCCTGCCGGTCCGGAGCTCGAGCAGGTCGCCGTCCTGCGGCAGCGCGACGCGCGCGCCTCGAATCGCGCCCCGCGAGCGCGTGCCGGCGCCCAGGTCGATCCAGCAGGCGAACCCGCCCGGCGCGGCGCGGATCTCGGCCGTGCGCGCCGCCGGATCCAGCTCGACCTCCACCGGACCGGTGAGCAGCAGCACGCTCCGGAAGCCGAACGTGACCGCGCGCTCGACGACACGGTCCGCGCTGGGGCTCGCCGCCTCGAGCACTCCGACGAGCGGACCCTCGCAGAGCCCCAAGCCGCCCACCGGCAGGTCGAGGGAGCGGTCGTGCGGCACCTGGGCCGGCTTGTCGAGCACGGCGCGTGGCACGGGCGCGAAGGACGCCACCCAGGCTGCGGCTCCGCCGCTGGCGTGGACCGTGGCTCCCGCGGCGTGAGCGCGGCGCAGTGCGCGCGTCCAGGAGCGCTCACGGCGGTGGTCGTTCGCGGCGTGGTACCACTCCAACCAGGTGCCGCCGGAGAGCTCGATCCGCGCAGAGTCCTCGATCGCCCGCGCCAGCGAGCGGTCCGCGGCCGGTGAGCCTGCGGCCTCGCGCGGGCCAGGGAGGTCCACGCCGCCCGAGGCGAACGAGAGCGCTACTCGCCCCGGCACGCGAGCCGCGGCCCCCCCCCGCGTGGGAAGGGGCTCTGCGGCGAGGACGACGCGACCGGGAACAGCGCGGTGCGCGGGCGCCTCGAACTGGAAGAGGCCGGACGCGGCCAAGAGGCCGAGTCCCCATGCGGCGAGCATGATGCCATGTGTAGCGCGCACGCGCCCAGCCGTCGACGGCCACACGGGTGCCGGGCCCGGATTTTCGCGCTGCCCCGCGCGCCGCCGCGCCCTCGCTCAGCCGCCTCCGGGCGCCAGGTGCGCCACGCGCAGGTCCGCGACCCGCGCGAGGGCCGTCACGACCAGGGCGTGGCGGATGAGGCCCTCGCGCACGGCGCGCAGGGCCGCCTCGAGCGGCAGCGTCCGGATCGCGATGTCCTCGCCTGCGTCGAGCCCCTGTCGACCCGTGCGCTCGACGCCCTCCGCGAGCCAGTGGTGGCAGACGTTCGTCTGGAAGGCAGGGTTCGGCTCGACCGCGCCGAGGTAGGTCCAGGTGCCCCCCGTGTGGCCGGTCTCCTCGGCGAGCTCGCGTCGCGCCGCGTGCTCGTGTGGCTCGCCGAGGTCGATCACGCCACCGGGGATCTCGAGCGTCACGGTGCCGGTGCCGAAGCGGTACTGCTCGACGAGCACCAGCTCGCGCCGCGGAGTCAGCGCGACGACGTTGACCCAATCGGGCGTCTCGAGCACGAGCCGCTCGAACTCGCGCCCATTGCGGGGGTTCTGCAGCAGGTCCCAGCGCGGACGGAACAGCACCAGCGGCTCGCCGTGGCGCGAGCCGCGGCGCGGCCATGGCCGCGGGCGGCCCTCGGCGTCGAAGTGGGCGGTGTCGGGGTCCGGGCCGTGGGGAGCGTGCGTCATGGCGATCGGGGCATCCTGCCGGGCGCGCGGGCGGGGCGCAAAGCGCGGCGCGCTCCCCGCGTGTCGGGTGCGCCCAGGCCCAGGTGCGACGGCGGGCCGATCCCCAGGCCCGCGTCGGCCCTGGCCCCCGGCGAGCTCGTGAGTGCTTCCCCCGCGCGTGCTAGCGTGGCCGGGATGTCCGCCGACGCCTCCGCGCGCGCCGTGCGCTCCGCCTACTGGGCGCTGGTGGGCGTCCAGGTCTCCTTCGGCCTGTTCCCGGTGTTCAGCAAGGTCGCGTTGCGGCCGGGCGGCTTCAGCCCGGCGGCGCTCGGCGCCTGGCGCATGGCCTTCGGCGCCGTGGTCCTCGCCGGGCTGGCCTGGGCGCTCCACGGTGCGCGCTTCCGCGCCGCCGCGCGCGACCTCCTGCCGCTGGCCGTGGCGAGCGTGCTGGGCGTCACGGCGAACATGCTGCTCTACCTCGAGGGCTTGGCGCGCTCGTCGGCGAACGAGGCCACGCTCGTCATGTGCCTGATCCCCGTGTTCACCTTCGGGATCGCGGCCGCGACGCGGCAGGAGCGCTGGTCGGCCCGTCGCGCGGCCGGCGTGATCACGGCACTGCTGGGGGCCTCGGCGCTGTTCTGGGCGCAGGAGCGTTCCGTGGCGCGCGAGCACCTGGCCGGCAACCTGCTCATGGCCGGCAACGCGCTGTCGTATGCGGCCTTCTTCGTGTGGACGCGCCCGCTCGCCGCGCGCCACCCGCCGCTGGTCGTCATCGCGTGGGTCTTCCTGCTCTCGCTGCCAGCCGCGGCCTGGATCGCCGCGCGCGAGGACCTCGTGCCCGCGTCGGCCGGCCTGGGCGCCTGGTGGTCGCTGGCCTTCGTGCTCGTGTTCCCGACGGCGCTGGCCTACCTGCTCAACGTCTACGCGCTCTCCCGCGTGCCGGCCACGACGACCGCGGTGTTCATCTACGCGCAGCCGATCCTGACCGTCCTGGCCTCCGCGCTGGTGCTCGGCGAGGCGCCGACCCGCGGCGTGTTCACGGCCGGCGCGCTCGTGTTCCTTGGCATCTGGCTGGTCGCGCGCCCTGGACGCGCACGAGAGGAGCGCAAGATCGATGGAAGCCCCGCGCGTCCCTGACTCGGAATCCATGCACTTTCGGGTGCGCCTCGTCACGCGCTGGAGCGACGAGGACGTGCAGGGCGTCGTGAACAACGCCGTGTACCTGACGCTCTTCGAGGAGGCCCGGCACCGCTTCTTCGGTGGGCTCGGGCTGATCGAGCGCGGCGAGTTCCCGTTCCTCCTGGCGCAGTGCAATGTGCGCTTCGTGGCCCCCGGCCGCGGCGGTGTCGAGGTCGACGTGGAACTCTCGACGACGCACGTCGGCACGACCTCGCTCGTGCAGGCCTACCGCGTGCTCGAGGCCGATTCGGGCCGCGTGTGGTGCGAGGCGGAGGCGCTGCTCGTCGGCTGGGACGGCACCCGGCGCGCGAAGGCGCCGTGGACGGACGCGTTCCGCGCCGCGCTGCGCCGCTGAGCCCGGCTGCGCCGTCGCAGCGCGCTGTGCCGTCGAGCGGACTTCAGCTCCCCTCGAGCACCCACTCGACCTCGCGCCGCGGGCTCACGGGCTCGATCCAGCGGTAGGCCGGGCGCTGCAGCCATTCCCGGCGCCAGGCGCGGTGGACCTCGGTGTCGGGGAAGCGCTCGTCGGCTCGGTAGGGGTAGCCGCTCATGCCGTGGAACGGCAGGGGCTCGACCTCGAGCGCCTCGATCGTGTTCGGGTCGCGGTCCTTGGCCCACCCGTCGAGGTAGAGCAGGAAGTCGCGTCGCTGTCCTGGGGCGGGCGGCGCGATCCCCGCGGCCGGGAAGCGCAGCGTGGCCGCGTCCCCGGCGCCCAGGATCACGAATCGGTCGTCGACGGCTCGCACCAGCTCCGTGACGTCGCCGTGGCGCGTGTAGAGACCCGGGTGCTGATCCCAGCGCGGCCGTTCGGCGAGCACCTGCCAGTCGAAGCGCTCGGGGCGGTTGGCAGGGTGCGCCTCGCCGGGCGGCACGGCGTCGAGCGGAGCGCTGAACCCGCGTCGCCACGACTCGACGTGGCCGACCGCGATCTCGCGCGTGGAGATCGGCGCGTCGGCGCCGGCGAACAACGCGATGCGGTCCCAGTACAGGCGCAGCGTCGTCACCACGCGCAGGCGCGGGTCCCGGCGGTCGAGGAAGGGCGTCACGTCGACGACCATGGTCTTGGTCTTGCCGGCCGGGAAGCCGATCGGCGGCGTGGCGTCGCGCCAGCCTCCCGCGCCGTCGGGGACCTGGAAGAGGGGTGGCACGAAGTCGACGCCCTGCGAGCGCGCGGCGGCCATGTTCGCGCTGGCGTCGCTCCAATAGAACCAACCGGAGAGCGCCAGCCGCAGCTCGCCCTCGGCCGGCAGGCGCTCCGCATCGAACTCGAGCTCCAGGAACCAGGGCTGTGCAAGCCCGGCGAATTGCGCCGGGTGCAGCACCATGGGCTGTGGAAACGTGTCGTCCGCGTGCAGGAGCTGGGCCGTCCAGTCGCGCCCGTCGCTGCCCAGCGCGCGCCGCGGCGGGATCGCCCCGCGCAGCGCGTGGATGCGGGCCTCGGGGAAGGGCGGGAAACGGAACAGCTCGTTGGGGAAGACCTCCGTGCCCGCGGGCGAGTCGACGACGACCAGTCGCGCGTGGTCGAGGTAGGTCACCTCGCGCAGCTCTTCGGTGAACTGGAACACGTACTCGCCGTCCAGCGGCGCGAGCTGCTCGCCGCGCACGAGGACGTATTCGTCGTGGTCGGGGGGCACGAACACGCCGGGCGCCACGCGCAGGCCCAGCGGCGTGATCCCCAGGACGTCCGAGATGAACCCGTACGTGCTCCCGTTCCAGGCGTACAGGAACGGGCACGAGCCCACCTGGCCGCTGCCCTGCGTCAGGATCTCGAGCGCCTCGGCCGGGTCGACGGCCAGCGCGCAGCCGTCGACGCCCACGTCGAGACGCGTGGTGCGCACGCCGTTGGGCCAGGTCAGCCGCAGGACGTCGATCGCAGCCGCCTTCCCGATTCCCAGGACCTCGGGCTCGCCGCGCCAGTAGACCCGCCGGTAGGCCGTCCCGGCGCGCAGCTCGAGGATCGCTCCGACCGCTCGGCGGTTGTCCCGGTTGCCGGTCCAGGCGAGCCGCGCGCCGTTCCCGAGCGGTCCGCTGCTGGCGTGCACGACGAGGCGCCCGCCCGACTCGATCGCCAGGTCGTTGCGGCAATCCCCGTCGAAGTCGGCCAGCACCAGCCGGTCGCCCGCGAGCGGTGCGCCGGCCACGGCCAACGCGCGCTCGCCCGGCTGGCCCAGGGCCAGGATCCCGGAGAGCCGGCCGGTCCCGGCGTCGAGCCACACGACGTCGAGCGCGCCGTCGAGGTCGAGGTCGAGCGCCGCGAGCGAGCCGGGCCGCACGCGAGCCGCGGCGCGCGCGCTGGGCTTCGCCCCCTGGAGCACGAGCGTCGAGGGCTCGCCCGGAAACCACAGGTCGGTGCGCGCGTCCCCGTCGAAGTCGGCGGCCAGCGGCTCGACCGTGAGCGTCGGTGGCAGGTCGAAGACGCCGCGCTTCGGGCCGAACCGGCCGTCGCGCAAGGAGTCGAGCACGAGCACGCCCGTGGGCCCCTTGACCAGGTAGTCGACGTCGTTGTCGCCGTCGAAGTCCTCGGCCAGGATCCAGTCGTGCTGGCCGGTCGCGGGTAGCCCCGAGCCCTCCGACGCGTCCGTGAAGCGTGCGCGCACGAGCGTCACGCTGCCGTCCTTGGACCTTTCCAGGACGCTGTCGTTGCGCCACACCCGCACGCCGAACGAGCCCACGAGGAGCAGGTCGAGGTCGCCCTCGTGGTCGTAGTCGGAGGCGATCACGGCGGCGATCCCGGCCGGTGGCTCGGGCCATTCCTGCTCGGGCCGCCGGTAGCCGTCCGGAACGCGCACGACGAGCACTGGCCCCTCCGGCGTGAACACGGCGAGGTCCAGGTCGCCGTCGTTGTCGGCATCGAAGAGCACCGGCGGGGTGCTCAGCGCGGGGAACGCCAGGCGCGCCTCCTCGAAGGTCCCGGCGGCGTTGCGCACGACGCTGATCCCGCCCGTGCCGCGCACGACGAGGTCCGGCGCGAGATCGCCGTCGAGGTCGCGCGCCGCGATCCAGTTCGCGCCGGCCGGCAGGTCGAGCGCCGGTCGCGCGAGGAAGGCGAGCGGCGCCGCCGCGGGTTCCGTCCGGGAGCCGGCGGGCGCGGGCGGTCGGACTTGTCCGAGCTCGCCGAAGAGCACCGTGACGGGCCCCGGCGCCTGGAGACCGCGCGCTTCGAGCGTGCGGATCACGGGATCGAGGCGCGCGGCGTCCTCCTCGCGCCCGGCGCGCGTCAGGAAGTTCCGCAGGCGGTAGAGCCCGGCGACGTACCAGGTCCCGCCGGCCGCGGGGCCCACGGCGACGATCTCGCGGTACAGGCGCTCGGCTGCGGCGGGCGCCTCGAGCTCGTCCTCGGCCTCGGCCAGGGAGAGCTTCGAGGCGAGGTCGTCCGGCGCGCCGGCCAGCGCACGGCGGAAGGCGTCGCGCGCGGCGCGCATCTCGCCGGCGTTGCGCGCCAGTTGCCCGCGCAGGTAGTGCGCGGCTGGGCTCTCGGGTGCGAGCTTCTGCGCGCGGTCCAGGAAGCGCTGCGCGGCTGCGGCGTCATCGGCCGCGAGCTCGATCGCCGCGCCGGCGAGCAAGTCCGTGAGCGTCGCGCCGGAGCGCTCGACGAGCGGACGGAGCAGCTCGCGCGCGCGGCTGAACTCCGCCTCGCCGACATGGGCGGCCACGCGCTCGCGCACGAGGTCGTCGCCGGCGCGGGCGGCCTGCCCGCTCCCGCCCGCAGCCGGCTCGGAGGGGCTGTCGCCGCCGCAGGCGGAGGCCAGGATGCACAGCAAGAAGGCCCAGGCCGGTCGAGGGTTCGGGGTACGCATCGCTGTCCTCGCGCGGGTCCATGAGGTACGGGGACGAGCCCCGCGATGCAAGGCGCACGCACCGGACGCTGGCCGGGAGCCGCGCGCGTCCGATACTGTCCGGATCCATGACTGCGAACACACCGGTCCGGGGTGCGGGGCGCGCGCTCGTCGTCGGCGCGAGCTCGGGCATCGGCGCCGCGCTCGTGAGGCGCCTGGTCGCCGAGGGCTACTCCGTCGCCGCCGTCGCGCGCCGCCGCGAGCTGCTCGACGACCTGGCGCGCGACCTCTCCGACGCCGCGACGCTCTCCGGCGGCCGGATCCTGGTGCGCGCGCACGACGCGGCGCGCGCGCACGAGGTCCCCGAGCTCTTCGCGGCGCTCGTCGGCGAGCTCGGCGGCCTCGACCTCCTGGTGTACGCGGCCGGGATCATGCCCAAGGTCGGTCCGGCCGAGTACGACACGGAGAAGGACCTGGATCAACTGGCGGTGAACGTGGGGGGCTGCATCGCCTGGTGCAACGCCGCCGCGCGGCTGTTCCAGACGCAGCGCTCGGGCACGATCGTCGGGATCTCGTCGATCGCCGGCGACCGCGGGCGGAAGGGCAACCCGGTCTACTGCACGACCAAGGCCGCGATGAACACCTACCTCGAGGCGCTGCGCAACCGCCTCGCGGAGCACGGCGTCCACGTGACCACGATCAAGCCCGGCTTCGTCGACACGGACATGACCAAGGGACTGCCGGGGCTGTTCTGGCTGATCAGCGCGGATCGCGCGGCGGAGCTCGTGCTGCGTGCCGCGCGCGGACGAGCCAACGTGCGCTACGTGCCACGCCGCTGGTGGCTCGTGGGCAGCGTCATCCGCTGCATCCCGTCGTTCCTGTTCAAGAAGATGAACGTGTGAAGGCCAGGACGCCGCTGACCTTCCCGCGGCTCGCGCGCGGCTACGAGTACGTCGAGGGCTGGGGCATGGCCCACGGCGCGCACGCGCGCGTCCTGCGGCCGCGCGACGTCGAGGCCGTGCGCGAGGCCCTCGCGCTGGCGCGCCGCGAGCGGACCACGCTGGCCCTGCGCGGCGGCGGCAACAGCTACGGCGACGCCAGCTCCGCCGACCGCGGCTACGTGCTCGAGCCGACGCGCTTGGACCGCATCCTCTCCTTCGACGCGCACAGCGGGGCCGCCGAGTGCCAGGGCGGGGTCACGATCGAGGCCTTGTGGAAGCACGCGCTGCCGCGCGGCTTCTGGCCCAAGGTCGTGAGCGGGACGATGTACCCGACGCTGGGCGGAGCGTTGGCGATGAACATCCACGGCAAGAACCAGTACGCCGTGGGCACGATCGGCGAGCACGTGCGCGAGCTCGACCTGGTGCTGCCCTCGGGCGAGCTGGTCACGGCCTCGCGCGGGCACGAGAGCGAGCTGTTCCACGCCGCCATCGGCGGCTTCGGCATGCTGGGCGTCGTGACGCGCGTCGTGATCGAGACGAAGCGCGTCCACTCGGGCGACGTCGAGGTCACCGCGAAGAGCACGCGCGACTTGCGCGAGGCCCTGGAGTGGATGGAGTCGCGGCGCGCGCGCTACGACTACCTGGTGGCCTGGATCGACGCCTTCGCGGGCGGCGCGGCCTCGGGCCGCGGGCTCGTGCACGCCGCGCGACACCTCGCGCCGGGCGAGGACGCGGCGCCCGAGCGCACGTTGGCCGTCGCGCACCAGGAGCTGCCGCGCGCCATCCTGGGCGTGTCGAAAGGCGAGGTGTGGCGCGCGCTGCGGCTGCTGAACCATGCGCCCGGCATGCGCCTGTTGAACGCCGCCAAGTGGACGCTCGGGATGCACGAGGAAGCGCAGGGGCCCTACCGCCAGTCGCACGCGGCCTTCGCCTTCCTGCTCGACTACGTCCCGAACTGGAAATGGGCTTACGGTCGCACGGAGAAGCGCGGGCTGATCCAGGTCCAGCCGTTCGTGCCCGCCGCCCGCGCGCACGACACGTTCCAGGCGATCCTCGCCGAGAGCCGCGCGGCGGGCCACGTGCCCTACCTCGCCGTCCTGAAGCGCCACCGGCCGGACCCGTTCCTGCTCACGCACGGCCTCGACGGCTGGAGCCTGGCGCTCGACTACAAGGTGCATCCCGACACGCGCGCGGACCTGTGGCGGCTCGCCGACCGCATCACGCGTCTCACGCTCGCGGCGGGGGGACGCTTCTACCCCGCGAAGGACCTGGTCATCGGCCGCGAGGACGCGCGACGCATGTGGCCCGCGCAGGCCTTGGAGCGTTTCCTGGCGCTCAAGCGCCGCGTGGATCCCGAGGGCTTGCTGGCGACCGACCTCTCGCGGCGCATCCTCGATCTCTCGGCCTGACGCGGGGCGGCCCGCGCGGGCTTCAGTCTCCCGTGGCGTAGGCCCGCCGCGCGTCGACCTGCACGCAGCGATCCTCCTCCGCGATCCAGGCCGTGAGCTGGTTGCCCCACACGCAGCCGGTGTCGAGACCACGCACCTGCGGCCGCTCGACCAGCCCCTGCCGGGCCCAGTGGCCGAACACGACCGTGCGCCGCTCGCCCGGATCGCGTGGCCAGAAGTGGTACCAGGGCCGGAAGGGCGGCGCGGGCGGCGGCCAGTCCCGCTCCGGCCGGGCGCCGAACTCGTCGCAGTAGCGCACGGCGATCGCGAAGCCCAGGTCCTGGTTCTCGACGAAGGGGTCGAGGCCGGCCAGGCGCACGAGCGGGTCGGCCCAGCGCGGGTTCAGGCCGGCGTGGACCAGGATCGCGCCGGCGCGCTCCAGCACGAAGGGCTTGCGCAGCAGCCAGCCGAGCAGCTCGGCGCGATCCTCGGCGCGCAGCACGTCGCCGAATGTGTCCGAGGGCTTCGAGCGCCGCAGCCCGCGCGCCGTGCGCAGCAGGGCCACGTCGTGGTTCCCGAGGACGCCCCCTGCGTCCAGGCTGCGCAGCAGGCGCACGACCCCGGCCGAGTCCGGTCCGCGGTTCACGAGGTCGCCGCACGGCTCGAGCCGGTCCGCGCTGGGGTCGAAGCGCAGGCGCTCGAGCAGGCGCTCGAGCTCCTCGCGGCAACCCTGCACGTCGCCGAGGAAGATCGTGCGGCCCGGGCGGCGAGGACCGGGATCGTGGGGGGCGGGGGCCACGGGATCGAGGAGCGTAGCGGAGCCGGGCTCCCGCTTGGAGGCGGCCCGGGCGCGGGCCAGACTGGATCGGCCATGAGCCGTCTTCTCCTGTGCTGGATCGGCCTCGCAGCGTCGATCGCCTACGTGCTGAATCCCGGGCTGGGCCTGTTCGAGCTCCTGCCGGACGCCCTGCCCGTGGTCGGAAACCTCGACGAGGCCGCGGCGACGGGCCTGGCGATCGCTTGCGGGCGCGAGATCCGCCGCCTGCGCGCCGCGCGTCTTGCCGCTTCCGGGGGGTCGCGGCTACAACCTTCGCCCTCGCAACGCGCCGGGACGCCCGGCGATCCCGCCTCACGCAGCTAGGGGAACGACGATGGCCAAGGCACGCACGAAGAACATGGGACCGACCCGCGGCCGCGCGAAGCCCCGCAAGATGGGGATGGGCTCGGGCAAGTCGCGCAAGCAGGTCAACACGAAGCGCAAGCCCTGACCGCCGCTGGCGGGGCGCGCGAGCTTGGCCGGCATCGAACTCCTGCCGGCGCTGTGCGCGCTGGGCTCGGCCGCGACCTGGGCCCTCGGCAGCCACCTCTTTCGCCGCGCACTGGCGCACGGCGCCGGTGCGGCACCCCCCAGCGCCGCTGCGGCGAACCTGTTCAAGAACGCGCTGGCGTTCGCGGTCTTCGCGGCGGTCGTCGCGGCCTCGAGCTCCGGGCTGCCTGAGAGCGCGCGGTGGCCGGCGCTCTTGCTTTCCGGCTTCTTCGGGTTCGCGCTGGGGGACACGCTGTACTTCGCGGCCTTGCCCCGCTGCGGTGTGCAGCTCGCGGCCATGGTGGCCCTGGTCCACGTCCCCGCCGCGGTCCTCCTGGGCTGGATCCTCCACGGGGAGCGCCTGCCGTGGAGCGCGCTCTTGGGCGGCGCGCTCGTCGTGCTGGGCGTGGCCTGCGTCGTCGGCGAGGGACCGCGCGCGGCTGGACGCGATCCACGCGCGCGCCGCGTCGGTGTGGCCTTCGCGGCGTTGGGCGCGGTGGCCCAGGCGGCCGGCGTCGTGACCGGCCACGCGGCGATGCAGGGTGTCGACGTCCTGGGTGGCACCCTGGCGCGCATGAGCGGCGGCATCGCCGGCGCCTTCGTCGTCGCCGCCGTGCTGGGGAGCGCGGCGCGCGGAGCGAGCGTCCTCGGGGAGGTCGTGGCCCTCGCGCGACCGTGGCGCGAGCGCGGCGCGCGCCGCGGACTGTTCCTCGCCGCGCTGTTCGGCTCGGTGATCGGGCTTCCGCTCTTCCACCTCGCGCTGCGCGGGCTGCCGAGCGGCGTCGCCGCGGTCTTGTTCGCGACGACGCCGCTCTTCACCTTGCCGCTGGGCCTCGCGCTCGGGGAACGCCACGGCGCACGGGCCGTGCTGGGCGCGCTGCTCGGAATCGCGGGCGTCGCGGCGGTCGTCGCGGCCCGCTGAGCGAGCCGGTCAGCTGCCGAAGACCAGCCGGGGCAGTCCCGAGACGGCCAGGACCAGGACCGCCGAGGCGGCGAAGGTCGTCCAGAAGAAGGCCAATCCGAAGAAGCGGCAGAACGTGTCCGGGGGCGGGTGAGCCATGGGGTTTCTCCTCGGCGGCCGTTCCCAGTGGGCGGGCGACCGCTGCCCTGGACTCCGCCGGGCCGCAACGCCGCGGGCCTCGCAAGTCGGGTCAGGACCCTTGGCGTAGCTCTAAGGTGCTGAGATCAAGGGACTTGATGGTTGTCCCGCATCTGGCACGGGGCTCGGATCAGGCCGGTGAGCGCACTGAGGTCTGCCATTCCCCGAAGTGATCCGCGCCCGTCTCGGTGACCGTGACGATGTCCTCGATGCGGACGCCGAAGCTGCCGACCACGTAGATGCCGGGCTCGTCGCTGAGCGTCATGCCCGGCGCGAGCACGACCTCACTGCCCCCGTCGAAGTAGGGATCCTCGTGGCCCTCCAGCCCGATCCCGTGTCCGAGCCGGTGCGTGAGAGCGGCGTAGCCACCCGGGTAGCCGCTCTCGACGAGCGCCGCCCGCGCCCGCGCGTCCACCGCGCGCGCCAGCACGCCCGGCGCGATCGTCTCGAAAGCGCGTGCCTGCGCAGCGCGCACGGCCTGCCAGGCGCGCTCGACGTCGGCGCGCGGTGCGGCAAAGGGAAACCACGTGCGCGTCGTGTCGCTCTGGTAGCCGTGGAGGCTGGCGCCCGTGTCGACCAGCAGCGCGGACCCGCGCTCGAGCGTGAGGTGGTGGTCGTCGCCGTGCGGCAGCGCGGCGGCCGCGTCGACGAGCGCCAGGGTCCAGGGACTCCGCATCCCGAGCCGCTCGTGCGCCGCAGCCAGGCGCGCCGCGACCTCCGCGCCCGAGTCGCCCGGCGCGAGCGTGGCGGCCACCTCCCGGATCGCGAGCTGGGTCAGCTCGCTGGCGCGCCGCAGGATCGCGAGCTCGTGCGCGTCCTTCTGGGCGCGCAGCGCGAACACGATGGTGTGCCCCGCGACGATCCGCTCGCGCCCGTGCGCCGCCCCGAGACGGTCTGCGAACACGAAGCGCAGCTGGGGCTCCATGGCCACGCGCTCGATGCGGCGCTCGGCGAGGTACGCCGCCAGCACGCGCTCGGCGCGTTCGTGCTCCTGCCAGGTGATCAGGGCGCCGCCCGGGCCGCCCTGGGCGTCGATCTGCCGGCGCGCCCGGCCCTCCTCGAAGGCCGGCACGAGCCAGCGATGCTCGCCGTCGGCCGTGCCGAGGTACGCGAACAGCCGCTCCGAGCGACCCCACGTCACGCCGGTGAGCCAGGTCAGCGTCGCGCCCGGCTCGACCAGGATGGCGTCGAGCCCGGCGGCGGCGAGCGTCCGCGAGAGCCGTGCACGCCGCGCGATGCGCTCGGACGGAGCGATCGGCGCCACGCTCCCACGCTGGTCGGCGAGGTGCGCGAAGCGCTCGACCCGCGCCGCGGCCTGGTCCGCCGCGCGCGCGCCGCCAGCCGCTCCGTCCTCCGTCGAGACCGGTGTGCTCGCCGGAACGCTGCCGGGCGAGGGTCCCGCGCCGCGCGCCGCGCAGGCGGCCAGCGGCACACCCGCCGCTGTGGCTGCCAGCCCGTGGAGGAATCGCCGGCGGTCGGGTGCGTGCATCGCGGTCCGCTCCAGGCGCGTTCCGCGGCGGGGTGCCGCGGGCGGCGCGCGAGCCGCGAGGGTAGCGCGCTGCGTGCGGGGCCGGAAGGCGCGAGTCGGCGCGCACCCGGGCCGCGTCGGGCTCAACCCCGTGTGCCCTGCGGGCCGATGCGGGAGGCGTGAGCTCACGCCTGCCCCCAGTCCCGGCTGACCTCCGCGCGGCGCGTCCGGTCGTCATGCGCTGGACGTCTCCGGCGGTCGAAGCGCCGGACGCCGCGGCGGCTCGCGCCGGGCGGCGGGCGCGCTCGCGCCGCAGCCGGCTACGCCTGGCACTCCTGACTGGCCTGCAGATGGGGCTGCTGCTGCTCACCGCCTACGGCCTGGTCTTCAACTTCTCGGTCGTGCGTGGCAGCTCGATGTCGCCAGGCATCCACGACGGCGACCGCATCGTGATCGACCACCTGAGCCTCGTGCTCGGCGACGTCCAGCGCGGCGACATCGTCGTGCTCCAGTATCCGCTCGATCCGAGCGTCGATTACATCAAGCGCGTGATCGGCGTCCCCGGCGACCGTGTGCGCGTCGCGGACGGCCGCGTGCAGGTGAATGGACGCGTGCTCGACGAGCCCTACGTGGTCGCGCCGGATCCGCGCACGAGCCTGGTCCTCGACGTGCAGCCCGGCACGTACTTCGTGCTGGGCGACAACCGTCGTCACAGCTCGGACAGCCGCGACTTCGGGCTCGTCCCGCGCTCGAACCTGGTCGGCAAGGTCGACCTGCGCGTCTGGCCCCCGCAGCGGGCGGGACTCCTTTACTGATCCGCGGGCGCCGCGTACCGTCGCCCCGTGGCCGGCGCAGACCAGCACGCCGAAGCAGGAGCTCGCAGCCAGCGCGTGGCGCTCGTTTCGGGCTCGGTGCGCGGCATCGGCCTGGCCGTGGCCCGGCGACTGGCGCGATCCGGTGCCCGCGTCCACGTGACGTGGCGCTCCTCGGCCGCGCGCGCCGACGCGCTGTCGGCCGAGTTCGAGGGGCGCGTGCACCGCGCCGACCTCGAGGACGAGGACGAGACGCGTGCGCTGATCGAGGCCGTGCTGGCCCGCGACGGGCGGCTCGACGCGTTCGTGCACGCTGTCGGCGAATTCAGCGCCGGGCCGCTGGCGACCACCCGGGCAGCCGAGGTCCGACGCCTGCTCGAGAACAACGTGCTCTCCGCCGTGCACGCCTTCGACGCCGCGCGCGAACCGCTGCGCGCTGCGCGCGGTGCGGCACTGTTCTTCGGCGTCGCCGGCCTGGAAGGCCTGCGCGGCCGGCGCGAGGCCGCGGCCTACGCCGCCGCGAAGAGCGCGTTGCTGGTCCTCGTGCGCTCCTGGGCGCTCGAGGAGGCCGCGCACGGCGTGCGCGTGAACCTCGTGTCCCCCGGCGTCATCCCCCATGAAGGGGCTGCCGCACAGACGCACGACGAGGCCCGCGCCGCCCGCATCCCGCTGGGCTTCGCCGGCACGCCCGAGGACGTGGCGGCCGCGGCCGAGTTCTTGCTTTCCGACGACGCGCGGCACGTGACCGGCGTCGACCTGCCCGTCGCCGGTGGCTGGCTACTCTGACGCCGAGAGCAGCACTCAGAGATCCTCGACGAACGGCAGGTCCGCGGCGCCGTACGGCCGGCGCTCGGCCAGGAAGCCGAACACCTGCGGCGTGACGGTCGATCCGCCCGGTCCCGTCGCCGAGGTGGCACGCACCTGGAACCAGCCGGTCTCGATCGTCGGCGCGCCCACGACCTCGAGCGGGTCGTCGTTCGTGGCGGCCAGGAAGGCCGCGCCGAAGACGCCCGAGACCGAGAGCAGCGAGCGGCGCGTCCAGCAGGAGAAGGACGTGTCGAGCGAGAAGACCTCCTCGTTGTCGTTCCACACGAGCCAGGCCGTGCTCGTCGTGACCCCGGGACCGGCCAGGGGGTGGAGCAGCACGATGTCGCTCGAGGCCGTGCCGCGCGGCAACGGCTCGGCGGACTGTCCGGTGAAGCGCGGCACGTAGATCGTCCGCGGCGCGCGCTCGTACTCGACCCCGTCGAGATCGCGCTTGCCGTTTCCGTTCACGTCGGTCGGCAGCCCGGCGCCCGGCACGCCCTGCAGCACGAGCGGCGGCAGCGAGTACTCGGTCCCCGTGACGCCGTCGATCCTCAGGCAGGCCCCGATCAGGTGGTCGAAGTCGATCGGCACGCCGGTCATGGACTGCGCGTAGCACCACATGTAGCCGCGCTCGACGCCGACGGCATGCGCGGCGGCCACGACCGTCAGCGTGTCCCGCGGGGTGAGGACCGCGAAGCGGTTCACGACCTGGCAGTTCGCCGCGTCGACGTAGTTCAGGTGGAGCCGGACGGATCCCGAGGTCGTCGAGCCGTTCACGTTCGTGACCGTCAGGTACGTCGCCTGGCCCGGCCGGTTGTCGAACTCGGGGAAGAGCAGGAAGCTCCCGGGCTCCGTCCCGCCCGCGTAGGCCGGAGCGATCCCGAGGAGGGCGAGGATGGGCACGAGGAGGACGCGGGTGGGGCTCATGGGGCTCGCCGGGAGGGCCGGGTCGCGCGCCTGCCGAGCGCCCCGGACCAGGATCGATTGGAAGCGGCCACCGCGGATCCGACAAGCCGCAGCCCCTCAAGAGCGGCCCGCTCGGCTGCCGATCCGGCTCCGGAGCGAGCGCCGGGGGCCCCCCGCGGCGACCGACTTGGTCCCTCCGTCCCCCCGGACGGTTGACTCCGGTCGGCGCGGCGGGTTCCGTGTCGGCCCCGGAAGCGGGGTCCGCGCGCCGTCCGAGCCGCCCCAGCCACCGATGCCCGAGTTCCAGGTCGTGAAGCTCTCCGAGGCCGCCCAGGGGCTCTTCTCGGCCGAGGACGTCGAGCGGCTCATGCGCGCCGAGTTCGACCGCGCGGTGCGGCACAAGTTCTCGCTCGTCGTCATGCTCGTGGGCGTCGACCGGCTGGGGCAGCTCCACGACCTGTACGGCTGGGAGTCCAAGGACGAGATCCTCAAGGCCGTCGTGTCCATGCTGCGCGGCTCGCTGCGCGACAGCGATCTCCTGGGCCTGACGCAGGACGATCGCATCCTGCTCGTGTTCCCGCACACGACGCCCGAATCGGCCGGCCTGCTGGCGCGCCGCATGTTGGCCGGGGCCCGCAAGCTGCGTTTCGACCGCGACGGACGGACGCTGCGGATCTCGCTCTCGATCGGCGTCGCGAACAACCGTGCAGGCCTGGACTTGTCCTTCGAGACGCTGGTGGCGGTGGCCGAGGACGGGCTGACCGTGGCCGACGGCGCCGGCGGAGACCGCTTCGTCGAGACCGAGCTCTACCAGCTCTACGAGAAGAAGCGTCGCGCCAAGCAGCGCGCGCGCGAGGGCGCGGGGCTCGCGCCCGAGGAGCCGGCGCGCATCGTGGCCTTCGTTCCGCCGCCCGAGAGCCAGCCGGGCGCTGCTCCGCGACTCACCCCCGACGACCCGATCGGGCAGGCGCTGCTCGAGCTGCTCGCGCAGCAGGGGTTCGAGGGCGGGAACTTCGTGGGGGTGGACCCGGAAGCCGTGGCCACCGCGATCCGACGGGCCAACGAGGCCAAGCTCGTCCCGGCTGTCCCGCACCACGAGCCCGCGACGCCCGAGGAGCTGCGCGAGAAGCAGCGGCAGATCGAGATCCTCGAGCGCCGCATCGCCAAGCTGACCCAGGCGCTGGGGCTGACCGAGGAGGAGCTGCGCCGCGTCGCATCCCTGAAGGGCGTCGACTTCGGCCTGCCGTCCATCTACAAGACCGTGCAGGGCCTCAGCGGCGCCGAGCCGGAGTTCGAGCGCAAGAAGGTCATGATGCTCACGATCCTCGAGGCCAACCTGGCCTTGAAGCGCGAGCTCGAGAGGTGATCGGAGGGCCGCCTCGCGCGGCCGCGACGGAGTTCGACATGAGCGCGGACGGCAAGGTCGGCGAGGCGGTCAAGAAAGACCAGGGCGTGCTCTACATGGGTATCGACCTGGGCACGTCACGGACCTCGGTCGCGGCGAGCAACGGCGTCCGCACGACGCTCAGCTCCCACGTCGGCTACCCCAAGGACGTCGTGGCGCGCAAGCTGCTCGGCAAGGAGGTGCTGTACGGCGACGAGGCCGTCGAGCACCGGCTCTCGCTGCGGTTCTACCGCCCGCTGGCCGCAGGCGTGCTGAAGCACAGCCAGCGCACGACGGACGACGTCGCAGGCAACATGCAGGCCGCGGCGGACCTCATCCGTGAGATCATCCGCCTCGGCAAGCCCAAGTCGGACGAGCTGGTGTACGGAGTCATCGGCGTCCCCGCGCAGGCCGCGATCCACCACAAGGAGGCCATCCTCAAGGCTGCGCGCGAGTCGCTCGACTCCGTGATGCTGTGCTCCGAGCCGTTCGCGGTGGCCTATGGGCTGGACATGCTCGAGGACGTGCTGGTGATCGACATCGGCGCCGGCACCACGGACCTGTGCCGCATGCACGGCACGATGCCCGAGGAGTCGGACCAGCTCACGAACACGTTCGCCGGGGACTACGTCGACGAGGCGCTGGCCGAGCTCGTACGCCGCAAGCACCCGCAGGCGCAGTTCACGACGCGCATGATCAAGGAGCTCAAGGAACGCCACGCGAGCGTGTCCGAGGCCATGCCGCCCGTCGTCGTCGATCTGCCCGTCGACGGGAAGCCCACCGCGTTCGACATCACCGAGGAAATGCGCACCGCCTGTCGCTCGATCGTGCCCCCGATCGTGCAAGGCCTCTCCCAGTTGATCGCCACGTTCGACCCGGAGTTCCAGCAGCGTCTGAAGAACCGGGTGCTGCTCGCCGGCGGCGGCAGCCTGATCAAGGGGCTCGATCTGGCCATCGAGGCCGAGATGAAGCAGCGTCTGGGCTCGGGCAAGGTCCTGCGCATCGACGAGCCCGTCTACGGCGGGGCCAACGGCGCGCTCAAGATCGCGCACGACATGCCGGCCGAGTACTGGGAGAAGCTGAAGTGAGGGCGGCGGGCGCGGCGCCGCGCCGCGCACGGGCACCGCGCGCGGCGCGCCGCGCTGCGTTCCGCTACGGCCGATTCCGCGTCAGCTCCAGCGTGAGCAGCGCGTAGGCGGTCCCGAGCACCGGGTTGCCCTCCTGCCAGCGCGGGGAGTTCTCGTTGGTCCACGCGCCGTCGACCTTGCGCGCGAGCCCCAGCACGCGCCCGGCCAGCTCTTCGCGCCAGCGGTGCTCCTTGCCCTGGGCGTCGACGACGACTTCGCTGCCGTAGAGGTCGAGTGCCTTGGCCATCGTGTGGAAGTAGTAGTAGAGACCCTGGTAGGCCGCCGTCGGATCGGCGCCGGCCTGGAAGCCGGGGTTCACGTCGAGCGTCCAGTTCTTCGAGATCCAGCTCCAGGCGGCCTTCATCCGCGGGTCCTCCCGCGGCAGGCCGGCGAAGATGTAGCCCTTCAGGAGCGCGTAGGTCATCGATCCGTACGAGCGCGCGATCTTGCGGCCGTCCTCCAGCTCGATCGTCCCGGCGAACGACTGCCCCGGCAGGTAGGCCGCACCGCCGTCGTCGCCCGAGACGACGACCTTCCCGCCGTCGGGGATCGCGATGTCGTTCGACTCGGAACGGTTCTGGCAGCGCTGCAGGAACTTCAGGGCGCGCTGGAAGGCGGCGTCTTCCTTGGGCAGCCCCGACGCGGCCAGCGCCTCGAGCGCGAACTGCAAATTCGAGAGGTCGGGCCGCTCGCTCGAGCCGTACCCGATGCCGCCGTAGTAGGGGTGGTCCGGCGAGTAGCCCTCCTCCGGCCCGACCTGCAGCGCGACCAGCCAATCGCGCGCCTTGCCGATCACCGGCGCGTGCGCCGGGTCGCCGTGGCGCACCAGCGCCAGGATGGCGGCGGAGGTGGCGTAGTTGGCGTACTTGCCGTCGTGGATCGAGCCGTCCGGCTTCTGCAGGGACACGAGCCAGGCGATGCCGGCGTCGATCGTGGCCTGGACCTCGGTCGGGCGCGGCTTCGGCACGGCGAGCAGCGCGCCGACCGCCATGGCGGTGAGGCCCGCATCCGGACGCCCGGGAGCGCCGAACTTCCCGCCGTCGGCCTGCGCGGCGAGCCAGCGCCCGCCGCGCTCGACGGCAGCCGTGACCTTGGCCGGGTCGGCCGGCTCGGATGCCGGCAGCGGTTGGAAGCGCGGCGGGGCAGAGTCGGCCGGCTTCAAGGCGGGCCAGGCGCGCACGAGCACGTTCACGTTGCGCGCGGTCTCGCCGACCTTGCCGAGCGCGCCGTCCCAGGCGCCCTCGCGACCACGCTTGGCGAGCAGCTCCGTGACGCGCGCGACCAGGGCCTGTGGGTCCGTCGGCAGCGCGGGATCGTCGAAGGCCGGCGCGTCACCGCCGTGTCGTGCCACGAAGGCCAGCGCCTTCTGGAGCGCGTCCTTGGTCGTGTCGTCGGCGTGCAGCGCCAGCGCGCCGGCCGCCGCGCGCGTCTGTCGCACGACGTCCGCCTCTGCGGCGCCCTCGTCGGCGATGGCGCCGTCGGCGCGCTGCCGTTGCGCGAGGAACTGCAGCGCGCGCTCCACGAAGGGCCCGTCGATGCGCTGGTAGCGCCGCGGCGAGAGGATCATCGCGCGCAGGGTCCAGGCCGTGGCCTCGACGCTCGCGCCGTAGGCGCCGGTTCCGGGGTCCTGCGCATGGCGCAGCCAGCGCAGGGACGTATCGATCTCGCGTCCCAGGTCGGGCGCTTGAGCCGGAGACGCCGGGGGCTGCCCCGACGCCTGTGACACCGCCGGCTTGGCCGCTGGCGTCATGGCCGGCGCGGCGTGGAGGGTGGCGAGGACCGGGAAGGGGAGCAGGACCTGCAGGAGCACGTTCATGGCGCCGGATCCTAGTGCCTCAAGGCGTCGCGGAAACCCTCCTCGAACCCCGACTTCGCGCCACCCCGGGGCGCGGCGGCCTGGCGCGGGAAACCCTTGGCGCGCGCTGCGGCGCCGGCGCTCTACGGCTGGCGGTCCTGGAGCGGCTCCAAGCGCACGGCGGTGCCGTAGGCCAGGAGCTCGGCCGCCCCGGAGCAGATCTCGCTCGTGGCGATGCGCACACCCACGATCGCGTCGGCCCCCAGCGCGCGGGCCTGCTCCCGCATCCGGTCCAAGGCCTGCTCGCGGCTCTCGGCCAGGAGCTTCGTGTACTCGGCGAGCTCGCCGCCCACGAGGTTCTTCATCCAGGCCGACAGGTCGCTGTGCGCGTCGGCCGCGCGCACGGTGTTGCCGCGCACGAGCCCGAGCACGTCGCGGATCGCGCGGCCTGGCACGAGGTCGGTGGTCGTCACGATCATCGGCGCAAGTCCCGGTAGGGGTCGAGGTGGAGCGTGGCGCGCCGCGCGAGCAGCGCGCGCGCGACGAGCAGTCCGAAACCGAGTGGGCCCGCGATGGCCGCGACCACCAGCGGCGGCCGCGGAGCGCCCTCGACGCCGGCCAGGACCAGCCACGCCAACACCCACAGCAGGGCCAGGACCAGGAGACCGAGGCCCGCGAGCCACAGCCCGACTTGCGAGGCGGCGCGCGCGACGCGCAGCTCCGCCAGCTCGAGCGGCTCGGCCGGCGCGGCCTCGCGCGCGATGACCGCGATTCGCTGCTGCTCGGCGACCAGCACGCGCAGCGGCGCCTCGCGCGCCAGACGGGCCTCGAACTCGGCGCGCGCGGTGGGCGCGAGCTCACCGTCGGCGTACGCCATGGCCAGCAACTCGTCGGCGGTGGGTGCCGCGGGTGCGGGGCGCGCCGGCGTGCTCACCGCCCGATCTCCCCCAGGAATCCCTCGAAGAGCTCCGGCGAGAGCTTCTCGCGCAGGCGCTTGCGCGCGTGGAACAGGCGGGACATCACGGTGCCCTCGGGGATCCCGAGGTGGCTCGCGATCTCGAGGTACGACAGCTCCTTGAAGTGGCGCAGCGCGAGCATCTCCCGATCGCGCGCCGAGAGGCTCTTGAACGCGGTCCAGAACGCCTGCGAGCGCTCGTTCTGGAGCAGGTCTTCCGCCGGATGGTCGGTCCCGTCCTCGATCTCGAAGTCGGGAGCGTCGTCGTCGGCTCCAGGGGCGTGGGCGGAGAGGGAGCGCGCGCGCTTCGTCCCGCGCAGGAACGAGAAGCAGGTGTTGCGCAGGATGCGATGGAACCAGGGCAGGAAGCGCTCGCCCTCGCGAAAGGTCGCGCGCGCCTTGTAGACCTTGAGGAAGGCCTCCTGCGTGAGCTCCAGGGCGTCGTCGGGCGAGCCGACCATCGAGCGCGCCACGTGGTAGGCGCGCGAGCGCAGCCCCTCGACCAAGGTGTCGAAGGCGCGATCGTCGCCACGCTGGACCTGCAACATCAACCGCGTGGCTTCGAGACCCATGGGTTCGGACCGGTACTCCGGATCCGGGAAGTCCTTCAGCGCGCCGGGCGGGAAATCGGGCGGGAAGCCCGCTGCGCCGGCCGCGTCGGGCGCCGCTCGGCTCACGCCCGGCCTCCGCGCGCGCGGGCGCAGGCGGTCGCGAGCGCGTGCGACGCCGCGCGTCCGACGGCTCCGGCCGGTCCGAGTCGAGCGCGGGCCTCGACCAGTCCGGACCGGCAGCGGGCCCGGACGCGCGCGTCCGACCACTGAGCCTGGAGCGCCGCGCGGACGCGCTCGATCGGCCCCTCGCCCGCGAACGAGAACTCGGGCAGGACCTCGCGGTTCGCGAGCAGGTTCACGGAGGCGAACCAAGGGGCGGTCAGGAGGTGCCCCTGGCCCTCGGCCGCGAAGCGCGAGCCGAGCCGGTAGACGACGACCGTGGGCAGCTCGTGGTGGAGCAGGTCGAGGAGCACGGTGCCCGAGACGCTGAACGCGGCGCGCGCACGCCGCAGGCTCTCGTGCAACTCGCCCGGGGCGACCCGCGCGAAGTCCGCCGCGCCGGCGCGCGCGACCTCCGCCCGCACCAGCGCGGTCGTCTCGGGCCGGGCGGCCGGCACGACCACGCGCGGGATCGCACCGCTGCGCGCCAGCGGCGCGACGGCGCGCAGCATCCAGGGCAGATTGCGCCGCACGACGCCCGGGCGGCTGCCGGGCAGCAGGACGAGCTCGGTCCCGCGCTCGGGGTCGCCGCGCTCGACCCCGGCCAATTCGTCGAGCAGCGGGTGGCCGACGTGCGCCACGTGCACGCCGCGCGCGGCGAACCAGGCCGGCTCGAACGGCAGGATCGTGAGGGCCAGGTCGACCGCTTGCGCGTAGTGCGCGGCGCGCCACGGCGCCCAGCCCCAGTACTGCGGCGCGACGAAGTGCACGACCGGGACGCCCAGCGCGCGCGCGATGCGTCCGAGCGGGACGTGCAGCGCCGGGGAGTCCACGGCGAGCAGCACGTCGGGCCGCTCGCGCTCCAGGCGGGTCGCCGCGTGCTCGAGCACCCGCAGGTAGCGCGGCAGGGCGGAGAGCACGGCCCCGAACCCCATGCGCGCGTCGTGCACGACATCCGCGACGAGCTCGACGCCCGCGGACTCCAGGCGCGCGCCGCCCAGGCCGGCCAGGCGTGGGGCGGGCGCGCCGCGCGCGCCCAGCAGCTCGCGCAGAGCCCGCACGGCGTTCGCGGCGTGGATCTCGCCGCTGGCCTCGGCGCACGAGACGAACAGCGAGAGCGCCCGGCCGCGCGGAGGCTCGAACGTCGGCGCGGGCGTTGGATCGGCGTGGCTGGCCAGCGCGCGCGCCAGCTCGGCGCGCGCGGCGTCGCGCTCCAGGAGGTAGCTCCCCGTGCGGCCCGGGAGGCGCGCGAGGTCCAGCGCCGCGCGCGCGAGCTCGCGCCGCACGAGACGCCGCGCGAGCGGCCCGGCGGCCGCTCCGCTCGCGCCCGACGCGGCGGGGATCGCGCCGGCGGTCTCGGTCGTGGCCTTCGACACGGGCCGGCAGGATACTCTCCCGCCGTGCTGCGGCTCCTCGGCTACGTGCTCGCCGTCTTCGCGCTGATCTTCGTGCTGCGCCACGTGCCCGGGCTCGGCTGGCTGTTCGGAATCCCGTTCCTGAACTTCCTGCTGGCGGCGGCGATCCTGTCCGCGGTGGTCGGCTGGTGGACCTCGCGCGCGGTCGAGACCCGCCGCCTGCGCCGACTGGAGCGCGAGTTCGGCGCCGTCGACACCCCGCACAACCAGGGCAAGCTCGGCGCCCTGCTGCTGGCTTCGGGACGCGCGCGCCGGGCGATCCCGCACCTGGAGCGCGCCGCGCAGGGTGAGCCCGAGCGCGCCGAGTGGCACCATCGCTTGGGTGCCGCGCGACTCGCGGTCGGCGATCCGCGGGCGGCCACGCTGGCGCTCGAGCGCGCGTTGGCCGCGGACCCCGACCACGCGTTCGGTGTCCCGCGGTTGCGCCTGGCCGAGGCGCGGCTCGCCGCGGGCGAGGCCGCGGGTTCGCTGGCCGCGGCCGAGGCCTTCGAGACGCGTCACGGGCCCAGCGCGGAGAGCGCCTACCGCCGCGGGCTCGCGCTCCGCGCGCTGGGTCGCCAGACGGAGGCGCGCGCGGCGTTCGCAGCCGTGCCCGGCCTGGCGCGGACTCTGGGCCGCGCCGGGCGCCGCGCCGGCGCCTGGTGGGGGCTCAAGGCCTGGTTTCGCGCGCGCCTCTAGCCGGCGCGCGGGATCGGGTCGGGTCGGGTAGGCTGCACGCATGTCGAAATCGCGCGCTGATCGCCGTACGCAACGCCCGCAGGAACGCTCGCAGCCCTCGGTTCCCGCCGCTCCGCCGCGCCGCTCGCCGCTGTGGGGCGCGGCGATCGTGCTCCTCGGCGGGGCCGCCATCGGCGGCGCGGTCGCGCTGGAGTTCGCGCGTGACGAGCGCCCAAAGACGCCGGTGCGCACGACCAACCCGCTGCCGGTGCCCGTGATCAGCGGGACCCCGGCGGTCAAGACGACCTACATCCCGCAGCCGCCCGGCGAGGCACCGCCGGGTCGGGTCTGGTCGCCGACTTGTGGTCACTGGCACGACGCGCTGACCGGCCAGCCCGTCCAGTAGCTCGCGCGCGGCTGGCGGGCCCGCGCTCGCGCTCGTCGCGACCGCCTCAGGGCGTTCGGCGCTCGAACACGAAGAGCGCCGTGGCGAGGAGCGCCGCGCTCACCCCGGCGAGCGGCCAGCAGATCCGCCCGTCCAGCGCGTGCGTGGCGCCGATGCGCACGAACACGTCGATGTCGGTCAGGCGGAACAGGCTCCAGTGCGTCGCGACCTGGATCAGGTAGACGCTGAACTGCAGCACGGTGAAGAGCAGCATGCCGAAGGCGATCAGGATCGGCCGCGCGGTCAGGCAGGACCACAGGAACGCCGCCGCGTAGATCGCGAGCAGCAGGAGCGACTGGTGAGCCGCGCCAAGCAGCAGCGGGCCGAGCTGCATCTCGGCCTCGACGAAGCCCAGGAGCCAGGGGATCGACAACGTCGACGCGAACACCGGCACCACGACGGCCAGCGCGCCTCCCACCCAGCGCTCGAGCAGCAGGCGTCGGCGTGAGACCGGCCGTGAGAGCCACAACTCCAGGGTCCCGCGGTGCGCCTCGCCGGCGACCGCGTTCATGGCGAAGATCACCGCGGCCAGCGTGCCCACCGTGTTGCAGCCCTTGAAGAAGTGCTGCCCATTCACGTAGGCCGCGACCCCCCCGGCCCCGATCTGGTCGAGCATGCCCTTGAGCGCCTGGAGCGGCGCCATGTCGCGCAGGGCCTCGAGGTTGTCCTCGAAGTCCGGCCAGAAGAGCACGGCCCCGATCAGCAGCGCCTCGAGGACCACGAAGTAGGCCAGGGAGCCGAACGCGTAGAAGCGCGCTTCGCGTCCCATCAGCAGCCCTCCACGCCGTAGAGCTCGCGGTACAGCTCCTGGAGCGAGATCTGGCCGTACTCGACGCTCTGGGGTGCGGGCAGCACGCGCAGGTCGGAGAGCGCAGCGAGGAAGGCGCGGGGATCGTCGTCCTCGAGCAGGACGGAGAGCCGACCGGCCTCGCGTCTCGGGCTGGCGCCCGCAAGGCGCCCGACCTCGCGCTCGGCGAGCAGCAGGTCGGCCTCGGTCGCGTACGCGACGCGCACGAGGCGTCGCGCGCGCCGCGCCACGCTGGCCGCCGTCTCGTCCGCGATCTTGCGGCCCGCCGCCAGGAACACCAGCCGGTCGCAGGCGCGGTCGACCTCGCCCAGGTGGTGCGAGGAGAGCAGGATCGTGCGGCCGGCCCGCGCGTCGTCGGCGACCAGGTCGAGGACCTCCCCGCGCTTGGTCGGGTCCAGCCCTTCGGTGGGCTCGTCCAGGATGCGCACGGGGACGGCGGGCGCGAGCGCGGCCGAGAACAGGAGCTGGCGCTTCATCCCGTGGCTGTAGCTGCGCACGCGGGCGGACAGCGGCAAGCCGAGGGTCTCCGCCAGCGCGATCGCACGCGAGCGCGCGGCGCGCTCGCGACCGCGCAGCAGCCATCCCAGGTGGTCGCGCCCGCTGAGCTCGCCGTAGAGCGCCAACTCGCCGGGCGCGTACGTCGCCCGCCGGCGGATCGCGGTGCCGTCGCCCGCGAGCGGCACGCCCGCCACGACCGCGCTGCCGGCGTCGGGCCGCACCAGCCCCACGAGCATCCTGAGCAGCGTGCTCTTGCCGCTGCCGTTGGGACCGAGCAGCCCGATGACCCCGCCCGGCCCGAGCGCCAGGTCGGTGGGGTGCAAGGCGGTCCGCGCGCCGAAGGCACGTGCCAGGCCGCGGGCCACGATCGTGGGTTCGCTCGGGTGGGGGGGCACGCGGCTTGGACCTGCACGCGAGCGTGCGCACAATCAGCGCGCCGTGCAAGCGCCCGAGATCCACAAGCAGGACGCCCTCGGCCGCGTCGAGCGGGTCGAGATCGATGGGTCCGCCTGCGCCCGGCGCGTGGCGTCCGGGAACCGCCTGCCCGGGAGCGGCTGGCTCGCGCGGCGCCTGCTGGCGCGCGAGCGCCGGGCCCTGCGCGCACTCGCGGGGTTGGCAGGCGTGCCACGCCTGCTCTCCCGCGCGGCTGGTGACGAGGCGCTCGACGTGCTCCTGCGCGACTGGGTGAGCGGCGTGCCGCTCTCGCGCGCCGGCGAGCTGCCCGCGGACTTCTTCGACCACCTCGACACGTTGGTGCAGGCCGTGCACGCGCGCGGCGTGTGCCACAACGACCTGCACAAGGAATCGAACGTGCTCGTCGGCGCGGACGGCTACCCGTGGCTCATCGACTTCCAGCTCGCGAGCCGCCACCCGCGTGGCGGGCGGGCCTTCGAGGTCCGCGCGCGCGAGGACCTGCGCCACGTCGAGAAGCACCGGCGACGCTACACGCGCCACGGCCGCGGCCCTGGCGGGGTCGAGCTCGTCGGCGCGGGGGCCGGGATCCGTCGCTCGCCCCTGGCGCGAGCCTGGAGGCGCGTCGGGAAGCCGGTCTACGTCGCGCTGACCCGCGGCGTGCTCGGGACGCGCGACGGGGGCGACGCGCAGCGCAGCCCGCAGGGGCCCTGGCCGGCGTGGACGCCGCCCAGCGGCCCGCGCCCTCAGAGCACGTCGTCGCGGTAGATCCAGGGCCGGCGAGCGCCTGCGTCGCGGCGGGCGGTGACGAGCCGCCACAGCTCTTGAGGACCGACCACCGCCAGGTACTCGCGCTCGCCGGCAGTGGTGCGCAGGCGGATCGTGCCCGCCGCCAAGCCCACGAGCCGCTTCGTGCGGGTGTCGCCCCCGACCGGGATCGAGTAGACGCCCGCGCCGACCTGGTCGGCCCCCTGCGCGAGCCGCGCCGGGAGCGTGGTCAAGAGCCCCAGGACGCGCGGGTCCTCGACGACGGTCACGCTCTCCGACCAAGGGCCGCGCGCGTCGCGCCCGAACACGAGCAGCGTCTCGCCCGGCCGCGGGTCGCGAAAGTCGATCGGCACGTCGGGCAGGCGGATGGGCGCCTCGACGGTGCACAGCTCGGGGCCGATCGGCTCGATGACCGTCCTCTCCAGGCTGGGACCGTCACCGAACCAGGCCGTGACCCGCGCCGGGCCCGAGCGCGCGGTGCGGCCCAGGAACACGACCCCCCAATCCGTCGCGACGCCCAACTCGCGGCCGCCGTTCGTCTCGACGACCAGCGTGGGATCCGACAGCGTCCGCAGGCCGCTGCAGCCGGCAGCCACGAGGGGAAGCAGGACGCCCAGGATCAGGGCGCGGAAGCGGCGCGGGTGGGTCATTCGAAGCGTTGGAGCCAGGAGCGGAAGCGGTCGTTGTCGGGATCGAGCTCGGAGGCCAAGCCGGCCTGGGCGCGGGCCTCGGCATGGGCCAGCTTGGGAGCGTCGGGAGCCTCTCCGATCTCGAGCGAGGCGCCGCTCCCACCCGCCGAGCGCGGCGGGCGCACGACCGGGCGGCCCACGAGCAGGCGCGAGTACTCGTAGCGCACCGCGGCCGCGAGCGGATCCTTCTCGATCGCGGTCCGGTAGTCAGCGAGCGCCTTGTCCGTGGCACCCGTGCCCGCGTGCGCACGGGCGCGGAAGGCCCAGGCGCGTGGGTCCTGCGTGCCGCCGTCGATCGCGGCGTCGAGGTCGGGGAGCGCGTCCTCGTACTCCATCTGGCGCACGGCGAGCATGCCGCGCTTGAGCACGGCCTCGGGGCCCTGCACCGGGATGGCGGCGATGAACTCGCGCCACTCGCGCTCCAGGGTCTCGACGTCCTTGACCTTGAGCTGCTTGAGCAAGTAGGCGCGGATGTCCTTGGCCGCGACCAGCTTCCCGACGCCGCCCATCTCGGGCACCGCGCCGCCGACGTTCTCGACCGAGTAGGGGAGGCCCTTCTCCAGCGTGTACAAGCCCTTGAAGAAGCGGTCGAAGGGCTTCCTGTACTTGCCGCCGGCGCCGTTCTGGAGGAAGTAGACGAACGACCAAGCGTGCGCGTACTGGAAGCCGTCGAACTGGTCGCGCGTCAGGAGGAACAGGGCTTCGAGCTTCGTGAAGGGCCGCGAGGCCGGATCGTCGCGCGCGCCCTTGGGCTGGGCCCGCACCTCGCCGGTCGCGGAGCCCAGGTTCTTGATGGCCTGCTGGACCGTCAACGTGCGGTCGAGCTGGACCTCGCCCGGCTCGATGCGCAGCTTGCCCTTCTTGTCCCGATAGACCTTCGAGCTGCCGAAGTAGTCGGCGACCGCCTCGTTGAGCCAGATCTGCGGGAGGTACTGGGGGTCGATGAGGAAGGTCAGGAGGTGCGTGCACTCGTGCAGCGCGACCCATTCGGAGCGTGCCGGCTCGGCGTAGTCGTGGAAGAAGTTCAACGACTTCGCCATCGGGGAGAAGAAGCCCAGGACCGCGCCGCTGCCCGGGCTGGTCACGGACAGGAACTCCTCGTGGCTCTTGAAGATGTTGACCTGCATCTTCGTGCGCCGCAGCGAGGGCGTCGGATTGATGCCGATCTTCTCGTCCATGAGCGCGTAGAACGTCTCGAGCAGCTCGGCGTAGTACGCCAGGATCTCGGGGCTCGTGTTCGAGCGCAGGCGGAAGTGCTGGGTCTCCTTCTCCCAGGCGCTGGCCCAGTCCGAGTGCTGGGCCAGCTCTTCGGTGCGCCTGCGGCTCTCCTCGGACTGCTTGCGCAGCTCCTCCTGGTAGCCGGCGCGCGACATCCAGCGCCCGCGGTACTTCACGAACCCCTGGGCCAGCTTCTCGCGCTCGTCGTCGTTGGCGGGGACGTAGTCCGACATGTCGCCCTCGATCTCGGCCGAGGCGATCAGCGACTTGTCGGGAAGCAGGATCGTCCCGTGCTCGAACTCGAGGCGGTAGCCAGCGCCCTCGGCGCGGGCTTTCTTGGGCGTCAGCACGCGGCCGTCGACGGTCAGGACGCGATCCGCCGCCGCGACCGGGGCCAGGAGCAGCAACGCCAGCGCGGCGCGAGCAAGGCGCGGCCAGCGCGGGCTGTGCGCGACGGCCGGGGCGGAGCGCCTCACTTCGTCGAGGCTTCCCAGGCCTTCTGGAGCTTCTCCATGTCGATCCCCTGGAAGGCCTCGCTCACGGCCTGATCGAGGTCGCTCGACATCGCCAGGACGCGGAAATAGGTGTCCAGGATGCCATCCCAGGACGCGTCCCAGCCCTTCGGGAAGTTCTTCTTGCCCGTGCGCAGGAAGTAGATGAACGACCAGCCCTGGGCATAGTTCTGGCCGCCGTCGACACCCAGCTTGTTGTTGCCGTAGTACTCGGCCTGCGACCAGCGCACGAAGTCGGCGAGCGGAACGTGCTTGCCCTGCTGGACTGCGGCCTTGATCGTGTCCCGCCGCCACAGGTTGGGCTTCAGGGTGAAGCGCTTGTTCTTGTATTCGAGGCCGCTGTAGAAGTCGCCGGTGCCCTCGTTGTACCAGCTGTGGGGGCTGATGTTCCCGTACAGGTAGAAGATGTACTGGTGGAACGCCTCGTGGTTCAGGACGATCCACGTGTCGTTGCGTCCGCCGCCGGCCTGGTCGTCGTAGAGGACGAGCTCGCGGTGGAACGCGCTCCAATAGCCGGCCGAGCCCGGGGGGCCGCCGTAGCTGTGGTAGTTCTCGCGGTCGGTGAAGACGCGGACCACGGAGCAACGCGACAGCTCGCGGCTGTCCGCGCCGCCGAACAGCTCGTCCATGGCCTTCTTCTCGAGCTCTTTCTTCTTCTTCTCGGCCTCCGAGAGCCCGGTTTGCGCGGCCGCCCCGGCCTCGCGCAGCTCCTTGGCCTTCTCGTAGGGGTAGTCGACCTCGTACACGGCGCGGATCGCCTCGAGCCGGTCGCAGAGCTCGGTCACGAAGGCGCGATCGGTGTGCGGCGTCACGACGAAGTAGTTCGGCGTCTCGTGCAGCTTCCAGCCCCCGCCGAGCGCCGCGAGGCTCTTCTGGAGCTTCTCGCGCTCGCGCTCGCGCAGCGGCGCGTCCGCGCCCGGTCCTGCGCCGGCGGCCGAGAGCTCCAGGCGCAAGAGCGACTTCGCCATCTGCTCGAAGACGTTCTCGTACTTGGGCCACTTCGACTTGGCGCCGGGCGCCGTGAACACGATCGCCACGTCGAGGTCGGGCGCCAGCGCGTACTGCATGGCGTAGACCCGCTTCGAGGTCTTCTCCTCGCCGGGCGTGGTGAGGACGTACTCGATGGCCGGCACCTTGCCGCCGACGTTGAGCTCCTTCTTCCCGTCGAGCTTGTGCTTGGAGCCTTCCTCGACCTCGCCCGCCTTCTGGACCCACTCCACCACGTCCTTGAGCGGCTTGCGCGTGAAGCGCGACTTCTCGGATTCGTCCTTCGGGCGCCGGTCGAACTGGACCAGCCAGCACGAGAGGAACACCCGGTCCCCGTAGCCCGGCCCGGTCTCCACGTACTTCGTGTTCGGCGGATCGAACTTGACCAGCATGTGCGGGTCGCCGGGCTGGGGCGGCACCAGGTCCCAGTCGGCGGGCGTCTTGACGCGGAAGCCCAGGTCCGGGCGTTCGTAGTGCCGTCCGACCTTGGGCACCTGGGCCAGGGCCAGCCCACCCAGGAGCAGCACGGCGGCGGGAGCCAGGGCGCGGTGGATCGAGGGGACGAGCAGCATGATTCAGCGTCCTTGGAGGTCGCGCGGGAGCCGGTCGCGACCCCTGCATCTCACCGCTCTTCCACCGCACCTGCAAGGGACGCGACCGGCCCCGTTCCCCCGGGACGCGAGCCCTTACAAACTGTCGCCGGTTCGATCCCGTACGCTCTCCGTCCCGGGCAGCGCCGCCCTCTCCCTGCGAGGCGCGGCCAGGGGACAGCCCCCATTTCCGCGCCCGTGCGCGGCCCGCCCCATGCGCCCGATCCCCGTCCTCTTCGCGCTCGCCGCGCTCGTCCTCGCCCTCCTCGGCGCCTTGCTGTTCTTCACCGGATCCGGCAGCGCGCCGACTCTGGTCGCGGAGAGCGGCGGTGCGCCGCTCACGGCCGAGCCTCTGCGCACGCCGGCGGAGATCGCCGACGTCGCGCAGGTCGGCGCTGCGCGCGCTGTCCAGAGCGGCAGCGCGAGCGAGGGGGCTCAGGCGGCCGCGACCACCGCGGACGCGCCGGGACGCGCGCGCCGGGTCACGGGCCGCGTGCTCGACGAGTCCGGTCGGCCGGTGCCCGGGGCGCTGGTCCTGGCCGCGGGCACGAGCGGGTTCGACGAGCTCGCGCTCGACGAGGTCGACCCGCTCGAGATGCCCTGGATGCGCCGCGTCGAGACGCGCACGGATGCCGAGGGTCGCTTCGCGCTGGAGCCGCGTGCCGAGGCGCGCGTCCGGCTCGCGGTGCGCGCCGCAGGCTTCGCGCCGCTCGACGTCGAGCGCCCGCTGTCCGAGTCGAAGCCGGAGTTGGGCGATCTCGTGGTCCAGCGCGGCGTCGTCGTCGAGGGGCGCGTCGTGGACCACCTCGGCCGGCCCGTGGAGGGCGCCGAGCTGCGCCGCCGCCGCGCCGCGTCGGGCCCCATGGCGTTGTTCGCCGGCCGCGGCGGCGCCGTCGCGGCGCGCACCGACGCCCAGGGCGCGTTCCGCGTCGACGTGCTGGCCGCCGGCCCGTGGAGCCTGCGCGTCACCTCGGAGGCGGCGCCCGACAAGGACGAGAGCGGCGAGACGACCCGCCCCGGCGAGATCGTGCGCGGGCTCGTGATCCAGCTCGAGGAGGGCTTCGAGATCTCCGGGCGTCTCTCGGGTGCGCCGCCGGCCGAGGCCACGCTGCTGCGCGTCGCGGCGATCCCCGGCGGGCCTGGCTTCGGAGGCGACTTCGGGCCCGGGCTCGGCCAGCGCCTGGCGCCGGTCGCGGCCGACGGCAGCTTCGTCGTGAGGGGACTGCGCAAGGAGGCCCGGGTGCGCCTCTCGGCGCGGCTCGCGACGCAGGGCTTCGGGGCGATGCTGCGCAGCCCGACGCGCTCGAACACCGTCGAGGCGGTCGCTGGGGAGCGCGGCGTCGAGCTCGCGTACCGGGCCGAGACCGCGCTCGTGTTCCAGGTCGTCGACGCCACGAGCGGCGCGCCGATCACGGACATGAGCGTGGCGGCGGGGGCGCGCTTCGCCGCGCCGCTCACCGACGAGCGCAACCGGGCGGTGCGCAACTTCCCCGAGGGCCGGGTGCGCTACGGCGGCCTGCGCGTGTCCGGGATGGGCTTCGGCGGGCGCGGCGCCGCGAGCAGCGGGGCCCCGCAGGTCACGGTGCGGGTCGAGGCGGCGGGCTACGCACCTTGGGAGCGCACGGACGTGCGCGTCGTCGAGGGGCAGGACAACGATCTGGGCGTCGTGCGCCTGGAGCGCACCTCGGTCGTCACCGTGCGCGTCACGTCGGCGGCCTCCGGCGCGCCCGTCGTCGGCGCGCGCGTGACGCTCGAGGCAGTGCGCGACGAGGCGGGCGGCCCAGGCGGCGCACGGAGCTTCACGTTCCGCGCTGGACTCGGCGGCGACGACGACGACGGGCTCGAGTTCGGTGGGGGCGCGGCCCAACGCGCGCGCACGGACGCGCAGGGCCTCGCGCGCGTCTCGAGCCTGCCGGGCTCGCGGGCCCGGATCCGTGTCACCCACGCGGAGCACGCCGAGCTCGTGACGGAGCCGATCGACCTGCCGCGCGGCGCGGACGTCGAACGCGCGCTGGCGCTGTCGGCCGGCGGCACGCTCGTGGTGCGGGTCGTCGATCCGCGCGGCGCGCCGGTCGTCGGTCAGGCCATCGAGCATCAGGCGCCTGGTGCCGGGGACGAGCCCGCCTTCCTGGGACCGGGGGGCGCGCCCGTCACCGACGCCGAGGGGCGGGTGACGCTGTCCCGGCTGAGCCCGGGCACACACGCGGTGCGGCTCGCCGCGAGCGACGCGCCGCGCATCTTCGGCGCCGGCGGCGGCGCGATGCGCGTGGCGCTGGCGCGCAGCGGGAGCAGTGAAGCGCCGCCCGAGGAACCCTGGACCGAGGTCGTGGTCCAGGAGGGTGGACAGCACGAGACCGTGCTCACCGCGCCCGAGCGTGCGCGCGTCACCGGCCGCGTGCGCGAGGGCGGGCGTCCGCTGGCCGGAGCCACGGTCCGGCTGCGCGCGAAGGGCGGCGACGACCTCGACTTCCTCGGCGAGGGCCCGCGGGCCGACACGGACGGGCAGGGCGAGTACGCGCTGGAGAACGTGGCGGTCGGCGAGTACGTGCTGTCCGTCGCGCACCCCGGTCGCGCGATGGCGCACGAGCTCGAGCTGCGCGTGCGGACGGGGGAGACGCGCGAGAACGTCGAGCTCCCGCTCTCGATCCTCGAAGGACGCGTGGTCGACGAGCAGGGGCAAGGCGTCGCGGGCTTGCGCGTGCGCGCGGAGCGCCGTGGCGGCGGCGGAGTGTCGCGGCGCGAGTTCGTGTTCGCGGTCGACGCGGGCGACGGGCCGGTCTCGTTCGGCGGCGGCGGCGGTGGCACGGTGACCACGGACGCCGAGGGTCGCTACCGCCTGCGCGGCGTGAGCCCCGATACGGACCTGGTCGTCACGGCCTCCGGACAGGGCGTGCAGCGCGTGGAGAGCGAGGTCGTGCGCGTCCCGGTCGACGGGACGCGCGCGGGCGTCGACCTCGTGGCGCGGCAGGGCGCCAGCCTGGAGGTCCTGTGCCGCCGACCGGACGGCTCGCCGGCCACGCCGTGCGAGGTGCGCGCGGAGCTCGTCGACGAGACCGATCGCGACACGAAGTTCGAGATCACGCGGGGCGACGGCCGCGTCCGCTTCCAGGGACTGAAGCCCGGCCGCTGGCGTGTCACGGCGCGTCCGCTCGGCACGGGTCCGGGCGACAGCACGGCCACGCCGGTGGAGCAGACCGTCGAGCTCTCGGTCGGGACGCCGGGGCAGATCACGCTGGACGTGCGCGGCGCGTGAGCGCACGGGGCGGGATACCCGGACACGGACCGGAGGTGTAGCTTCGAGGCCGGACCTCCCGACCGTGCGCTCACGCCCTCTCGTCCTCCTGGCGCTGCTGGCCGCCGGCCTCATCGCTGCACTGGCCCTGCTCGACCCTGGTGCCGGCTCGCGCGCGAGCCTGGCTGCGGGCCGCGTGGGCGTCGGTCCGGAGTCGACCGGCGCGGCGCTCGATCCGGAGCCCGGCGCAGGCGCCGCGCGCCCGACACGCACGGCGATCGAGCCTGTGCCCGAGCCCGCCCTCGTCCCGCGGCGCCGACCGAAGCCCCGCCCGCGCGTCACCGGGCGCGTCGTCGACGCGGCGGGCCGCCCGCTGGGCGGGGCGCGCGTGTGGGCCACGACGAGCTCGCAATGGGCACGCGTGCCGCTCGACCTGGAGCGGGAGGCCTTCGCCGGCCGCTGGCTCGACGTCGCGCGCGCCGAGACGGACGCCGAGGGGCGCTTCGCGTTCGACGCGCTGCTCCCCGGGCGCGTGCGGCTCGTGGCACGCGCCGCGGGCCGCGCGCCGACGTACCGTGAAGCGCTGGGCGAGCTGCGCCAGGACGACTTGGACTTGGGCGACATCGCGCTCGATCCCGGGGCGGCCGTCGCGGGCGTCGTGCTGCAGGCCGGCGGCGCGCCGGCCCCGGGCGTGCGCGTGCTCGTGGCGGCCGACGCGCTGGCGTCGGGCGGCGCGCTCTCGATCCCCGGCCACGGCGTGCCGGTGGCCGAGACGGACGCGGCCGGACGATTCCGCGTCGACGAGCTCGCGCCGGGGCCCTTCGAGCTGCTGTTCGTGCGCGAGGGCTCGGCGCTGGCGCGCGTCGCCGGCCGCACGCAGCGAGCGGGCGAGGAGCTCGCGGGCTTCGTCGTCCGGCTCGAGCCCGGGGCCGCGATCTCGGGTCGCGTGCGCCTGAAGCCCGGCGTCCTGGCCGGCGCGATGCGTGTCGTGGCGCGCCGCCTTGCGCCGGCAGCGGATGCGACCCAGGCCTCGACCGAGGAGCCACAGCCTGAGGACGGGGACGCCGTGATCGAGGCGCGGCCACGCACGGCGGTCGTGGGACCCGACGGGACCTTCCGCGTCGAGGGGCTCCTCGCCGGAGAGGCCTACCGGCTGACGCTTGCGGTGAAGCGCGGGGAGGTCTGGCACGTGGCCGGCGCGCGCAATGTCAGTGCGCCCTCGTCCTCGATGGAGTTCGTCGTCGACGCCGACGCGGGCCTCAAGGCGCGGGTCGTCGACGACGCGACCGGCGAGCCCCTCGAGGAGTTCGTCGTGTGGTGGGGCGTCGGGCGCTTCCGGGTGCTGCGCGACGAGCGCAACGAGGTCCAACGCGCCTGGCCGGGAGGCGAGCTGCGCTGCGCGGAACCGCGCGCGCCGCCGCCGGGGCGCCCGGCCTGGTTGCGCATCTCGGCTCCGGGGCGCGTGGACTTCGAGCGCAAGGACCTGGTGTTGGTCGACGGGACAGAGATCGACCTGGGCGAGATCCGGGTCGTCGCCGAGCGCCGGCTGGTGATCACGGTGGTCGACGAGCAGGACCTGGCCGTCGAGGGCGCGCGCGTGCTGGTCACGGCGGAGGGCCCCGAGCGGCTCGAGCAGTGGGCCCGAACCCCCGACCGCCAGGATCTCTCGGGCGAGGTGCAGGTGCGCACCGCGCGCACGGACGAGGACGGCCGCGCCGTGCTGGCCGGCTACCCCGGTCGGCTCGCGCGCCTCACGGCCACGGCTCCCGGCTTCGCACCGGCCGTGGCCGTCGAAGCGCGGCAGCCGCGCGACGCGGACCACGCCGCGCGCCTGGTCCTGCGCCGCGGCGCGCGCGTCACCGTCGTCGTGCACGACGGCGCGGGTCGCGCCGTGGCTGGCGCGCCGGTCGGTCACCGTCCGGCCCGGCTGCCGGTCGACCGCGGCCAGGAGCGCTTTGCTCGCGTGCTCTCCGACGGGCGCGGCGAAGCGCGTTTCGAAGCGCTCGAGGGCGGCGTCCACGCCTTCCGCCTCGAGCTCGAGGACGGCGAGTCCGCCTGGTTCGAGGCGGACGCGGACCGCGCCGTCCGCGAGGAGCCCTGGCGCGAAGTCTCGCTGGCCGAGTCCTCCGACCTGCGCATCGACTTCGTCGCCCCGCCACGCGGCACCCTCGCGGGCGTCGTGCGCGAGGGCGGGCGGGTGCTGGAGGGCGCGGTCGTGAAGCTCGTGCCCTGGGTCGAGGGCCGCGAGTCCGGCTGGACTTGGGCGGGCGACGGCCAGGACCCGTTCGCTGCGCGGACCAACCACCGCGGCGAGTACCGGATCGAGAACCGTCGCACCGGGACCTACCTCGCGCTCGTGCACCACCCCGATCGCCGCATGCCGCTCGAGCAGCGCCTCGTGCTGGGCGCGGGCGAGCAGCTCGCGGACTTCACGCTCGACGCGAACGAGATCCGCGGACGCGTGACCGACCCCGAGGGCCTGCCGATCGCCGGCGTGCGCATCCAGGTCGAGCGCCTGGGTGCCGCGATCGAAATGGAGCCCCCCCAGCCGCTCGTCCTGGGCGTCGACGACCGCGGCCAGCCCAGGCTCGAGCGGCGCGCGGGGGGCGGAGCTCGCGCGGCGCGCACGGACGCCCGCGGGAACTACCTGCTGCGCGGCCTGGTGGACAGCCAGCCTCTCTCCGTCTCGGCCCGTGGGGAAGACGTCGAGGGCCGCAGCCTGGAGCCGATCACGCTGGCCCCGGGCGAGGTACGCGGCGGCGCAGACTTCGTGCTGCGCCGCGCGGGGCGTGTCGAGCTCACGCTGCAAGGCGCGCTGCTCGAGGACCACGGCTACCAGGTCGAGATCGTGGCGCGTGAGCAGGAGGGCGAGCGCGTCCTGCGCCGCGTGTGGCTCTCGAAGTGGGACCCCGCCGAGACCGTCGCCTCGATCGTGCCGGGCCGGCACGCGCTGCGTCTCTCGCGGCGGGACCGCCAGGGGCTCTCCACGCCTCTGGGCGAGGTCGAGGTCGAGGTCGAGGTCGCGAAGCTGGCTCGCGCCGTGCTCCAGGTGCCATGATGCCTGGATCGTGATCCACGCTCCGCTCTCCTCCGCGAGGCCCGCGCGCTACCGCGCCATCCTGCTCGACCTCGACGGCACCCTGCTCGACGAGGCGGGCCGCGTGCATCCCGAGAACGCGCGCGCGCTGCGCGACCTGGAGGCGCGCGGGGGCCGCGTGATGATCGCCACGGGGCGCTCCACGGCCTCCACGATCCCGATCGTCGACGAGATCGGCTTGCAGACCCCGGCCGTGACGTTCAACGGAGCCGGTCTGTGGTGTCCGGTGCAACGCCGCATGCTCGAGGAGCGCGTGCTCTCGGCGCGCACGGTCGCGCGCGCTCTCGAGTTCGCGGAGCGCGAAGACCTCCTGACGGTCGTCATGACGAACGACGCGAAGTACGCGAGCCCGCCGCGCGACGAGCTGGAGCGCTCGTCGCTCCAGGGGCTCGTGGGCCTCGCGGTCCGTTCCCGCGACGAGCTCTCCAGGGTCGAGTTCGTCGTGCGCGTGACCCTCTTCAGCCGCGGCCACGCCACCTCGGCCGTGCTGCACGACGAGGCCCAGGCCTGGCTGCGGCACCCTGTGTACCTGACGCATTTCCCGCTCTCCGCGCTGCCGACCCACCGCGCGAACCCGCTGTCCGTGCTCGACGTGCACCCGCCCTGTCGCGGCAAGGGCGAAGGCGTGCGCGCGCTCGGCGAGGCCTACGGCATCGCCGCTGCGGAGACCGTGGCAGTGGGGGACGCGACGAACGACCTGCCCATGTTCGCCGCCGCGGGCCTGTCGGTCGCGATGGCGACGGGCATGCCCGAGGCGATCGCGGCCGCGCACCGGCTGCTGCCGCACAACGAGGGCACTGCGATCGCCGAGCTGGTGGCCGAGCTGTTCCCGGCCTGAGCCTCACTCCCGCGGTGGCTGGCCGCCCGCGCGGCGCGGCTTCGCTCGCGCCTCGCCCTTCGCGGGTGGCTTGGCGTCGGCCTTCGACTCCGACGATTTCGACCCCGGCGCCTGCGCTGCGCTCGACTGCGCCTCGGACGGCTTGGGCTCGCCGCTCGCGGCGCTCTCTTGCTTGGCGCCCTCCGCGTACGACTTGGAGCGGTAATCGGTCAGGTAGAAGCCCGCGCCCTTGAACAGGAAGCCGGCGCCGGCGCCGATGCGCCGCTCGAGCTTCGACTTGCCGCAGGCCGGGCACTTGCGCTTGGGCGCCTCGGTCATCGACTGGAAGATCTCGAGGGCGTGACCGCACGCGCCGCACACGTAGTCGTAGGTGGGCACGGTCTCAGGACTCCTGGCCGATGGACTCGCCGGCGGGCGCGGCTGCCACCCGCACCTGCGCCGGTCGCAGGACGGTGCCCTGCCAGGCGTAACCCCGCCGCAGGACACGCAGGATCGTGCCCGCGGCCGCCTCGGCCGTCGCGACGCGCTCGGCGCATTCATGCCAGGCGGCATCGAACGCCCCGCTCTCGCGCACGACGGACACGCCCTCTTTCTCCAACGCGGACCACAACTGGCCGCGCGTCAGCTCGACCCCGGCCCGCAGCGCGGCCGTCTCGGGGTTCGAGGCCGGCGCGGCCAGTGCCATGTCGAGGTAGTCGAGCACCAGGAGCAGATCCGTCACGAGCGCCCGCTTGCCGCGTCTCACGGCGTCCTCGACGTCGCTCGCCAGGCGCCGGCGCAAGTTCTGGTAGTCCGCCAGCGCGCGCTGCCAGTTGCGGTGGACCTCGTCCCGCTCCGCGAGGGCCGACGCGAGGCGCTCCTCGATGGGGCGCTCGTCGGGGACGGTGCTGATGTCGTGGTGCTCGGTCATGGCTTCAGGAGAAGTAGCTGGCGATCTTCTCGAAGAAGGACTTGTCCCCCGAGTGCTTGCTCTCCAGCTCGGCGAACTCCCGCAGGAGCTCCTTCTGGCGCGCGTCGAGCTTGGTCGGGACCTCGACCTGGACGTGCACGAGCTGGTCGCCGCGCCCGCGCCCGTCGATCTGCGGCACTCCCTGTCCCCGCAAGCGGAACACCTTGCCGCTGGCAGTCCCGGGCGGGATCGTCATCCGAGCGCGCCCGCGCAAGGTCGGGACCTCGACCTCGTCGCCCAGCGCGAGCTGCGTGAAGGAGAACGGCAGCTTGCACATGACGTCGGCGCCGTCGCGCTGGAACATGCGGTGCTCCTTCTCGCGCACGATGCAATACAGGCTGCCGCGCGGCGCGCCCGGATCGCCGGCGTCGCCCTCGCCGGTCACGCGCAGTTGCATGCCGTCCTCGACCCCGGCGGGCACGTCGATCTTGATCTCGACCTTGGCCTCGGTGCGTCCCGCGCCCTTGCAGGCGCCGCAAGGGCTGGCGATCGTGCTGCCCGCGCCGCGACAAGCGGGACACACCAGGCCCATCGTGAAGAAGCCCTGGTTGCGGTAGACCTGCCCGCGGCCGCCGCACTGCTTGCAGGGTAGGGGCTCGGTGCCCGGCTGCGCGCCGCTGCCCTTGCACGGCGCGCACAGCTCGCGCCGCTTGAGATCCACGCGCTTCTCGACCCCCGTGTCGATCTCCTCGAGCGACAGCGCCAGCTCGATCCGCAAGTCGCGACCGGACTGGGGACCGGCGCGGCGGCGGCCACCGCCGAACAGGTCGCCGAAGATCGAGCCGCCGAAGGCCTCGAAGATGTCCTCGACGTTCGTGAACGTCGGTCCGGCGCCGCCGCCCGAGCCGAAGGCTTGGCGGCCGAAGCGATCGTAGCGCGCGCGCTTCTCGGGGTCCGAGAGCACCGAGTAGGCCTCGGCCGCGTCCTTGAAGCGCTCCTCCGCGAGCTTGTCCCCCGGGTTGCGGTCCGGGTGGTACTTCATCGCGGCCTTGCGGTAGGCCTTCTTGATCTCGTCCTCGTTGGCCTTGCGGTCGACCTCGAGGACCTCGTAGTAGTCGCGCTCTTCGCTCATCCTGTCCGCCCTGGTCGGGAAGCGCGCAGGGCGGCGGCGTTGCACCCGCCGCCGCCCTTGTTCGTCGCCACCGGCCGTCTCAGGCCATCGAGCCTTCGACGCGCGGCTTCTCGTCCTTGATCTCCGTGACCATCGAGTCGGTCGTGAGCAGGAGGCCCGAGATCGAGGCCGCGTTCTGCAGCGCGCAACGCACGACCTTGGCCGGATCGATGATGCCCGCCTTGAACATGTCGACGTACTCGCCGGTGAGGGCGTTGTAGCCGCTCGACTTGCCCGCCTCGCGCACGTTCTCGACCACGACCGCGCCGTTCTCGCCGGCGTTCGCGGCGATCTGACGCAAGGGCGCCTCCAGGGCCTTCTCGACGATGTCGGCTCCGAAGCGTTCCTCACCCGGGAGCTTCAGCGCACGCACGGCGTCGGCCGCGCGCAGGAGCGCCACGCCGCCGCCAGCCACGATGCCCTCCTGGATCGCGGCGCGCGTCGCGTTCAGCGCGTCCTCCAGCAGGTCCTTCTTGGCCTTCATCTCGGCCTCGGTCTTGCCGCCGACCTTGATGACCGCCACGCCGCCCTTGAGCTTGGCCTTGCGCTCCTCGAGCTTCTCCTTGTCGTAGTCGCTCTTCGTGGCCTTGATCTGGACGTCGATCTGCGCGATCCGCTCCTCGATGGTCTTCTTGTGGCCCTTGCCGCCGACGATCGTCGTGGCGTCCTTCGTGATGCGCACGCGCTTGGCCGAGCCGAAGTGCTCGGCCGTCACCTTCTCGAGCGGCAGGCCCAGCTCCTCGGTGATGGCCGTACCGCCGGTCAGGACCGCGATGTCGCCCAGGTAGGCCTTGCGACGGTCGCCGAAGCCGGGGGCCTTCACCGCGCACACGTTGAGGACGCCCTTGAGCCGGTTGATGACCAGCGTCGCGAGCGCCTCGCCCTCGAGGTCCTCGGCGATCACGAGCAGCGGGCGGCCGGTGCGCACGGCGGCATCCAGCACGGGCAGGAACTCGCGCACCGACGAGATCTTCTTGTCGAAGATCAGGATGTAGGGATCCTCGAACTCGCAGGTCAGCTTCGTGAGGTCCGTCGCGAAGTAGGGCGACAGGTAGCCCTTGTCGAACTCCATGCCCTCGACGACCTCGACCGTGGTCTCCAGGCCGGTGTTCTCCTCGATCGTGATCACGCCCTCGTCACCGACCTTCTCGAAGGCGCTGGCCAGCATCTCGCCGATCGCGCGGTCGTTGTTGGCGGAGATGGCGGCGACGGCCGCCTTCTCGTCGCGCGACCTGACCTTCTTGGCCTGGCCCTTGATGGACTCGACCGCGGTCTCGACCGCGGCGTCGATGCCGTTTCGCAGGGCGATCGTGTTGACACCCGTGGCGAGGTGCTTGAGACCCTCGTTGAAGATCGCCGAGGCCAGGACCGTGGCCGTCGTCGTGCCGTCGCCGGCCACGTCGTTCGTCTTGTTGGCGACCTCGAGCACGAGCTTCGCGCCCATGTTCTCGAAGGGGTCCTCCAACTCGATCTCCTTGGCCACGCTGACGCCGTCCTTCGTGACGGACGGGGCGCCGAAGGACTTCTGGAGGATCACGTTGCGGCCCGCGGGACCGAGCGTGACGCGCACGGTCTTGGCGAGCTTCTCGATGCCGGCGCGCATCTTCTGGCGCGCGTTGTCGTCGAACAGGATTTGCTTGGCCATGGTGGGGGAGTTCTCGTGTCGGTGGTGTGTGGGCTGGAGGTGGGGTGCGGCTGGGGATCAGAAGTCCATGCCACCGCCCATGCCGCCCATGCCGCCCATGCCGTCCATGTCTTCCCCGCCCGGACCGCCCTTGGCGGCCTTCTTGGGCTCGGGCTTGGAGACGATGAGCGCGTCGGTCGTGAGCAGCAGCGTCGCGACGCTGACCGCGTTGTTCAGCGCGGCCTTGGTGACCTTGGCCGGGTCGACGATGCCCAGCGCCAGCATGTCGCCGAACTCGCCGCGCAAGGCGTCGTAGCCCCAGGTCTCCTTCTTCTCGCGCAAGACGCGGTGCGCCACGACGGCGCCGTCCTTCCCTGCGTTCTGGGCGATCTGCTGGATCGGACGGGCCAGCGCCTCGTGCAGGATGTCGAGGCCCATGTCGTAGTCCTCGTCCTGCTCCGTCCGGAGGCCCGCGAGGACCGAGCGCGCGCGCAGCAGCGCGGTGCCGCCGCCCGGCAGGACGCCGCCCTCGATCGCTGCACGCGTGGCGTGCAGCGCATCCTCGATCAGGGCCTTGCGCTCCTTGACCTCGGTGTCCGTCGCGCCGCCGACGTTGATCTGGGCGATGCCGCCGGTGAGCTTGGCCAGGCGCTCCTGGAGCTTCTCACGGTCGTAGTCCGAGGTCGTCTCCTGGACCTGCGCGCGGATTTGCTCGACGCGCGCTTGCACGTCCTGCTTGTCGCCTGCGCCGCCCACGATCGTGGTGTTGTCGCCGTCGACGGTGACCTTCTTGGCGGTGCCCAAGTCACGGATCGTCAGGTTGTCGAGGTCGATCCCGAGATCCTTCATGACCGCCTTGGCGCCCGTGAGCGCGGCGATGTCCTCGAGCATCGCCTTGCGGCGATCGCCGTAGCCGGGGGCCTTCACGGCGACCGTCTGGATCACGCCGCGCAGCTTGTTCACGACCAGCGTGGCGAGCGCCTCGCTCTCGATGTCCTCGGCGATGATGACCAGCGGCCGGCCGGCGGCCTTGACCTTCTCCAGCAGCGGGAGGAGCTTGGCGAGCGACGAGATCTTCGACTCGTAGACCAGGATGAGGGGCTTGTCGTACACGCACTCCATCGTCTCGGGGCTGTTGACGAAGTGCGGCGAGAGGAAGCCACGGTCGAACTGCATGCCTTCCACGACCGTGACCTCGGTCGTCAGCGTCTTGCCGTCCTCGACGGTGATGACGCCGTCCTTGCCGACCTTCTCCATCGCGTCGGCGATGAGTCGGCCGACCTCGGGATCGTTGTTGGCCGAGATCGTCGCGACTTGGCGGATCTCCTCGTTCTTGCCGACCTTCTTGGCCGCAGCGTCGAGCTTCTGGCACACGGCGGCGGCCCCGTCCTTGATCGCCTGGGTCAGGCGCGCCGGATGGGCGCCGGCCGTCACGGCGCGCAGGCCCTGCGTGAAGATGGCCTCGGTCAGGAGCGTCGCGGTGGTCGTGCCGTCCCCAGCGACGTCGCTGGTCTTGCTCGCGACCTCCTTGACGAGCTGTGCCCCGAGGTGCTCGTAGGGATCCTGGAGCTGGATCTCCTCGGCGACGGTGACGCCGTCCTTCGTGATCGTGGGTGCGCCCCAACCCTTGTCGAGGATTGCGTTGCGACCGCGGGGACCGAGGGTCGTGACGACCGCCTTGGCGAGCTTCTCGACGCCGCGCCGGACTGCGTCGCGCGCGTCGGTCTCGAACACCATCTGCTTGGCCATGAGAATCTCTTCGAAGCCTGGGACGACTGGGGGCGGCGCTCGCTCGTCGGACCCGCCGCCGGCGGCGGGGAGCGGTGGAACGCCGTGTGCGCGCCCGACAGCAAGTTCGATGCCGTCGGGGGCTGCACACCTAAGCCCCTTTGCCAGCAAGAGCTTAGGGTCAGGCTCGGCGTGCATCCCGGCTGCCTGTGTGGCAGGTCGGCAATCCTCGGCCCCGGGGTCCTGCCAAGTTGGCGCGACTCCTCCCTGCGCGCGCGCCAGCGACGCACTAGGATCCGCCCCATGAGTCCGCTCTCGGCCTGCGCCGTCCTGGCCCTCGTCCTCCAGGCCCCTGCGTCCACCCCTGCCAGCCTGCCGACGGCGCGCGCAGTGGTCATGGCCGCGGACGGAGCCGAGACCCGCGTGCCCCTCGGGGAGTTCGAGGTCCCGGACCCCGCCTCGTTCCGGGCGGCGCTCGTGCGCTTCGAAGGCGGCCCCGCGCCGGCGGCCCCGGCGGCCGACGCCGCGACGGTCGAACTCGCCGGCGGCGAGCGCTTCCTGGGCGCGCTGACCGGCGGCGGCGGCGAGCGCTTCGAGCTGCGGCTGGCCGAGGGGCTCGTGCTGCCCGTCGACCTCGAGCGGCTGCAGGCCCTGCGCTTCGAGTCGCGGCTCGTGGGTGCGGTGGGCGTCGAGCCGGCGGCGGAGGGCGACCGCATCTACCGCGCGCAAGCCGGAGGCGTCGAGCGGATCGATGGCGCGGTCGAGGGCTTCAGCGAGGCCGGCGTGCGCTTCCACGGCGAGCTGGTCGGCACGATCGCGATCCCCTGGCGCAGCGTGGCCGCGCTGTTCATCGAGCCGCTCGGCGCCGCGCCCGATGCTCCGGCCGCGGGGACCGTGCCGGTCGTGCTCGACCTGGCCGACGGCAGCCGCGTGCGCGGCGCGCTGCGCGGCGTGCGCGGGCGCGCCGTGGACTTCGAGCGTCAGGGCGCCGTGCTGCGCATCCCGCTGCAGGCCGTGCTCCAGATCGCGCGCGACGACGGCAGCCTGGCCTTCCTGGCCAGCCTGCCCCCGGTGGAGGATGGCTCGTCGCGCCCGTTCGGGGACGACCTGGGCATGGTCTGGCGCGCACGCACCGATCGCAGCGTGGACGGCGGGCCGCTGCGCGCTGGCGGCGTGCGCCACCCGCGCGGGCTCGGCGTGCACGCGCCGAGCCGGGTCGCTTGGAAGCTCGACGGGTCGCAGGCCCGGCTCTCCGGCGCGGTCGCGGTGGACGACGAGGTGCAGAGGCTCGCGACGCGCGGCTCGTGCGTGTTCCGCGTGCTGCTCGACGGGCGGGAGGCCTTCGTCAGCCCGGTGCTGCGCGCGGGCGACGCGCCCGTGCCGTTCACGCTCGATGTCCTGGGCGCCCGCGAGCTGGCCTTGGTGGCCGACCCGACCTCGGACGGCTTCGCTGGGGATCGGGCCAACTGGCTGGGCCTCGTGCTGCTCCGCGCGCAGTCGCGCTGACGCGCCCTCCGCCGCGAACGCGAGGCGCGAGGCGTCGGCGCGCGACACCGCAGGAGCGGGCGCGCGCCTCAGCCGGCCGGCGGCAGCAGCCGGTAGTACAGCGCGCGGTCGCCTCCGCGGCGCTTGGCCTCGCGCAGCGCGCTCTCGGCGTGGCGGCGCAGCACGTCGACGCTCTCCAGGTCGCGCCCGTCGAAGGTCTCGAAGCCGAGGCTGGCGCTGATGTCGAGGTCCAGGCCGTCCACGCGGCCGGAGACGGCCCGGATCCGCTCGCGCAGGCGCTGCACGACGCGGGCGGCATCGGCCTTCTTCGTGTAGGGCAGCACGCAACCGAACTCGTCCCCGCCCAGCCTCCCGGCCACGTCCTCGGTGCGCAGCGCGGAGCGGATGGCGGCGCTGACGCGCGACAGCACGCGGTCGCCGACCGTGTGGTCGTAGCGCTTGTTGAACTGGCCGAAGCGGTCGAGGTCGAGGACCACCAGCGCCAGCTCGTGCCCGTGGCGCTCGGCCGCGGACCAGTGCTCCGCCAGGCGGCGCTCGAAGGCTTCGGGCCGCAGCAGCTCGGTGCGGTCGTCGTACAGCGCGCGGTGGCGCAGCTCGAGCAGCTCGGCGCGGGCCGCGGCCTCGGAGAGCAGCCGCTCGAGGCGCGCGCGGATCTCCTCGGGCTCGGCGTCGCGGTGCGCCAGGTCGGCGACGCGCGCCGGCTCGCGCCCCAGGACGTCGAGCGCCAGCCCGACGCGCGCAGGGTCCGACAGGAGCAGCAGCGGCACCGCCGACGCGCCGGCGCGATCCAGCGCCTCGAGCTCCTGCGCGCCACCCTCGACGAGCGGGTCGAGGACGATCGCGGACGGCGGCGGGCCGGCCAGCCGCTCCAGGCTACGGCGCACGGTCTCGCAGCTCTCGAGGCGCCAGCCGTCGCGCCCCAGGGCCGCCAGGCGCTGGGCCAGACCCGTCCCGCGATGGTCGAGGAGCAGGACGGTGGTCGGCGATCGCATGGGTCCGGTGGGGCGGGCGAGCGGGGCCCATCCCCGCAAGTCTACTCCGGCCGCAGAGGGTCGCCCGGCGGCGCGCGTTGACCGCCCGGGCCGCGCCGCTACACTCCTGGCCCCATTTTCCGCCCGGACGCGGCTCGGACCGCGCCGGAGACGGGCGACGCGTCCCGCGCGCCGCCCGCGGGAGGAGGGGAAGCGCGGCCGGGCGCTCGTTCCCCGGCCAGGTCGCCCGAGCCGGAGCCCCGGCCGCGTGATCGCCGGCCGCGGTGTCCCCGCGGCACAGCACCGCTCATCCCATGGAAACCGTCAACGTCCAACAGCTCATCGATGCAGGTGTGCACTTCGGATGCCGCGTGTCGCGGTGGAATCCGAAGATGGCTCCGTACATCCACGGACGCCGCAACCTCATCCACATCATCGACCTGCGCGAGACCCTGCGGGGCATCCTGCGCGCGCAGAACGTGCTCTACCACATGGCCGCCGAGGGCAGCACGATCCTGTGGGTCGGCACGAAGCGCCAGGTGAAGGGCGTGATCCAGGATGCCGGGCAGCGCACCGGCATGCCGATCTGCACCGAGCGCTGGATCGGCGGCACGCTCACGAACTTCTCCGTCATCCGCTCGCGCCTCAAGCGCCTGGAGGAGCTGGAGAAGATCGAGGAGCAGGGCAACGACTCGCAGTACTCGAAGAAGATGCTCTCGAGCCTGCGCCGCGAGCGTCGCAAGATCGTGCGCAACCTGGGCGGCATCCGCGAGATGACCGGCATGCCGGGCGCCATGGTCGTCGTCGACCCGAGCCGTGAGATCAACGCGGTCAAGGAGGCGCGCAAGATGGGCCTGGTCATCATCGGCCTGCTCGACACGGACTGCGACCCGACGACGGTCGACATCGTGATCCCGGGCAACGACGACGCGCTGAAGTCGGTGCGTCTCCTGGTCGACATGCTCGTGCGCTCCGTCGAGGAGGGTAGTGCCAACCACCGCGAACGCATGGCCTCGATGGGCGTCGCCGAGAAGCGCGAGGACGGCGTGCTGGCCGGCGTGCCGGGCGACGAGCCGCGCCCCACGCGCGGCAACCGCCTGCCCGAAGGCCGCGGCGGTCGCGGCGGCCGCGGGCGCGGCGGCGAGACCGAAGGCGAGAGCGCCTGAGCCGAGGAAGGAAGGACTCCCATGCCCGAGATCACGTCCGACATGGTCCGCCGGCTGCGCGAGCGCACCGGCGCCGGCCTCATGGAATGCAAGAAGGCGCTGGCCGAGGCGGCCGGCGACGAGGAGGCCGCGATCGACTGGCTGCGCAAGCAGGGCCTCAAGACCGCCGAGAAGAAGTCCGCGCGCGAGATGGGCGAGGGCCGGATCGCCACCTGGATCGCCCCCAAGTCGCGCATCGGAGCGCTCGTGGCGCTGACCTGCGAGACGGACTTCGTGGCGAACACGGCCGACTTCAACGACCTCTTGGGCGCCCTGGTCCACTCCGTCGCCGATCGCAACCCGGCCAGCACGGAGGCGCTGCTCGACCTGCAGCATCCCCAGACCGGGGTGTCGCTCGGCGAGTCGATCAAGCTGTTCGTCGGCAAGCTGGGCGAGAACACCCAGGTGGCGCGCATGCAGCGCTACGAGAACATGCAGGGCCGCGTCGGCACGTACGTGCACCACGACAAGAAGAAGGCCGCGCTGGTCTCCGTGACGACCGGCGCCGACGAGGACGTGGCTGCGCCGTTCCTCAAGGAGCTGTGCATGCACATCGTCTCCAAGGTCCCGGCCCCGCTCTCGATCTCGCGCGAGGAGATCCCGGCCGCCGAGGTCGAGCGCGAGCGCGCGATCTACGTCGAGGAGGTCAAGGGCAAGCCGGCCGAGATGGTCGAGAAGATCGTCAAGGGCAAGCTGGACAAGTTCTTCGCCGACGTGGTGCTCCCCGAGCAGAAGTGGGTCTTCGACGATTCGAAGACCGTGGCCAAGGTCGTCGAGGAGCGTCTGGGCGCTGGCTCGAAGATCGCCGGCTTCACGCACGTCCGCATCGGCAAGTGAGGCGGCGAGCAGCACTTCGAGCACGCTGGAGCGCGAACCGCGGGCCGCTGGCGCTTGCCGGCGGCCCGTCGTGTTTCCTAGCCTGAGCGGCCGCGATGGCTCCCCCGTACCAGCGCATCCTGCTCAAGCTGTCCGGCGAGGCCCTGGGCGAGCGCGAGAGCGGACACGGGCTCGACCCCGCCTCCGTACAGAGCGTGGCGGCGCAGATCGCGCGGGTCGCGCGGCTGGGGGTCGAGGTCGCCATCGTCGTCGGCGGAGGCAACATCCTGCGCGGCGCCGAGTTCAGCCGCCTCGGCGGCCATCGCGCCAGCGCCGACTACATGGGGATGCTGGGCACCGTGATCAACGGCTTGGCCTTGTCCGACGCCATCGAGCAGCAGGGCCTCGAGACGCGGGTCATGACCGCCATCGGCATCCAGCAGGTCGCCGAGCCCTTCGTGCGGCGTCGCGCGGAGAGTCACCTCGAGAAGGGCCGCGTCGTGGTCCTGGCCGCGGGCACGGGCAACCCGTTCTTCACCACGGACACCGCGGCGGCGCTGCGCGCGACCGAACTGTCGTGCGACGCGCTGCTCAAGGCCACGAAGGTCGACGGCGTCTACGACGCGGACCCGAAGCGGGTCGCCGGCGCCCAGCGCTTCGAGGAGCTCACCTACATGGACGTGCTGGCGCGCGGCCTGAAGGTCATGGACGGCACGGCGATCACCCTCGCCATGGAGAACGGCCTGCCCGTCGTCGTCTTCAACATGTTCGAAGAGGGCAACCTCGAACGCGTCGTGCGCGGCGAGAACCTCGGGACCCGGATCCGGAGTTCTGGATGACCAGCCAAGCGATCGTCAAGGAAACGAAGGACAAGATGGAGAAGGCGGTCCACCACGTGGCGGACCAGCTCAAGACGATCCGGACGTCGCGCGCCTCGCCGGCGCTCGTCGACAACATCCGCGTCGATTACTACGGCCAGATGACGCCGATCTCCCAGATGGCGCAGATCTCGATCCCCGAGCCGCGGCAGATCATGATCAAGCCGTTCGACGGGTCGGCGCTCCAGGAGATCTCGAAAGCCATCCAGAAGAGCGACCTCGGCATCCAGCCGCAGAGCGACGGCAAGGTCCTGCGCCTGACCATGCCGCCGCTGTCGGGTGACCAGCGCAAGAAGTACGCGGCGCGCGTCAAGGAGCTGTGCGAGGAGGCCAAGATCGCACTGCGCAACGTGCGCCGCGACCAGAACAAGCACGCCGACCAGCTCTGGAAGGACGGCGATCTCACCGAGGACGAGAACAAGAAGCTGCACGAGGACATCCAGAAGCTCCTCAAGGAGCACGAGGACAAGGTCCAACAGCACCAGGACAAGAAGACGGCCGAGGTCATGGAGGTCTGAGGCCTCCCGGCGCTCCGAGAGCCGCGCCCCCCGGGCGCCGGCCGCACCGCCGCGCGACGACGGGGACCCTGGCTCAGTCGCCGCATCGCAGTCGAGGAGTGCGCCTGGATCCCGACGGACGAGCGGCGCGGGAGCTGCTATCCTCGGTCGCGATCATTGCAGCGGGGCGCGTAGCTCAGTCGGTAGAGCAACTGGCTTTTAACCAGTAGGTCGAAGGTTCGATCCCTTCCGCGCTCACCACCCCGCCGCGGTCGTGGACCCTTGACAGGCGCGGCGGTCGGGTCCATCCTCTCCGCCCCTGATTCGGCCGCGTAGCTCAGTCGGTAGAGCAGGTGACTCTTAATCATCAGGTCGTAGGTTCGAGCCCTACCGCGGTCACCAACCCAAGACGGCCCGTGCGTCGCACCTGCGGCGCACGGGCCGCTCTGCTCGCGGCCCCGGTCAGGCCCGCGCCAGACCGGGCACGCCGTCGGCCGGCGTGAGGCCGCCCAGCTCGCGGTAGGCCCGGGCCCAGTACCCGGCGCGCACCACGCCGGCGAAGCCCAGGAGCCCGAACTGGAACACGACCGTGATCGCGGTTGCGCCCGGTACGCCGACGAGCACCCCGGCCAGCGCGCGCACGGCCAGGAACGTCACGGCGAACAGCAACAGCTCGGCGAGCACGGCGCGGGCCGTCGCGGTGGGATCCTGGCGCATGATCCGCCAGGCGTGGAGCAGCGCAGAGGACACGCCGCGGCGGTTCTGGACGAGGCTCTGGAGGCCCAACTGCCCGAGCACGGACAGCGCCAGGACGTACAGGCCGAAGACCAGGAACACGGGCCCCACGACCGCACCGAGCCCCACCAGGACCGCGATGCGATCGCCCTCGGACGCCAGCGGGAGCGTCTGCGTGGCCCATACGATCGGCACGAGCAGCACCACGAAAGCCAGGATCTGCATGAGCACGAGCTGGAGCCAGAGCCCGTAGGTCGAGAGCGTCAGCCCACTCCCGAGCGCCCACAGCGTCCTGAGCCGCGGGCTGCGCCGCCCGGCGGTGGCGCTGCGCCACGCCTCGCCCGCGCCAACCCGCGCCAGCCCCGCGACGAGGCGGAACAGGGGCAGGAACAGGATCGCGACGAACGGCGCCAGGAAGAGCGGCGTGTAGGCCCGCATCACGAAGTCGAAGACCGAGCCGAGCTGTGGGCCCGTGCCGAGCTCGGAGAGCGCGGCGCCGCCATCGCCGGGCCCGAAGCGCACGTGCAGCGGGTCGCTCCAAGGGCCGGAGGGGCCGATGCCGACCGCTGGGTAGAAGAGCCCTGCGAGCCACACGAGCCCCGGCCTCCCGGCCTGCCGCGCGGCCTCGGCCAGCGCGTCGACAGCGCGTGCGAGCACGAAGCGCTCGCCGGGATTTCCGAGCCAGAGCGACATCGGCCGTGCTACGGGCTCCCTTCCCGGTGATTCCCGCCCCTGCCGCGCGCGGCGCTCACGGGCTGGCACCCAGGAGGCGCGCCGCGCCGCAGGCTTCCTCGATCTCGGCCACCAGCTTCGGGATCCCGCGGGTGAGCACCTCGTGGCCGTCGGGCGTGACGAGCACGTCGTCCTCGATGCGCACGCCGATCCCGCGCCAGCGCGGGTCGACGGTCTCGTCGTCCGCCGCGAAGTACAGTCCGGGCTCGACGGTCAACACCATGCCGGGCGCCAGGGGGCGCGGCGCTCCATCCACGAGGTACGCGCCGCAGTCGTGGACGTCGAGTCCGAGCCAGTGGCTGGTGCGATGCAGCGTGAAGCGCTGGAGGGCTTGCTGGGTGGCGGCCTCCTCGGGCGGGCCTTCCAGCACCCCCAGGCGCGCGAGCCCGGCGGCGAGCTTGGCGACGGCCGCGCGGTGCGGCGCGTCGAAGGGCAGGCCGGGCTTCACGGCCTCGATCGCGGCGAGCTGCGCCTCCAGCACGATTTCGTAGACCGCGCGTTGGTCGGCCGAGAAGCGGCCGTTGACCGGGAACGTGCGCGTGACGTCCGAGGCGTACCAGTCGTACTCGCAGCCGGCGTCGACGAGCAGCAGTTCGCCGTCGCGCAGCGGCTCGCGATTCTCGATGTAGTGGAGGATCGTGGCGTTGGCGCCGCCGGCCACGATGTTCGTGTACGCCGCGCCCGTGCCGCCCAGGCGCCTGAACGTGCCGTCCAGGAGCGCGTCGATCTCGCGCTCGTTCACGCCCGGCCGCGCGGCGCGCATGGCGGCCACGTGCGCCTCACGCGTGATGCGCGCCGCGCGACGCATGGCCTCCAACTCGCCGTCGTCCTTCACCAGGCGCAGCTCGTGCAACGAGGTCTGGGGGTCGAGGATCGCCGCCGGAGGCGGGGCCGCGACCTTGACCGTCGCCCGCAGGCGAGCGAGGACCGCCAGCAACTCGCGATCGCGCGCCTCGTCGACGCCCGTGCGGTAGACGATGCGCTCGTAGCCGCGCAGGAGCGCGGGGAGGTCCGTCCAGAGCTTCCCGATCGCTCGGGCCTCGTCGACCAGGAGCGCCCCGGCGGCGGACTCGACTCCGAGTCGGCGCCCGTTCCAGGTCTCGCGCTCGCGGTCGCGCTCCCGCAGGAACAGCACGCTGCGCGCTCGCGATTCCGGCTCGAGCGCTGGCAGCAGGACCAGCACGCTCTCGGGCTCGGCGAAGCCGGTGAGCCACCAGAAGTCGCTGTCGGGCCGGAAGCGGTGCTCCGTGTCGGCATTGCGGAGCCGGGCGGGAGACGTGGCCACCACGGCCGCGGCGCGTTGGGCCGAGAGCACGTCGAGGAAGCGGCGTCGGTGCGCGGCGAAGTCGATCATCGTGGAGCGCAGGGTAGGATCGCGGAGCCCGAACCGGAACGGGGCGGAACCCGCGAACCGCGCTGGGAGCCGGCGCTCGACGGGCCTGTGGCCCGCTGCGTGTGGCGGCGGTCGCGGCAGGCGGCCGGGTCGCGGCACTGTCCGGCGTGCGGCACTGTCCGGCGTGCGGCACTGTCCGGCGTGCGGCACTGTCCGGGGCGCGGCACTGTCCGGGGCGCGGCACTTTCCGGGGCGCGGCACTTTCCGGGGCGCGAGCCCTCAGTCCGTCTCGGGCGGCGCGCGGCGCGGGCCGGCAGCGGCGGCCGCGTCCCCCAGGGCCGCGGGCTGCTCGGGGGTCCTGGACGCCGCGGGGCGCTCGGCGGCCGGTGCTTCGTCGCTCCTCAGGGTCCCGAAGTACTCGGGCATCTTGACCCCGCCGATCTCGCTCATCATGTGCATCATCGGCGGCAGCGCTCCCGCCACGCCCTTGATGAAGTTCTGCGTGGCGCCGGCGCCGCCCGCGGCGCTCCCGGAGTCCCACACGACGACCTTGTCGAACTTGATGTTCGCGATCGCCGAAGCAGCGGTCTTCGAGAGCTCCTCGATGTGCTCCAGCATGAGCAGACGGAAGGCGTGGTCCGCGCCGCCGCAGCTCTCGATGATCTTCTTGAGGCCCTCGCCCTTCTTGGCCAGGATCTCGTACTGGCCGCGCGCCTCGGCTTCGAGCCGCGCGAAGTTGGCGCGCGCCTCACCCTCGGCTTCGATGCGACGCTTCTCGGCCTCGGCCTCGGCCTCGACGATGACCTGGCTCTTCACGGCGCGCGCCAGCGACTCGAGCTCGGCGCGCTTCTCGGCCTCGACCTTCTTGCCTTGCGCCTCGGCAGCCTTGGCCTGGGCCAGGTACTGCGCCTCGAGCACCTTGGCCTGCGCCTCCCGCGTGCGCGTCTCGCCCAACTGATAGGCCTCGGCCTCGCGCACCTTGAGCTCGGCGTTGGCGGCCGCCATGGCCCCGCGCGCCTTGTTCCCGCCCTGGATCGCGAGCGCCTGGGCCTCGGCCTCGCGCACCGACAGCTCGGCGTTCGCGGCCGCCACCGCGGCCTTGCTGGTGTTCTCGCCGGCCACGGCCTTGGCGTTGGCCTCGGCGACGGCGATGCGCATCTGCCGCTCCGCCTCGCGCACCTGCGCCTCCTCCTGGAACAGCGCGGTCTGCTCGCCGATCTTGCGGTCCTTGTCGAGGTCGGCGACGCGCACGGCGCGCTCGCGCTCGGCCTCCTTGACCCCCATGTCGCGCAGCTTCTCGTTGTTGGCGACCTCGATGGCCTTGACGCGGTCGGCCTCGGCGACGCCGATCGCGCCCTTGCGCACCTGCTGCGCCACGTCGATCTCGGCCTGCTGGATGGCCTCGGAGGCGGCCTTGCGGCCGATGGCCTCGATGTAGCCGGACTCGTCCGTGATGTCCTTGATGTTCACGTTGATCAGCACGAGGCCGATCTTCTTGAGCTCCGGCTCCAGGTTCTTCTGGATCTTCTCCAGGAACGTCTCACGGTCGCGGTTGATCTCGTCGATGCGCATCGACGCGATGACCTGGCGCAGTTGGCCGAAGATGATGTCCTCGGCCTGCTTGACGATGTCGGGCGTCTTGAGGCCCAGCAGGCGCACCGAGGCGTTGTTCATCGTCTCCTCGTCGGTGCCGATCGCCACGGTGAAGACCGACGGCACGTTGACGCGGATGTTCTCGATCGACAGCGCGCCTTGCAGCGGGATCTCGATCTGCAAGGGATCGAGGGCCAGGTACTCGTAGTTCTGGATCAGCGGCCAGACGAAGATGCCACCGCCGTGGATGCACTTGGAGGACCGCCCGGTGCCGGTCTTGCCGTACACGACCAGGATCCGGTTGCTCGGGCAGCGCTTGTAGCGGCGCGCGATCACGAGCAGGAAGCTCAGGAGCACGATGATCCCGAGCACCACCATCAGGATCAGCGGCAGCTCGGCCAGGCCGTCGGACTGGAGCAGGGCGAAGAGAGGCTTCATGCGGGGACTCGCGGCAGCAATGGGGGGGGAGGGGCTGATGGCCGGCGTGCGGCGGGGTCAGTCGACCGCTTCGACTTCGAAGGTGTCCGGCGTGACCTGGCGCACGACGCGCACCTCGGCCCCGGTGTCGATCGCGCTCGCGCCCCGCGTGAAGGCCGCCAACTCGGCCGTGCGGCCCTGGACGACGACGTGGATCTTGCCCTTGCCGCCGTTCGCGCCCGGGATGCGCAGGTAGACGCGTGCGACCTTGCCCACGGCACCCGCCGGGTCGAGGTTGCCGACCGCGGTGAGCTTGCGCTGGAGGCTGAAGAGCCAGGCCACGCCGACGAGCATCACGGATCCGGCGCCCAGAGCGGCCGCCAGCGTCGGCAGCGTGCCCCAGCCGGCGCGCGTGCCCGCCCAGCCGGCCAGTCCGAAGAAGGCCAGGAAGGCCGAGATCGTGCGCACGGAGAGCAGCGACATGCCGGCGTCGGCATGGGTCGCATCGGCGTGATCGGCGTCGTGCGCTCCGGCCTCGGCGTCGTCGCCGTGCCCGAAGAGCAAGAGCGCCGTCTGCGCCAGGAGCACGGTCCCGCCCGCGGCGGCGCACACGAGGTAGACGGTCTGGATCGAACCGGCCATCGAGAGGGGACGCTCGGGGAGGGGGGCCGCGGGGGACTGCGAGCGGGCGGGAGGAGCCTCCCTCCGCCGCGAGAGACTACTCGCCCGCGCGCGCGCTCTTCAACGCAGGACGAACTGCTCGATCGCGCCCAGCAACGCCGCGAGCTTGGCATCGGCCGTCTGGGGGTCGGAGAGGTCGACCTCGATCGCGGAGCGTCCGTCCGGAGCGGCCGGTGCTCCGCGCGGCGCCACGCGCGCCTCGAGCGCGAGCGGCGGGCCGGCGAGGGCCCGCGCCAGGGCCTCGGCGCGCGCGAGGTCACCGTCGCGCGGTCCGGGACGGATCGCGAGGCCACCCGAGTCGAGCAGCGCCGGCCGCTGCACCGGCAGGGCGAAGCGGGGCGCCTCCCGGTCGGGCTCGAAGCGCCCGTAGAGCGTGTGGGGCTCGTCGCCCGGTCGCACTTCGATCGCGTGCGCCTCGCCGGGGCGCTCGACCCGGTACCAGTTCACGTACTCGTTCGCGAGCCGGAAGCCCGGCTCGCTCGGCAGCCGCACGCGCAGCCGCGCCGGGCCGCCCGCGAGGTGCGCCACGTCGATCTGGACGCCCTCGGGCTCCACGGCCACGCGCAATGCGAGCAGCGCCTCGCCCACGCGCAGCCCGCTGACCCGCATCGCGCGCCGCTCGACCCGGCCGCGCTCCGCGGGCCGCGCGCGCGGCGGGGTCGCGGGCGCGAGGATCACGCCGTCCGCGAGCGGGCCAGCCAGCCCGCCCTGTCCGGCGGCTTCGTCGGGGCCGATCCCCGGCAGGAACAGCGGCAGGAGCGCGGCCGCGAGCGCCGGCTCGGCGGCCGCCGCCGCGAGGTGACGCCAGCCGTCGTCCGCGCGCCCGGCGCGCAGGGCCAGCACGGAGAGCCGGGCGCGGGCCGTCGGGTTGGCGCCAGCAGCCGCCGCTGCGAGCGCCGCGCGCCAGCGCTCGAGCGTCGCCGGGTCAGCCCAGTCCGCGGCCCGATCGGCGCGCTCGAGCGCCGCAGGCCGCACGCCGGGCTCCAGGCGCGCGATCCAGGCCGGGGCCCCCTGGGGCTCGAACTCGAAGCGCGGCTCGGCCGCGGTCGCAGCCGTCTGGATCGTCGCGCCGAGGGCGAAGACTGTGGCCAGGAACACGGAGCGCGGAGGCTCGGCCGGCGCCGCCCGCCTGTCAAGCCTCCGGGCCGGCCGCGGGGCCCGACGGCGCGCGGCGCGCCCGCGCGCTACACTTCGCGGCCCATGGCCTCCCCCGCGAAGAACCGGCGCACGATCGACCGCGACCTGCTCGAGATGCTGGCCTGCCCCGACACGCGCCAGCGGCTGTCCGAGGCCGGCGCCGACGTCCTCGAGCGCCTCAACGCGCGCGTGCGGGCCGGCGCGGTCAAGAACGTCGGCGGGAAGCTCGTCGAGGCCGAGCTCGAAGCCGGCCTCGTGCGTCAGGACGGCCAGATCGTGTATCCGATCCGCGAGGGCATTCCGGTCCTGCTCGTCGACGAGGGGATCCCCACCTGAGCGGGCGCCGTGAGCCCGGCGGGCTCCGCGCGCGCGCACCGCGTCGCCGGGAGCGGGCCCCGTGATCCTGACGCACCCTGAGCACGCTGGCCGGCGCATCCGCCTGGGTTACGGCTTGAACCTGCGCGAGTGCGCCAGCGTCGACGAGCTGCTCGAACTCCTGTCCGACGTCGCAGCGCCGGTGCGCCAGCGCCTGGGCCTCCCGGGCTCGCTCGGCGTGGGACTCTACGCCCCGGCCGCGCTGGCGCGGCGGCTGGCCGACCCCGCGGGCGCGGACGAGCTCGAACGGCTGGCGCGCGAGATCGAGGCCTTGGGCCTCGACCCGTTCACCTGGAACGCGTTCCCCTTCGGCGGTTTCGGCGCCGCGGGCCTCAAGGCGCGCGTCTTCGAGCCGGACTGGTCCGCGGGCGAGCGCTTGGCATTCACGCTCGATGTCGCGCGCGTCGCGACCGCGCTCGCCGTGAGCCTCGACGGGGCCGCGGGTGCTCGCGGGCGGCACGTCTCGCTGAGCACGCACACCGGCGGGTTCGGCCCGGCGCTCTCCGGGGCGCGCGAGCTCGAGGTCGCCGCGTTCCAGCTCGCACGCTGCGTCGACGGCTTGGCTTCGCTCGAGGAGGCGACTGGTGTGCGCGTGGTCCTGGCGCTCGAGCCCGAGCCGGGCGCCAACGCCGCCACCCAGCGCGCGCTGGACCAGCTCCTCGCGTTCGTGCGGCCGCGCGCGCGCTCGCTCCTGGAAGCGGAGCGCAACCGCGCCCCCGAGCGCGCCGCCGCGCTCGTCGAGCGCCACCTCGGTGCCTGTCTCGACGCCTGCCACGCGGCCGTGGAGGGCGAGGCCGCCGAGGTCGCGGCAGACCTCAGCGCCGGCCGGCGCGCCGGCCCGGCGAAGTACCAGCACTCGAGCGCGCTGCGCGTTCCGTCGCCGGCCGCCAACCCGCACGCGCTCGAGGCGCTGTTGGCGCTGGCCGAGCCACGCTTTCTGCACCAGGTCCGCGGCCACGGCGCGGGCGAGCTCCTGGCGGTCGACGACCTGCCCGACCTCGCGCGCGAGCTCGCAGGTCCGCGCCGGGCCGCCTGGCTGCGCGCCGCGAGCTGGAGCTGCCACTTCCACGTGCCCGTCGACCTGGCAGCAGCCGGCGCCGCGCTCGAGACCACGCGCGACGAGGCCGAGGCGCTGCTCGCAGCCCTGGCCCGCGAGCCCGCCGGCTGGTCGACCCCCGAGCTCCACGTCGAGATCGAGACCTACACCTGGGAAGCGCTGCCCGGCTGGGTGCGCGGCACGGACCCGCTCGTCGAGGGCATCGAGCGCGAGCTGCGCCGCGTGCTCGCCGTCCTGGAGCGTCAGGGCTGGCGCGCGCCGGACCTCGCGGGGCGTTGACAGCAGGGAGAGCTGGCCGTACTTTCCCCGCCCTCGAACGCGGCCCCCGGGCCGGGTTCGACCCGGTCGGCCCCATCGTCTAGCCCGGCCTAGGACACCAGGTTTTCATCCTGGCGACAGGGGTTCAAATCCCCTTGGGGTCACCA
>JAEUHZ010000077.1 GCA_016795205.1 Planctomycetota bacterium | reverse complement strand
CCGTGCCCGCCGTGTGGTGGTAGTACGTGCCGTTCTGGACGATCAGCAGCCGGTAGCGCACCGCTCCGTTCGGCGCCGTGTAGTGGATCAGGTCGTACGCGCCGTCGATCGTGCAGATCGCGCCGTTCGCCGGGTCGTAGGTCGCCGACGCGTCGACGTGCGCCACGACGATCGTGCCCGTGTCGTAGTTGTGCGTCGTCTCGCGGCAGGGGACGGGCAGCCCGTCGAAGTAGTTCGTCACGCTCGCGAACGTGGCCGCTGAGCCGGGGGTCGTGTCGAGGATCTTCGCCGAGCTCCAGGTGCCTCCGAACCAGCCATCGGTGAACTGGACGGTGTCGCCGGCGACAGCGGGCGCGCCCAGCGCGACGAGCGCCGCGGCCGTGGCCAGGGTGGAGCGGCGCAGGGTGGGACGGAGAGCGCGAGGCGGGGTGGCGATCGGGGTGTGGATCATGTCGGTCTTCCGGAGCACTGGCGGGGCTGGCCGAGGGGGGCTGGGCAGAATGGCGCGGGACCTGGCTCGGTGGACGGAAACGCCCGGAATCCGGACGTAGCGCGCGGTGCCCGGAGCGCGGGGGAGCCGCCCACCACTCGAACGACTCCCTCCGGGCACGGCTCGTCGCCGTCCACATCTGGTATCACCGGCAGCATCGCACCTGGACCCCGATCGCGATCGCAGACGCGCGCCCCGACGCCTTCCCACGCCGCACTTCCGGCGGGCCTCGGGACGCCAGGTCGTCCAGTGGTCCTGCGTGCCTGCCCCGACTCGAGCCTCGACGGCGACGACGCGCACCACGCCATCGTCGAGGGCGACAACCTCGACGTCCTCGCGCTGCTCGCGGAGGAGCGGCCCGGGAGCCTCGACCTCGTCTACCTCGACCCGCCCTACAACCGCCGGCACGAGCGCGCGTACCCAGACGATTTCGCCGCCGCGCGCGGGAGCGGCGGCGGGCCGGCCGACCCGCGCGGGAGTCACGCGCGCTGGCTGGCGTTCCTGCGCCCGCGGGTCGAGCTCGCGCGCGTGCTGCTCGCGGAGCGCGGCGTCCTGGCGGCGTCGATCGACGACGTCGAGGTCGCGCGGCTGCGGATCCTGCTCGACGAGGTGTTCGGCGAGGAGAACTTCGTCGCGCAGATCGTGGTCTCGCTGAACCCCAAGGGCCGCCAGCTCGCGCCGTTCTTCGCGACGTCTCACGAATACCTCTTGATCGTGGCTCGCGACGCGCGGCGCACCGCGCTCGTGCCCGCGACGCGCGAAGCCGTCGATCCGGCCGATTTCCCGCGCGAGGATGCGCAAGGGCGCTTGCGCTTCCTGCCGCTGCGCAACACGAACAAGAAGTTCCATCCGGGCACCTCGCCCACGTTGCACTATCCGCTCCACGCGCACCCCGAGGACGGGCGTGTGCGCGCCGAGCCGTTCGAGGGCTCGGTCGAGGTCTGGCCCCGCTTCGGCGACGCGACTCCGGCCGTGTGGCGCTGGTCCGCGCGGCGCGTCGCGGCCGAGCCCGACGCCGTCGTCGCACGCCGCGTGAAGGGCGCGGATGGCGAGCGGCTCGACGTGTTCCAGGTCGATCGCTTGACCGCTGCGCGCACGAAGAAGCTGCGCACGGTCTGGACCGCGGACGAGATCGGGTCCACGGACGACGCGGTGCAGCAGCTCAAGGAGCTGGTCGGCCCGGTGTTCCCCACTCCCAAGCCGGTCGGCCTCCTGCGGCGGCTGCTGGCGTGCCTGCCGCCTGACGCGCACGTGCTCGATCCGTTCGCGGGCTCGGGCACGACAGGACAGGCCGTGGTCGAGGCCAACGCGGAGGACGGCGGAACGCGGCGAGTCGTGCTGGTACAGACTCCCGAGCCGTCGGCTCCGGGCAGCGAAGCGGCGCGGCGTGGCTTGGAGACGATCGCAGACGTGACGCGTGCGCGCCTCGCAGCCGCGATCGGGCGCGCGCGTCGCAGCACGAAGCGCGAGGTCCCGGGACTCCTCGCTTTCGCAGCCGGCGCGGCGGCCGACGAGGCGCGCGCCCCGTGCGACGATCGCGCGCGGCTCTTGGCGCTGCTGGCAGACGACCCCTGAGCCGTTCCGAGCTCGAGGCCAGCACGCGCGGCACCACTGCCGCGTGAGTGGACCGCCTGCGGTGCGCGTGCGGGCCGCACGCGTGCGTCGCTGCGCGCCGCGGCCGGCCGGCGTGCAGCACTGGGCCCAGCGTGCGCCTACCCGGCTCTCCACGCTCCGACCGAGCTTCTTGCACGTGATCGGTCGGTATCCCGGGGCACGCGCGGCTCGACGCCCGACTCGAGCTCGACCTGGGCCAGGCTTCCCGCGACCTGCGCTCCTGACGGCGCGGGGCACCCGTGGCTCGATGTCCGTACAGCAGGCCCCGGGGTGATCAAATGCGCAATCCGTGATAGCGTCCAATCGTCGCCGACCACCCGTCTGCTTCCGAGACACGCACCCCTGCCTCACACTCCCATGCGCGCCGCTCACCCCCTGCTTCCTCGCCAGGCAATGCTCGCCGTCCTCGTCGCCCTCGTGCCGCTGGCCGCGGTCGCGCGCGCTGGTGGACTGCCCGACGTCTTGATCCTCGCGGCGGCCGGAACGGACACGAACGCGATCGCGTACGCGGATCCACGCTCACGGCTCGTGGCCTCGGGACAGTTCGGATCCGTCGACGTCGTGAACGCCGGCGCCACTACGCCCACGTTGGCACAACTGCAGGCCTACGACGCGGTGCTGACATGGAGCAACCTGAACTACCAGGATCATGTCGGGCTCGGCAACGTCCTGGCGGACTACGTTGACGCGGGCGGCGGCGTAGTCACGGCGGTCTTCGCGAACAGCACGCTGACGGCCAGCCGCTTCCTGGCCGGCCGCTGGCTGACCGGTGGCTACGAGGTCATCGTCACCCAGGGCGGGACGACGACGGGTGCGGCATCGCTCGGGACGCTGCACGTCCCGGGACATCCGATCCTGGCAGGCGTGAGCGTGTTCGCGGGCGGATCGAGTTCGTTCCGCCCGACGAGCACGGCGCTGACCCCCGGCGCCCTGCGCATCGCGGACTGGTCGGACGGCAAGACGCTCGTCGCGCAGCACGGGACGCTCTCGAAGCGCGTCGACCTGGGCTTCTACCCGCCGAGCAGCGCCGCGGTGTCGACGTCGTGGGTCGGTTCGACGGATGGCGGGCTGCTGCTCGCCAACGCGTTGAGCTTCGTCGCGACCCCGCAGTCCGCGGGCTCGCCGTTCTGCTTCGGCGACGGCACGGGTACCGCCTGCCCGTGCGCGAACGCAGGCGCCCCGGGCAACGGCTGCGCGAGCAGCGTGAACGCCGCGGGCGCCAACCTCACGGCGAGCGGCACGGCGAGCATCGCCGCGGACACGCTGCAGCTCTCCGGGTCGGGGATGCCGAACAGCTCCGTGCTCTACTTCCAGGGAACCTCCCAACTCGGCGGCGGAGCGGGAGCCGTGTTCGGCGACGGCCTGCGCTGCGCGGGCGGCACGGTGATCCGCCTGCAGACGAAGTCGAACGTCGCCGGTGCGAGCCAGTACCCCGTCGGCGCCGAAGTCCCGATCTCGATTCGTGGCGTGAACGTGCCCGGCAACGTGCGCACCTATCAAGCTTGGTACCGGAACGCGTCTGCTTTCTGCACGCCCAGCACGTTCAACCTCACGAACGGCGTCGAGCTGACCTGGTCGCCTTGACCGCTCCAGGACCCGCGGGCTGATCCGCACTCGCCGCGCCAGAGCGAGGCCCCTCTCCCGGCCCGCCCAGCGGCTTCGAGGTGCACGCGCGCGGGCTACGCGGATCCACGCGGCGCCGAGGGGTGAGCCCCCGGTGGGCGGGAACGCTCGGCTCGTTGGCCGATGAGGCGGGTCCGCACGGCGGGAGCGCCTTCCGACTCCGTGTGATGCGGATCGGTCCGGTCCCGGTCGCCACAGACCGGCCAGTCGGAGATCGGCCGAGGCGCGCCTCGTCACCCGTCGCATTCCGCGGCTGCCTGGGACTGTCGTCGACCCCGTGACCGTTTCGATCGCGCACGCCTTCTGCCTGCCGGCAGGGTCCATGCCCTTGCGCTCCGGACATCAGCGGCCCGGCTGCGGGTCTCGCGGTCGATTCCCCTGCATGCCCGGGGAAGGCCGCCGGGCGACAGGACTCCCTTGTCGACTTCGCACTGCTGCGGCCTGCGCACTCAGGAGGGTGACCCTACGCACGGTGCCCAATTCCACGCCTAGGGGTCGTGCACTTAGCGTCGAGCTCCGGATCCGTACCTCTTTCGCGCATGCCGGCGAAGGTCCTCTTGGAGCCCTCTCATGCTTCGCGCTTTCGTGATCGTCATGGCCTGTGCGTCGCTCGGTCCCGCACTCGCACTGGCTCAGGCTCCCGCTGTTTCCCAGCGTGCTTGGCTCTCGGGGGACGTGACCAACGGCGCCGCCACGGGCGACCAGAGCACCGCTCGGATCGCGCGTGGCGGTGACGGGTTGCTCGTCGCCTGGTCCGACCGGCGTGCCTCGCTCGCGAGCGCGGGGCCGGAATCGGGAGCCGACGTCTTCGCCATGCGGCTCGACGCCAACGGCCAGCGGCTGGACGCTGCGCCGATCGCGTTGGGCCTGGCCTTCGGCGACGACACGAGCCCGCGCGTGGCCTGGAACGGCGCGAACTGGCTCGTGACCTGGGCTTCGCAGGCGCCGTTCGCCTCGCAGTACGCGACGGCGATCGTCGGGCGGCGCGTGTCGCCCGCAGGCGTCGCGCTGGAGCCCGCGCCGTTCTTCGTCCTGGGTGAGCCGAACACGCTCGTCGCGAGCCACGCGCTCGATTCGGACGGCTCGCAGTGGGTCGCCATCACGGGCGGCTCGACGTCCGGCATGAGCGGCGTGCTCGCTGCGCGCATCAGCGCGCAGGGCGTCGTGCTCGACCCGACCCCGGTCCAGCTCATGCCGCCCAGCTCCTTCGGTGGCAACTACGCGCTCGCATACGCGCAAGGCGTGCACCTCGTCGCGTGGACGGACTGGAACGGCGACAACGCGGACGACGTCTTCGCGCGGCGCTTCGACGCGAACCTCCAAGCGCTCGACGCGAGCCGTTTCGTGGTCGCTTCGACCTTCGTCTCCGAGGGCGCGCCCGACGTGGCCTCGAACGGCGCCGAGTTCCTCGTCGCCTGGCCGCGGGTGAACTCCGGGATCCTGCTGGGCGACGCGCGCGCGGCACGCGTCTCGACGGCCGGCGTGGTGCTCGACCCTGGCTCGATCGTCGCCAGCGGCAACATGCCCTATCTCACCAGCCCGGTGCGCGCCGCCTGGGACGGAACGCAGTGGTTCCTCTCCTGGAAGTACTTCGGCATCGAGCTCTCGCGCATTTCCGCGGGCGGCGTCGCGCTGGACCCAGCGGGGTTCCCGTTCTCGCCCGTCGGCGTCACCGACCAGTTCGACGCTGTGCTCGCGGGCTCGCCCCAGGGCGGGGTGCAGATGGTGTGGACCGACGAGCGCGCGGGCTCGTACGAGGGCCTCGACCTCTACACCGCGCGTGTCACGGGCCCCACCGGCCTGGGCTCGGAATCGGTCGTATCGATCGGCGCTCCGGCTCAGGCCAGCGCGGACCTGGCTGGAGACGCGACGCAGCGTGCGGTCGTCTTCCGCAGCGAGACCTCCGGCGCGCGGCGCATCCTGGTCTCGCGCCTCGACGCGAACGGAGCCGCTCTGGACGCCCAGCCGATCGAGATCGCGAGCGGTCTCCAGTCCTACGCGCCCTCGATCGCGTTCGACGGGCAGGTGTACCTCGTGGTCTGGAACGGCGCGTCCGGATCGGGACCGGCCGACACGATCTACCTGCGACGCATGGCGATCGACGGGACGTTGCTCGATCCAGCGCCCGTTGCATTGGGCGTGGGCACCGACCCGGAAGTCGCCGGGCAGGGCGGCCAGTTCCTGGTCGTGTGGACACGCGCGGTCGCCTTCCCGGTGCAGCAGTTCCCCAACGTCGCGCTCGTGCGCGGATCGGACGGCGCGGTCCTGGCGGGTCCCACGGTGATCAACAGCAACTACGCCATCGCGCCCGACGTGTGCGCGATCGGAGGCCGCTGGCTGGTCGCGTGGCAGCGCAACTACTGGAACAACGACACGCACTGTGACGCGAACGCCGTGTTCGTGGAGGGGAACGGCGTGGTCGGCACGCCGATCTTCGTCCACGGCCCGTTCAACAACTACCAATCGCACGTGCGCGTCGCGGCCGGCGACGGGCAGGCGCTCATCGCCTGGACTACGGGCACCGCGTCGAACCTGACGCGACGCGTCGTCGCCAAGCGCATCCTGCCGGACGGCACCCTGCTCGACGCGAACCCGATCGCGTTGCAGCCCGGCGTCGCGGGCGAGCAGTTCCATCCCGAGCTCGCCTGGGACGGAGCGCGCTACGTCGTCGCGTTCCAGGACCTGCGCGGCTCGACGTCGCTCCTCGACAAGGTCAGCGACGTGCTCGCCGTGCGCGTGAGGCCCGATGGCACGTTGGACGAGCCGAGCGGCTTCGCGCTCGAAGCGGGGCCGGGCTCGGCCGTCGCGCCGGCCATGTTCGGGTTGGGCGCAGGCCGCTCGCTCGCGGCCGTTTCCGTGTTCCGCGCGGAAGCGCCCTACTCGGCCTACCGACTCGCGCTGCGCACAATCGACGGCAACGTCGCGGCCCCCCTCGCCTACTGCTTCGGCGACGGCTCCGGGGCGGCCTGCCCGTGTGGCAACGCGGGCCTCGCTGGGCACGGCTGCGCGAACAGCGTGAACCCGTCGGGCGCCAGCCTCGCCGGCTTCGGGCAGGCGTCGCTCGCTTCGGATTCGCTCGTGCTCGCGGGAGCCGGCATGACGAACGGATCCGTCCTCTACTTCCAGGGCACCTCACGCCAGAACGGCGGCGCGGGGGTCGCTTTCGGCGACGGACTCCGCTGTGTCGGCGGCACGATCGTGCGCCTGTGGACCGTGGTGAACGCTGGCGGTGCGTCGCAGGTCCCGGCGCCCGGCGACCCGGGCATCGCCGTGCGCGGCCAGGTCGGTAGCCCCGGCACGCGCACGTACCAAGCCTGGTACCGCAACGCGGCTCCGGGGTTCTGTACGGCGGCGACGTACAACCTGACGAACGGCGTCGAGGTCCTCTGGGCCCCGTGACCGAGTCAGACTCC
>JAEUHZ010000035.1 GCA_016795205.1 Planctomycetota bacterium | reverse complement strand
TCAGCCTGTTATCCCCGGAGTACCTTTTATCTGATGAGCGACGGCCCTTCCACTCGGAATCCGCCGGATCACTAGGACCTACTTTCGTACCTGCTTGAGCTATATCTCTTGCAGTCAGGCGCACTTATACCCTTACGCTCTACGTGCGATTGCCAACCGCACTGAGTGCACCATCGTGCTCCTCCGTTACCTTTTTGGAGGAGACCGCCCCAGCCAAACTACCCACCTGACACTGTTCACGACCCGGATTCACGGCATCGTGTTAGAGACCTATCAAGCAGAGAGTGGTATTTCACTGATGACTCCACCAGGCCCGAGAGCCCAGCTTCGACGTCTCCCACCTATGCTACGCACTACATGACAAGCCTCAATATCAGGCTATAGTAAAGGTTCACGGGGTCTTTCCGTCTTGACGCGGGAACGTGGCATCTTCACCACAGCTACAAGTTCGCCGAGCATGCCGTTGAGACAGAGCCCATATCATTACGCCTTTCGTGCGGGTCGGAACTTACCCGACAAGGAATTTCGCTACCTTAGGACCGTCATAGTTACGGCCGCCATTCACCGGGGCTTCAATTCGGAGCTTCGCTTTCGCTAACCCCTCCTCTTAACCTTCCGGCATTGGGCAGGCGTCAGTCTGTATACTTCGTCGTCACGACTTCGCACAGACCTGTGTTTTTAGTAAACAGTTGCATGGGCCATTTCTCTGCGACCCAACAGAGCTTCGACCGCGAAGGCCTACACCCTACTGGGTACCCCTTATCCCGAAGTTACGGGGTTAATTTGCCGAGTTCCTTAACGGCATTTCTCTCGAGCGCCTTAGGATATTCACCTCACCCACCTGTGTCGGTTTTGGTACGGACACCAAAGTCACTTCCTAGAAGATTTTCTCGGCGGTTGGTCCCGGAACTTCGCCTTGCGGCTCGACATCACCCCTGGGCTTATGCATGCGGATTTTCCTACATGCCACCCTCAGGCTTGTACGCACATCTGTCAGTGCGATTCCATTTCTTCCCGCGTCCCTCCATCGGTATGACGCGACCCGGTGGTACAGGAATATTAACCTGTCTTCCATCGACTACGCCTTTCGGCCTCGTCTTAGGGTCCGACTAACCCTGGGCGGATTTACCGTGCCCAGGAAACCTTGGGTTTGCGGCGAGCAGGATTCTCACCTGCTTTCTCGCTACTAATTCCTGCATAATCACTTCCTAGGCGTCCAGAGGTCGTTACCGTCCTCCTTCACTCGCCTGGAACGCTCCCCTACCAGACCGAGGAGCTGACAGCTCCTCGGAATCCACAGCTTCGGTTGCGTGCTTGAGCCCCGTTCATTTTCGGCGCAGGACCTCTCGACCAGTGAGCTATTACGCACTCTTTAAATGATGGCTGCTTCTAAGCCAACATCCTGGCTGTCTTCGAGATTCCACTTCCTTTTCTACACTTAGCACGCATTGGGGACCTTAGCTGGTGGTCTGGGTTGTTTCCCTCTCGACCACGAACCTTATCGCTCGTAGACTGATTCCCTGGATACGGTGCATGGTATTCGGAGTTTGATTAGGTAGGGTACCCCGAAAGGCCCCTATCCCATTCAGTAGCTCTACCCCCACACACTATCACCAAAGACTAGCCCGAAAGCTATTTCGGGGAGAACCAGCTATTTGCCAGCTTGATTAGCCTTTCACTCCTATCCACAAGTCATCGAAACGGTTTTCAACCCATACTCGTTCGGCCCTCCACGGACTGTTACATCCGCTTCAGCCTGCTCATGGATAGATCGCTGGCTTTCGGGTCTACTCCACCTGACTTGAATCGCGCTATTCACACTCGCTTTCGCTTCGGCTACGGGCCTGAGGCCCTTAACCTTGCCAGATAGAGTAACTCGCAGGATCATTATGCAAAAGGCACGCCGTTAGCCGTTGCTCCGAGGAGCCATAGGCCTTCGACAGCTTGTAAGTACACGGTTTCAGGTACTATTTCACTCCCCTTCAGGGGTACTTTTCACCTTTCGCTCGCGCTACTATTACGCTATCGGTCGTCCAGTAGTACTTAGCCTTGGGGGGTGGTCCCCCCGGATTCACGCCAGGTTTCCCGTGTCTGGCGCTACTTGGGATCGCCGCGGAAGGTCCATCACTTTCGACTAAGGGGCTGTCACCCTCTGCGGCTGGCCTTCCCATGCCATTCGTCTAATGATGAACTTGTTGACTTCCTGAGCCCCTGCGGGAGGCTCTGCGGATCCCACGACACCACCGCGGCAACGGCCGCTACCTTACACCGCGATGGTTTAGGCTGATCCCCGTTCGCTCGCCGCTACTTGGGGAGTCGAGTTTTCTTTCTTTTCCTGCAGGTACTGAGATGTTTCAGTTCCCTGCGTTCCCTCCGCTTGCGCGGTGACAGAGCACTACCTCTGTCCGGTTTCCCGATCTCGGAGATCTCCGGATCAATGCCTGCTAGCGGCTCCCCGGAGCATATCGTTGCTGGGCCACGTCCTTCTTAGGCTCTGGACGCCAAGGCATCCACCGTGCACTCTTCGTAGCTTAACCACATGTGTTCGATATCCACGTTCTTTGCAGTTCACCTTGTTTTCAAAGAGTGCGGCCAGCGCAGAGCGCTGACCGCGGTACTTGTCCCTTCCAAGGGTGGCAATGCGCCCATGCTGCCGTGCTGATGCGCCGGGGCAGACGGGTGGAGGCGATGGGACTCGAACCCACGACCCCCTGGTTGCAAACCAGGTGCTCTACCAGCTGAGCTACGCCCCCTGGTTTCCAGACTCGTGATGCCTCGAGAACGGCCCGCCCAGCAATGCAGGCGGACCCGCCGAACGAGGCCCGTGGTCTTGGGGGCGCGCAGGATAGAGGATGGTGGGCCTGAGTGGACTTGAACCACTGACCTCCCGCTTATCAGGCGGACGCTCTAACCAGCTGAGCTACAGGCCCGAAGCCGGGAGGTGCGCCAACGCGTGTTGGCGCTCCTGTTGGAAGGAAAGGGTGACCCTTGTCACGGTGCGAACGATCTATGCTCTGCCGTTCGGCGAACCGAACGTCTAACTGATCCGTTAGAAAGGAGGTGATCCAGCCGCAGGTTCCCCTACGGCTACCTTGTTACGACTTAGTCCCAATCACGAGTCTCGCTTTCGGCATCGCCCTCCTTACGGTTGGGCAGAATGACTTCGAGCGCTCCCCGCTTTCGTGGCTTGACGGGCGGTGTGTACAAGGCTCAGGAACATATTCACCGCGGCATGGCTGATCCGCGATTACTAGCGATTCCGGCTTCATGAAGGCGAATTGCAGCCTTCAATCCGAACTGGGGCCGGCTTTAGGGATTGCCTCCACCTCGCGGTCTTGGAACCCTTTGTACCGGCCATTGTAGCACGTGTGTCGCCCTAGCCATAAGGGCCATGATGACTTGACGTCGTCCCCACCTTCCTCCGTTTTGACAACGGCAGTCTTGCTAGAGTTCCCGGCTTGACCCGCTGGCAACTAACAATAGGGGTTTCGCTCGTTACGGGACTTAACCCAACATCTCACGACACGAGCTGACGACAGCCATGCAACACCTGTGCACGTTCCGACCCCGAAGGGCTGTAGTCCTACTTTCATAAGACGAATCCGTGCATGTCAAGGCTAGGTAAGGTTCTTCGCGTTGCTTCGAATTAAACCACATGCTCCACCGCTTGTGTGAGCCCCCGTCAATTTCTTTGAGTTTTACCCTTGCGAGCGTACTCCCCAGGCGGGGTACTTAACACATTAGCTCCGGCAGAGAGAACATAGATATTCCCCCTGCCCAGTACCCATCGTTTACGGCTAGGACTACCGGGGTATCTAATCCCGTTTGCTACCCTAGCTTTCGCACCTCAGTGTCAGTGTCGGGCCAGTGAGTCGCTTTCGCCACCGGTGTTCCTCCAGATATCTACGCATTTCACCGCTCCACCTGGAGTTCCACTCACCCCTCCCGATCTCTAGCCTGCCAGTATCGCCCGCAATTCCCCGGTTGAGCCGGGGGATTTCACACGCGACTTAGCAGACCACCTACGTGCGCTTTATGCCCAGTAATTCCGAACAACGTTTGCACCCTCTGTCTTACCGCGGCTGCTGGCACAGAGTTAGCCGGTGCTTCCTCCCGTCTTGGTCGAGCTCGGCGCTATTCACGCCGAGCAGTTCCTAGAACGTGACAGTAGTTTACAACCCGAAGGCCTTCATCCTACACGCGGTGTCGCTCCGTCAGGCTTTCGCCCATTGCGGAAGATTCACGACTGCAGCCTCCCGTAGGAGTCTGGGCAGTTCTCAGTCCCAGTGTGCCGGACCGTCCTCTCAGACCCGGTAGCCGTCATCGCCTTGGTGAGCCGTTACCTCACCAACTAGCTGATAGCCCGCAACCCCCTCCACGAGCAGCAGCTTGCGCCACCGTTTACCAGCCAGAAGATGCCTTCCAGTGGTCCATCTGGTATTACCCACCGTTTCCAGTGGCTATCCCAGTCTCGAGGGTAGGTTGATTACGTGTTACGCACCCTTTCGCCGCTTTACTCGTCCGAAGACTTTCACGCGCGACTTGCATGCCTAAGTCACACCGCTAACGTTCGTTCTGAGCCAGAATCAAACCCTTCATGAGTGTTTGCTTAAAGCTCTTGGAATTCATTCCGAGCACCACACCCGCTACAGGTGCGGCCCCGGACGCTCGCACAGATTCAAGGGCCACCCTTGTTTTCAAAGATCCGGCCGAGCGATCCGACGGACCGGCCCGACCCTGTTCGCGTTGCTGCCCTGCTGCCTCCCGTTGGCGCCGGCTCCGCGCGCTGGCGGAGGGGTCGTCGCGACGTGGTCGGCTGCGTTGGGGAGGCGGGATAGTAGTGTTTCCAAACCTCCCGTCAACACCCTCCCAACCGGATTCTCCAGGGCGCCTGGCCCTGGATCGTAACCCTTTGAGCGGAAGGTGCTTAGGCCTGCACCCCGCCGCCCTCCTCAGGCTGGAATCCGGGCTTGTGGAGCGGGTCCTGCGCTCGCTGGATCGCCCGACGTCGCCTCAGGGCACGACCCGCACGAGGGCTCCTCGCGGGACGATCTCGTAGAGCTCCTCGACATCCTCGGTCCGCATGCGGATGCAGCCCAGGCTCGCGTCCCGTCCGATGCTCTCGGGCTCGTTCGTGCCGTGGAAGCCGAGCCCGCTGGCTTCGCCCCGCTCGGTCTCCCACGCGATCCAGCGGCTGCCCAGCGGGTTTTCTGGGTCGCCGTACGGCACCGGCTTGCGGCCTTGGGGGAACCACATGGGCTCCTGGGTCTTCTCGCCGACCCGGTAGCTCCCCACCGTCGTGGCGCTGCCTTCCTTCCCGACACCGACCGGCCACGCCGCCACGACCTCGCCACCCGCCAGGTAGAAGGCCCAGTGGGCGTCCAGGTCGACGAGCAGGCTCACAGGATCCGTGGGGATGCGCAGCTTCGCACCGGGGTGGATGACCTCGCCCTGGAGTTCGTTCGAGCGCGCGATCTGACCCGTGCACACGACGAGCTCCGGTCGCTCCGCGATGGCCCGCTTGCGAACCGTGATCAGTGAGTCCCCCGGCTTGACGACGACCTCGTGGGACGGCCACGTGCCGCGGCGGCTCCAGCGATGGCCGCGCTGCGCGTCACGGAGCGCCGCGCTCCAGGCCTGGAGCCGCGAGGCGTCGGCCTTCCACGGTGAGGCGATTTCGGCCAGCAACAGGCCGGAGAGCAGCGCAGCAGCCTCGGCATGTCGTCCGGCCTCGAGCCGAGCAAGCGCTCGCGACTCCTGCCACTTCATGGACCCAGCGCGCGTGAGGGCCGATCCGCTGGCGATCGCCGGCGCTGGAGCCTCGGGTGCCAGGAGCGCGTCGGCGAGCGCCTGCTCCTCCGCGCCGATGCCCCCCGCCGCACGGGCCCGGTCCAGCGCCGAGCGCAGTTCACCCGGTCGCCCTGCGAGGCCGTGGACGAGCGCGCTGGCGAACTCGCGACGTCCCGCGGGGAGCTCGACCCCACGGGCCGCCAGCCAGGCCGCAAGGCGCGCTGGATCCTGAAGGAGCTCGCCGGCCGCCGCGACCTCGAGGGCCGCGACGGGGGCCGCCGGCTGGGCCGAACCCGTGGAGCCAGCGCGCAGCTCGCCCGACTGCGAGGCGCCCGTCCCGGAGGCCGCAGGCTCCCCGCGCGGCAGGTCCGCCGACCTCGGATCGACGACGACCGGCGCCGACGGCGCGGGATCCGCCGCGACCCGGATGCCGGCGTCCGGGCCACCGGATCGGCTCTCGGTCCCAGGCGCGGTCGCGGATCGCAGGCCCCCGCCCGCCTCCGAGGCCAGCGGACCCGGCGGCTCCCCCGCGATCGGAATCATGGCACCCGGGGCCGCCTGGGCCTCGCCCGAGGGCGAGTTCGAGGGCCCGAAGCCGCGCCAGACGAACCAGACGATGGCGGCGCCCAAGACGAGAAGGAGGAGTGCGCGCATGGAGGGGACTTGCGTGGCCGCTGGGGCGCGGGACGCGCGCCAGGCGCGCCTTCCGCGGTCGGGGATCGCGGGGGCCCCAGCCGGACCGTGTGGGTCGGGACCCGGAACCTGTAGGGTTCCAGGGGGGCCCGCCACGCCGTGGGGTTGCCACGGTCATCGAAGATGGGCCCTCGGGATGCTTGTTCGGCTCCGGGGATTTCGACCGATCACCTGAACGCCAGGAACGCCCCGCGGGCCGCAAGCTAGCGCAGTGCGCGTGCAGGGACAATGCGGATTCCCGCCGCGATTCGTGGCCGCCGGGTGCGCACGCCGCGCTGCGTACCGGCGGCGCGGCGTTCCCGCACGCTGCGCCCGCCGGCGCGCCGCTGCGGGGAGCGCTCAGAGCGGCGTGATGCCGAGCCCCGCGGCCCGGCCCGCGCCCAGCTCGGCCTCCACGACGTGGGCAGATCCAGCCGCCTCGCCCAGCGCGAGGTCGGCGGACAGGGTCTCGCCGGCGATCAGCGCGCCGTGGAGTTCCACCGCCGCGCGGACCAGCGCCTGGCCGCGCGGGTCGACGCGCAGACGGATGCGTTGCTCGACGGCCAAGCCCGAGTCCTTGCGCAGGGCGTTGACCCGGTTCACGAGCTCGCGGGCGAGGCCCTCGACAACCAGGGCCTCGTCGAGCTCTGTGTCCAGGAACACCACGAGGCGCCCGTCGGTCTCCACGTCGAACTCCGCACGGGACTCGACCCGGACCTCGATGTCCTCCGCGCTGATCTCGAGCCGGCCGTCCGCGAGCTCGAGCTCCACCCGGCCGCCAGCGCGCAGGTTCGCCACCTCGGCCGAAGACAGGGCCTCGATCGCGGCGGCGGCGGCCTTCATGCGCGCCCCGACCTTCTTGCCGAGGACGCGGAAGTTGGCCTTGGCGCGCAGCGCGCACAGCCGGCCGTCGTCCGCCGCCAGGCTCCCGAAGGCCTTCACGTTGAGCTCCCCCAGCACCAGGTCGCGCGCGAACGGCCGTCCCAGGAGCTCGAGCGTCTCCGCGCTCGAGCTGCGCACGTGGATGGCGCGCAGCGGCTGGCGGATCTTGCGGCCTGCGCGCTCGCGCAGGGCACGGCCCATCTCGACCACCCGGACCACGATCTCCATGCTGCGCTCGAGCGCGGGGTCGACCAGACGCGCCAGCGCCTCCGGGAGCAGCGCCGCGTGCACCGATCCGCGGCCGGGCGCCAAGCGCTCGAACAGGAGCTCGGCCGTGAACGGCGCGATGGGCGCCAGGAGCAGCGCGGTCGCCTCCAGCGCCGCGTGCAGGCTGGCGCAGGCCGCGGCCTTGTCCTCGCCCGCGCCCTTCCAGAAGCGTGCACGATTGCGGCGGACGTACCAGTTCGAGAGGTCGTCGACGACGAACGCCTCGAGCGCGCGACACACGGCCGAGAGGTCGTAGTCGTCGTAGCGCGCGCGCACGTGCGCCACCAGCGTCTGAGTGCGCGACACGAGCCAGCGATCGATCTCGGGCCGCTCGGCTGGCGCGGGCGCTCCCTGCTCCGGCCGCCAGCCGTCGGCGAGGCGCCCGTAGTCGGCCAGGAACTTGTAGCAGTTCGCCAGCGTCCCGAAGAAGCGGCGTCGCTCCTCCAGGAGCCCCTCGGGGTCGAAGCGCTTCGGCGCCCAGGGTGCGCCGCTGGCGAGCAGGTACCAGCGCGCGGCGTCGGCGCCGTGCTCGTCGAGGACCTTCCACGGATCGACGACGTTGCCCAGGCGCTTGCTCATCTTGACGCCGTCCTTGTCGAGCACGAGGCCGTTCACGACGCAGGTCCGGTAGGCGGGCTCGTCGCGGAAGCCTTCCTCCGGGCAGTGCTTCGCCAGGAAGGTGCCGATCGCGTGCAGCGTGTAGAACCAGCCGCGGGTCTGGTCGAGGCCCTCGGCGATGAAGTCGGCCGGGAACTGGTCCAGGAGCTTCGCGCGCGAGCCCGGCGCGTGCGGCCAGTGGTACTGCGCGTAGGGCATCGCGCCCGAGTCGAACCACACGTCCACGACCGGCTTCGTGCGGCGCATCGTGCCGTCACAGGAATCACACGGAAACGCCACCTCGTCGATCAGCGGCTTGTGGTTGTCGAACCCGTCCGGGAGCTTTCCGGCGCGCCGCTCGAGCTCGGCCACGCTGCCGATCGCGACCTCGCGGTCGCACCGGTTGCAGATCCAGAACGGCAGCGGCGTGCCCCAGTAGCGGTCGCGCGAGATGTTCCAATCGACGTTGCCCGCCAGCCACTCTCCGAAGCGCTTCTCGCCGACCTCGGGCGGTACCCAGCGGATCCGCCGGTTCAGCTCCACCATCTCGTCTCGGATCGAGTTCGTGCGGATGTACCAGGCCGGCGCGGCGAAGTAGAAGAGCGGCGTGTCGCAGCGCCAGCAGTGCGGGTAGCTGTGAGGCTCACGCGAGCGCTTGAACAACAGCCCGCGCGCCTTCAGGTCGTCCGAGAGCGCGTCGTCGGCGTCCTTGTAGAAGGTGCCGGCAGCCACGGCTGCCACGGCGCCGACGAACTTGCCCTCGGGCCCCACGGCCTGCTTGACGGGCAGCGCGTGCTCGCGCGCCACCTCCCAGTCGTCCGCGCCGTAGGCCGGCGCTTGGTGCACGATGCCCGTGCCGTCGTCGGTCGTGACGTAGCCAGCGGTGTAGACGCGGTAGGCACCCGCCGGGTCCGGCTTCCAGGAACCCGGATCGACCTCGACGACCGCGGCATCGAACAGCGGCCGGTAGGCCATGCCCGCCAGCTCCACGCCCCGTCGGCGCGCGAGGACCGTGTGGTCCTTGCCCAGCACGCTGAGCGCGCGCTCTGCCACGACCCACAGGCGCTCGTACCCAGCACTGCCGGCGGCCGCGCCCTTCGCGACGGCGAGCGGCACGCGCGCCAGCACGTACTCGCGCTCGGGGTGCACGGCCAGAGCCACGTTCGAAGGCAGCGTCCAGGGCGTCGTGGTCCAGGCCAAGAGGCTCTCGCGCTCGCCGTCCGCTGTGCCGGTGACGAAGCGCACGTACACGCTCGGATCCGCGAGGTCGCGGTAGACGCCGGGCTGCCCGAGCTCGTGGGACGAGAGCCCGGTGCCGCAGCGCCCGCAGTACGGCAGCACGCGCTTGCCGCGGTACACCAGCCCTTTCGCGTGGAACTTCGCCAGCAGGTACCACAGCGACTCGACGTACCGCGGCTCGTACGTCACGTACGGATCGGCGTAGTCGAGCCAGAACGCGATGCGCTCGCTGAGCCGCTCCCAGTCCTGCTTGTAGGTCCACACGCTCTCGCGGCAACGCGCGTTGAAGGCCGCGACTCCGTACTGCTCGATCTGGGGCTTGCCACTGATGCCGAGCTGCTTCTCGACCTCCAGCTCGACGGGCAGTCCGTGCGTGTCCCAGCCGGCCTTGCGCACGACGCGCCGGCCGCTCATCGTGCGGTGGCGACACACGGCGTCCTTGATCGTGCGCGCGAAGACGTGGTGGATGCCCGGCTTGCCGTTGGCGGTCGGCGGTCCTTCCCAGAAGACGAACGACGGGGCGCCGGCGCGCGCGGCTTGCACGGCCTGAAACGTGCCCCGCTCGCGCCAGGCGGCCAGCACGGCCTCCTCGGCCGACGCGGGTCGCGTGGTGACGTCGGGCAGCGGGTCGTAGAGTCCGGGGCGTCGGTCGGTGGGCATCGCGGCGCAGGCTAGCAGCCCGCGGCGGTCGTCCAAAGGCGCCGGACGCGCCCGGCCCCCCTCACCAGACCTGCGCCCGGATCTCGCGCGCGATGCGATCGGCGAGCGCCAGCGCGGCGCGCCCGTCCTCGCCGGGAACCTCGACCGCGCGATCCTCCTGGACGGCGCGCAGGAACGAGTCGATTTCGGCCTGGAGCGGGCGGTCCATGTCGGACAGGTCGAGTTCCTCGACGGACAGCACCCGGTCGCGGATCCACTCCGGGCCCGGCGCCTGCGTCGCGGGGTCGAAGTCAGCGAGCAGCGCGCGCGCCTTCTCCCACTCGGGCCCCTTGCGCACGACGAGGCCGTAGTTCTTCTGGAAGTCGAGGCTGACGTAGGCCTCGCGCGAGAACATCCGGAAGCGCCGCATGGGCTGGAGCGAGGCGCGCGAGGCCGTCACGTTGGCGCGCGCGCCGTTCGCGAAGACCAAGCGCACGGAGGCCACGTCCTCGCTGGCGGTCAGGATCGCGCCCCCGGCCGCGTCGAGGCTCTCGACCGGCGAGCCTACCAGGTCCAGGATCAGGTCCAGGTCGTGGATCATCAGATCGTGGACCACGCCGACGTCGAGGCTGCGGAAGCTGAACGGCGCCAGCCGGTGGCACTCGATGAACTTCGGCTCGAGGTCCATGGCGCGCACCTTGCGCAGTCCGGGCTGGAAGCGCTCGACGTGGCCCACGGCGACCTTGGCGCCGCCGCGGCGCGCCGCATCGAGGATGCGGTCGGCTTCCTCGACGCTGGCGGCCAGCGGCTTCTCGATCAGGCAATGCACGCCGCGCTCCAGGAGCGGGACCGCCACGCGTGCGTGGTGCGCTGTGGGCACGGAGATGCTCACCGCAGCCACCTCGCGCGGCAGCGCCGCGACGTCGGTGAATGCGGCCACGCCGAGCTCGCTGGCCAGCGCGCCCGCGCGTTCGGGGTTCGCATCGATCACGGCGACCAGTTCCGCTCGCGGGTTCTCCCGGTGGATGCGCGCGTGGAACTTGCCGAGGTGGCCGACGCCGACGACCGCCGTCTTGATGCGCGCCATGGTCAACGCGCTCCCGCCGCGGACAGCAGCCGTTCCTGGCCGATCCGGGTGAACTCGGCTCGCAGGCTCTCGCGGTAGCGTCCCTTCTGGCCCAGGTCGGTCTGCTCGAGCTCGCGCGCGAGCCGCATGACCGGCTGTGACGTGGCGAACTCGGCCTTGAGGCCGGCCAGGGACTTGCTGCGCGGATCGCCGGAGCGCCACACGCGCTTGAACGCCTCGCGCAAGTCCTCGATGTCCCCTTCGGCGACGCCGCCGCGCTGGAGACCGATGACGTTCACGCCCCGCACGCGGCTGGGATGTCCTTCGAGGATCATGAACGGCGGGACGTCCTGCACCATGCGCGTCATCCCGCCGACGTAGGCGTAGGCGCCGATCGTCACGAAGTGGTGCGCGGCCGCGCCGCCCGAGATGTTGGCATTCTCCTCGACCAGCACGTGACCTGCGAGCAGCACGCCATTCGCCAGGATGATGCGGTCCCTGAGCTCGCAATCGTGCGCGACGTGACAGCACGCCATGAGCATGTTGTCGTTGCCGATGCAGGTCACGCCGCCGCCCTTGACCGTGCCGCGGTTGATCGTCACGAACTCGCGGATGGTGTTGCGATCGCCGATGACGAGTTCGGTCGGCTCACCCTTGTAGGACAGATCCTGCGGGATCCCGCCCAACGCCGCCTGCCCGACGATCAGGTTGTCGGCACCGATCCGCGTCACGCCGTCGACGACGACCTGCGCGCCGATCCGTGTGCGGGCGCCGATCACGACGTCCGGCCCGATGACGCAGTACGGGCCGATCTCGACGCCCTCGCCCAGCCGCGCCAGCGGGTGGACGACCGCGGTCGCGTGGATGTTGGTGCTCATCACGGGCTCCTAGGGGTCCACCAGGGTGAACATGAGCTGCGCTTCGCACACGACCTTGCCTGCCACGGTGCCGATTCCCTGGACCTGTGCGACCTGGTCCTTGTCACGCGTGGTCGTGACCTCGATCCGCAACTGGTCGCCCGGCACCACGGCGCCGCGCAACTTGACCTTGTCGATCGACCACAGCACCGCCAGCTTGCCCGTGTTCTCCAGCTTGCGCAGCAGCAGCACGCCCGCGAGCTGGGCCATGGCCTCGAGCTGCAGCACGCCGGGCATGATCGGCGCGGCCGGGAAGTGACCCTGGAAGAACGGCTCGTTGATCGTCACGTTCTTGATCGCGACCGCGCGCTTGTAGCCCTCGATCTCGAGCACGCGATCGAGGAGCAGGAACGGAAAGCGGTGTGGCAGCATCCGCAGGATCTCGCGCACGTCCAGGCCCGACTCGCGCTGGATGATCCCGCCGGTCTCGAGCGCCTGCATCAGGTCGGCCAGTCGCCGCACCAGCTCGGCGTTCGTGGCATGACCCGACTTGGTGGCGATGACGTGGGCGTGCAGGTCGACGCCCAAGAGCGACAGGTCGCCCACGAGGTCCAGCATCTTGTGGCGCACGGGCTCGCCGGGGAGGCGCAGGCGCGTCTGGGGATCGCCCAGGATCAGCGTGTTCTCGCGTGTCGCGCCCTTGCCCAACCCGGCCTTCTGCAGCAGCGACACCTCGGACGCGAGGCAGAACGTGCGCGCCGGCGCCAGCTCCTTGCTGAAGGTCTCCGGGGAAAGTTCGAGCTGGAAGGTGCCGCCCTCCACGCCCGGCTCGTCGAACGACGCGACGTACTGGAGCGTGAGCCCCGGGCGATCGGAGGGCAGGGCCACCAGGGTCGCGCCGCCCTGTCGCACGTACACCGGCTGATCGAGGACCAGCGCGCGGGCCTCCGCCGGCTGCTCGACGACGCCGGCGCGCAGCACCAGCTCGACGAAGTCGCGCGCGCTGCCGTCGAGCCCCGGGAGCTCCGCACCCGACAGCTCGACGGTCATGTTGTCGACGCCCAGGCCCGAGGCGGCGGCCAAGAGGTGCTCGACGGTCTCGACCTCGGCCGGGCCGCGCACCAGGCGCGTGCGGCGTTCCTTGCTCGCGTGGTAGGCGATCCGCGCCGGGATCGGCTCGGACCCAGGCAGGTCCGTGCGCACGAACTCGACGCCCCGGTGCGGTGGCGCCGGCAGCATCCGGCCCTTGACGGAGAGGCCCGAGTGCAGGCCGACGCCCTGGAACTCCACGGCAGTGCGCAGCGTGCGTTGTCGTCGTGTCATCGGTCCTCCTCTTGGTCCGCGCGCGCGCCGAGTGCGGCCTCCAGGGCCGCGAGGCGCCGCGCCATGTCGCGCACTTTCTGCTGCAGCTCGGGCAGCTTGGCCACGATCATCCACGAGCGCAGCGCCTCGCCGCGCGGCCGCGCCGGCGAGCCGAAGTAGTCCGCGCCCGGCGGGACTTCGCCCGCCACCCCCGACTGCGCGCCGATGCGCGCGCCGGCGCCGATCAGCGCGTGGCCCGCCACGCCGACCTGCCCGGCCAGGATGGCGCGCTGGCCGATGCGTGTGCTGCCCGCCACGCCGACCTGCGCGATGAGCAAGGCCGCTTCCTCGACCACCACGTTGTGGGCCACGTGGACCAGGTTGTCCATCTTGACCCCGTGCCCGATGCGGGTCGGGCCGAAGCGCCCGCGGTCGATGGTGCAGTTCGCCCCGATCTCGACGTCGTCGCCCACCTCGACCGTGCCGACCTGCGGGATCTTGGCCCAGCCCGTCGCCGTCGGATCGAAGCCGAAGCCGTCGGACCCGATGACGGTCCCGCCGTGCACGAGCCCACGCGCGCCGATCGACACGCGGTCGTAGAGCACGACGCCCGGATGGAGCACGGTCCCCTCCCCGACCCGCGCGTGCGGACCGACGTGCACACCAGCGACGAGCACGGCCCGGGGACCGATCCGCGCGAACGCGCCGACCGTGCAGCCCGGGCCGATCGAGGCCTCGGCGTCGACCTCCGCGCGCGGGTCGACCACCGCGCTGGGATGGATGCCGCGGGGAGCCGGCTCGCGTTCGGGCGCGAAGAGCTGCACGACGGCCGTGAAGGCCCGATTCGGGTCGGCGCAGCGCAGCACCGACAGCTCGGCGCGCGGGCGAGGGTGATCCTGCGCCAGGATCACCGCCCCCGCCCGCGTGCTCGCGAGCTGCGGGGCGTAGCGCGGGTTCGCGAGGAAGCTGATCTCGCGCGGCCCGGCGTCGGCGAGGGTCGCGGGGCCGTCGATGCCGAGGCCCGGGTCGCCGTCCAGCACGGCTCCGCAGGCGGCGGCGATCTCGGCGAGAGTCCTGGTCGTCATCGAGTTGGGCCCCGAACGACGGGGCCAGCGCACGCCCTACGGAGCGGGCGAGAACAGTGGTCTATCCGCGCGCTGCGCTCCTGTCAAAGCCGGGCGGCGCACCCGCGGTCAGAACGCGAGCTGGAAGATCGAGAACGAGAAGACCTGCTTGCGGTCGCCCTCGCCCTCCAGGATCGGGAAGCCGAAGTTCAACATGACCGGGAAGGGGCTGATCATCCCCAGGCTGAAGCCCAGGGACGCGCGCAGCTCGTCGGGGTCGAGACGGAAAGCCTCGGGATCCAGGATGCCCGCGTCGCCGAACAGCGTCAGGCGGAACATCTCGATCTCCTTGTAGGTGCCCGGCTGCACGTTCTTGTACAGCGGGATCCGGTACTCCAGCGTCGTGTCGAAGGAACTCTGCCCGCCCAGGGGGTTCGAGCCCAGGTTGGGACCGACGCCACGGAACGCGAAGCCGCGCAGTAGCCGGCTGCCGCCCAGGAAGAAGCGCTCGGTGTACGGCACCTCCTCGGTATCGCCGTAGGCGTCGGCCACGGCCAGCCCCAGGCCGATGTGGAAGCCGGGGCGCACCTCGCCCTCGACGCCCGGAGTCAGGAAGAACCAGTCCAGATCCATGTCGGCGCTCCAGTAGTCGAAGTCGCCGCCGAACGCACTCCCGTAGACGCCGTTGCGCCAGATGACCTGCAGCCCCTCGCGTGGCGCGAAAAGCGTGTCGAGCTTGCGGTAATTGAGGTCGAGCGTCGGCCCCGCGATGAGCTTCTGACCGCCGAGTTGCTGGTAGATCGAGGGGGGGAACCCGGTTTCGTTGGGCGGCACGGGCGCGGCCTCGCCCTGGTCGAGGTCGTCGACCTCGACGTCGGTGAAGCGGTAACCCATGAACAGCGCGAACTCGCGCCCGAACTCGCGGCCCAGCCGGATCCGACGCTCGAAGCGCTCCTCGTCGTAGAAGCGCTGGCTGCGCTCCCAGCGGTTCAGCTCGAACTCGATGCTCCAGCGGTCGAAGTGCTTGCGGAACAGGTCGGGTTCCAGGAACCGGATGCGGTAGCTGTTCTCGACCGTGCCGGGCATGTACTCCAGGTCGATGCGCTGTCCGGCGCCGTGGAAGGCCGACTTGTCGTAGATGTCGCCGAACGTCGACCACAGGCTTTCGGGCGGCGCGGCCAGGTCCGCGTTGCGCATGGTGAGCGAGATCCGTCCGAAGAGCCCCGAGTTGCTGTCGACCCCGCCCTGGACCTGGAAGTTGACCACGGTCCCCTCCTGGACCTGGTACTCGAGGTCGACCCAGTTCGGATCGGGCGTCGTGCGGAAGGTGAAGGTCGGGTCCCGGTGCTCGAGCGGCCGCATCTCGTCGTTGAAGTAGCCGGTCGAGTAGATGCGGCCCAACGCGCGCCGGATCTTGGTCAGATCCGCCACGTCGCCGGGCAGCACGTCGACCTCGCGCCGCACGACGCGGTCGCGCGTGTGGGTCGTGCCCGTCATGAGGACCTCCCGGATCCAGCGCTGCTTGCCCTGCGCGATCCGGTAGGTGACGGCGACGCGTTGGTTCACCGGGTCGAACACCAGGCGCGGCTCGAGGAACTCGAAGCCGTCCAGCCGCAGCGAGGGATGCGCGACGTAGCCCTCGCGCCCGTAGCGGTCGCGGATGGCGGCAGCGTCGGCTTCCTGCACGAAGCGCTCGTAGCGCCGGCCCGGCTTCAGCCGGCACAGGGCCAGCAACTCCTCGCGCGGGATCACGAAGTCCGCGCTGGCCTCGTCGTAGTCCTGGCGCTGCTGGTTCCACGTGCGCTCGACGGCCTCGATCTCCAGCGACTCGACCGTGTAGGGGCGCCCCTCGTCCACGATGACGTGGATCGTGACCTCGCTGCGGTCGGCCGAGAACTCGAGACGGTCGATCTCCACCACGGCGTCCAGCCAGCCTCGATCGCGGTAGACCTCGCGCATCGCGAGCAGGTCCGCGTCCAGCTTCTCGGTCACGAACTCCTCGCCATTCCAGTCGAACAGCCAGGGTCCGCCGAGCTCGACCTTGGCGAGCTTCTTCAGTCCGCCCTTCCACCACCACATGCCGGTCTCGGGCATCGAGTCGTTGCCCGTCACGAGCACGTCCTGCACCTGCACGCGCGGACCCTCGCGGATCTCGAAGATCACGTCGGGCAGCGCGCCCTCGGGATCCACGCCGATGTCCGTGCCGCGCCGCACGACGTCGACCTCCACGAAGTAGAAGCCCTCGCGCCGATAGCCCTCCAAGAGCCGCTGCCGTACGCGCTCGGCCTGATAGAGGTAGAGCTCACCGCGATCCTCGAGCAGCGCCCAGCGCTTCAGATCGTCGAGATCGATCTCCGAGTAGCCCACGAAGCGCGGCTCGAGGTCCACGTTCATCTCGTCGACGACGACGCGCATCTCGACCCCGCCGGCCGCCTCGCGCAGATCGACACGGGCCTTGGCGTGGAAGGCTCGCCACAGCGTGTCGAGGCCCTTCTCGACCACGGCGGGATCGTAGGGCTCCCCGACCTTGGCCCCCAGGGCCGCGATGATCTGGGCCTGCGTGTAGCGGCGCTGCCCCTCGACGACGATCGCGACCAGGGTCGGCGCGCGCCGGCCGGGCTGCGCCTGCTCGCGGGCGCCCAACCCCGCGCGCTCCAGGTCGGGTTGTGGCACGTCCGGCTCCGGTTCCTCGGGAGGCGCCGCCGGCTCCTCTTTCGGGGGCGGTGGAGGCCCGGGCTCCTGGGCCGCCGCCGTGGTCGCCGCGCACAGCAGCACGGCCACGGCGCACAGGGCCCAGAGGGCCTGGAGACCCGGACGCCGCCGCACGTTCATCCGTGGAAGGGCTCGGCGCTGCTCGGGGCGCGATTCTCGAAGCGCATGATCGAGCCGTTGAAGCCCAGCGGCACGAGCCCGGTCGGCCCGTTGCGCTGCTTGGCGCAGATGATCTCGGCCAGTCCCTTGTTCTCGGGATTGTCGCGGTTGTAGTACTCGTCCCGGTAGAGCAGCAGCACGACGTCGGCGTCCTGCTCGATCGAGCCGGACTCGCGCAGGTCCGAGAGCTGCGGCCGCTTGTCGTCGCGGGATTCGACGGCGCGCGAGAGCTGCGACAGCGCGATCACCGGGACCTCGAGCTCGCGCGCCATCTCCTTGAGCATCCGGCTGATCTGGCTGATCTCTTGCTGGCGGCTCTCGGCCTTGGGGTGCGTCATGAGCTGCAGGTAGTCGACCACGATCATGTCCAGGCCGTGCTTGGCCTGGATGCGCTTGGCCCGGCTGCGCATCGCCAACGCCGAGAGGCCCGGAGTGTCGTCGATGTAGATCTTGAGCTTCTGCAGCTCGCCCGCGGCCCGCGACAGCTCGGCGTAGTCCTCGGTCGGGATGCGACCGGTGCGCAGGCGGTGCGCGTCGACGCGCGCCCGCGCGCACAGCATGCGCCGCACGATCGACTGGTGGCCCATCTCCAGGCTGAAGAAGAGCACGGTGGCCTGGTGGTCGAGCCACTCGGGCGCGTGGTCGGGGTCGGCGGCGTGGTCCATGCAGTTCAGGACGAAGGCCGTCTTGCCCATGGACGGGCGGGCAGCCACGACGATCAGCTCTCCGGCGTTGAACCCGCACAGGAGCTCGTCGAGCTCGTAGTAGCCGCTCGGCAGGCCCGTGAGCCCCTTGCGGTGCGAGCTGGAGTCGATGCGCCTGAAGGTCTCGGCGACCGCCTTCCCGATGGGCAGCGCCTCGCCGCGGTCCTTGGCGGCCGCCATCTTGAAGACCCGGTCCTCGGCGTCCGCGATCAGCTTCGGCACGGCGTCGCCGTCCGGGCGCGTCTCGAACGCGCTGGCGATCAGGTCGCCGCACTCGCGGATCAGCCGCCGCAGCATCGACGACTCCGAGACGATGCGCGCGTGCTGCTTGGCGTGGGCGCCCGAGGCCACGCTGCTCGCGAGCTCGACCAGGAAGGCGCGCCCGCCGACCTGCTGGAACTTCCCGGCTTGCGCCAAGGCCTCGCCCAGCGAGACGTGGTCGACGGGCTCCGAGCGTTCTGTCAGCGCCAGCATCGCGCCCCACACGGCCTCGTGGCGCGGGTGGAAGAAGTCGCCCTCGTGGACCAGCTCCGAGATCTCCGGGATCCGCGAGGGATCGAGCAGCAAGGCGCCGAGCAGCGCTCGCTCGGCCTCCTCGTTGTGGGGCGGAACGCGGTGACTACCGTCGGAGCTCATGGCGCGGGGAGGGCGGAGGATACTGGCGCGCGGCGGCCCGCGGGAAGCACCGTCCCTGGACGCGCCGGCGGCGCGCGTGCCACTGCTGCACGCGCGCCGCCGTTCGCGGGCTGGGGGTCCTGGCGCCTTCCGGCGGTCAGGCCGGCTGGGCCTCGACGACCACCACGAGCTCGGCATGGTGCTCGCCGTGGACGTGGAGCTTCACCGGGTGGCTGCCGACGGCCTTGATCGGCGCGTCGAGGCGCACCGCCTTCTCCTCGAAGGCATGGCCCTTCTCGCGCAGGAGCTCGACGATGTTCGCCGCGTTGACCGAACCGAACAGGTGACCCTGCTCGTCGGCGCGCGCGACGGTCTTGAGTTCGAGCCCGTTGAGCGTCGCGACCAGCGCCACGACCTCGGCCGTCTTCTTGGCCTCGAGGGCGTCGAGCACCAGGCGGCGGCGGGACATGGCCTTCTTGTTCTCGGCCGTGGCCTCCATCGCGATCTTCCTCGGATAGAGGAAGTTGCGGGCGAAGCCGGGCGAGACCTTGACCACGTCGCCGCAGCGACCGAGGTCCTTCACGTGCTCGCGCAGGAGCACTTCGACGTTGCGTGCCATGGGATCCTGGTCCTCTGGGATCAGCCCACGAAGGGCAGGAGGCCGATGTGGCGCGCGCGCTTGACGGCCTGCTTGAGCGCCTTTTGGCACTGCGTGCAGTAGCCGGTCCGCTTGCGCGAGTAGATCTGCGCGGAGCCGTTCAGGAACCGCTTGAGGTTCTCGACGTCCTTGTAGTCCGGCCAGGCGTCGTCACAGTTGCGCCCGGAGATGGGCGGGAGCGGTGCACGGCGATCGCGGCTCACGGTGCCACCTCCACGTTCGCGCGCTCGGGACGGCGGCCACGCGGCCGGTCGTCCGGGAGCTCACCTTCGGCCAGGATCTCCTCGACCGGGTCGATCGGCGCGGGCGCCGGCTCGGGCTCGATCACGTCGTCGGGCGGCGGGGCCGGCACGACGAATCCATCGGCGTTCTCGGCGGCGCTGAGCTCGTGCTCCGCGGCGGGGATCTCGTCCGCCGCCAGGATCAGGTAGCGCAAGACGCGCTCGGACAGCTCGAGCTCGCGCCGCAGCACGGGCAGGTTGGCACCCGGGATGTCGACGTAGCACAAGACGTACGTCGCGCGGTTCTTGCCGCGGATGGGGTAGGCCAAGCGGCGCTCGTCCCAGCGTCGCGACGTCTTCACCGTTCCGCCGTGCTTGGCGACGGCGTCATGAATGACGGCCTTCGCCTTCTTCCAGTCCTCCCGCACCACGGCGTTGTCGAGGAGGAACATGCTTTCGTACAGACCCAAAGTTCCTGGTTCTCCTTTCGTCCTGCGATGCGAGAGCCGGGAGGCGCACTGCCTCACGACCCGAGGTTCCAGCGGCTGTGGAACCGCGTCATGACGCTCTCCAGGTCCTCGCCCGCGAGCCAGGCGCGGATCGCATCGGCGGCTTCCGCCACCGAGATCTCCGCGTCCGGCATCTCCGCGTCCGAGAACCGCTCGAGCACATGGCGCGCCGCGTCGGTCCGGGAGGGACCGATGCCCACGCGCACGCGGGGGAACCGGTCGGTCCCGAGGGATGCCACGAGTGACCGCATGCCGTTGTGCGTGCCGGGACCACCGTGGGGCCGGATCCTGAGCCGACCCAGGTCGAGGTCCAGGTCGTCGTAGACGACCAGCATCGAGCCGGGGTCGACCTGGAGCTCTCGCACCAGGGCGTTCACGGCCGTGCCCGACAGGTTCATGAAGGTCAGGGGCTTGACGTACAGCGCGTCGAATCGCTTCGAGCGCGCGAACGAGAAGTTCCCCGGCCCGCTGAAGCCCGGGAGCCGGCGTGCGGGTTCAAAGATCGCTCCCTCCTCGCCGGCGAGGCGCTCGACCACGTGGAAACCGACGTTGTGCCGCGTCCACTCGTACTCGGGGCCGGGGTTGCCCAGTCCGACGACGAGCCGCGTCACGAGACGGTTCCTTCGGGGTCGATCCGCGAGACCGGCCGCGCGGGTCGGGCTCGGGAGGAGGGCCGAAGAGGATAGCGGCCTTGCCGGTCGGGGGGAAGGGGCGCGGGCCGCTCACGACGCCGCCGCGCTCCCGGGTGGGCCCGGGAGCGCGGCGGCGAGGGGCCGGACGCGGTCCGCAGCGAGCGCGCGCACGCGCCGGCGGCCTCAGCCAGCCGGAGCCGTCGGGGTCGCCGTCGCGGCCGGAGCAGCGCCCTCGGCCGGAGCCGGAGCCGCCTCGGGCTTGGCCGCGACGACCACGACCGCGATCTTCGTCTCGGGCGCGAGCAACAGCTCGACCCCCGCCGGCAGCTTGAGATCGGCGGCGGTGACGGCGCCGCCCTGGTCGAGGCCACCCACCGGGACCTCGATCGAGTCGGGGATGTCCATGGGCAGACAGCGCACGGTGACGTGCGTCACGAGGTGGTTCAGCACGCCGCCCTTGGGGTGGCCGATGAACTCGAGCTCGACCTCGGACTCGGTCTTCACGTCGCGCTGCACGCGCTTGAAATCGACGTGGACGATGCGCTCGCCGAAGGTGTCCCACTGCAGCTCGCGAACGACCGCCATCTCGACCTTCCCCCCGAGCTCGATCTCGTAGAGGTGCGTGTGGCGCCGGCGCGTCGCGAGGAAGTGGTGCTCCTCGATCGAGAGATCGACGTGCGCGTGCGTCGGATCCGCGTTCATGCTGGCGGGGATGCGGCCTTCCGCGCGCAGGGCGCGGGCGGCCCGGGTGCCGACCCGCGCGCGCGCTTCGGCCTTCAGGACTTCGCTCTTCTTGCTCATCGTGACTCCGTCCCTGGCTGGTTCGTCGCCCGTCCCTCGGATGCGGGCCTAGCAGGGTTCCTGGAAGAGGGAGGAAACCGATTCGTTCCGGTGGATGCTCATGATCGCGCGCGCCAGGAGCGGCGCCACGCTCACGACCTCCGTGTTCCGCGGCAGCGTGGCGCGCGGAGGGATCGAATCGGTGATCAGGATACGGTCGATCGGCGCCGCGTCCAGCCGCTCGACGGCCGGTCCGCACAGCACCGCGTGGCTGACGGCGATGACGATCGTCTGGGCGCCGTACTTGCGGCACACGCGCGCGGCTTCGGAGATCGAGCCGCCGGTCGAGATCATGTCGTCGACCAGCACGACGTTGCGGCCCTCGACCTCGCCGATGATGTGCTCGACCGCGATCTGCGAACCGCTGATGCGGCGCTTGTCGACGATGGCCAGGTCGGCGTTGTCGAGCGACTTGGCGTACGAGCGCGCCATCTTGATGCCGCCCACGTCGGGCGACACGACCACCGGCCGATCGAGGCCGATGCGGCGCACGGCCGAGAGCAGCGCGGGCTTGGCGTACAGGTGGTCGACGGGGATGTCGAAGAAGCCCTGGATCTGCGCCGCGTGCATGTCCAGCGTCAGGAGCCGGTCCGCGCCACCGTTGACCAGCGTGTTGGCGACGACCTTGGCGCTGATCGGCACGCGCCCCTCGTCCTTGCGGTCCTTGCGCGCGTAGCCGTAGTAGGGCATCACGGCCGTGATGCGTCCGGCGCTGGCTCGGCGCAACGTGTCGAGCAGCAGCAGGAGCTCGATCCAGTTCTCGTTGACCGGCGGGCAGGTCGGCTGGATGACGAAGCAGTCCGATCCGCGCAGGTCGTCGTTGACCTTGATGTCGATCTCGCCATCGGGAAAGCGCGCGATGTGCGCCGCCGCCAAGGGGATCGCCAGCGCCTTCGAGATGCCGCTGGCCAGCGCCGCGTGCGCATTCCCGGCGATCAGGGTGATCTTCTCGCTGTAGCCGCGCACTAGGGCCTCCGCTCCTGCGCGGCGCCACCAGCGCCGCCTGCCTTCTTCGCGAGCGGCTTGGCGGGCACCCCGACCCAGACCTCGCCCGCGCCGATGTTCGAGTCCCGCGTCACGATCGCGCCCGCGCCGGTCGTGGCGCCGTCGCCGATCACGTTGGGCGCCACGATCACCGAGCCGCTGCCGACGAACACGCGCTCACCCAGCCGCGTCGTGTGCTTCTGCACGCCGTCGTAGTTGGCGAAGATCGTCCCGGCCCCGATGTTCGAGCGCGCGCCGATCTGGCCGTCTCCCAGGTACGCCAGGTGCTTGGCCTTGGCGTGCGGGCCCACGCGCGTGTTCTTGACCTCGACGAAGTTGCCGATCTCCGCGCCGTCCTCCAGCACCGCTCCGGCGCGCAGTTGGGCGAACGGCCCGACCTCGCAGTCCCGGCCGATGCGCACGCCCGCGCGGATCACCGTGCAGGGCAGGATGCGCGTGCCCGCGCCGATCTCGACGCCGTGGTCGACGTAGGTCGTGGCCGGATCCTCGATCGCGACGCCGCTCTCGAGGTGCGCCTCGAGGATGCGCAGTTGGAGCGACCAGCGCGCCTCGGCCAGGTGCGCCAGCGTGTTGACGCCCAACGCCTCGTCGAGATCGTCGACCTCGACCGCCTCGACCCGGCGTCCCTGCCCCACGAACGCGGCCAGCACGTCCGTCAGGTAGTACTCGCCCTGTGCGTTGGCGTTGGAGAGCTGGGGCAGTGCCGCCACCAGGCCCGGCCCGTCGAAGGCGTAGACGCCCAGGTTGACCTCCTCGATCGCGCGCTCTGCGGGCGTGGCGTCGCGCTCCTCGACGATGCCCGTGACCGCTCCGCGCGCGTCGCGCAGGATCCGGCCGAAACCGCGCGGCTCGTCCGGGAGCGCGGTCAGGAGCGCCAGCCCGCCCGCCGCGCGGGCGCGCTGCGTCGCGACCAGCGCACGCGCCGTCGCGGGCTTCAGGCAGGGCATGTCCCCGTACAGGACCACCGTCACGCCCGGGTCCGCGCCCAGCTCGGAGAGGCACACCTGGAGCGCGTGCCCCGTGCCGAGCTGCGGCTCCTGGCGCACGAAGCGCACGCGTGAACCGTGCCCCAGGGCACGCACCGCGGCCTCGACCTCCTCGGCGCCGTGGCCCGTCACGACCACGATGCGCTCGGGGTCGAGCGCCAGGGCGACGTCGAGCACCCACGCGATCATGGGCCGCCCGCACAGGGCGTGCAGCACCTTGGGCCGCGCGCTCCGCATGCGCTGGCCCAGGCCCGCGGCCAGGATCACGACGGAACCGGCGCGCTCGTTCGGGGGGGTGGTCACGCTCGCTGCTCCGCGGGAACGCGGGGGGAAGAGGGTAAGGGCGCTGCGCGGGACCGTCAAACGGCCTGCGCTCCGCGCGCGGGAGCCGCGGCCGGGCCCGGCTGCGCTCCGCGGCCCGCAGCCTGGAGCCGGGTGGCCTGCGTCCCGCGCGAGGTCGGCGCTGGAGGCTCCCGACAGCACGACGCACGGCGCTGCGCGCCGCCGGTGGGAGGCCGGCTCAGTCCCCCAGCGGATTGCGCGCGTCGAGCACCAGGTCGGCGTGCTCGCGCGGCGGCACCCAGGCGTCGAAGGCGCGCGCGGCCGGCAGCAGGTGGCGGCGCAGCACGAGCAGGGACTCCGGTCCGTGCTCGCGCACGTCACGGCCGGCGAGCCGTCGCAGCGAGGTGGCCTCGTCCACGTCGAGGTGCACGACACGCTCGAGCCGCGGGCGCAGCGCGGGGTGCAGCAGGAACGAGCCTTGCACGAGCGCGATCCCGTCGCGCGCGGCGCGCTCGACGCGCGTCAGGAAGGCGGCCACGTCGTAGCCGTGCTCCAAGAGGTCGAGCGGACGCGCCGCCGACACGAACGCGGTGGACGCCAGGTCGGCTGCGGCGTTCGCGTGGCGGTGGTCGTCGAGGGCCACGACCTCGACCCGCGCGCCGCGCGCCGTGAGCAAGCGGGCCGCGTCGCGCGCGAAGAGCGACTTGCCCGACCCTGGCGGCCCCGTGACGCCGATCGTCCGCGGACCACGCGTGCCGAACGCACCCAGCTGCTCCAGGGCGCGCTCGATCCAGGCCGCGCGCCGCTCGAGCCGCGGCACGAGGTCGAGCATGGTCTCGATCACGGCCTCGGCCTCGACGTGCTCGTCCTCGGGAGCGAACCCGCGCGCCAAGTGCACGTGCGGCAACCCGTTGGCCCAGGCCGCGTCGCGGTCGCCGAGGCGGTCGCCGACCATGACGGCCGAGCGCGTGGCGAACGCATCCAGGACCTGCGCGACCATGTCGGCCTTGCCCGCGACGCCGGCGCTGTCGAGACAGCGCGCTTCCTCGATCCAGCGCGCGAGCCCCAGCCCGTCGAGCATGCTCGCGAGATACGCGCGACCACAGTTGCTGGCGACTCCCAGGCGCACGCCGCGCGCGCGGAGCTCCTCCAAGGTGCGCTCGACACCCGGCAGCAGCGCGGCGCCCCCGGCCCGCAGGGCAGCGTGCTCCTCCTCCTCGCACAGCTCCTGGACGCGGGCGCGGGCCGCCGCGGGCAGGTCGGGGAACAGGCGCGCGAAGCCGCTCGCGAGCGGCAGCCCGACGAGCGACATCCACTGGGCAGCCGTGGGCATCGGCGGTTCGATGCCGAGCTCCGCGAAGGCCCGCCTAGCACCCACGCGCGCCGCGTCGATCCAGAAGCGGTCGGTCGCCACCAGGGTTCCGTCGAGATCGAACACGACGGCGTCGAAGCACAGGGGCGGCGCGGGCATGCGGGCGGCGCGGAAGGGCTCGCAAGCTCCGCGGCGCACACTACTCTAGGCGCCCGTGTCCCCTCGCGCCGCACCCTGCATCCTGCTCCTGGGCCTCGGCTCCGCGTGGTTCCTCGGTCCAGCCCCGGCCCAGGCGCCGCAGGCCGAGCCCCCTTCCCAAGCCATCCTGCGCGAGCTGTGCGAGACGACGCGGCTGGCCGGCACGCACGCCTCCCTGGTCGGCGCGCGCCAGGTCGCGCGGCGGCTCGAGGCTGCCGGTTTCCAGGTCGAGATCGTGCCGCGCAGCGTGCTGCTCGCCTACCCGCGACGCGCCGAGTTCGCCGTGCACGAGCCGGGCGCGGCCGAGCCGCTCCACGAGCGCATCGCGAGCTTCGACCCCGACCGCGTGCCGACCGGCGACGTGCCCCTCTACAACGCCTGGTCGGCGAGCGGCAGCGTGCGCGGCCCGGTGGTCGACGCGGGCCGCGGCCTGCGCGCCGACTTCGAGCGACTCAAGGCGGCCGGGGTCGAGCTCGCGGGCACGATCGCGCTGTGCCGCTACGGTGGCAGCTACCGCGGCATCAAGGCCGACCTGGCCGCGCGCTACGGCTGCGCCGGGGTGCTCCTGTGGAGCGATCCGCAAGGCGACGGCGAGGCGCGCGGGCCGACCTGGCCCGCGGGCCCGTGGAAGCCCGGGCACGACGCGCAGCGCGGATCGATCTCCCCCATCGGCCGCACGCCGGGTGACCCGAGCACGCCGGGCTGGCCGTCGCCGCGGCCGGGCGAGCCGGGTCGCAGGCTCTCCGCGGAGGAGCTGGCGGAGGCGCTGCCGCGCATCCCGTGCGCACCGATCGGATCGGACGAGGCGCGCCTGCTCCTGGCGGGGCTCACGCCGCGTGCGTTCGTGGACCCCGACGGCAACGTCGTCGAAGCGCCCGCTGGCCCCGGTCCGCGCGAGGCGCGCATCGCGATCGAGTCTCCGCGCGAGGTGCGCACGATCCACGACGTGATCGCGACGCTCCCGGGCGCGAGCGACGAGTTCGTGCTGGCCGGGGGGCACCGCGACGCCTGGGTGCGCGGCGCGAACGACAACGGTTCCGGTTGCGTCGTCCTGATTCGCGCGGCGCAGGAGCTCGGGGCGCGCGCCAGGGCGGGCTGGACCCCGCCGCGCACGCTGAAGCTCGCGTTCTGGGACGCCGAGGAGTTCGGTCTCATCGGCAGCACGGAGTGGGCCGAGGAGCAGGCCGAGCTCCTGCGCGCGAAGTGCGTGGCGTACGTGAACAGCGACGTGGCCGTGTCGGGCACGCGCTTCGCCGGCGCGAGCGGCACGCCGGGCATGCTCGGACTCCTCGAGCCCGTGCTGCGGCGCGTGATCGGCAGCGCCGGCCAACCGCTGTGGGACGAGTGGCTCGAGCGCTCGCCCGCGCCGCGCTTGGGTCTGCCCGGCTCCGGGTCGGACTTCGCGGTCTTCGTCCACCACCTGAACATCCCCTACGTCGAGGCCGGCCTCTCCGGGAGCGGAGGCGGCTACTACCACACGGCCTTCGACGACGTGGCGGTCGTCGAGCGCTTCGTCGACCCGGGCTACGTGGGGCACGAGCTCGCGGCCCGGCTCCACGTCGAGCTCCTCAGCGAGCTGCTGGCGCGCGGCCGCGACGCTTACGACGGCGCCGAAGCCGCGCGGCGCCTGGGCGAGGAGGCCCACAAGCTCGCCGCGGCGCACGCCGGCGCGCCGCTCGGCGCGGTCGCGGACGAGCTGGCCGCGGCGTTCCAGGCCACGGCCGACGCGCTGGCGCGCGCGCCCGGCGCCGGCCGGGGCTTCCTGCGCGAGCTGGAGTGCGCGGACGGCATCCCGGGCCGCGCCTGGCACCGCAACGTGCTGTGGTCGCCGGGCCTCGAGGACGGCTACGGCGCCGAGACCTTCCCGACGCTGCGCGCCGCCGGCACGGACGGCGCCGGCCTGCGCGCCGCGGCCGCGCCGATCCTCGACGCGCTGGCCGGCCTGCGGCGGCGCGCCGAGACGCCGTGAAACGGCTGTGGTCCTTCTTCCGGCGGTTCCTCGCGCACCGTCGCCAGCTCGTCGCGGGCTTCCTGTGCATCCCCGCCGCGCAACTCCTCGACGTGGGCGTGACCGTCGTCATCGGTCGCACGCTCGACCGCTTGCGCAGCGCGAGCGACGCGGAGTTCCTCTCCGGCGTCGTCGCGATCGTCATGGGCTTGTCGCTGGTGCGCGGGGTGTTCCGCTACCTGCAGCGCTGGTGGATCGTGGCGGTCTCGCGTTACGTCGAGAACGAGCTCAAGCAGGACCTCTTCGACAAGCTCGTGTCGCTCCCCATGTCGTTCCACGCCACGAGCCGCTCGGGAGACGTGGTCAGCCGCGTCACGAGCGACGTCGAGAACGTGCGCATGTTCCTGGGGCCGGGCATCATGTACTCGCTGGGCGCCCTGGTCATGGTGCCGGTCAGCCTGGGCCTCCTGTTCTCGATCGACGCACCGCTGGCGGCGACCATGATCGCGCCGCTGGTCCTCATGGGGCTCGGCATGAAGGTCCTCACGCCGCGCATCCACAAGTGGAGCCTCGCGGTGCAGGAGTCGCTGGCCGAGATCGGACACCGCGCGCAGGAGAACTTCGGCGGCATCCGCGTGGTCAAGGGCTACGGCCGCGAGGAGTCGCAGGTCGCGCGCTTCGAGTCGGCCTCGCGGACGAACCGCGAGAACCAGATCCTGCTGGGCCGCGCTCGCGGAGTGACCCACGCCCTGACCCACGCCGCGAACGACTTCACGTTCGTCGTGATCCTGGTGGTCGGCGGCCTGGCCATGATCGACCGGCGCATCGCGGCCGGCGAGCTGTTCCAGTTCATCGATCTCACGTTCAAGGTCTTCTGGCCGATCATCGCGCTGGGCTGGATCGCCGGGATGTACCCGCGCGCGCTGGCCAGCGCGCAGCGCATCGACGAGCTGCTCGGCCGACGCTCGGACCTCCTCGATCCGGCACAGCCCCGGCCGCTCGAGCCGGCGCGTGGCGCTCTCTGCTTCCAGGAGGCCACTTATCGCTACCCCGGGGCGGACCGCGACGCGCTCGCGGCGCTGTCCGTGGAGCTCTCCGCCGGCGCGGTCCTGGGCGTCGTGGGGCCCACGGGCAGCGGCAAGTCGACGGCGCTCCTGCTGCTCGCGCGCATGATGGACCCGACGCGCGGATCCGTGCGCATCGACGGCGTCGACCTGCGCGAGGCCCGCATCGCCGACGTGCGCGGCGCGATCGGGTACGTGCCGCAGGACAGCTTCCTGTTCTCCGACACCTGGCGTGACAACGTGTCGTTCGGCCTGGACGCGCCGCTCGGAGACGAGCAGCTCGCGCGACTCGCCGATCAAGCCTGCCTGTCGGAGGAGGTCGCACGCTTCCCGGCCGGCTTCGACCAGCGCATCGGCGAGCGCGGCGTCACGCTCTCGGGGGGCCAGCGCCAGCGCACCTGCATCGCTCGTGCGCTGGCGCGCGACCCGCGCATTTTGGTGCTCGACGACGCGCTCAGCGCGGTCGACACCGAGACCGAGGCGCGACTCGTCACCAACCTGCGGGCCGCGGGGCGCGGCCGCACGGTCGTGATCGCCGCGCACCGCCTCAGCTCGGTCGTCGCGGCCGACCGCATCGTCGTCCTGGGGCCCGGGGGACAAGTCGAGGCCCAGGGGCGCCACGAGGAGCTCGTGAACCGGCCGGGGTGGTACCGCGACACCTGGATCCGCCAGCAGGCTCGCGACGAGCTGTCCGTGCTGTGAAGACCGGCGACCGGAAGCGTTCCCAGCAGGGCGCGGCGCGGGCCGCGGACGACCCGCTCGACCCGCACGACGACCTGGTCGCGATCAAGTCGTGGGACAACCGGCTCTTCGCGCGCCTCCTGCGCTACGCGCGGCCGCACGCACGGCTCTTCGCCCTGAGCTTCCTGATCCTCTCGGTGCTGTTCGGCCTGGACGTCCTGGGCCCGTGGATGTGGCGCCACGTCCTCGATGGCCCGGTGCAGTCCGCGCTGGACGCGCGCGCGGCCGACCCTGCGGCGGACGTGGGGCCCTTCCTGCGCGAGTTCTGGGCCTGGGTCGCCGGGTACCTGGCGCTGGTCCTGGGTTCGATCGTGCTGCGCTACATGGAGGTGGCGCAATTGAACCGCACCGGCCAGGTGGTCATCGCCGACCTGCGCACGCGGCTCTTCCGGCACATCCAGTCCTTGGACCTGACCTTCTTCGACCGCCGTCCGACGGGGTCGCTGGTCACGCGGGTGACGAGCGACGTCGAGAACCTGAACGAGATGTTCACTTCGGGCATCGTCGTCTTGTTCTTCGACTTGGTGAAGGTGGCGGCCCTGCTCGGGCTGCTCTTCTGGCTCGACTGGCAGTTGGCCCTGGTCGTGCTGGCCGGCACGCCCGTCCTGGTGGGCATCAGCCTGGTGTTCCGCGGCGGCGCGCGCGATGCGCACCGCACCGTGCGCGCGCGGCTGTCGCGCCTGAACGGCTACCTGCAGGAAGTGCTGCAGGGCGTGCGGGTCGTCCAGGTGTTCCGGCGCGAAGAGCGCGTCTCGCGCCGCTTCGCCGACCACCTCGCGCTCTACCTGCGCGCGAACCTGCGCACGATCTTCCTGTTCGCGCTGTTCTTCCCGGCGATCGACTTCGCCGTCACGGGGATCCAGGCCGCCACGCTGTGGGTCGGCGGGACGGCCATCGTCGGCCGCGACCTGACCTACGGCGAGTTCGTCCAGTTCTGGTTCTACGTGGCCATGCTCGTGTCGCCGATCCGCGAGCTGGGCGAGCGCTACAACGTGCTCCAGAGCGCCTTCGCCTCGGCCGAGCGCATCTTCCAGGTCCTGGACACCGCGCCCCGGGTCGTCGGTGGCGCGCGCCGCATCGATCCGGCGGAGATCCGGGGCCACGTGCGCTTCGAGGACGTGTCGTTCAGCTACGACGGCACGACCGAGGTGCTCTCGCGGGTCTCGTTCGAGATCCGTCCGGGCGAGACGGTCGCCGTCGTGGGCGCGACCGGCGCCGGCAAGTCGACGATCGTCAACCTGCTGCTGCGCTTCTACGAGCCGAGCGCGGGCCGCATCACGTTGGACGGCGTGGACCTGCGCGAGCTCGACCTCGAACGCCTGCGCGCCGTGTTCGGCCTGGTCCTGCAGGAGGACTTCCTGTTCGCCGGGACCGTGCGCGAGAACCTGGTCATGGACCGCCCCGAAGTCGACGAGGACGCGCTCGAGACGGCGCTCGACGCCAGCCGCGCGAGCGAGCTGGTGGACCGTCTCTCGGGCGGGCTCCAGGCGCCCGTCGCCGAGCGCGGCGCCACGTTCTCGACCGGCGAGCGGCAGTTGCTCGCGATGGCGCGCGCGCTGGCCGGCCGGCCGCGGATCGTGATCCTCGACGAGGCCACGGCCAGCGTGGACTCGAACACCGAGTCGCGCATCGAGGCCGCGACCGCGGAGCTGCTCCAGGGACGCAGCGCGCTGGTCGTGGCGCACCGCTTGTCGACCGTTCGCCGGGCCGACCGGATCCTGGTCATGCACCGCGGCCAACTGCGCGAGTCGGGCACGCACGAGGAGCTGCTCGCGAAGGACGGCATCTACGCGCGCCTCCACCGCCTGCAGTTCGCGGAAGTCGGGCCGGCCTGAGCCGCCCGCGCTGCGCCTCGGGGCGCCTCGAGTTCGTCGATCGCAGCGTCCAGGCCGTGGCGCGGCGAGCCCTCGCGCAGGAGGCCGGCCATCACCCGATCGACGAGGCCGCGCGGTAGGTCATGCTGTCTACCATGCGACTCGCAGCCTGCATCCTGCTGGGCCTGACCGCCTGCCGTGCGCCCGCGCGCCTCGCGCCGGACGCCGACCTCGTGCCCTGTCCGCTCACGGAGCGCGCGAACGCGATCCTCGTGCGTCTGGTGGAGGACTGCGGCTCCGCGGACGGACGCTGGCGCCACGACCTGGGGCCGGGGTGTCCGCGCATCTGGGCCGTGCGCTTCGGGCTGACCGCGGGTCTACGGCGCGGGCGGGACGACCTCCTGGAGCTCGCCCGCGTGACCGCCGCGCGCCAGCGGACCGACGCCCGCGACCTGATCGTGCAGGCGATCTTCGGCGCTTCGGACACGGACGGGCCCGAGGCGTTCGGCATGCCCGCGCTGCTCGCCTCCGGCATGCTCGACGGCGACGCGACGGGCTACACGTTGTTCCGGCTGGCGTTCGACCGCGCGCGAGGAAACCTCGATCCATCGACGCTGCGCGCGGACCAGCGCGCGGGCCTCGCGGTCCTGACCGCGGAGCTCGCGCGCGCCGAGCCGCGCGCGGCCGGGCGGCACCTCGACGACGCGCGCCGCATCGCGGAGGACGTCGGGGCGCCGAAGCTGCGCGCCCTGGCCCTCGCGGTGATCGCGCGCGTGGGCGGCCGCGAGGACGACATGGCCCGGGCGCGCGCCGCCGTGGAAGCCGCCCTGCCGGCCATGCGCTTCGAGGAGGGCCGCCTGCAGGTCGAAGCCCAGGGGGATCTGATCCTGTCCCAGGAGCTCGCGCTCGTGAACGCGCTCGCGGAGTTGGCGGTCGTCGCGCGCTCCGACGCGGACCGCGTGCGCGCGCAGGCCCTGCTCGAATCCGTCCTCACGGGCCCGCTGTGGGACGGTCAACTGCTGGCGCACGACGCGGAGCTGGACGGCGCGCGTTCCCGCGACCACTGCTCGGGGTGCAACTGGAACGCGCTCTACCTGGTGGATCGACTGTGGGGGGACACCTGGCGCATCGCGGCGGTCCCGGCGCTGCCGGAGCGCGGCGCGGGGCCCGAGCCGCCGGAGGTCTTCGAGCACGACCTGTACCTGCTGCGTCCGGACCAGCGCGGAACCTACGGCCTGCGGATCTTCGGCCTCGAGCTGGAGTACGCGGAGCTCGCGCCTGGACCGGAGCACCCGCGAGGCGCCGTGCGCGTCAGCTGGCAGCTGCGCGACCCGCGGAGCAGGATCGCGTACGTTGGCGACCCCGTCGCCGAACTCGACGAGGCCGGTGCGGCGCGCCTGCGCCTCGGCGGCCCCTTCGGCCCCCCCGGCGCGCATGTCACCGCGACGCTGGGGCCGCGGCGGGACGGCCTGCGGCATCTGCGCGTCGTCGAGGAGCGGCGCAGCGCGGACTGAGCGCGGGCGCCCGCAGGCCGCGCGAGTCCAGGAGCTCCTCGTCGAAGGCCGCGCCGACCGCGAGCGATCCGCGGCGCTGCACGCGGGTCTCAATCCGTTCCTGCGCCACCTCGTGCGAGCTCCTCGCGCAGATTCTCGCGCGCGGCGTGGAGGCGCGAGTCCACCGTCCCGATCGGCACGCCCAGGATCTCCGCGATCTGCGCGCGCGGCAGCTCTTCCAGCGCCGCGAGACCCAGCACCGTCCGCTGCGCCGCGGGCAGGCGCGCGATGGCGGAGAGCACGCGGGCCGCGCCCTCGCGCTCGGCGGCTACTGCGGCGGGATCGCGCGCGCCGCCCGTCTCGGGCGCCGCACGCTCGTCGAGCTCGACGTCGTCGAACGCGCGCGCCGAGACCCGCTCGGCGCGCGCGCCACGGCTCTTCACGCGCAGCGCGGCGCGGATCGCGACGCGGAAGAGCCACGTCGTGAGACGCGCGTCGGCGCGGAAGCCGTCGATGCCGCGCAGCACGTCGACGAACGTCTCCTGCACCGCGTCCTCGGCGTCGGCGGGGCGGCACGTGACGCGCAGGCACAGTTGGAAGAGCGGGCGCCCGACGAGCCCGAACAGCTCGTCCAGCGCGCGATCGCGCGCGCGCCGGTCGCGACCGCAGAGGTTCGCGACGAGCCGCGCCTCGACGGCGGGCTCGATCACTCGTCGTCCTCCGCGGGGCGGCCGAGCAGGCGCCGCAGCGCGCGCCGCAGGATGCCGTAGAGGACGAGGAACGGCGTCAGCGCGATCAGAGCCGCCATGAAGACGGGCAGGAACCAGCCGTCCTCCGGCTCGCCGCCCAGGTCGCGCAGCTCGCGCGCGAGCGCCGGACCGATCAGGGCGATGCGGAACAGCGCGTACGCGCCGAGCAGCGCGCTCAAGAACCACAGTCCCGGCGCGGGTCCGTCCTGGGTCCACGCCAGGACGGCGAGCAGCGTGCCGAGGCCCAGGAAGAGGACCCCCAGCGTGCGCTCGCCCGACGCGCGCTTCTCGAGCAGCGCGCGCTCGCGCTCCAGGAAGTCGTCCGCGACGAGCAGTGCCTCGCGCTCGGCCCGGCGCGCGCGCCAGCGATCGATGCGGCGCGGCAGCAGGAAGAGCAGCACGCAGCCGACGTGCAGCCAGTGCCCGATCCCGGCCGCCGCCAGGCCGCTCAGCGCGACGACTGCGATGCCCGCGATCGGCCCGTACTCCGACCACCACAGCCGCCGCCGCGTACGCCGCGGGTCGAAGCCCGCCGCGCGCAGCCGGGTGGCGGCGCGGCCCAGGTCGAATTCCAGACTCTCCAGCCCTCGGGTTTCGCTCATGACGCGGGCTTGGAGAGGAGCTGGAGGCCGAACCTTCGGCCGATCGGGCGAAATCCCGCGCGCGGTCCGAGCGGCCGGCAAGCTACGCGCCGCGCCTGGGGCCGTCGAGCGGCCGACGGGGCCTGGCCGTGCCACGCACCGTCACGGCAAGCCGGCATGCCCAGCGGCAGCCCGGGTGCCGGGGTCCTTCGGCGACGCTCGGGTGGCGCGCTGAGCCAGAACCTCCACGCCTACGCGCGCCCACCGCCTGCGGTCCGCCGCAGACGGGCCGGCCCGAGTCCCCCGGCGCCCTGCCTCAAGGCGCCGTGAGCGCCTCGAGCTCGGCGTCCAGGCCGTAGAGCGGCAGGCCCTCGCGCCGGAGACCGGCGACCAGCTCGGCCGCCTCCGCCACGCAGGCCTGGCGCTCGGCGCCGGCCGGTGCGGCCCGCGCGCGCGCCACGAGCACGCGCGCCAGTTGGAAGCGTGTCGCGCTCCCGTCGACCAGCGCCAACGCCGCGCGGAAATGTCGTTCGGCGTTCGGCAGGCGGCCCAGTTCGAGCTGGACGCTGCCCGCAAGTTGGCGCGCCTCGGCGCGCGGGAGGGCCGGCAGCCCCTCGTCGAGCGCGATCACCTGAAGCCGGTCCAGCACCGATTCCGTGCGGCGCCGGGCCGCCTCCCGCTCCGGATCCTCGGCCCCGAGCAGCGCGCTGGCCGCGCGCCACTCCCGCGCGCAGCGCGCGACGCCGACCAGGGCCTCGCCCCCGCGCAGTCCGGGATCGTCGGGATCGAAGCGGCGCGCGAGCCCGAACCGTCGCTCGGCCTCGTCGAGGTCGCCGAAGGAGTAGGCCGCCCAGCCCGCCAGCGCGTTGGCGCGGAAGCGCTCGCGCGGGAAGACGCGCCCATCGTCCGCGACGGCGCGCGCGCCGGCCAGCGCCGCCGCGCGCAGGTCGACCGCCGCGGCGCGCGCGTCCGCTGTCTGTTGACGTTCCAGGCGCTCCGCGTACCGCAGGTCGTGCTGGAGCGCGAGCAGACGAATGCGCGCCGTCCGCGGGTGACGCGCGAGCAGCGCCTGCGCGATGGCGCGGCCCTGGTCCTCGCGGCCCGGCTCGTCGAGCCACTGCACCGCGAGGTTGTGGTCGCGCTCGTCCCAGTCCTCGGCGCGGTCGGAGGCGGGCAGGGCCGGCACGTGGACCAGGAGCGCCGCGGCGGCCAGCGCGGTGAACGCGACAGCGAGCTGGATGCGCGCGCGGGCGCGGATCCAGGCGACGGTCCAGACGGTGAAGAAGCCCGCGAACGCCGCCAGTGGCACGAGCAGCGGCAGGCGCGCGCGATCGCTGGTCACGGTGAGGACGATCGTGCCCAGGTACAGCGCGAAGAGGAGCGCCAGCTCGCTCGCGCCTCCGGCGCACGGGATGGAGGGCGCGCGCCGCGCGGCGCGCAGCGCGACCCAGGTGAGCACCCCGGCCAGGCCCCAGAGCCCCGTGACGCCGAAGTCGGGCCAGGGGAGCCGCGCCAGCGGGACGTAGCGCGCGTCCCAGTCCAGCATGTGGTTGTCCGGGACCTCGTACCGGCCGAGCGACAGGCGCAGCTTGTTCCACAGGATCCGCGCGTGCAGCACAGGGTTGGCGCGCACGGAGCGCCCAGCCTCGCCGAGCCAGTAGGTGCTGACCTCGCCCGGGTTCAGCGCGCGACCCGTGCGCCGCTCGGCCTCGCGGCGCCAGTCGCCGGCCTCGTGCTCGGGGATGCCGCGCACGAACGAGAACTCGGTCGCGCGGCCGAAGGGGTTCTCGGCATTGTTGCCACCGTAGACGTTCGTGCCCGCCCCGCTGGTCGTCAACGCGAACACGCCGCCGACGTGCTGGTTGCGCCACGCCACGGGCAGCAGGACGAGCAACGCGCCCGCGGCGCAGGCCAGGGCGCGCGGCGCGACCGCCACCAGTCGCTCGCGCGCCAGCACTGCGCGCCCGAGCGGCCAGAGCGCGAGCACGGGCAGTAGGACGAGCACGTTCCCGCGCAGGAGCGCCCCGAGCCCGCCGAGGACGCCCAGACCCAACCAGGCGCGGACGGCGCGCGCGCCCTGGAGCGGTCGGCTGCGGACGAGCGCCAGCGCCAGGGCCGCGAAGAGCGGCAGGAACAGGTTCTCCTTGAGGATCAGGCTCGGAAACAGGAGCCCAGGACCGTGCAGCGCGACCGCGGCCGCGGTCACGAACCCCGCCGCGCGCCCGAACGCGCGGCGCGCGAGGAGCCCCGTGAGGAGGATCGCCGCGGCCCACAGGCAGCAGTGCGCGACGCGCGCGGCGCAGAGGCTCTCGCCGACCAGCGCGTAGAGCGTGCCGAGCGCGTACGGGTAGAGCGGCTCCTGGAAGAAGACCTCGCGCCCGAGCCACTCCCCGCCAGCGATCGCCCGGGCCCAGGCGTGGTAGCTCTGCTCGTCGATGACGACACGCGCGGCCAGTGGATGCTGCGCCTCGAACTGCGCCACGGCGGCGAGACGCAGGACCAGCCCCACGGCGGCGATCGCGAGGAGCCAGGGCAGGTCGCGGCGCGCGCCGGCGTCCTTCACGGCCGCGGCGTCTCCCAGCGCTCGGGGGCCGACTCGCGGCGCTCGGCGCGCGCCGCGCGCTCGATCGTGCGCGCGAGGTCCAGCCAACGCCGGCCAGGCGGCGAGAGGAGCAACGCCGTCCCGCCCAGCAGCACCGCGGCCGCGGTCGCGGGTCCTGCGGCGAGGAAGGCGACGGCGGAGAGCGCCGGCACGCCGCACCACGTCGCGCTCGGCGCCGCGCGCGGTCCGACGCGGTACGCGAGCGCCTGGAGGCGCTCCAGCGCACCGCGCGCCGGGATCCGCCGCCCGCGCAGCGCCTGGAACCAGGCCCGGGCGCGCCGCTCGGCCTGGGCCTCGCGCTCGGGGCCGGCGGGCGCCTTGACCTCCAGGAACACGGCGCCCGGCACGATCTCGATGCGCCGCGGCTCGCGCGCGCGCGCCTTGACCTGGAAGCGCAGGTCGAGGTCGTCGGCCGCCACGCCCAGGCTGGGAGCCAACCCGAGCGCGGCGCGCCAGGCGCACAACTGGCCGTGCACGCTGAACAGGATGCCCGCGCGCGACTCGCAACGGCGCACGAGCGCCGTCCAGCGGTCGTAGGTGCCCGGGGCGTCGGCCGGCGCGTCCCCGTTGCGCGCGCGGCAGCTTCCGTCGTCGGCGAGGTCCGCGACAAAGCGCTGCGCGCCGCAGGCCAGCGCCAGGCGCGGATCGCGCTCGAACGCGGCGCAGAGCACCAGGAGCGCGTCCGGCTCGACGACCACGTCCGCGTCCGTGAGGACCACGAGGTCGAACGCGGCGGCGTCCCGGAGGCCGGTGCACACGGCCCCGGGCTTGCCGGGTCGCCCGTCGTTCCAGGCGACCCGCGCTCGCACGTCGGCGCGGCCCGCGAACGCGCGTTCGGCAGCCTCGGCCGCCAGCGCGCGCGTCGCGTCGCGCGAGCCGTCGTCGACCAGCACGACCTCGTGCCACCGCTCCGAGGCCGGCCAGGCGCAGCGCGCGAGGTTCGCGACCTTGCGCGCGATCACGCGCGCCTCGTCGCGGCAGGGCACGACGACGAGCAGCCTCATCCGCGCGCGGCCTCGTAGGCGAGCCGCGGCCAGCTCCGCGCGTTGAACAGCACGTTGTCCGCGGCGGCGCACTCCCACGTGCAGGCGCAGCGGGTCGCGGCGATCTTGCGGCGCAACGCGCGTGCGGCCTGGCCGTCCCACAGGCGCGCGAGGTCCCAACCCGTTTCCGCGAGGTTCCCGAGCGTGTCGGGCAGCAGCTCGCACGGGCGCACGTCGCCGTTCTCGAACACGACCGCCGAGAGCGTTCCGGCCGTGCAGGGCAGGTGACGGCGCGAGTGCTCGCCGCGCGCGACGCGTGCGACGTGTTCGTACATCAGGGCGTCTCGCGCGCGGGCCACGCGCGCCAGGGGAAAGTCGAAGTACGGCAACGCGCCCTCGCGCCCGAGCCGGGCCTTCGTCGCGACGACCTCCTCGTAGCGCGCCACATCGACGTCGAGCAAGGCGCGGTCGAGCGCGTCGCCGCGCGCCAGGTTGACCGTGACGTTGTCCGGTGCGAGTTCCCGCACCAGGTCCTCGACGTGGCCGGCCAGCACGTCCTGGTTCTCGCGGGTGACGCAGACCAGGACGCCCACGCCCAGGCGCGGCAGTCGCGCCTGCAGGCGCTTCAGGCGCCGCACGCACTCCATCGCGCGCGCGTGCCCGCCCTCCACCTGCCGGATCGCGTCGTGGATCGCGGGCGGGCCGTCGAACGACACGGACAACGCCAGGTGCAGGTCGGGGTGGCGGTCCAGGACCTCGGTGGCGAAGGCCTCCGCGCGCTCCGGCAAGAGGCCGTTCGTCGGGATGGTCAGGTGGCGCAGGCCGTGGCGCGCGAAGGCCGAGGCGACCTCCGCGAGGTCCCGGCGGAGGAACGGCTCGCCGCCCCCCAGCGAGAGCCACAGCAGCGGCCCCATGCCGGCCGCGGAGTCGGCCAGCGTGCGCAGGTCCCCGAGAGCAGGGCCAGGCACGCCCGCCGCGACCTCGCGCCAGTGGAAGCAGTGGCGGCAGCGCAGGTTGCAGGCGCCGGTGACGAAGACCGTCAGATGGATCGGCGGTCCACCCGCGGCGAGGCCGCGGGCGGCGAAGGGCAGGTAACGCAGCACGTGCGATCCAGTGTACGCGCCCGGGCCGGCGCGGACTCCGCCACGGCGCGGCGCGCACGGCCGTGCACGACCGCTCGGCGCACTGCCGCGCGGCGCACCTGCCGCGCCCTGCGCCTGCCGCACCGTGCACGACGGCACCTCTTGCGACCACGCCGTGCCGTGTCTGGCCGCAGGCCGTGACCCGGGCGGCCCGCTCTCCCGCGCGAAGGTCCGGGAAATGCCGCGCGGCGCGCTCCGGTCGGACCGGGGCGCGCCGCGCCCGGCATCAGGGGCCCACCGGCAGGCTCCCCCGGCGATGCTCAGAC
>JAEUHZ010000013.1 GCA_016795205.1 Planctomycetota bacterium | reverse complement strand
CGCGAAGGTCGCGGACTTCGGTCTGGCGAAGCTGATCGGACCCGCGCAGGGCGCCGACCTCACCCGCGAGGGCCAGGTCATGGGCACGCCGCACTACATGGCGCCCGAGCAGATCGAGCGCCCGCGCGAGGTCGACCACCGCGCCGACATCTACGCGCTGGGAGTCGTGCTCTACGAGATGCTCACCGGATCCCTGCCGCGCGGGAACTTCGAGCCGCCCAGCCGCCGCGTGCAGGTCGACGTGAGGCTGGACGAGATCGTGCTCAAGGCGCTGGAGCACGAGCCCGCGCGACGTTACCAGCACGCGGTCGACGTGAAGACCGACGTCGATCTTGTCGGAGACGGCGCCACGCGTGGCGACGACCTGGCGGGAGCGGTCGGGATTCGCGCCGGCCTGGACGAGGGTGGCCTGTTCGTCGAGCCCCTGGACGCGACCGGAAGGCGGCGCACGACGCGACGCAGCGCGGCTGCCTCCCTGGACGTCCTGGGCGGCTGGCGCGGCTTCGCGCTGTGCGTCGTGCTGTGGATCGTGTTGGCCGCGGCCTGGAACCTGGGGGCCTTCGCGTTCGGCTTCGCGCTCGTCGCGGCGGTCGGTGTCCACGCCGCTCGAATCCGCGCGCGGCTCACGGACGAGCCCGAGCTGCGCGCGGCCCTCGCCGAGGAGAGCCGCGCCCAGCGGGCACTGCGTGTCGTCGGCTCCGCCGGGATCGGCCTGATCGGCCTCGTGGTGGTCGCGCTGGGTCACGTCGCGCACTGGGAGCGCGGCATCGCGAGCTGGGCCCCGGGGTTTGCGAACGTCGAGGCGCTGCTCGCGAGCTGGCGCGCGAGCATCTGGGCGCTCGTTCCGCCCTCGGCCACCGCGGCGGTTGGCGTCGAGCCACGCCTTCGGACCCTGCGCGCGGAGCTCACGGGCAGCTTGGCCGACATCCTGCCAGTCCATCCACTGGTCTTCGTCTGCGGCGGGCTGGTGCTCCTCGGGCTGGCGGTGTTCGTGGCCGTCCAGCCGGCGAGCCGGCTCGTGCCGCGCAGCAAGGCGGCCCGCATCGCCGGGGAGCTCGGCGCGCACGTGGCCGGCTCGCTCGTGATGCTGTGGATCGCTGCACCGATCGCCGCGCTGAGGACCGGATCCGTGCTGGAGGCGCGCACGCGCTCCTTCCAGATCGCGGCGCCCGTCGCGGAGGCCGGCGCCACCAGCGCTGAGGGGGACGTCGTGCCGATCCCGTTCGGCGAGGCCGAGCGGCGCCTGCGCAGCGCGCTCGCCGAGCAGGGACTGCGGGCCGATCAGGTGCAGGTCGTCGCCGTCACCGATGCGCGATCCGGAGCTCGGTACGCGGACTTGCTCCTCGTGCGGGGGACGGCAGACTCGCCCTTCGACCGTTGGCGCACCGCGTGGGGTGGGGCGCGCCGCGCTGCGCCCGAGCTGTGGATCTCGGCCGCGCGCATCGAGGGCGCGGAAAGCACGGACGTCCGCGTGAACGCCGGCCTGTATCCGCCCGGGTCGCCCGAGGGCGCGGCAGCCGATCGACTCCTCGCGGCGCTCGAGTCCGCACTCGCTCGCGCGCCCTAGCGCCGCGTCACGGCACCCAGGTCGCCGCGATCCCGTTCGAGAGATTGAACGTGCTCGCCGTGCAGAACGCGGCGGCGTTGCGGTACCAGACCTGGTACACGTGCGTCGCGCCGGCGGTCACCAGCCCCGCGACGGAGACGGGCAGGCTCCCCGGCCCCGGGTGCGAGGAAGCCCCGTCCAGGTTCGTCGTCGTGCCGAGCCGCACGACCGAGCCCGCGGCGCAGCGCAGCCCGTCGCCGAAGATCGTGCCCGCGCCGCCACCGGCGGCGCTGGTGCCTTGGAAGTAGAGCACGCTCGAGTTCGGCATCCCGCTGCCGTGCAACATGAACGTGTCGTTCGAGACGGAAGGCAGGCCGGAACGTGCCAGTCGCGCACCGCTGCCGAGCGAGTTGCGACAACCCTCGCCCGCGCCGACGGCGCTCGTGTTGGCGCACGGGCACGCGGCGCCGCTGCCGTCCCCGAAGCAGAAGGCGCCCGGACCCACAGGCGCAGGTGCGAGCGCGTTCACGATCCACGCATCGGGCGTGCCGGGGCGGAAGCGCGACACGAGGATCGGGCCGGGTTGCGGTGGCGCGCTGGCCTCGAAGCGCAGCGTGAACGCGGAGCCGGCGCGCAGGCCGTTCGCGAGGGGCTGCACGGCGTGGCCGTCCGTGGCGAAGGTCAGGATCCCGCCCGCGAGGCTCGCGGCCCAGGGTGCGTCGTCGACCGGGTCGCCGCTGTGCGTCGCGGCGCCCACGAAGCCGAGCCCGCGCACCTGCACGCCGGGCGGGATCGCGATCGCGAACGAGCGCGCTCCAGCCAGCGAGTCGAGATCGTGGAGGACGTACTCGTAGGCGTGCCAGCCATCGCCCACGTCCGTGACCGCGTATCCCAGCCGTAGCGTGCCCCCCTCGCCCGGGACCGTGCTCGTGACGACCGCGGCGTTCGGATCGAGCGCCGGCCAGACCGTGACCGCCGGCTGGCCCACGACCGTCGCGCCGACGTAGGTGAACACGGGTCCGGCGCCCACCAGGACCTCGCGGTACGAGGCGTTGTTGGCGCGCTGGCCCGACGCGGCGTCGTCGCCCGACACGACCTGAGCCTCGAGGAAGTAGCGCGCGTTGGGCACGGCCAGGTCGGCGCTCGCGACCTGCAGGCGCCGGTCCGCGCTGCCGGCGGGCGGCGGGGCCGAGAGCGGCCAGTCGAATGCGCCCGTCTGCGGGTCGACCGAGACCCGCAGGCCGAGCTGGCTCTGCTGGCCGACCGCCGACGCGCTCGATGTCGTCGAGCAGCCCGCGCCGAGCTGCTGGAGAGCACCCGGCGTGCAGACGCAGCACAGGGCTTGCTGCAGCGCGCTGGACTGGTGGTGCACCCAGGACTGTCCGAGCGCCTCGAATCGCCCGCGGCCGCCGTCGGTCGCGTAGCGGTAGAGCGTGAAGAGCACGGCTGGATGTGCGGCCGACGTCGCCGACCAGCTCGCCGGGGCCGTGCCCAGGTTGCAGATCGCCACGCCGGGCATCAGCGCAGTGACCCCACCGCTGGTCGAGAACACGGTGATCGCCGTGAGGTCCGCCACGACGAGGTCGACACCGCTCGTCCCGCACTGGGGCCAAGCGGGAGGGGCGGCGAGGGCCAGCAGGGTCAAGGGTCGCAGCATGGGCACGGTCTCCAGCACGAGCTTAGCCGGATGCGCGCGGATCGTGGGTCCCGCGCTCCAGTTCGCGCAGGAGCCAGGCCCGGGCGTAGGCCCAGTCGGCCTTCACGGTGCTCGCCGAGACGCCCAGGGCGGCGGCGGTCTCGTCCAGCTCCAGCCCGGCGAAATGGCGCAACAGCACGACCTCGGCCTTGCGGGGATCGTGCGCCTCCAGCCGGGTGAGCGCCTCGTCGAGGGCCAGCACGTCGCCGTCTGGCTCGGCGCTCACGACCGCCGCTGCGTCGAGCGTCACGCGCTGCGCGCCACCGCCGCGCTTGTCACGCCCGCGCGCCCGGGCTCGGTCGACGAGCACATGCCGCATCGCACGCGCCGCTGCCCCGAAGAAGTGGCCGCGGCCCTTCCAGCCCGGGTCCTCGGGTCCGACGAGCCGCAGCCAGGCTTCATGGACCAGCGCGGTCGCCTGCAAGGTCTGCGGCGCGCCTTCGCGCGCGAGGCGCGCGCGCGCCAGAGCTCGCAGCTCGTCGTACACGAGCGGCAGCAGGTCCGCGGCCGCCTGGCGCGCGGCGTCGCCACCCGCGTCGATCGTGTCGATCAGCCTCCGCGCCGTGCCGCTCATGCCGCGAGCATCGCAGGGAAGCTCGCGCGGCGCCAACTACCGCCGCTCATCCGCGCCGGAATCCGACGAGCCAGCAGGCCACGAACGCGATCGCGGTCGGAATGCGCGTCCGCAGGAATTCCATGATCGGCACGTCGGCCTGGAGATTCAGGATCCAGGCTTGGATCGCCCGCACCGCGCCACCCCAGTCGACCGTGAGATCGCCGCGCGCGACGAGGACCTGCACGGCGAGGAAGGCGACCGCGATCAGGATCAGGAGCAGCTTGAGCGCCTTGCGGCTCGTGTAGCCCAGGGCGAACCCGATCAGCCCGAAGAGGCTGGCTTCCGTGACAGCGGGCAGGAGTGCTTGCCAGCCTTCGGCCTCGACCGGAGCGTGCTCCGTCGTCTGAGCCGCGAAGCTGCGCGCGCCCTCGGGCATCGGATTCGGCGCGGGTCGCGATGGCTCTCCGACGAGCATGCGCGCGGCGACCGACACGACGAGCGTCAGCGCGACGAGCACGAGCACGACCTTCTGGAAGGGCGGCATGCCCTGAGCAGCGGGTGCGGGCGCTCGCGCCATGCCGCGCAGCATGGCGGCCGCGAGACCGCGCGGCCAGCCCCGGGCGGAGGATGGTCCCTCCGCTGGCCGCGGAATCCGACCGGGCCCGTGCTCGGGGCGCGATCTGACGGCGCGCGTTCAGCGCGCGGGTTCCGGCCGGTGCTCGTCGCGCGGCACGTCGGCGGGCCTGTCGATCACGGCGCACGCGCCGCCGCGGCGCCGCAGGATCGCAAGCAGGCTGATCCCGTCGCGGTAGGGCGCGTCGCCGCCGCGGCGCAGCGCGCTCACGAGCGGGCCGGACTCGCGCTCGAACGTCCAGCGCAGGAGCGCGTTCACGGGCGTGCGCGGGACGGCGAGGTCCGCGCCCGTTCCATGCACCGGCGGCTTGCGCCGCCGCAGCTTCCGCGCCGTGCGCACGAGCGGGGCGAGCAGCGCGTTGCAGTGCGTCACGAGCCGCGGCTCGAGCGGCAGGTCGCGCCACACGCGCTCGAGGCGCTCCAGCGTGTAGCGGCGCCAATGTCCGCTGGCGACGTCGTGCGCGCTCCACAGCTCGGGGTGCGCCGGCACGGTCACGAGCAGGTGCGCGTCGGGCCGCAGCGCGGCGGCGAACGAGCTCAGGAAGCGGAAGTCGTCCTCGACGTGCTCGATCACGTCCATGAGCAGCACGAGGTCCGCGCCGCGTGCCGCCGCGACCGGCGCGTCGAGGCCGGCCGCGACCTCGAAACGCGCGGCCGGGAAGCGCTTGCGCGCGATGCGGATCGCGGTTCCGGAGGCGTCGAAGCCGGTCACGTCGTGCGCCGCGGAGAGCGAGCCCGCGTTGCCGCCCGTGCTGCAGCCCACGTCGACGATGCGCAGGCGGCGGCCGCCCGCGATCTCGGCCACCAAGGCGGCCAGGATCCGCCGGCGCGCCACGAACCACCAGTGGCGGTCCTCGATGGTCGCGTTGTGCTCCTGGATCTCGTCGCGCACGGGGCCAAAGAGACTGCGCTCGCCCGCCCCGGCGCGCCAGAGGGTGGATCCCGCGCCACGCAGGTCCGCCCGGCGCTATCGTGGCGGCATGAGCCTCGCCGTCCTCGTCGCGGCCGTCGCCGTGCTCGTGCCGGGCCCTCAGAAATCGAAGGTCCAGACCTGCCCGTGGTGCAAGAACGACCCCGCGCTCATGGCGGCCGCGGGGGTCGTATCGCACGGGCCGATGCCGATCGGGACCAAGACGAGCGTCGAGTTCGCGGCCTCGCTGCCGGCGTCGCAGTGGCTCTTCCTGGAGACGGCGCACATCCGCTGGGCCTCGTCGCTCCCCGATCAGAGGGTCGACCTCGAGGACCGTCCGCGCGTGGACGCCGAGCTCGCGCGGCTGCGCGAGAAGCTGCCCGCGGTGCCCAGGGAGGTGAAGCGGCTCGACCCCTGGCTGCGCCTGCACTTGATCGCGATGAAGGGCGAGGACGTCTACGCGCGCTTCCAGGAGATCCTGCGCGTGACCGACGCCGACTTCCCCGCCGAGCGCCAGGCCGACGGCCCGTTCATGGGCGCCGGGCCGTTCCTGGGCGAGAAGGACAAGTTCGAGGTCTCGCTCCATGCGAACCGTACGACGCACCACCTGTTCACGAAGGAGTTCAGCGGCGCGCAGGTGACGAACGCTCTGCGCTGGCACTTCCCGGGCCTGCACAAGATGCACGCGTCGCTGCCCTGCGAGGATGCCGATCTGCGCCAGGACAAGTGGCTCTTCCCGCACATCGCGCACAACCTCTCCCACTTGTTCTTCAGCGCGTACAAGCACTTCTCCTACGACCCGCCGTTGTGGCTCGACGAGGGCCTGGCCTTGTGCCTGGAGAAGGAGATCGACCCGCGCGCCACGACGAACGAGGGCGAGGAGGGCAGCTTCCGCGACGCCACGTACCCCGCGGACTGGTTCGACGCGACGCGCAAGATGCTGGCGCGCGGCCGCGCGAAGTCGCTGGCGCAGCTCCTCTACGAGAAGGAAGTCGGCGCGCTCGACCGCGACGGGCTCTTCACCGTGTGGTCCATGGTGCGCTTCCTGCTCGACACGCAGCCCGAGGGACTGGCGCAGCTCCTGGGTGGCGTGAAAGGCCAGCTCGACGAGCAGGGCGTCCCCAGCGGACGCGACCTGCCAGGGCTCCAACGCCGGCTGTTCCGGGAGATCTGGGGCTGGACCCCGCAGAGCTTCGACGAGGTCTGGCGAGCCTGGGCCGCGCGACCTCCGGCCGAGGCGAAGTGAGCGTCACTGGCGCCCGTCGGGCAGCCAGACGGAGAGGTCCCCGAGGCTCCTGCGCGCCTCGGGGCTCGTCTCGAGGCCCCACGACGTGAACAGCGGGCCGAGGTCCTTGCCGGCCGCGCGCGACACGCGCACGAGCCACTCGTCACGGCGCGCGAGGTCGTTCCCGGGCAGCTCGGAGCGCTGCATGGCGGCGTACTCGCGGAACACCCGCTTGTAGAGGTCCCAGCCGAACTCCTGCTGCACGTCGACGTAGACGAGCAGCGCCAGGAACGGATCGCTCTTCCAGCGCGCGAACGCGTCGCCGCGGTCCTTCTGCTCCTTCCAGCGCTGCGTGCGCGCCTCGGCGGTGAAGCGCGGGTCGTCCTGCGGCTGCTTGCCGCAGGCGACCTCCAGGGCGTAGAGCGTGAACAGGTTGCACGTGACCTCGCCCGTGCCCTCGAACGTCCAGGCGCCGACCTGGTGGTTGTGGCCGACCTCGTGGAAGGGTCCCCAGCCGTCCACGCACAGGCGTTCCGGACTCGAGACGAACTCGGCCGCGTCGAGGTGCGCCATGATCGGGTAGCCCGAGTGCATGTAGCCCGCGCTGATCTGCACGTCGGAGACGAAGCGCTCGGGGCTGGGGCGCTTCCGTGGGATACCGGCCAGGTCGGCGGCCGAATCCATCGCGACGTTCCAGCGCTCGAGCACGGCGGTCGGGTCGTCGATCGCCCGCGCGACGCTCGACGGGATCGTGAGGACGATGCGGTCCGTCTCCAGCTCCGCCCACGGGCCGTGCAAGGCGCGGATCCGCTCGCGCCAAGCGCTGGGTTCCGTCGTGCCGAGCGTGAAGCGCGGCGCTTCGACCACGTTCTTGAGCTTGACCTGCACCGTCTCGGGCACGCCCGGGCCCGGGACGACGACGTAGACGAGTCCTCCGAACGGATTCGCGACCTTGACCGACTCCACGTCGAGCGCGACCTCGCGCGTGATCCGCGGCGCGCGCCGCCACGCGTCGTGGTGCGCGATGTCGTCCTGGTGGCAGCCGATGCGCAGCCGCAGGCCGCGGGCGGCGACGGCGCGCGCGATCGTGACCTCGACGACCTCGCCCGGAGCGGCGTACAGGCCCGTCGAGCGCCAGCGCGGCACGCCGAGCGGCACGTCGACGATGCGCTGCACGCGCGGCGCCTTGGACGGCACCTCGCCGGGGAACGCGGCCGCGGCCGGGTGCGCCGCGGCCTTCGTCGGCGGCGCGGCGAGACCCGCGTCGCATTCGATCGCGAGCTGCAGCCGCTCGAGCACGCGCTCCTTCGCGAGCGGCTGCTCCGCGCTCGGCACGACGGGGGCGCGACCCAAGAGCAGCCGCGATAGCCGCGGGCGGAAGGCCTTGTCGTCCTCGGGGAGCAGCGCCGCCGCCTGCGCGACCGACCAGGCCGCGATCGCCGCCTCGCGCGGACCGAAGCCCGCGGGCGGCGACTTCGCGGCCAGCGCGTCGAGCGCGGACGGCGCGTGGCACCAGGCGAGGTCGCGTGCATCGGCCACGAACCGCTCGCCCTCGCCGGGCTCCACGGTCCCGTCCGTCCAGGCGATGCCGAAGCGGCGCGCGACGCGGTTCCCGCCGTTGTCGCGCAGCAGGAGCTTGCCCGGGTTGAGCTGTTGCCAGCCCCAGCCCGTCTCGCCGGCCACGATGCCGCCGCCGCCATCGAGGAAGCGGTCGATCCGCGCCAGGTCCGCGTCGCTCCACTCCTTCAGATCGCCGACCAGCACGTCGAGCGGGGGCGTCTTCTCCAGCCGCTCGAGCGCCGTCACGTTCTCGGCCGCCAGGCCGCGCTTCACGAGCGCCGCGGTGAACGCCGCGCTGTCGATCACGCCGATCTGCAGCCGGCCCTTCGGTCGATCCGCGGCCCAGCGCAGCGCGTTCTCGAAGAGGCGCCAGCCATCGCCCTCGCCGAGCACCTCGCCGAAGTAGCCGTCGTGGCCGAACGCGACGAGGCGCGCTCGGCCCGCACGCCCGGCGACGACGACGGGAGCGCGCGCTCCGCCCCCGACGTCGCCCACGATCACGGCGAACGAGTCCGGCCCGAAGGCCGCGACGCGTCCCGGCACGCCGGCCTTCCCGAGCGTGCGCACGCCCTCGAGCAGCTCGCGGACGTCGCGCTCGCCGGCTGAAGCGTGCTCGATCGTCGCGCCCGCGAGGAGCAGGCCCAGCACCCAGCTCCGGCGGCTCAAGGACGCCTCGCGCGCGGCGCCTGAGCGCGTGATCCTCCGCGGAGGGGGAGCGGGGACGAGTTCGCGTGGGGCGGGCGCATGCGGCCCCGAGCATCCCAGGCCCTCACGCTCCGTCAAGCCTCACCAGGCGATCGAGAGCGCGTTCGTCAGGTTGAACGTGCTGGCCGTGCAGAACGGTGCGCTGTTGCGATACCAAGCCTGGTAGACGAGCGTGGATCCGGCCGTCGCGAGCCCGGCTCCGGAGACGGATCCGCCCGGCGGCGGGTACGCCGCGACGCCGCCCGAAGCCGCGACCGTCCCGAGGCGCGCCACGGTGCCCCCCGCGCAGCGCAGCCCGTCGCCGAACGGCACCGCGATCGCGCTCGTCCCCTGGATGAAGAGGACGGGCGCCGTCGCCGGCAGGTTCGACGCAGTCAGCACGAGCGTGTCAGCGCCGATCTCGGCGAAGCCCGAGCCGCGCAGCGTGCCGGCGAGTCCGAGCGAGTTCAGGCAGCCGGCGTCGTCGCCCGGCAGGCTGGCGTTGCCGCACGGGCAGGGCGCCGCGCTGCCGTCGCCGAAGCAGACGGCCGCGACGGGCGCGCCGCGGTCATAGCGCAGGTCGAGCTCGACGCCCGCCGCGGTCGAGAGCACCACGACGAGCGGTCCGGGACCCGTCGCGGTGCTCAGGCCCTGGCAGGCGACGCCGAGTTGGATCGTGTCGCCGGGCACGGATGCCGTGAAGAGCGCGAGGTCCGCGGGGGAGGTCAGGGCGACGCGCTCGGCGGAGGCAACCGTGACCACGGGGTGCGTGACCCCGGAGGGACCGCGGAAGTCGAGCGTGCCGTCGAACGGCTGCAGCAGGTCCAGGTAGGCCTGCGCGGGCGTCACTGCGGCGATCGGGCTGGTGTCCGGACGTCGCACGCTGGCGAGCACGGCGAGCTCCTCGGTGACGAGGGAGAGCGCGGGGCTCGGCAGCTCGACCGCGCTGCTGCCGACGAGCGTCGCGCGCGTCAGGATCCGTACGGCCCGCAGGGGGCCGAGCGCAGGATCGTGCTTCGCGAACGTCGCGGAGCCGCTCCAGTTCGTCGTCGTGAGCGCGAGGCTCGCCTGCTGGCGCGTCTGCGCGTAGCCATAGCAGACCGAGACTTCGGCGCCGGAGATGGTCGTGAACACGCCCACCAGGTTCCCCGGCCCCGCAGCCCCGCCCCCGCCCTGCGCCGTGACCTGGAGCGCGATGCTCTCTCCCGGAGCGCTGGCCGTGAACAACGCCAAGTCACCTGGAGACGTCAGGATGACGGCCTCGCTGCGGCCCGCTGTCGTGGGCGCGACGGAGAACCCCGAGGACCCGGCGAAGTCCACGACACCGTCGAAGGCGAGCAGGTTGAACACGCCTTCCACGCGCGGTTCGGCCGCGACGATCGTGCTCGCGTCGGGGCGTTGCAGGGTGCTCCGTGCCGAGCAAGTCAGGCGGACCGGCGACGAGAAGGCGTCGAGGTTCTCGAACTGGGCGGAGACCGTCGCGGTCGCGCGCAGGAGGACTGTGACCGACTGCAGCGCACCCAGCGCGGGGTCGTGCTTGGGCAGCACGCAGGGCTGCGACCAGTTCGTGGTCGCGGACGGCCACGCTTGGTCGTGGCAAACTTCACCGGCGCGGACCAGGGGGACGACGACGACGAGGAACAGGACCGGCAGTTGCTTCATGTGCGGGATCCAGGGGCAGTGCCTGCGTTGCGCAGGATATCCGGAACGGTGAAAGACCGAGACCGCCCGGGGACATGGGTCTGCGGCTAGCCCGATCCCGCCGACCGCTGCCCCGATGAACTCTCCCGTCCGCGACGATTCCATCCTGCCCGTCACGCGCGTGGTGCACGGTGCCCTGGCGCTGGTCGTCGCGCCCTTCGCCTGGGCGCTCACGCTGCACCCCGACCGTACCGCGGAGAACTTCTCGTGGCCGATCGGTCCGACCATGTCGGCGATGTTCTTCGGCGCGCTCTACGCCGCCGTGGTCTTCGGGTACTTGCGCGTGGCCTTCTCACGGCGCTGGCACGAAGTCGCCCTCGTCCTCTTCGCGACGCTCCCCGTGCTGGCTCTGCTGGGCCTGGTCTCGATCCTGCACTGGGAGAAGTTCGCGCACGGGACGGTGCGGATCTGGGTCTGGATCACAGCCTACTTCGTGTTCCCTCCGGTGCTCCTCGCGATGATCCTCTTGAACCGCGGTCGCGATCCGCGCACGCACGAGCCCCTGGAGGTCGAGGTCCCCGCGAGCGTCCGCCACACGACGCTCGTCCTCGGGATCCTGGTGGGGCTCGTCGGCCTCGGGCTGCTGGTCGCGCCGGTGCGCGTGGCGGGGATCTGGCCCTGGACGATGAAACCCCTCGCCGCGCAGGCGATCGGGTGCCTGCTGCTCGCGCCAGCGGTCGTGCAACTCGTCGCGGCGCGCGAGAGGCGCTGGAGCGCGCTGCGGCTGCCGACGCAGATCGCGATCCTCTGGTTCACGTTCGTGCTCGCCGCCGTCGCGCGGGCCTGGCCCGAGTTCGACCGCGCCCGGCCGTCGACCTGGGTGTTCCTGGTGTTCATCGCCCTGGAGTGGATCCTGGCGGTCGCGACGTACTTCGTGCTCGAGGCACGGCGCCAGCGTGCGGCGAACCTGGTGACCGACGGCGAACGGGCCGTGCCGGCCGAGATGGGGGCTGCGCGATCGTAAGCTCGGGCTGGACCTCTGGATCGCGTGCGTGCTCGCCGCTCGACGCGGGATCCGTGCGCGATCACGCGCCGTGCTGCCGGGTGTCAGGGGGTGTGTCTCGTGACCGTGGAACTCCTGGCGGACAGCGTCGTGCACAAGGTCCAGGCCGAGGTCCGCTCGAAGCCACGCGACCGGGACCCGCGCAGCGCGGCGCGCCCGCTGACCAGCAGGCCAGAGCAGCGCACAGGCGAGCCCGCCCTGCCGCGCTGACGGCGCCGTGGGTACGATCCGCGGTGCATTGCACGTCCTCTTCATCGCGCCAGATACGTCCGTCTACGCGCTGCGCTTCCTCCACGCCCTGAAGCGCTCGGGAGCGCGCCTCCACGGGATCGGCCACTCGGCGTACGAGGGGCTGTCGGCCGACCTGCGCGCGTGCCTCGACGGCTACGCGCGCGCACGCACGATCCTCGACGGCGCGGACCTGGCCCGGATCGCAGGCGAGATCGCCCCCTCGGGCGGCTTCGCGCGCGTCGAGACGATCGACGAGCCCGCGGTCGTTTCGGCCGCCCACGTGCGCTCCGTGCTGGGTCTCCCCGGCACGACGGTGGAAACGGCCATCCTGTCGCGCGACAAGGCCGCGATGAAGGAGCGCCTGCGCGCGCGCGGGCTGCCCTGTGCGGCCTCGCAGCGCGTGGAGTCCGAGGCCGAAGCACGCGAGTTCGCGGCGCGCACGGGCTTCCCGCTCGTGATCAAGCCCACCGACGGCTTCGGGACCCTCGAGACGTTCCGTTGCGCGTCAGACGCCGAGCTCGACGCGGCGCTGGCGCGCCTGAAGCCCGCGCCGCAGCGCCCCGCCATCGCCGAGGAGTTCATCGAGGGCCACGAGGGCTTCCTGGACGCCATCGTCGCGGATGGACGTGTCGTGCACGACTTCGTGGGCCACTACTATCCGACGTGTCTCGAGGCGCTCGCCGACCGCGCCATCTGCCCCAAGATCGCCTGCACGAACCGCGTCGCGAGCGAGGGCTATGCCGAGCTGCGCGCCACCGGTCAGCAGGTCATCAACGCGCTCGGAATCCGGGACGGCGCCACGCACATGGAGTGGTTCTTCGGACCCAAGGGCTTGAAGGTCTCCGAGATCGGCGCGCGGCCGGCCGGCGAGCGGATCTGGGACATGCACGCGGCCGGCAACGAGTTCGACATCTATGGCGCGTGGGCCGAGGCCGTGCTGCACGGACGCGCCAGCGGGAAACCCTCGCGGCGATTCGCGACGGGCTCGGTCCAGATCCGACCACCCAAGGATGGCGTGTTCCTGGGCCACGAAGGGGTCGAGCGCGTTCGTCGCGAGCTGGGCGACGCGCTCTTCGAGCACGAGGTGCCGCCGCCGGGCGCGCGGACCCAGCCGCTGACGGCGGGTTGGCACGTGAACACCTGGTTCCGCCTGCGCGACGAGGACTACGACCGCCTGCACGCCCGGCTCGAGTTCGTGGCGCGCACGGTCGTGCCGCGCGTGCGTTGACGGTCGGAAGGGCGGCAGGGCGCGGCCGCTCGCCTGCGTGCCTGGGCCGCCGCCCGGGGCTGGGCCGCGGGCAGGGGTGAGCGGCGGGAAGTTGCCCGACGAGGCGCGCTCCCGCCCGTGCGGTTAGGCTCATGATGTATGGGCAGTGTATGGAGCTGTCCCTGCTCGGTGCCCGGACGCTCAGCCTGCCCTGTCAACCCCCAGGGATCACGACCATGGAATCCAAGGCTCTGTTGTTCGGGATCGGCCTCGCGCTGCTCGCCGCTAGCGCACAGGCCCAGCAAGGCGGACCCAAGTCGGGGTGGATCAAGCCCACTTCGCCCAAGGCCGGCGCGCCGCACGCTGGCGGGGTTGCGAGTGGCGCGGTCACACCGCTGCCGTTCACCTCGAGCCTCGTGGGGGGCTCCGACAACTGCGCGACGCCCGACGTGCTCGTCGGGACCGGGTCCTTCCTGTTCGACAACACGCTGGCGACGACAGGACCACAGGGTCAGACGTCGGCTGCCTGCAACCTGTTCGGGAACACGGCGATCCTCAACGACGTTTGGTTCACCTGGACGGCGACGTTCAGTGGCGTGGCCCGCATCGACACCTGCGGCATCGGCAACGCGGTCGACACGAAGATCGCGGTCTACGCTGGTTCGGGCTGTCCTGCCGGCGCGGCGTTGGCCTGCAACGATGACGCCTGCGCGACGTTCGAGACCACGGTCGACGTGAGCGTCACGAGCGGTCAGCCGTACACGATCCAACTCGGCCTCTACCCCAATGGCGGGGCGGTTCCGGGCATCGGCCTGATGTCGATCAACCAGCTCCTCCCGCCGGCCGAGGACGATTGCGCGACCCCCGCGCCGATCGCGGGAGCCGGGGTCTTCCCCTTCGACAACACGGCGGCTACCACCGGCACACAGGGGCAGTCCGAGGCGGCCTGCAACCTGTTCGGCAACACGGCCGTGCTGAACGACGTCTGGTACACCTGGACATCGACGTTCACCGGTACCGCGCGCCTGGACACCTGTGGCCTGGCCGGTGGCATCGACACGAAGGTCGCGGTCTACCAGGGAGCGGGCTGCCCCGGCGCGCCGGCGCTCGACTGCGACGACGATTCCTGCCCGACGTTCGAGAGCACGGTCGTCTGGTCCGTCGTCAGTGGCCAGCAGTACACGATCCAGATCGGCCTGTACCCCAACGGCGGGGCGTCGCCGGGGGCGGGGTACTTCTCGATCCAGAACTTCGTGGGCCTGCCCAACGACGAGTGCGCCGGAGCACTCTCGATCAACGGCGTCGGTCCGCACGGCTACGACACGACGAACGCGACGACTGGGGCGACTGGCCAGACCAACGCGCGTTGCCGGATCTTCAACACCACGGTCATCGCCTTCGACCTGTGGTACGCGTGGACGGCGCAGTCGACCGGTTGGGTCGCGCTGAACACCTGCGCGGGCGGGCTCCACGACCTGAAGGTCGCGGTCTACGCCGGTGGCGGCTGCCCGACGGGCGAGCCGCTCTCGTGCGACGACGACGCCTGCGGGACGATCGGCGCCAGCGCACGCGCCGCGTTCTTCGCCACTGCCGGCCAACAGTACCTGTTCCAGATCGGCAGCTACCCCGGCCAGTTGGGCGCGTCGGGTTTCTTCACGGTCGACCCGTTCACACCCGCGCTCGGTGATGACTGTGCCGCGCCCGTGGTGATCAGCGGCAGCGGGCCATTCGCCTGGGACAACACGAGCGCGACCACGGGCTTCGCTGGCCAAAGCGAGGTCCTGTGCGCCAGCCAGATGGTCACGTTCGACCTGTGGTACCGCTGGACGTCGACGTGCACGGGTCCGGTCACGGTGTCGCTCTGCAACCAGACGAGCACGGACACGAAGGTGGCCGTTTACTCGGGGAGTGCCTGCCCCGCCTCGCCCGCGCTCGCGTGCAACGACGACGGCTGCGGGTTCGGTGGCGGACCATCGATCGCGACGTTCAACGCCGTGCTCGGTCAGAACTACGTGATCCAGGTCGGCCTGTGGCCGGGCGAGGTGCCGGGCTCCGGAACGTTCACGATCACGCCGTCGTGCCCGCCCGCGGTCGGCACTCCGTTCTGCTTCGGCGACGGGTCCGCGACGGGCTGTCCGTGCGGGAACTTCGGTGCCACCGGCAACGGTTGCGCAAACAGCCTCAACGCGGCCGGAGCCAACCTGAGCGCGACCGGAGCGGCCTCGCTCTCGGCCGACAGCGTCGTGCTCGCGGGCAGCGGGATGCCGAACAGCTCGGCGCTGTACTTCCAGGGTACCAGCCAGCAAGGCGGCGGGCTGGGCACCGTCTTCGGTGACGGCCTGCGCTGCGCCGGTGGTTCCGTGATCCGCATCAAGACCGTCTCGAACACGGCAGGTTCCTCGCAGTATCCGAGCGCAGGTGACCCGCCCGTCTCCGTGCGCGGCCTCGTCGTGGCGCCCGGTTCCAGGACCTACCAGGTCTGGTACCGCAACGCCGCGGCGTTCTGCACTGCGGCGACCTTCAACCTCTCGAACGGCCTCCAGCTCGACTGGCAGCCCTAGTCGGGACTGCTGAGCGGCGCCAGTCCCAGCGTGCTGGCGCCTGCCGGTTCGGAAGGCCTGCGAGTGCCGCCCGGTCGACGACCGAGCGGCACTCGCATCACAGGTCTCACCTGCTAGTCTCGCTGGCGAGCCGCCGGAGTCGCGCATGGTCACCCACATGGTCCTCTTCCGCGTCCGCCCGGACGTCCCCGCCAGCACGCTCACGCGCGTCATGGGCGAGATCGGCGCACTACAGGGACGCATCCCCGGGATCCTCGACTACTCCTGGGGCGCGTACTCCTCCCCCGAGGGGCTGAATCGCGGCTACACGCATGGCTTCTGCATGAGGTTCCGCGACGCAGCCGCGCGCGACGCGTACCTGCCGCACCCCGAGCACGAGCGGGTCAAGGAAGCGGTGCTCGCGATCCTGGACGGCGGGGTCGACGGGGTGCTGGCGTTCGACTACGGGGGCTAGGGGACGTTGCCGTGGGCCCGGCGAGCGTCACGGAGTTGCCTCGAGCCGTGGTCGACGCGCTGCGTCGGATGGAGGCGCGGTCGGACACGATCCGCAACGGGCTTCGCACCGGTCTGACGGACTTCGCTTGGCACGTCGGGGTGAGCCACGCACCGTGGGAGCGTCCAATCTACGTCGCCCTCGGCAATGAGCTGACGGAGGCGGGGTACGCGACTGACGTGGAGCGGAACTACCCAGGGGGAAGTCCGCGCATCTGTGACCTCGTCGTGCGTGACGACGGCGGCGGATGCTGCTGGCTGGAGGTCAAGCTCATCTGGACCGAGTGGATGAGTACAGCGACTGGTGCGGTCAAGCGCTCGGACTTCAGCTCGTATGTGCTCGGCCCCGGACCTGGACGCTTGGATCGCGATCACTCGCTGGCGCAGGACTTCGAGAAGCTGGAGTTCATTGGCCCTTCGGACGGCTCCCATTCGATGGTGCTCGCGATCGTGTTCGATGCCGTGGTGTCTCCAGCAGATCCGCTGATTCGCCAGATGGAGTCGGAGCAGCAGGTGCGGCGTCGCGGCTGGGAACTGGAGCAGCACGTCTCGTGGCCCGACCTGAACTCGAGCGCCCATCGGATCGGAGTCTGGACCTGGATGCGAGCCACGGGCGCGCCGAAGTTCGACCCGCCGAGCAGCGTGGCGGAAACTCCTGATGACCTGCTCCAGCGGATCCAGGACGACACCTCGTTCCTCGCGAGAGCCGAGCCGCTGCTGCTTCGATACGTGTCGAAGGGACTGTACGGATGGAGCTGGGAGGATTGGATCGCAGGCGCACTGCAAGTGGAACGGGACTGCAGCTTGGTCGCACACGTCGGTGAGCGCTTGCGCCGCGAGGAGGGCCCGTGGCGCGCCGAGCGCTACGCGTCGAGGAATGCCCGAGAGCGACTCTGCTCTCGCATCCAGGACTTGGCTCGTCACCAGATCATGAGGATGAGGGAGCACGAGTCCGGCTGATCGGGGTGGGGTCGACCTCGAAGTCCGAGTGCCCCTCGTCGTGCACGCAGCCGAACGACCGAGGGCCGCCCGGACAACGTCCGGACGGCCCTCGGCTGCGATCTCCGCGCGGGAGATCGCCGCGGCTCAGTGCGCGTGGCCCGCGCCCGCGCCTTCCTTCTCCTTGGCCGGGAGGTCGCTCACGAGCGCGTCCGTCGTCAGGAGCAGGCTCGCCACCGAGGAAGCGTTCTGCAGCGCGGTGCGCACGACCTTGGTCGGGTCGATGACGCCGGCCTTGACGAGGTCCTCGTAGGTCTCGGTGGCGGCGTTGAAGCCCCAACCCTTGCCCTTGCCCGAGCGCACGTTCTGGACGACGACGGCCCCGTCGAGGCCGGCGTTCGTCGCGATCTGGCGCATGGGAGCCTCGATCGCACGGCGGATGATCATCGCGCCGATGCGCTCGTCACCGTCGAGCTTCAGGGACTCGACGGCGTCGATCGTGGAGATCAGCGCCACGCCGCCGCCGGGGACGATGCCCTCCTCGACCGCCGCGCGCGTGGCGTGCAGGGCGTCCTCGACGCGCTGCTTCTTCTCCTTCATCTCGGCCTCGGTGGCGGCGCCGACGTTGATCTGCGCCACACCGCCCGAGAGCTTCGCCAAGCGCTCCTGGAGCTTCTCCTTGTCGTAGTCGCTCTTCGTGACCTCGATCTCGGCCTTGATCTGGGCGATGCGGCCCTTGATCGCGTCCTTCGATCCGACGCCCTCGATGATCGTCGTGTCGTCCTTGCCGACGACGACCTTCTTCGCGGTGCCGAGGTCCTTGAGCGTGATCGACTCCAGCGACTGGCCGGTCGACTCCATGATGGCCGTCGCGCCGGTCAGGATCGCGATGTCCTCGAGCATCGCCTTGCGGCGATCGCCGAAGCCCGGGGCCTTGACCGCCACGCACGGGAACGCGCCGCGCAGCTTGTTGACGACGAGCGTCGCGAGCGCTTCGCCCTCGACTTCCTCGGCGATGATCACGAGCGGACGGCCGGACTGCACGACCTGCTCGAGCAGCGGCAGGAACTCCTTGACCGACGTGATCTTCTTCTCGTGGACGAGGATGTAGGGCTTCTCGAGCACCGTCTCCATCGTCGTGGGGTTCGTGATGAAGTGCGGGGACAGCCAGCCCTTGTCGAACTGCATGCCCTCGACCCACTCGACCTCGGTCGAGATCGACTTGCCCTCTTCGACGGTGATCACGCCGTCCTTGCCGACCCGGTCCATGGCCTTGGCGATCATCTCGCCGATCTCGGTGTCGCCGTTGCTGGCGACCGTGCCGACCTGGGCGATCTCGTTGTGGCCCTTGACCGGCGTCGAGAGCTTCTTGAGCGAAGCCACCACCGAATCCACGGCCTTGTCCATGCCGCGCTTGAGCGCGACCGGGCTGGCGCCGGCCGTGACGTTCTTGAGGCCTTCCTCGAAGATGGCTTCGGCCAGCACGGTCGCGGTCGTCGTGCCGTCGCCGGCCTGATCGTTCGTGCGCTGGGCGACCTGCTTCACGAGCTGGGCGCCCATGTTCTCGTAGGCGTCCTCGAGGTCGATCTCCTTCGACACCGTGACGCCGTCCTTGGTGACGGTCGGGCTGCCGAAGCTCTTCTCGATGATCACGTTCCGGCCGCGGGGGCCCAGGGTGACCTTGACGGCGCGCGCGAGCTTGCGCACTCCGTCGCGGATCTTCTCGCGCGCCGCGGCGTCGTAACAAATCTGCTTGGCCATGTTCGCTCCTCGTGTTGTTCGGTGTTGGAGCGGATCAGCCGACGATGCCGAGGATGTCTTCCTCGCGCATGATCAGGTACTCCTCGCCCAGGTACTTCACTTCCGTGCCCGCGTAGGCGCTGAAGAGGATCCGGTCGCCCGTCTTGACGGTGAACGTCGTGCGCGTGCCGTTGTCGAGCTGCTTGCCCTCGCCGACCGCGATGACCGTGCCTTCCTTCGGCTTGTCCTTGGCGGTCTCGGGCAGGAGGATCCCGCCAGCGGTGCGCTCCTCGGCTTCGGCGCGCTTGACGAGCACGCGGTCGCCGAGCGGACGGATGCTGCCGGTCTTCTTGTTCGTCGGGGTGGAGGTCTTGGTGGCCATGAGGTCCTCGGAGTCTTCTCGTTCTGGGGGTGAGGTGGGGGTGGTTCTCGCCGCGCGCGTCCCGCGCGGGCGTGGTCGGGAGGAAGGGGGCGCGCTCAGGCCGCGTCGATGCGCAGCACGCGGCGGACTTCGGCGCGCAGGAGTTCGGGTCGCAGCGGCTTGTTGAAGACGGCGACCGCGCCCTCGTGCAGCGCGAACTCGCGCACGGCGTCGGTCGCGTCCCCCGAAATCAGAAGGCAGGGCACCGCGCGCGTCTCGCGCCGCAGGGCCCGGATCACGTCGAGCCCGGTGTGCACCGGCATGTGGTGGTCGAGCAGCGCCAGGTCGATCGCGTGCCGACGCAAGCACTCCAGCGCCTCCAGCCCGGTCTCGGCCTCCACGAACTCCAGCCGCCGGGGCAGGACGCCCAACAGCTCCGCGAGCCCGAGACGGAAGTCGCGGTCGTCGTCGGCGATCAGGATCCGGTGGTCGACGGGCATGGACGGACTCGTGGCGGCCAGGCGGAGCAAGGTGCGTGCCAGCGGCGAGAGCCCCCTGAGCCCGTGCACAAACCCTTCCTCGACAATGACTTGAGCTTTCCGGCGACGAACCGGGAGGCACGCTCCAGTCTGCCTGTTTGGCGGAATCTCGCCGGCCTCGGGCCTGGTCGGCCAACTTGGCAGCGGCCGTGCGGTCCCCCGCCGGACCGGCGGCGGGCGCCAGCCCGCGGGTCAGGCCGCAGCCGGAACCCCGCGCCCGGGGACAGGCACCGGCCGGCCGGCCGGCCGCGACCCGGCGCCAGAGGTGGCCGGGCGCGTCGAGGAACCCCGGCACGAGCGCACCCCGGCGAGATCGACGCGCGCCACGTGCGCGCCGGCCTGGGCCTCGACGTCCGCGGGCGCGCCACCGCGGCGATGCGCCCGCCGCGCACGAGCAGCGCCTCGGCCTCGGGACGCGCGTTGTCCCTGGTCAGGATCGCGCAGCCGAAGTCGAGCGTGTCGACCTGCCGCGTGGTGCCGCACCCTGCGACGAGGAGGAGGATGGGCAACCGCGGGGTTGCAGCGAGGCGTGCGGACGCGCGCATGGGAGGGCGGTTGCGGGTCGCGGGTCAGGACGGGCGGAGACCGTGGGAGCTGCCGTGTCCCGCCGCGAGCGCACGTGCTCCGCGCGGTGCGGAGTCTCGCCGTCGAACCGGCCGCGCTCAGCGTCCGCGGCCGGGCTGGCGCCGGGCACCTTTCGGACCGCGGCGGACTCACCTACCCTAAAGGGCATGAGTCGTCTGCTGGTCCTCGTCACGGTCCTCCTCGTGCACCTCGCCGCCTCGGCGTGCTCCTCGACCGCGACCTCGTACGCCGAGCGCGCCCTCGTGGTGGCCGACGGCTACGAGCGGGACCTCGCACGCGTCGAGCGCCAGCTCGCAGCGGCTCGATCCGTGGCGCCGGCCCAGCCCGGCTCCTACACGGAAGAGCAACTCGTGGCCGCCATCCGTCGCGCGGACGCCTGCCTGGCGCGCGCGCACGCGGAGTTGGAGGGGGTCCGGCGCGAGCCGTCCGAGCCCGCGATGCGCCGGCTTGCGGCCTGGGCGCTCCTCGCGCTGGAGAGCGCGAACGAAGCCAGGCAGTACGCCCCGCCGTCGCCCGGCATCTGACATCTCCTCCGTCGCCGCGCATCCGCTGCGGACCCGCACCGTCGGGAGGATCGTGGTCCCGGCTCGGACGAGCCGGTGCACCCCTGCGCGACGGGATCCTGGCGTTCGCGCGCGCGGTCGGCCGCGGGAATCCGGGCGCGCCGCACGTATCCTCGGCCGTCATGGCGGACCCCGCACTCACCGCGCTGCTCGCGCGCCGGCCCGTGTTCGACGCGCACGTCGACTCCCTGCAGCGACAACTCGACCTGGGCCACGACCTCGGCACGCGCACGCGCGGGCACCTGGACCTCGTGCGCGGGCGCGCGGGCGGGCTCGGCGCGGTCGTGCTGGTGAACTGGGTCGATCCCAAGCACATCGCCGAAGGGCCGGGCGGCGCGCGACGGCGGACCCAGGCGCTGCTCGGGCAGTTCCACGCGCTGGCCTCGAAGCACGCGGACCAGATCGCCTGGGCCGGCAACGGCGAGCTGCTCGACGCGGCGCGCGCCTCAGGCCGCATCGCCGGAATCCCCGGCATCGAGGGCGGACACAGCCTGGAGGGCTCGCTCGGCGACCTCGAGCGCTTCTTCGCGCACGGCGTGCGCGTCCTCACGCTCGTCTGGAACAACCACCTGGACTGGATCCGCTCCTGCCAATCCGGCGCGGGCGCCGGGGTGCCCGACGGGCTCGCGCCGTTCGGGCGGGCGGTCGTGCGGCGCATGAACGAGCTCGGGATGCTCGTCGACCTCTCGCATGCCGGCGAGCGCAGCTTCTACGACGCGCTCGAAGCGACGGCGCGACCCGTCATCGCCAGCCATTCGGGCTGCCAGGCACTCCACGCGCACCAGCGCAACCTGACCGACGACCAGCTCCGCGCCTTGGCCGCGAACGGCGGGGTCGTGGGCATCGTGTTCTGCACGGCGTTCCTGAAGGACGAGGCGCAGCGCGAGGACGCACGCTGGCGCGCGTCGCCGGCCTTCCAAGCGATCGCGGGTCCGAACGACACGGAGGTCTTCCTCCGGCAAGGGGAATGGCTGCAAGCGCACGCGGAGCCACTCCCGATGAGCGTGGTCGTCGATCACATCGTGCACGCCTGCAGCGTGGCCGGCGTCGATCACGTGGGACTCGGATCGGACTACGACGGGATCGGTCGCACGCCGCAGGGGCTCGAGGACGCTGGCTGCTACGGTCGCATCGCGGAGGCGCTCGTCGAGCGCGGCTTCGGGCTCGCGGACGTGGCCAAGGTGCTGGGAGGCAACATGGAACGGGTCTTCCGTGCCGTGACAGGACCGGGGACTGCGGCGGCGGGCGCGGAGCTCGCGCCGCTGGCGCGTGCCGGGGCTCGCTGAGGTCCTGGCCCCGCACCGGCTCCACCGCCAGGTCGCGCCGGCTCGCGGCGTCGGCGGGGCGTGGGGTCGCCGCGGCCCGACCGGCGGCCGCGGCGGAGAAATTGCGAGATTCACCCGCGACCGTGGCGCGGCGCGAGCGTCGTGACGAGCGGGAGGGCGCTGCGGCCCTCCGGCCGAGGAACCACCATGCGCTTCGATTTCAGCAACGTCGACGACGTCGAGTCGTTCGTGTCCGTCCCTGCCGGCGTCCATGCCGTGCGCGTCGCCGAGGTCCGCGAGGGGCGGGCGCGCGACGGCAGCACGCGCTGGACCTTCCGGCTCGAGGTCCTCGACGGCGACCACGCCGGGCGCACCGCGGCGTGGGACTCGCTGACCTGGAGCGAGCGCGGGATCTACCGCGTGAAGAAGGTGCTCGCGGCGCTGGGGATCGACGTGTCGGGCGAGGTCGAGGTCGAGCCCAAGGACCTCGTCGGGTTGCGCGCTCGCGTGCTGGTCCAGCCCGAGGAGCGCGAGGATCCGATCTCGGGCAAGCGGCAGGTGCGCATGCGCGTGCCGTACCTGGGCTACGAGCCCTTGGAGGGTGGCGCCCGGCCCGAGCTCACGGGCGGGGAGGACCCCGGCGTTGACGGATGGGACGACGGCGAGGACGCTGGCGCGCATGAACCCTCGCGAAGGAACGGTCGGTCGGGGAACGCCGGCCCCGCGCCGTTCTGACAGCCGGGACGACGCGCTCGTGGCGGCGGCGATCGGCGCGCTGCGTCACGCCTACAGCCCTTACTCGAAGATCCAGGTGGGCGCGGCGCTCCAGGCCAGCGACGGCCGCGTCTTCACGGGCTGCAACGTCGAGAACGCCAGCTTCGGCATGACCTGGTGCGCCGAACGCACGGCCATCGTCAAGGCGGTCTCCGAGGGGACGCGCGAGTTCGTGACGCTCGTCATCGCGACGAACCTGCCGCGCGCGATCATGCCCTGCGGCGCCTGCCGGCAGGTCCTGCACGAGTTCGCGCCGGACCTGCGGATCGTCGTGGTCGGCGCGGACGGGCAGCGCTACGCGACGATCCTCTCCGACATCCTGCCCGAGGCGTTCGGGCCGGGCGACCTGCCGCAGACCTGAGAGAGAACGAGCGTTGGCGAAGTCCGACCCCGCGCTGGCGCGTCGCGCGCGCGAGCTGCGCGCGACGATCGCGCACCACGACCGGCTCTACTACGTCGAGGGTCGGCCCGAGATCTCCGACGCGGAGTACGACCGGCTGTTCCGCGAGCTCGAGGAGCTCGAGGCTCGGCACCCCGACCTCGCGACGCCCGACAGCCCGACGCGGCGCGTCGGTGCGCCGCTACCGGAGGGCACCGGCTTCACGGTCGTCGAGCACGCCGTGCCGATGCTCTCGATCGACAGCCTGTTCACGGCCGAGGAGGTGCGCGATTTCGAGTCTTCCATCCTGCGCTTCCTCAAGCTGGAGGATCGCGAGATCGCCTGGGTCGTCGAGCCCAAGTTCGATGGCGTCAGTGCGGCGCTGGTCTACGAGGACGGGCTCTTCGTGCGCGGCGTGACGCGCGGCGATGGCGAGCGCGGCGAGGACGTCACGGCCAACCTGCGCACGGTGCGCGACGTGCCGCTCGCGCTCGACACCTCGCGGCGCGCGGCGCCGCGGCGCCTCGAGGTGCGCGGCGAGGTGTTGATGCGGCGTGAGGCCTTCGCCCGCCTCAACGCACGGCGCGCAGAGCAGGGCCTCGAGGCCTTCGCCAACCCACGCAACACCGTGGCGGGCGCTCTGCGACGGAACGATCCCGCCGAGGTCGCGCGCTATCCGCTCGAGTTCCACCCCTGGGCCGTCCCGGTGCACGAGGGAGCGCGGTTCGCGACCCAGGTCGAGCTCACCGCGGCGCTCGCGGACTGGGGCTTCCCGGACCTGGGCCTCTCGCGGCGCGTGACCGGCATCGAGGCCGCCATCGCGTTCCACGACGAGCTCGAAGCGCGCCGCGCGGAGATCCCCTTCGACGTGGACGGGATCGTGGCCAAGCTCGACCGCTTGGACCTGCGCGAGCGACTCGGCACGACGTCGCGCTCGACGCGCTGGCAGTACGCGCACAAGTTCGCCGCCCTGGAAGCCACCACGCGCTTGCGCGCGATCGAGACGATGGTCGGGAACGGCGGACGGCTGACCCCGCGCGCGCACGTCGAGCCCGTCGAAGTCGGCGGGGTCACCGTGCGTCACGCGACGCTGCACAACGCCGACTACGTCACCGCGCTCGGCGTGCGCGTCGGCGATCGCGTCTTCCTGCGCCGGGCGGGGGACGTGATCCCGCAGATCACCGCGGTCGCGCAAGCCGCGCGCGGCCGCGCGCCGGCGGGCTGGGACCAAGGGCTCCCCGTGGAGTTGCGCGACGCGCAGGGCGCGGTCCGCCCTGGGGTCGCCTGGCGCTGGCGCGAGGAATACGCGATGCCGGCCACCTGCCCGGCCTGCGCGACGCAGACCCTCCAGGAGGGCAAGTACTGGCGCTGCCCGAACCCCGAATGTCCGCCTCAGCGCGTCGGTCGCACGTTGATCCTCGTGTCGGGCGATGCCTTCGACGTCGACGGGCTGGGCGAGAAGCAGATCGCGCAGCTCTACGAGGCGGGCTTCTTGCGCTCGCCCGCCGACGTCTTCCACCTCGACGCACAACCGGACGCGGCGGTGAAGCTGGCCGCGCTCGAGCGCTGGGGCGACAAGACCGTCCAGAACTTGTTCGCCGAGCTCGCGCGGCGCCGCGCCGTGACGTTGGCGCGCTTTCTCGTGGCGCTCGCGATCCCCGAGGTCGGCCCCGCCACGGCCAAGCTGCTCGCGGCGCACTTCCACACGCTCGAGGCCGTGTCAGCCGCCTCGCTCGACGAGCTCCAGCACGTCGACGGTGTCGGTCCCGAGGTCGCCGCCCGGGTGCGCTCCTGGTTCGGCGAGGACCGCAACGCGCGCTTCGTCGAGCGGCTGCTGGCCGGCGGCGTGCGGATCGCGGCCGCTGACGCCACGCCCAGGGGCGGCGCCTTCGCGGGCCAAACCGTGGTGTTCACAGGCACGCTGGAGTCGCTGGGCCGCGCCGAGGCCAAGAAGCTCGTCGAGGACCAGGGCGGCCGGGTGGGCTCCGACGTGAGCGCGCGGACACACGTGCTCGTCGTCGGCGGAAAGCCGGGCTCGAAGGCCACGCGGGCGGCCGAGCTGGGCGTCGCCGTGATGCTCGAGCCCGAGTTCCTGGCGCTCGTCGGTCGCGTGCCAGCGGGGCCCGGGACCGAGCCGAAGGCCTCGTGAGCCCCCAGGTCGGGTGACGGCGATCGCGTGCACGCTCGGCGCGCCTCGGCGGGCCAGGCCGCCCCTCGCCACCCGTGGCACGCGAGACGGACGTGCGTGGTGTAGCAGAGCACGACACAGCCGATCGCCCAGGTACTGCCCGGCGAGAACGCGAGTGCGACTTGCGCGCCCGAAGAGTGGCCCAGCCACACGCTGGGGGGAGCTGCGGGACGCTTGGCCCGTGAAGGCTCCCTGGGCTCATCTGGCCCACCCCGAACGGTCGACGTATCCTCGGCAGGCTCATGGCGGCACCCGAGGAACACGACGTACCGCCCGGATCCGCTCCGGACCCGGTCCCGTTCCAGCTCCCCGAGGGCTTTGCGAACGACGAGACCGCCCAGCTCGTCGCGCGCGCGAAGTCCGGCGACGCGGGCGCGCTGAATGACCTGTTCCGGCGCTACCACCACATGATGGTCGAGATCGCGCGGCGCAAGATCGGGCCGAAGCTGCGGCTCAAGGAGGAGCCGGACGATCTGGCGCAGACCACGTTCCGCGAGGCGGCGCGCGACTTCCCGAACTACGAGTACCGGGGCGAGGCCTCGCTCGTGCGCTGGTTCCAGCAGATCCTGCAGAACAAGATCCGCGACAAGGCCGAGTTCTATGCGGCTGGCAAGCGCGACTACGGGCGCGAGCGGTCCATGGACGCGCCCCTGGGCGGAGATCCCGAGGGACCGCGCACCTCGGAACCGGAGAGCACCGACCTGTCGGTCACGATGCAGGTCACGCGCGACGAGAGCCTCGGCGTGCTGCGCGGCGCCCTCGAGGAGCTGTCGCCCGATCACCGCCAGGCGATCACGCTCGTCTTCTTCGAGGGTCGCCAACTGCGCGAGGCCGGGGAGATCATGGGAGGGCGCACCGAGGACGCCGTCCGCATGATGCTGCGGCGCGCGGAGAGCCGGCTCGGGGAGATCCTGCGGCGCACGCTGGGCAAGGACCTGCGGCCCTGAGCGCCGTGCGCGGGCTGCGAGCTCGATCGCGCTGCGTGGCGGCTGGTGCCGCCCCCTGACGGCCGAGCTGGGATGAGCCCATCGCGGGTGCGTTGCCCGTGGTGAGCGCTTGCCCCGCGGGCACGTGGGCCCTATCCTCTCCGCCCCTGACGGGCTAGTAACTCAATCGGCAGAGTGCCATGTTCACAGCGTGGAGGTTACAGGTTCGAATCCTGTCTAGCCCACCAGCCTCCCTCCGGCGCACCCCGCGTCGGCGCGCGTTCCACGACGCGCATCTCGCCAGCCGCCCATGACGCAGAGCGTCCAGGAACGATTCGCACCGAACAGCATCTGTTTCGGCTGCGGGCCTGCGAACGCCAAGGGACTGCGGATCCAGAGCCTGGACGTGGGCGAGGCCCTGGTCGCGACCTGGACGCCACAGCCGCATCACGCGGCCTTCCCCGGGATGCTCAACGGCGGCATTTGCGGCGCGCTGCTCGACTGCCACAGCAACTGGACCGCCGCGATCCACCTGATGAAGCAGTCCGGTGCCTCTGCGCCGCCCTGCACCGTGACCGCCGACTTCCACGTGAAGCTCAAGCGCCCGACGCCCATGGACGGTCCCCTCCATCTGCGAGCGCGCGTGGTCGAGTCCACGGGAGACCGTGCGGTCGTCGAGGCCGAGCTCGAGGCCGGCGGCAAGATCACCGCCACGTGCCGCGGCACGTTCGTGGCCGTGCGCGAGGGTCACCCTGCCTACCACCGCTGGGGTTGACGGCGCGCTCGGCGCTCAGGCCTCGAACAGCTCGTGTTGGGTCGCCTGCACCGGATCGCGCGGGCGGCCCAGGCGCCGATCGGTGTCGTCCAGGCCCAGGCGGCGGCGCTGGAGCTCGTAGAGGCGCATCAGCGCGTCCCAGCGCGGGCCGCTGCCGCGCATGCGGTGGCCGAAGCGCGGGTCGTGCAACGCGCCACCGTGCATCTCGCGCAGCGCGCGCTCGACCTTGGTCCAGTGGTCGGGGAACGCGGCCCGGAAGCGCTCCTCGAACACCGGCGCGACCTCGGCCGCGAGCCGCAAGAGGACCGTGAACGAGCTCACCGCGCCGCAGGCCACGGCGCGTTCGAGCAGGCCGGCCAGGTCCCTGTCGTTGAAACCCGGGATCAGCGGAGCGAGCGAAATGCCGACCTCGACGCCGGCCTCGTGCAGCGCCCGCATCGTCTCGAAGCGGCGCTCGGGCGTCGGCGCGCCGGGCTCCAGCGCGCGGGCGACCTGCGCGTCCTGGAAGGGGATGGAGATCGTCACGTGCGCGCCCGGACCGCGCGCCAGGCGCGCCAGCAGCTCGACGTCGCGCAGCACCAGCGCGCTCTTCGTGATGATCCCCACCGGCGTGTGACGCGCCAGGCAGGCCTCGAGGCAGCGCCGCGTGAGGGCGTAGGTCGCCTCCAGCGGCTGGTAGCAGTCCGTGTTCCCCGAGAAGACCACGGTCTCGCGCCTCCAGGACGGCCGCGCGAGTTCGAGCGCGAGCCGCTCGGCAGCGTTGGTCTTCACGACGATGCGCCGATCGAAGTCGGTGCCCGCGCCGAAGCCCAGGTGCTGGTGCGAGGGCCGCGCGTAGCAGTAGGCACAGGCGTGCCAGCAGCCGCGGTAGGGGTTCACGCTCCAGGTGAAGCCGACGTCGGGGCTGTCGTTCCCGGTGAGCACCGAGACCGCCTCCTCCTCGTAGACCTCCAACTCGGCCGCGGGCGGCTCCTCGAGCCACTCGACGTGGCTCGTGAGCCAGGGATTGCGGGGGTTCGAGACGCGGCGGGGCGCCATTCTGCGCCATCCTAGGGCGTCACCGGCCGTATTGCGCTGCGCGGCGGATCGGGCTGGAATCCAGCGCGCCGCCCACCCCGTTCCCCCGCATCCTCGCCATGCACGCCGCAGCGTCTCGCACCGCCCTCGGCGGGATCGACCGACTCCTCTCCCGCATCACCTACGGCCACGAGCCGGCGTTGCGCGAGCGCGCGCACGCGCTGGGGCACGCGGCCTTCCTCGAGGAGCAACTGCATCCCGCGAGCCTCCCCGATCCGGCCGGCGACGCGGTCGTGGGGCTGTTTCCGACGCTGACGATGACGACGCGCCAGATCTGGCTGGCGCACGGCGTGCACGGCGCGCTCCACGTGCCGATGGTCGAGCTCCAGACCGCCGCGCTGCTGCGTGCGGCGCTCTCGCGGCGACAGCTCCACGAGCGCCTGGTCGAGTTCTGGAGCGACCACTTCAGCATCGACCAGGCCGACTCGCAGTCCGGCATCCTGAAGACGCAGGACGACCGCGAGGTGATCCGCGCGCACGCGCTGTCGAGCTTCCCCGAGCTCCTGCGCGCGTCGGCGCGCAGCGCGGCGATGCTCTTCAGCCTGGGCAACTACCGCAGCACCTGGCAGTCTCCCAACGAGAACTACGGACGCGAGATCCTCGAGCTGCACTCGCTCGGCATCGGGCACTACACGGAGCACGACGTGCGCGAGGCCGCGCGCTGCCTCACGGGCTGGACCTTCCGCCCGTTCAGCGATCCCTCCGCCGGCGCGTTCCGTTTCGAGCCCTCGATGCACGACGACGGCCCGCGCCACCTGCTGGGCCTGTCGCTCCCGGGCGGGCTCGGCGTCCAGCACGGGGTGCAGATGATCCGCACGCTGGCCCTGCACCCCGCGACCGCGGAGCGCTTGGCGCGCAAGCTGTGCCGCTGGTTCCACGGCGTCGAGGTCGACAGCCTCGTGACCGCGGCGAGCACGGAGTGGGCCGCGACCCAGGGTGACCTGCGCGCCGTGCTGCGCGCGCTGCTCGCGCCCCAGGCCTTCGCGGCCGCGCCCATCGAGGTGCGCCGCACGAAGCGCCCGTTCCATTTCGCGGCCGGGATCCTGCGCGCGTTGCCGTTCCAGCACGCCGATCCGCGCTCGCTGGCGGCCGAGCTCGCTGCCATGGGCCACCGCCCGTTCCACTGGCCGGCTCCCGACGGCTACCCGGACACGAGCGCGGCCTGGGTGGGCGGGCTCCAGCGGCGTTGGGCGTTCGCCGCGCGACTGTTCGCGAACCAGGTGCCGGGCGTGCAGCTCGACCTGGGCGCCGTGTTCGGATCGGCACCCAAGTCGACCTGGGCTCGGCGTGCCGCGCGCCTCCTGCGCGGCCCGAGCCCGTTCCCGGCCGAGGTCCACCCGATCCAGCAGTACCTCGACGCCTCCCCGGTGCCGAGCGACGCGCTGCGCGCGGAGACCCTGGCGTTGACCGTCTCGGCCCCGTCCTTCCAGACCTACTGAGGAGCGCGCTCGTGAGGCTGCAACCCGAGATCGATCGCCGCTCGTTCCTCGTCGGGGCCGGCGCCGTCGCCGGCGCGCTCGCGCTGCCGCGCGTGACGCTCTCGAGCAGCATGCCGCCCGGGACCGACGCCCTGGTCCTCGTGTTCCTGCGCGGTGGCATGGACGGGCTGTCCCTGTGCTCGCCCTTCGCCGACCCGCACCTGGACAGCGCGCGGCCCGGCCTCGCCATGCCCCGGCCGGGGCAGCCGAATGGCGTGCTCTACCTGACCGGGTTCTTCGGCCTGCACCCGGCCGCCGCGCCGCTGCTGCCCGCGTACCAGTCGGGGAAGCTGCTGTTCGTCCACGCGTGCGGCTCGCCCGAATCGACCCGCTCGCACTTCGAGGCGCAGGCGCGCATGGAATCGGGAGCGCCGGGATCCGGCGGCTTCGGGCTCCCGACCGGCTGGCTGGCGCGCCACCTCGCGGCGCAGGGCGGCCTGCTGCGCGGGCTGTTCGCGGGCGACGCGCTGACGCGCGGTCTGACGGGCTCGGCCGGCGTGCTGCCGATCCGCGATCCGGCCGGCTTCCGCATGCCGGGCGACCCGGCCTCGGTCGCGGCGCGCCGGCAGGTCCTGCAGGCCGCCTACCGCTTCTCGGGGCCCGAGCTGGCCGCCGCGGCCGACGACACCTTCGCGACGATCGACCTGCTCGGGACGGTCGACTTCGCCGGGTACGTGCCCTCCGGTGGCGCCGTGTATCCCGCCACGCCGTTCGGGTCGCACCTCAAGGACACCGCGGCGCTGCTCAAGGCCAACCTCGGCGTGCGGGCCGTCGAGATCGACCTGCATGGCTGGGACCACCACACGGACCTGGGCGCGATCGGCGGCTCCTTCGCGGCGCTCACCGGCGAGCTGGCGCAGGCTCTGGCCGCGTTCCGCACGGACCTGGGCGGTGGGATGAACGGCGTGAACGTGATCGTGATGACCGAGTTCGGCCGGCGCGTGATGCCGAACGCGAACCAAGGCCTCGACCACGGGCGCGGAACCTGCATGCTGCTCCTGGGTGGCGGCGTGTCCGGCGGGCGCGTGCTGACGAGCTGGCCCGGGCTCGCGCCCTCGCAGCTCCACGACGGCGACCTGGCGATCACGATCGACTACCGCGACGTGCTGGCGGAGCTGCTCGTGCGCCGCATGGGGTGCACGAACGTCTCGGAGGTCTTCCCGGGCTACACGCCCGTGTTCCGCGGCGTCACGCTGTGAGCGTGGCGGCCGTCGAGGGACCGCGTCCCGGCTAGTCGGCCCCGGCCCCAGCGCGCCCACGCGGCTTGACGGCCAGGTACTGGTCGGGCCAGCGCACGTCGACCCCGGCCTCCGCGGCGCCGTGCAGCGTCAGGTACGGGTCGAACAGGTGCGGCCGCGCCAGCGCGCACAGGTCCGCGCGCCCGGCGGCGAGCACCGTGTCGACGTGGTCCACGCTCTGGATGCCGCCGACCGCCATGACGCGCACGCCGGCCTCGGCGCGGATGCGCTCGGCGAAGGGGACCTGGTACATGCGACCGTACTCGGGCCGCGACTCGGGGCTGTTGCCGGCCGACGAGACGTCCACGACGTCGCAGCCTCGGGCGCCGAGCTCGCGCGCGAACGCCACCGAGTCGTCGACGGTCCAGCCGCGCGGCTCGAGCCAGTCCGAGGCGGAGATGCGCACGAACATCGGCTTCGCGGCCGGCCACGCCGCGCGCGCCAGCTCGAACACGCGCAGCGGCCAGCGCATGCGGTTCTCGCGGCTCCCGCCGTGCTCGTCGCTGCGCTGGTTCGCGAGCGGCGAGAGCCAGCTCGAGAACAGGTAGCCGTGCGCCATGTGCAGCTCGACCAGGTCGAAGCCGGCCGCGTCCGCGAGCTGCACGGCGCGCACGAGGTCCGTCTCGACCCGCCGCCTGTCGTCGGCGTCCATGGCCTTCGGCGCCGGCCAGTCGGGCCCGAAGGCGGCCGCCGACGGCCCGAGCGTGCGCCAGGCGCGCGCGTCGCGCAGCGGGTCGTCGCCTTCCCACGGCAGGTTGCAGGACGCCTTGCGTCCCGCGTGACCGAGCTGGATGCCGATCTTGGTGCGCGCCTCCTGGTGCGCGAAATCGACGATGCGCTTCCAGGCCGCGGCGTGCGCCGCGCTCCACAGGCCCGTGCAGCCCAGCGTGATCCGGCCCTCCGGCGCCACGGCCGTCGCCTCCGCGATGACCAGCCCGGCGCCGCCCAACGCGCGGCTGCCGAGGTGCACGAGGTGCCAGTCGCCGGGCAGGCCAGCGGTCGCCGAGTACTGGCACATCGGCGAGACGACCACGCGGTTCGCGAGGCGCAGGCCGCGCAGGTCGATCGGCGTGAAGGCCGGGGGCGGCACGCGAGCTCCCGGAGCGACCGGCGCGCCGTTGCGCGCGGCGAAGTCGCGCGCTGCGGCTTCGACCAGCTTGGGATCGCGCTTGGCGAGGTTCGCGAACGTGATGCGCTTGCTGCGCGTCATGAGGTTGAACGTGAACTCGACCGGCCCCTGACGCACGTGGCGCTCCGTGCTCTCGAACCACTCCAGGCTGGTCTGGGCCGCGCGCTGGAGCTTCAGGACATCGAGCCGTCGCGCGCGCTCGTAGGCCTGGAGCGTCGCCGGCACGTCCGCCCAGCCATGCGCGCGGAAGGCGTCGCAGAGGGCGATGGCGTCCTCCATCGCGAGCTTCGTGCCCGAGCCGATCGAGAAGTGCGCCGTGTGGGCCGCGTCGCCGAGCAGCACGACGTTCCCCCGGCTCCAGCGCTCGCAGCGCACGGTGGGGAACGTGCGCCAGATCGAACGGTTGGCGAGCAGCTTGTGCCCGTCCAGGAACGGGGCGAAGAGCCGCTCGCAGAAGGCCACGGTGTCGGCTTCGCTGGCGTGCTCCAGGCCGGCCCGGCGCCAGGTCTCCTCGCGGCACTCGACGATCCAGGTCGAGAGCCCGGCCTCGAACGGGTAGGCGTGCACGGCGAACACGCCCCACTCCGTCTCGAGGAACACGAACGTGAAGGCCGCCAGCGGCTTCGTGGTGCCGAGCCAGGTGAACTTGCACTTGCGCCAGTCCAGCGAGGGCCGGAACCACTCGGCGTCGCGGGTCCGCACCGCGCTCTGGATCCCGTCGGCCGCGATCACGAGATCGCTGGCCGGCAGCGCGGTCTCGTCGCGCAGGTCGCTCTGGAAATGCAGCCGTGCGCCCAGCCCGCGGGCGCGCTCCTGGAAGATCTCCAGGAGCCGGCGGCGCGACAGGCCGCAGAACCCGTGGCCGGTCGAGCGCGTCCACGTCCCGCGGAGCCAGGTCTCGATGTCGGTCCAGTAGGCGAAAGCGCGCCGGATCTCCGCGTAGGTCTCGGGATCGGCGGCCTCGAAGTGGCCCAGCGTCTCGTCGGAGAACACGACGCCCCAGCCGAACGTGTCGTCGGGCCGGTTGCGTTCGTGGACGTCGACGACCGCGTCCGGCCAGGCCTTCTTGAGCAGGATCGCGGAGTACAAGCCGGCCGGGCCGCCGCCGAGGATCGAGACGCGCATCGCGGCATCCTAGGGGCGGACACGCCCGCGCCGGAATACGCCGCCGCTACACTCGCTGCTGCCGTGGATCATCCCCAGGACTGGATCGAGGCCCTCGCCGCGCACAAGGCCCGTCGCGAGCCGTGCGCGCTGGTCGTCGTGACCGACCTCGACGGCAGCGGCCCGCGCGACCCCGGTGCGCGCATGGTCGTGTCGGGCGGTCGCCTCGCGTTCGGCACGATCGGCGGGGGCAACCTGGAGCGGCTCGCGATCGAGCACGCGGCCGCGCTCTTGCGGCGGCGTGAGCCCGTCTCGGAGTCCGTGTCCTACCCGCTCGGGGAATCGGCCGGACAGTGCTGCGGGGGCCGCGTGACCGTGTTCTACGAGACCTTTCCCTGGACGCGCCGACGCGTGGCGGTGTTCGGAGCGGGTCACGTGGCCCAGGCGCTCGCCGGGCTCGCGCCGTGGCTCCAGGCCGACGTCGTGCTGATCGACCCACGCGAGGAGGCCGAGATCCAGCCGCGCCTCGCGGCGCAGCGGCCCTACGAGCTGCTGTCCGTCGACGCCCCCGAGGCGGAGGTCGACGCACTGCCCGAGGACGCGCTGGTGCTGGTCATGACGCACAGCCACGCCTTGGACCTCGAGGTCCTGGCGCGCGCCGTGCGCCGCGGCTTCCCCTACGTCGGGCTGATCGGCTCCGAGCGCAAGTGGGCGCGCTTCCGGCAGCGTCTCGCGCAGCGTGGAATCCCCGCGGATCAACTCGCGCGTGTGCGTTGTCCGATCGGGCTCTCGAAGCGCTCGAAGGAGCCGGCCTCGATCGCGCTCTCCGTGGCGGCCGAGCTGGCCGACGTGCTGGCATCCGAGCCGGTGCGCTGACGGTCGTGGCTCAGCCGGCCCCGCGCCGCTCGAGCGCCGTGCGCAGGTCCGCGAGCGCCTGCTCGGCCGCGGCCAGCCGCGCGCCCAGGTCCGAGCCGACCGCCGCGCTGCGGGCCTCGTCCTCGCTCTCGCGCCGCGTCTTCTCCAGGTTGTTCAAGACCACCGCGATGAACAGGTTGATCAGCACGAAGACCGCGATGACGATGTAGCTGCCGAAGAAGATCCACACGCCCGCCGTCGAACCGCGCACCGCCTCGGCCATCTCGACCCAACCCTCGAGGGTCAGGATCTGGAACAGCGAGCCGCAGGCGCTGACCAGCGTGCCCCAGCGCTCGGGATCGGCCTCCCCGAACAGGTGCCAGCCCAGCACCCCGTACACGTAGATCAAGAGTCCCTGCATGAGCAGCACGTGGCCCATGGACGGGATCGAGCGCAGCATCGTGTCGATGATCAGCCGCAGGTCCGGCAGCGCCGAGACGAGCCGCGCGATGCGCAGCACGCGTGCCACGCGCGCCAGGGTCGCCAGCGGCCCGGCGGCCGGCAGCAACGACAGCGCGACGACGGTGAAGTCGAAGACGTTCCAGCCGTCGCGGAAGAAGCTCCCCGGGCGTGGCAGGTGCGCGACCACGCGCAGGCCGATCTCCAGGACGAACGCGGCCTGGAAGGCCACGTGGAGGCCGCGGAACAGCGCCTCGCTTCCGCGCGTGATCTCGGGCCAGGTCTCCAGGCCCATGAGCACCGCGTTGGCCAGGATCAGCGCGATGACGCCGCGGCCGAACCAGCGGGCCTCGACACAGGCGCGCGCCGCGGCGGCGGCGCGCGGCTCGGAAGCGGAGGGCGCGCTCATTGCGGATCGAGCTTCTCGCCGAGCTTCCAGGCCAGGTTCGAGAGCTGGCGACGCAACAGTTGGATCTCGGCCGCCAGCTCGCTGACGCGCCGGTCCACGGCCGCGAGCTCGCCCGGCGTGACGGCCGGCGCGGGCGCCACCGGCGGCGTGGGGAGGGCGGCCGGGTGCGGAGCCGCCCCGTGCGACGCGCCGGCCGCCGCGGTGCGCGGCGGGTGGGCCAGCGGCGCGAGCGTCTGCCCGTAGCTCTCGGCCCGCGCGCCGGGCTCGCGCTCGAGCCGCGCGACGAGGCCCCGCGCGAGCAGCGGTTCGAGCGCCTCGAGCAGGGCCGGCTGCGTCGGCAACTCCACCATGCGCGCGGCGCGGGCGCGCAACTCGCCCGGCTGCTGCGGCCCACGCAGCAGGAGCTCGGCCAGGATCGCGATCTGGGCCCTCCCGACGCCCAGCACCTCGGCCGCGTTGTGGCGGAAGCGTTCGACCCGGCTGCCGGCCGGGTGCACGGCTCCGGCCCAGCCTTTCACGATCAGCTTGCCGGTCGCCGCGTGCACCTCGGCCTCGGAGAACTCGAGCACCGGGTCGCGGTTCGACTTCTGGTTGCAGCCCGCGGTCAGCGCGTTGAGCGACAGCGGGTACTGCTCCGGGGTCGTCAGCTCCTTCTCGACGAGCACGCCCAAGAGCCGTGCCTCGATCGGATCCAGCTTGCGTGCGTCGTCCATGCGCTGCCTCTCAGGCACCCAGGCGGTCGATGGCCTCGGCCAGGTCGAAATCGTGCGCCGTCAGCCCGCCGGCAGCGTGCGTCACGAGCTCGATCGTCACGCGTCCGTAGCCGTTGGACCAGTCCGGATGGTGGTCGGCCCGCTCGGCGAGCAGCGCGACGCGCGCCATGAAGCCGAAGGCTGCCGAGAAGTCGGCGAAGCGCCACTCGCGTCGCAGCCTGCCGTCCGCGACGGTCCACGCGGGGACGCGCACGAGGCGCGCACGGACTTCCTCGGCGGAGAGCAGCGCGCGGGCCATGGGGCGCGCAGGATAGCGGCGGTCAAGGCGGGAGCGTGAAGGCCCGGCCGGCGGCATACAGCGCGGCGCGCGCTTCGACCTCGGGGATCGGCTCGCTCGGCCCCGTGCTGCGCAGGCGCGCGAGCGCGCGCTCCGCCAGCGCGTGGGCCTCCTGGAAGCGTCCGTTGGCCGCCAGCACGGCGGCCAGGGAGTCCAGGACGAGTGGGTCGTCCACGGGCGCTTCGAGCTCGCGCGCCACGAGCGCCAAGGCCTCGCGCGGGTCGCGCGCCGCGGGGTCGGGGCACGCGGCGAGCCACCAGGCCAGGGTCAGCGCCAGCCCGCGGTTCGTGGGCTCGCGCCGGCGCAGCTCGCGCAGGCGCTCGAGCCCCTCGCGCCAACGTCCGCGCGCCACGAGCAGATCGCCCAGGCCGCCCAAGGCGTTGACCGAGCCCGGGTCGATGGCCAGCGCGGCGCGGAACGCCGACTCGGCCCCGTCGAGCTCGCCCAGCGCCTCGAGGGCGCGCGCCAGGTTGGCGTGCCCGTTCACGAAGCCCGGAGCCAGCGCCAGCGCGTGCCGCTGGGCGTCGGCCGCGCCGCGCGCGTCGCCCTGCGCCAGCCGGACGTTGCCGAGCCCCGACCAGGCCTCCCAATCGTGCGCGTCGTTGGCGATCGCCGCCTCGAACTCGGCCCGCGCGCCGGCCAGATCGCCGGCCTGCACGAGCGCGATGGCCAGGCCGCGGCGCGCCACCGGGTTGCGCGGATCGGCTGCGACCGCGCGCCGCAGCGCGTCGAGCGCTTGCTCGGTGCGGCCCATGCGACGGAGCACGTCCGCGCGCCGCGCGCCGGCTCCGGGCGCGCCCAAGGAGGCTGCGCGCTCGTAGCGCGCGGCGGCCTCGGGCAGCGCCTCCTCGGCCAGGTACGCGTCGCCCATCTGGAGCTCGAACTGCGGCCTGAACGCCGCGGGATCGTCGCGACCGCTGGCGCGCAGCGCCGCGGCCGTGGCCGCCGAGGCCGCCAGCGCCAGCGCGACCGCGGCGGCGCGGGCGCGGTCGCGCTGCCAGGCACCCAGCGTCACGAGCGCCGCGCCGCCGAAGCCGGCCACGAGTGGCACGACGGGCAAGCGGTAGCGCGGCGAGTACCAGAACGCAGCCACGACCAGGAACGTGGCGAGCCACAGCAGGATCTCCGGCGCGTGCTCACGCGGCCGACGCGCCAGCGCCAGGAGCACCAGTGCCCCCGGCATCGTCCACCAGGCCACGGGCATCGGCGCCAAGGCCAGCGCGCGTGCGGCGCCGTCCTCGACCTCCAGCTCCGCGACGTAGACGTCGCCGTAGGTGCGGCCGCCGAAGAACCACCAGACCTTCTTCGCGGTCAGGACGGCCGCGGCCAGCGGATCGGCGGCCCAGAACCCCAGGCCCCTGCGCAGGTAGACGCGGCTCGTGTCCTTCCAGGTGCCGTCGGTCTCGTCGCGCACCGCCGCGCGCGCGTCCAGGTTCTGCTTCACGCGGTCGGTCGACACGCCCGCCGCGGCCGTGAAGAGCCCCTGCGAGCTGGGCTGGTTCCCGTGGTAGAAGCCCAAGCCGGCCTGCGCGCTGAGCGGCACGAACTCGCGCGCGGCGAGCCAGTTGTGCAGCGTCGCCGGCGCGATGGCGAGCACCGCCGTCAGCGCGCAGGCCGCAGCCCGGCGCGCGACCACGGCCTCGAACCCGTGCTTCCAGACGAGCCACGCGGGGAGCGCCACCGCGAGCGGTGCGTAGGTCGGGTTCGCCAGCGCCCCGACGCCGATCGCGGCCCCCAGACCCAGCGCGCGGCGCAGGTCGAGACGCTCGCCGGCGGCGATCGCGCGCTCCCAGATCCAGGCGGTCGCGAGCGCTTGCAGCGTGCAGTTCAGCACGCGGCCCGTGTGGAAGGCCGGATCCTGGAGGATCAGGTACAGCGCCGCGCCCAGGATCCCGGCCGGCGCACCGAAGCGCGCGCCGGCGCAGCGTGCCACCAGCGCGGCCGTCAGCACGTGGAGCGCGACCTGCAGCGCCGCCAGCGCCGGCAGGCCGCCGCCCAGTGCGCGCACCCCACCCACGACGTAGGGATAGAGCGGCGCGGACAGGAAAGGCGTCGAGCCGACGAGGTGTCCACGACCGATCTCGCCGCCCCAGCTCCAGTACTCGGCCGCGTCGTTGAGCGGATTGCGCGCCAGCGGGTTCGAGGCGAAGCCATCGGCCACGATCACGGCCTGCAGCAGCGCTCCCAGCGCCAGCACGCACAGCAGCACGCGGCGCGGGAGACCCCGGGGGATGGCGTCGTCCAAGCTCACGCGCGGAGACTACCCGGGACCGCGCCGCGGATCGCCGGGACGGGTGTGCAGCGCGGCGCTCCCCGGTCCAGCCGCAGCGTTCAGCGCGCGCGCGCCGCGGCCACGGCCTTGGTCAGCGCCGGGAGGACCTCGAGCGCGTCGCCCACCAGCCCGAAGTCCGCGATCTTGAAGATCGGGGCGTCGGCGTCCTTGTTGATCGCCACGATGACCTTCGACGTGCGCATGCCGGCCAGGTGCTGGATCGCGCCCGAGATGCCGACCGCCACGTAGAGCTTGGGGCTGACCGTCTTGCCGGTCTGTCCGACCTGCTCGGCGTGCGGGCGCCACCCGGCGTCGACCACCGCGCGCGACGCGCCGGTCGCCGCCGACCCGAAGGCCGCCGCCAGCTCCTCGAGCAGGTGGAAGTTCTCGGGCCCACGCAGCCCGCGCCCGCCGGAAACGACGATCGGGGCTTCCTTCACGTCGAGCTTGCCGCCCGACTTCTCGGCGACGGCGCTCACGCTGGCGCGCCCGCCGTTCGAGGCCGGGCGCGACACGACCTCTGCCGTCCCGCCCGATTCCGCAGCCGGGAACACGTTCGGGCGCGTCGTGGCGCAGAAAACCGGCGCGGTCGAGGTGACCTTGGCGAGCGCCTTGCCCGCGAGCCACGGACGCGTGGCGACGAGCGTGCCGCCCTCGGCGGTGAGCGCCGTGCAATCGGAAAGCAGGGTCGAATCGAGCAGCGCGGCCACCCGCGGGGCGATGTCCTTGCCCGTGGAGGTGGCGCTGGCGAGGAAGGCCTTCGCGCCCAACTCCCGCGCGACGGCGGCGACGTCGGACGCCACCGCGTCGGCGCTCCAGCGCGCAGCGCCGGTCAACGCGACCACCCGCGTGGCGCCGAAGGCGCCGAGCCCGGCCGCGGCCTGCTCGGCGCCCTCGCCGGCGACGACGGCGGCCACGGACAGCCCGGTGGCGCGCGCGGCGGAGAGGCACTCGAGGCTCGCGCGCCGCGGCGCGCCGTGGGACTGCTCGACGAAGACGAGGATCGTGCTCATGGCGCTGTTCTCAGAGGATCTTGGCTTCGTTCTTGAGCGCGTCGACCAGCGCGGGGACGCCCGCAAGGCCCTCGCCCACGATGCGGCCGGCCTTGCGGGCCGGGGGGAGCTCGACGGAGAGCACGACCGCCTGTGCGCCGGCGTCCGACGGCGACTCTTCGGCGATCGGCTTCGACTTGGCGGCCATGATGCCCTTGAGATTCGGGCGGCGCGGCTCGTTCAAGCCCTTGTTGCAGGTGATCACCGCCGGGAGCGAGAATGCGACCGTCTCCACGCCGTGCTCGGTCTCGCGCTGCGCCGTGCCCGCCGCGCCGGAGATCTCGAGCGCCACGACCTCGGTGACGCAGGCCCAGCCCAGGTAGGTTGCCAACATCGGGCCGACCGCGGCGTTGTCGCGGTCCGTGGCGACGCGGCCGGTGAACACCACGTCGGCGCCCAGCGCCTGGACCTTCGCAGCGAGCGCCTTGGCGGTCCAGCGCGGGTCGCGCGCCGCGGGGTCGGCATCCTTCAGGATCACACCGCTGTCGGCGCCGCGCGCCAGGAACTCGCGCACTTCCTTGGACGCCTCGCTCGGCCCGAGCGTCAGCACGGTCACGTCGCCGCCGTGCTTCTCCTTGGTCTGCAACGCGGCCTCGACCGCGATCTCGTCGTAGAACGACGCCATGTACTGCCAGCCGGCCGGGTCCAAGGTCTTGCCGTCGCCGCCGACCTTGGCCTGGGCCTCGGTGGTGGGGACGCGCTTGAAGGTGGCGACGATCTTCATGGGTGGGGGTGTTCGGGTCGGCCCAGGGGCCGGATGCGGCGCCCAGAGCGTGGCCCGGCCGAGTTTCGGGGGCGAACAGGCTACTCGCAGGTCCGCCGCACCGGCAAGGCGCGGCACGCCGCGGTAGCCTGGGAACGGATGAAGCGCTTCCAGAACGAGTTCGACGTGGTCCTCGTGGGCGTCGACACGGTGGAGGCCGAGCTCGCGCGGGACGTGCTGGCCAAGGCCGGGATCCCGTCCCTCGTGCACGGGCCCGACTTCGACATCGCCGAGTTCGGCGCGGCGGCCTACGGGCAGTTGCGCCGCGGGAACCTGCTGGTCCCACGCGGCGCCCGAGCGGCAGCCCGTGCCGCGCTCGTCGAGGCCTGGGGCGAGGACGCCGTGGTCCGCCGTGAGGAACCGGGGCCGACCGCGGATGGCAGCGCGCGCGCCGGGGCCTGAGACCGGCCGCGCCGTGCCTCACGGGGTCGCCAGCGGCGCGGGGGAGCGGGCGACGTGGGGCGCGCTCGCGGCGCTGACGCTGCTGGCGCTGGCGCTGCACTGCGTGGGCCTCGACTGGCACCTGCCGCATTACCCGCAGGGCGACGAGAAGATCCTGTGGCTCCAGCTCCAGGTGGCGCGCGGCGAGACCGTGACCCCTGAGGAGGCCCAGCTCGCGCGCTGCTACCCGCGACTGCTCGGCCTCGCCGCGCACGCGCTGGTCGGGGTCGCGCCCGTGCCCGAGGACCCGAGCCTCGAGACGCTGCGCGCGTCGGTCGCGCACGACGTGCTCGGGATCCGCCGGATCATCGCCGCCTTCTCGGCGCTCATGGTCCCTCTGACCTGGCTGCTCGCGCGCCCCCTCGTCGGCGCCCGCTGGGCGCTGCTCGCGGCCTTCCTGGCCGGCACGAGCACGCTCGCGGTGTGGTACTCGTCCATGGGGCGACCGCACGCGGTCGTCACCACGTTGGCCGTGGCCTGCGTGGCCGCCTCGTTGCGCGCTCGCTCGACCGGGCGCTTCGGCGACTTCGTGCTGGCCGGCGGTCTGGCGGCGCTGGCCCTGGGGACCTTGCACAGCGGCGCCTGCGCCTTCGCCGCGGTCGCCGCAGCCTGGTGGTGGTGCGCTCGCCCGCGGTGGGGTGCTCCGTTCCTGGGCCTGTGCACCGCGGCCGCACTGTGCCTGGCGTCCTTCGCGCTGCTCCTGCGCGGCGAGGGCCTGCCGGACCTGGAGCAGGGCGCGACGCTCGCCGACAGGCTGCTGTCGTTCCTGGGCATGGGCGCGCACCAGGTCGACGCGGGCTTCTTCGACGGCGGCGGTTTCGCACGCCTGGCCCGCGCGCTGCGCGACTACGAGCCCGTGCTCACCGTGCTCGCCGCCGCGGGCCTCGCGGCGCTCGCGGTCGCGGCGATCCGCGGCCGCTCCGGGGCGGAGCCGTGGGTTCCGCTGCTCGTCGTGGGCGCGCACCCGCTCGCCCATGTGCTCGTGTTCGGCCTGTACTCGAACAGCTTCCAGCGCTTCTGGCTGCCGCTCGTGCCCTACCTCGCGGTCCTGGCGTCGTTGGCAGTCGCACGCGTCGCCAGCGCTCGCCCCAGCCTCCCGCAGCGCGTGGCGCTCGCGGGAGCGGTCGTGCTGGTGCTCGCCCAGGCGGCGATCGCCGTGAAGATCGCCGTGCTGCGGACGCGCGACGACACGCAGGAGCTCGTCGCGCGCTGGATCGAGGAGCATCCCGAGCGCGGCCCCTTCCGCATCGACCCGACGGTGCAGTTGCCGCTCGTGCCGCGCGACGCGGCGTTCCGCGCCGAATTCGTCTCGGCACGGATGTACTTCGTGCCGTGGCAGGCCGCGACGCTGAGCCTCGATGCGGCGACGCGGGCACGGCTGGGCCAGGACCTCCGCGAGCTGCCGCTGCTGTCTCCCGAGGCGCGCGCAGAGTTCGCGCGTGATCCGGCTGCCTGGGTCGACGCCCTCGGGACGGGCTCGGTCGTGCTCGAGCGCCACCGCGACGGGCGACGCCGGGTCCTGCGGGCGGTGCGCGACGAGCTGGTACGGCGCGCGCCGCCGCTTGCGGTGTTCGATCCGCTGCCTGCTCGTGATGCGTGGTCGAGGCCCATCGAGTACATGCTCGATGGGCCGCATGCGCCCGAGGCGTGGTTCGTGTGGCGCGTGGTGCGGGCAGCGAGGCTGGGGCCAGAGCTGGAGATCCTCGGACACTGACCCGCTTCGCTCGCCGCGGGCGAGTCACATGGCGCGCGACCGCGGGCCCGGGTCCGGGGAGAGGCGCCGCTGCCGCGCCATCTCAACGGGGAGTCGATGCTGGAGCCTCCTGCTTTAGCGCTTCCTTAGCGCCTCGCAGGCCTAGGCTCTCGTGGAGGCGCGGGCGCACCCGCGCGAGACCCTCATGAACGACACGCTCTTCGTCGCGCTGGGCGTTGGCCTGTATCTCGCACTCGTCGCGCTGCTCTCGCTCTTCGACGAGCGCGGGCTGGACCGCAGGCGCTGAGCCATGACCGCCACCGAGTGGGTCGCCCTGCTCTTGTGCTTCGGCCTGTTCGTGTACCTCTTCGCGGCGCTCCTGCGCCCTGAACTCTTCGATTGAGGCGCGGGCCATGAGCACACTCCAGATCGCCATCTACGTGATCGTGCTGATCCCCGCGGCCACGTGTCTCGGTGAGCACCTCGCGCGCGTGTACGCAGGCGAGCGGACGTTCCTCGGTCCGGTCCTCGGGTGCCTCGAGCGCGGGTTGCTCCGCATCCTCGGCGTTCCGGCCTCCGAGGAGCTGACCTGGAAGGACTACGGCCGGGCACTCCTGCTGTTCAACCTGGTGTGCTTCGTCGTCGTCTATGCCCTGCAGCGTCTGCAGCAGCTCCTGCCCTGGAATCCGCTCGGGTTCGGCCCCGTCGCGCCCGACTCGGCGTTCAACACCGCGGTCAGCTTCGCCACGAACACGAACTGGCAGGGCTACGGCGGCGAGAGCACGCTGAGCTACGCGACGCAGATGCTGGCCCTCACGGTCCAGAACTTCGTGTCGGCGGCGACCGGGATGGCGGTGCTCGTAGCGCTGACGCGCGGGTTCGCGCGGCGCGGCGCGACGACGATCGGGTCGTTCTGGGTCGACCTCGTTCGATCGGTCGTGCACGTGCTGCTTCCACTGTCACTGGTCCTGGCCATCGCACTGGTCGCACGCGGTGTCGTACAGACCCTCGATGGCCCAGCGCGCGTCGAGCTCCTCGACCCACAGGCAGGCGTGGACGGCGTGCTGATCACCGAGCAGACGATCCCGCTCGGGCCCGCGGCCTCCCAGGTCGCGATCAAACAACTCGGCACGAACGGCGGTGGCTTCTACGCCGCGAACTCGGCGCACCCGCTCGAGAATCCGGATCCCATCAGCAACTTCCTCCAGGCCCTTTCGATCCTGTGGATTCCAGCCGCGTTGTGCATCACGTTCGGCGCACTCGTGCGCGATCGCCGGCAGGGATACGCGCTGCTGGCGGCCATGCTCGCCGTCCTCGTTCCATGCATGCTGCTCGTCGAGGTGTTCGAGAGCGCCGGCACGCCTGCGCTGATCGCCGCCGGCGCAGGGCTGGAGTCGGATCCGGGTATGACCGGCGGGAATCTCGAGGGCAAGGAGGTGCGCTTCGGCGTGGCGCAATCGGCGATCTGGGTCGTGGCCACCACCGCTGCCTCGAATGGCTCGGTGAACTGCATGCACGACTCGCTGACCCCGCTGGGTGGTCTCGTGCCCATGGTGCTCATGCAGATCGGCGAGGTCATCTTCGGCGGCGTCGGTTCTGGGCTGTACGGGATGCTGGTCTTCGCGATCGTCACGGTCTTCTTGTGCGGGCTCATGGTCGGACGCACGCCGGAGTACCTGGGGAAGAAGATCGGCGCGTTCGAGATGAAGATGGCGTCGCTGGCCATCCTCGGGCCGTGCCTCGCGACGCTCGGGGGCGCCGCCTTCGCTTCCGCGCTCGACGCTGGACGCGTCGGAGTCCAGGATCCAGGCGCGCACGGGTTCAGCGAGATCCTCTACGCCTTCTCGTCGGCCGGGAACAACAATGGCAGCGCGTTCGGCGGGCTCGCGGCCGATACGCCCTTCTACAACGTGACGCTGGGCGTCGCGATGCTGATCGCGCGCTACCTGCCAATTGTGGCCGTCCTGGCGCTGGCAGGCTCGCTCGCCAGGAAGACCGCCGTGCCCGTGGGGCCGGGTACGTTGCCGACGCACACGCCGCTGTTCGTGCTGCTGCTCCTCGGGACCGTGCTGCTGGTCGGTGCCCTGACGTTCGTTCCGGCGCTGGCGCTAGGTCCCATCGCCGACCACCTCCAGACTTGCAGTCGGTAGGGGAGCACGCATGAGCACCCACCGCCAGCGCGCGAACAGCACGTGGCTTCGCGGCCCGATCCTGCGGGGAGCCATCCTCGACTCCGCCCGCAAGCTCGACCCCCGAGTCCAGGCGAGGAACCCGGTCATGTTCGTGGTCTGGATCGGCGCGGTCCTGACCTCGGCGCTGGGTGTGCAAGCCAGGCTCGGCTCGGGAGAAGCGGGCTTCGGCTTCGTCTTGTCCGTGGCGTCGTGGCTGTGGGCGACCGTTGTCTTCGCGAACTTCGCCGAGGCCCTGGCCGAGGGCCGCGGGAAGGCGCAAGCGGATTCCCTGCGCGCCACGCGTCGCGATGTCGTGGCGAAGCGCCTCGAGGAGGCGCGGCGCGACGCGAACGTCGAGCACGTCCCGGCCCCTGCACTACGCAAGGGGGACTTCGTGCTCGTCGAGGCCGGCGACGTGATTCCGTGCGACGGCGAGGTGCTCGACGGCGCCGCGACCGTCGACGAGAGCGCGATCACGGGGGAGAGCGCGCCGGTGGTCCGGGAAAGCGGCGGCGACCGCAGCTCGGTTACCGGCGGCACGCGCATGCTGTCGGACTGGCTCGTGATCCGCGTGTCCGTCAACCCAGGCGAGGCCTTCCTGGACCGCATGATCGCGCTGGTCGAAGGGGCGCGACGCGGGAAGACGCCCAACGAGCTCGCCTTGGCGATCCTGCTCGCGGGCCTGACCATCGTCTTCCTGCTCGCCACGGCGACGTTGCGGCCGTTCTCCGAGTACGCGGTTCAGGCGCGTGGCGCCGGCGCGGTGGTGAGCATCACGGTGCTCGTGGCGTTGCTCGTGTGCCTGATCCCGACGACGATCGGGGGATTGCTCTCGGCGATCGGCATCGCGGGCATGGACCGCATGATCCGCGCCAACGTGATTGCCAGCTCGGGTCGCGCCGTCGAGGCTGCCGGCGACGTGGACGTACTGTTGCTCGACAAGACTGGCACGATCACGCTCGGGAACCGTCAGGCGACCGAGTTCTACCCGGCCCCTGGCGTGACACTCGAGGCGCTGGCGGACGCAGCCCAATTGGCGTCGCTGGCCGACGAGACACCGGAAGGCCGGAGCATCGTCGTACTCTCGAAGGAACGTCACGGTCTGCGCGAGCGCAATCTGCACGGACTGGACGCGCAGTTCATCCGTTTCACCGCTCAGACGCGCATGAGCGGCGTCGACATCGGCGGTCGCGAGTTCCGCAAGGGCGCGGCAGACGCCATCGCCGACTACGTCTCATGGCACGGTGGCACCTTCCCGCGCGAGGTCCAAGAGTCCGTGCGAGCGATCGCGATGGCCGGCGCCACGCCGCTGGTCGTCGCGGAGAAGGAGCGGGTGCTCGGGACGATACGACTGAAGGACGTCGTCAAGGGCGGCATCCGCGAGCGCTTCGGTGAGCTGCGCCGCATGGGGATCAAGACGGTGATGATCACCGGCGACAACCACTTGACCGCTGCGGCCATCGCGGCCGAGGCAGGCGTCGACGACTTCCTGGCGCAGGCGACTCCCGAGGCCAAGCTCGAGCTGATCCGCGACTACCAGTCGAAAGGGCACATGGTCGCGATGGCTGGAGACGGCACGAACGACGCACCGGCTCTGGCCCAGGCCGACGTCGCCGTCGCGATGAACAGTGGCACGCAGGCGGCCAAGGAGGCCGGGAACCTGGTCGACCTGGACTCGAATCCCACGAAGCTCATCGAGATCGTCGAGATCGGCAAGCAGATCCTGATGACGCGCGGATCCCTCACGACCTTCAGCCTCGCGAACGACGTCGCGAAGTACTTCGCGGTCCTGCCGGCCGCGTTCGCCACCACCTATCCCGAGCTGGAGGTGCTGGACGTGATGGACCTCGCCACACCTTCGTCGGCCATCCTCTCCGCGGTGATCTTCAACGCGCTGGTCATCGTGGCGCTCGTCCCGCTCGCGCTGCGGGGCGTGGCTTACCGACCGGGCGGCGCCTCCGCCGTCCTGCGGCTGAACCTGATCGTCTATGGGCTCGGCGGCATCCTCGTCCCCTTCCTCGGAATCAAGGCCATCGACTTGGCCCTGGGAGCGCTGCACCTCGTCTGAGAGATCAGCATGCTGAAGGACCTGCGCATCTCGATCCTCGCCGTGGCGCTGTTCACGCTGCTCACGGGTCTCGGCTACCCGCTGCTCGTGACCGGGATCGCCGAGCTCGCGTTCCCGCGTCAGGCCGGGGGGAACCTGGTCGTGGTCGACGGGCGCACCCGCGGTTCCATGCTCGTCGGCCAGTCGTGGAGTGGCGACCGCTGGTTCCATGGCCGACCTCCTGCGACAGGCAAGCGTCCGTACGACGCGCGAGCCTCGGGGGGCTCGAACCTCGGTCCCGCGAGTCCGCAGCTCACGGCGGACATCTTGGAGCGAGCTGCGGCGCTGCGGACGGGACGCATCGCTGGGCCGCTGCCGGTCGAGCTCCTGACCGCTTCCGGGAGCGGTCTCGATCCGCACGTGACTCCGGACGGAGCCCGGTTCCAGATCGAGCGCGTGGCCCGCGCGCGCGGGCTCCCGCGCGAACGGGTCGCGAGTCTCGTCGAAGCGCAGGTCGAGGGGCGCGCGCTCGGTCTCCTGGGCGAACCACGTGTCAATGTGCTGGCCTTGAACCTGGCGTTGGAGCAGCTGCGCTGACCCGCGGCTACGATCCGTCTGCCATGGATGCGACGCGCCCATCCCCCGAGCAGATGCTCGATCGCGCGCGGCGCGAGGCCGCGAAGGCCGGCCGTGGGCGACTCAAGATCTTCTTCGGTGCGACTCCGGGCGTGGGCAAGACGTACGCGATGCTCGAGGCCGCGCGGGTCCAGCGCGCGCAGGGAGTCGACGTGGTCGTCGGATTGGTGGAGACGCACGGCCGGGCGGAGACCGCCCGCCTGCTCGACGGGCTCGAACGCCTGCCGCCGCGCTCGATGGTGCACCGCGGGATCCAGATGCTGGAGTTCGACCTCGATGCTGCGATTGCGCGTTGTCCCGAGCTCCTGCTCGTCGACGAGCTGGCACACACGAATGTTCCAGGATCCCGGCACGCACGGCGCTGGCAGGACATCGTGGAGCTACTCGAGTCCGGCGTGGACGTCTGGTCGACCCTGAACGTCCAGCACATCGAGAGCCTGAACGACGTCGTGGCCGGAATCACGGGGGTAGTCGTGCGCGAGACGGTTCCCGACTCGCTGATCGAGGCTGCCGACGAGATCGAGGTCGTCGATCTCCCGCCCGACGAGCTCCTGGAGCGCATGCGCGAAGGCAAGGTCTACCTGCCTGCCCAAGCCCAGCAGGCAGCGACCAACTTCTTCCGCAAGGGCAACCTGATCGCGCTGCGCGAACTCGTGCTGCGGCACGCGGCTGAGCGCGTCGAAGCCCAGGCCACCGAGTACAAGCGTGAGCACGGGATCGACGAGACCTGGCGCACGCAGGAGCGCCTGCTCGTGGCGTTCGACCATTCGGAGGGCTCGGCGGATCTGCTGCGGGCAGGTCGGCGCATGGCCGTGGCGCTGCGGGCGCCCTGGACCGCGCTGACCGTGGAGGATCCGCGCCACGCGCGCTTGCCCGAGAGCGACCGCGAGCGCTTGGCCGCCAACGTCGCGCTTGCCCAGCGACTCGGCGCCGAGGCGCTCGTCGTGCGCGGCGACGACGTGGCCGTGCAGGTGCTGGCCATGGCCAAGGAGCGCGGCACGACGCGTATCCTCGTCGGCCGGCCGCGGCGTCCGCGCTGGCTGTCCGCGATCTTCCCGTCCCGGACCGAGCGCATCGTCCGCGCGTCCGTCGGCATCGACGTGCTGGTCACGAGCGGGGAGCGCGGTGCGGCCGCGGCTCGGCCGCCCCCGCCGCGGATCCCCGCGCCGGCGCGCGAGTACGCCTGGGCCGCCCTGTGCGTCGCGGTCTCGACGATCCTGTGTCTCGCCACGCGCGATGTCTTCACCTTGGCCGATCAGGCCATGATCCACCTGTTCGGGGTGTTCGTGGCCTCGAGCCGGATCTCACGCCTACCTTCGCTCTTCGCAGCCGTCAGCAGCATCGTCGCGCTGAATTTCTTCTTCGTCCCGCCGCAGTTCACGCTGGCGGTGTCGAGCACGCGCTACATCGTGACCTTCGGAGTCATGCTCGTCGTCGGCGTGGCCGTGAGCCGCAGGACGGTGCGGATGCGCGAAGACGCCGACGCCGCGCGCGAAGGCGAGCGCCGCGCCGCCTCGCTGTTCGCCATGAGCCGAGATTTCTCCGTCGCCGATTCCTCGCGCGCGATCGCCCGGATCGCGGCTGAATCCGTGCACGCGGTGACGGGTCGCGAAGCCCTGGTCCTCGTGCGGGGCGCAGATCGGCTCGAGCGCCTCGCGGGCCCGGAGCACGGCGTGCTCGTGGAACCCCGCGAGCTCGCAGTGGCCGAGCACGCGGCGAACGTCGGTCGCCCAGCGGGACGCGGCACGGACACGCTGCCCGGAGCGGCGGCGCTGTACCTACCGCTCGCGGGCATGCGCGGCTCCTTTGGCGTGCTGGGAGTCGCCGCCCTCGAAGGCGGGGCGGAGCTCACTCCCTCGCAGCGGCAGGTCCTCGAGGCGTTCGTGGCGCAGACGGCGGCCGCCCTCGAGCGCATGGACCTGCGCGAGGAGGCCGCACGTGCCAGCATCGCGGCGGAGAACGAGCGCACGCGTAGCTCCCTGCTGTCATCGGTGAGCCACGACTTGCGCACCCCGCTCGCCGCGATTCGTGGCGCGGCCGAGGTGTTGCTCGACGACAGCCGGCCGGCGCAGGCGCGTGCGCGCAGCGAGCTGCTCCAGGCCATCCGTGACGAGAGCGATCGGCTCGGACGACTCGTGGGCAACCTGCTCGATCTGACACGGCTGGACTCCGGGCGCGCCGAGCCCTCGCGGGAATGGGTGCCCGTCGAGGAACTCGTCGAGTCGGCGCTGTCCCGCGCTCGGCCTCGGCTCGTGGGCCATCCGGTCGCGACCAGGACGCCCAAGGAGATCCTGGAAGCCCACGTCGATCCGGTACTGCTCGAGGACGCGCTCGTGAACCTGCTCGAGAACGCGGCGCGCCACACGCCGGCCGGCACGCCGATCGAGGTTTCCGCGCGGCGCGAGGCCGATGCGGTCCTGTTCGAGGTCGGCGATCGGGGCCGGGGCGTGGCGCCCGACGAGGAACTGCGCGTGTTCGAGCGCTTCTACCGCGGCAGTGAGGCACGCGGAGTCGAGGGCTCGGGGCTCGGGCTCGCGGTCGTCCAGGCGATTGCCCGTGTGCACGGCGGCACGGCCACGGTCCGTGCGCGCGCTGGCGGTGGGGCGTTGTTCTGCGTGAGCGTTCCGGGTGCGCGTATCGCCACGGAGCGCGCCCATTGAGCGCGATTCCCACGTCGGACCGGCTCGTCTTGGTGGTCGAGGACGAACCCCAGGTCATGCGCCTGCTCGCCACGGGGTTGCCACTGCAGGGCTTCCGCGTCGTCGAGGCCCGAACGGGGCAGGAGGCACTGCGTCAGGCGGCCGCCTGGGTGCCGGACCTCGTGCTGCTCGATCTCGGGCTCCCGGATCGCGACGGTCTTCATGTGCTCGCGGATCTGCGGGCCTGGTCGCAGGCTCCCGTCATCGTGCTCTCGGCGCGTGGGGCGGAGGGCGCGAAGGTCGCTGCCCTGGACGCCGGTGCGGACGACTACGTGACGAAGCCCTTCGGGTTCCCCGAACTGCTCGCGCGCATGCGTGTGGCGCTACGCCACGCGGCACGGGCCGGGCCCGCGACCCCGGCCGGCGTGTTCGAGTCGGGAGCCCTGCAGGTCGACCTCGACGCGCGCAGGGTTCGCGTCGACGGCGAGATCGTGAAGCTGACGCCGATCGAGTACCGGCTGCTCGCGGTGCTCGTGCGCCACGCCGGGAAGGTCGTCACCCACCGCCAGCTCCTCGCGGAGGTCTGGGGGCCGAAGAGCGCCGACGAGCGTCAGTACCTGCGGGTCTACATGACCCACTTGCGCCGCAAGCTCGAGCGCGGCCGCACGGGTCCACCCGTGTTCGAGACCGAGGCGGGTGTGGGGTACCGCCTCGTGTGGGACGGCGCCTGAGCAAAGCTGACCCAACCCTCCGCTCCCTGGTTGCGAGCGGGCTGGAGGGCAAGTCGCTCGAGCAGATCGGTCACGGGCCCTCCTGCCGCGGCCAGAGAGCACCCGCGAACGGCCACGAAACCAGCTCGGCTTCCCCTGGGGTCAGAATTGCAGCGTCGCCCGATCGCTGACCGCCTCCCACACGCCCCCCGCGCCGGCCGAGCCGGGGTTCAGCAGCCGCGCCGTGGCGCGCATCCAGCGGCCGCCGGTGGGGTGCGCAGGCAGGCCGACGCGGCACAGCTCGATCTCGCGCGTGCCACTGTCGTAGATCAGGAGCCCGATCCGCGCACGGGCGCGGCAGGTCGGATCGAGCTCGCCCGTGGGCCGCAGCGTCCAGGCGCGCTCGGCGTCGTCGTGCAGGCGGATCTCCAGCTCGACGAGTTGGGGCGTGCGCGTGCGGCGCAGGCCCACGCGCAGGTGGTCGTCCTCGACGCGGATGGCGAGCTCGGGCCGCGCGCCGAGGCGCAGGTTGCGCAGCAGGAGGAAGGACTCGCGTCCCAGGGACTCTCCTTCGCGGGTGTAGTCCTCGATCGGCACGGTCACGAGCTCGTAGGCGGCGAGCGCGCGCTCGATCGCCTCGAGGCGGCCGGCCTCGTGCGGGTACGCGTCGAGGCCCTCGAGCCAGGCGCGGGCCACGTCGCGGGGCGACGGGGGCTCGGCGCGGCGCGCGGCGAAGGGCACGACGAAGTCGGTGTCGCGCGCCAGCGCGCGGACCACGTCGGCGCGCACGCGCCGGGACCAGGGGTTGGGTCGGTCGTTCACGTCGGCCGGATCCGTGCGCGCGAGCAGGTCGTGGACCGTGATCCGCGAGAGGTAGCCGATCGATCCGGGCCAAGGCGTCAGGACGGCCGCGCCGGGCTCGGCTTCCTCGCGCAAGTAGATGCCGGCCTTGCGCAGGCGGCGCGCCAGGGCGATCTCCTCGACGAGTCCGCCGCGTCCGAGCGGCTGCTCGACGTCGAACTGCGCCGGCGTGCGCGGCCGGACCCAAGCCTCGTGCAGACCTTGCAGCGGCAGCGGGCCCAAGTCGGCCGGCGTACGGCTGGCCAGCGCGGCCCCCAGGAGCGCCGCGCCGAACACGGTCAACGTGACGCGTCGCCGCAGCCTGGAAACGCCGTCGAGCGCGACGATCATGCCCTCCTGCACGGCCAGGACCACGAACGGCAGCGCCGGTGCGAAGGCGACGTGGAAGGGGAGCGGGCTGCGGCCCGCCGCGGCGGCGACCCCCAGCCAGACCAGCGCCAAGAACACCGCGTGAGCGCCCGTCCGCGAGAGCGATCCCAGGACGAGCCAGGCGGCCGGGAAGACGAGCAGCAGGGGGATCACGCCCACCAGCGCGAAGTCGCGCAGGCTGGCCGCGCCCTCGCGCCACTGGCCGGGCGCCGGCTGGAGCAGCGCATGGATCTCGGGCGGGAGCACGAACCCGGTGGCGGCGTGCCGCAGCAGCGCCACCCCGGCGAAGGTGCCGATCGGCGCCGCGAAAGCGGTCCACTGGACGACGCGCGGCGCGCCCTCGTCGTCGTTCGGGCGGCCGAACGCGCGCACCGCGCCCATGCCGAGGATCAGCGCGATCCCGAGCGGATGCGCCAGCACCGACAGCGCCGCAAGTCCCCCGAACCAGGCCGAGCGCCCGCGCTCGAGCGCCAGGAACGCAGCCGCGGCGAGGCAGGCGAACGGCGCGTGCTCGAGCCCGCTGGCCGCGGCCGCCGCGAACGCCCCGCTCGCTGCCAGGAACAGGGGCGCGATCAACGACGCCGTGCGGTCGGCACGGAAGCGAGACAGCACGGTGATCGCTCCCAGGGCGCACACGATCCCCGCGGACTGCACCAGGAAGTTCGTCGAGAGACCCAGCGCCGGGCCCACGCGCTCGGCTGCCGCGCACACGGCGACCCACAGCATCGAGGGGTAGCTCTCGAAGGCCGGCGAGCCCGGGTTCCAGGCCAGTTGGCCGTCATAGACGAGGTTGCGGGCGAGGCGCAGCGCGGCGTAGGCCTGGTCGTACGGGAACGCAAAGCGCCCTGCACCGTCGTCGTGGATCGCCAGCGCGTGCGCCAGGAGCATGGCCAGCGCCACGAACAGCGCGATCAGGCGGTTCACGGGGCGCCCCCCCCAGCTCCGCGCACCGTGAGGCTCATCGGAGCTCCGCCAGCGCCAGCCGGCCGACCTCGATCCGGGCCCGCGCCGTGACCTGGAAGTCGCGCGCGACGCGCGCCGATCCGGCGCGCGCCTCGAGCCGGTAGCCGCCGGGCGGCAGGCCGCGGAACTCGAACGTGCCGCGCGCGTCGGTCGCGACCGGCGGCCAGGGCCGGTCGGGCCGCTCGCTGGGTGCCAGCGTCACGAGCGCGCCCGCGACCGCGCGGCCGTCCTCGTCGGCCAGGACACCGGCCGCCGAGCCCGCGATCAGGTCCACGGAGAGCGGCGCCGATCCGTCGGCGCGGTGCACGAACTCGGGACTGCCTTCGTCCCCGGCCGCGCGCGCCAGATCCGGCCACGTGCCGCCGCTGGCCCAACCCGGCAGCACGGAGACGCGGTACGCGCCGGCCACGAGCTCGTCGAAGGCGAAGCGTCCGGTGGCGTCGGCGCGCGCGCGCCGCGGCAGCGGAGCGTCCAGGGACTCGGGCGGCTGCACGGGCGTCAGCACGACCTCGGCGCCGGCCAGCTCCTGCCGCGCAGATCCGATCAGCGTCCCCACGAGCCGCGCGCGGACCAGCGCCGGCACGGTGGGCGCGACCCGCGGCGCGTCGGAGAGGCGCAGCACGTTCTCGCCTGCCCCGTCGCGCAGCACGAGCGCGAACGGGCGGTGCCCCTCGGCGAGCACGCGCACGTCCCAAGGCCCGCGCTGGAGGCCGTCGAGGCGGAAGAACCCGTCGGCGCGCGTGCTGGTCCAGCGCGGCTCGTCCCCCGAGAGCAACCACACGAGCGCGCCAGCCTGGGGAGCTCCCTCGCGATCGACCACGCGGCCCTCCACGGAGCGCACGCGGGCCGGGAGCGGGATCTCCGCCAGCTCCGCCTGTGCCGGCGGCGTGAGCTCGACGGGAATCGTGCGCGGCGCACGCGGCTCGTGGATCAAGAGCGCGAAGCCGGCCACGGCGAGCGTCCCGAGCGGCACGACCACCACCCAGTTCCGCCAGAACGGTCGCGTCGGGGCCGCGCTCATCGCACTGGCAGAGGCTACGCCCGCGCGCCGTCTTGGCCCAGGGCGCCGAGGATCTCCGCGCGCAGCGATGCCACCGGCTCGAACTCGGCGCAGTCGAGCCCGAGCACGGTCTCGGCGAACTCCTCGAGCCCGCGGCGACCGGCGCGGTGCAGCGCGACGAGCTCCACCCCGAGCTGCAGGCGGTCGACGAGCTTGACGAAGCGTGCCTCGCGCGTCCCGCCGGCCCGGATCTCGTCCCACAGGCGCAGCGCACCCTCGGAGAGCGGCTCCAGGAGCTCACGTGCCGCGCGGTCCTCGGCCGCGGCCTTGGCCCCGGCGGGCAGGAGCCGCGCGGCCGTGCGCGGCAGGTCGCCGAGCAGCGCCTCGGGGGCGTCGTGGACGAGCGCCAGGGCGATCGCGCGCTCGACGTCGAGGCGCGGCGCGACGCGCGGTCCGAGGGCCAGCACGAGGAAGCAGGTCGACAGGACGTGGGCCCCGACCGTCTCCGGGTCCCGGACGCCGCGCTGGATCCAGCCCGTCCGCGGCAGGTCGGAGAGGGTCCCGAGCGCCAGGAGGGAGTCGATCAGGGAGAGTCCGGCCCGCATGCGAGCGGATCGTGCCAACCCCGGCCTCGGGAAGCCATGGGAGGCGCACGGGCCGCGTTGACGGTCCGGGGGAGCCGGTCCATACTCCCCGGATTCGACTGCGGCGCCCGGCGCCCGGCGAAGCCCTCCGCCCATGCTCCTGCGCCTGCGCCCGGCCCTCCCGCCCGAACAGCTCCAGGCGGTCCTCGAGCTCGCGCGCGAGCTCGGTTACCGACCGCAGTTCCTCGACGAGCGCAAGACGCTGCTCGGCCTCGACGGGCACGGCCGACCCGAGCACCGCTCGCGCTTCGAGGATCTCGTGGGCGTGGCGGCGATCCTCGACGCCGGGGGCGCGACCGAGCTCCACGAGCGCGCGGGCCGGCCCGACACGGTCGTCAGCGCGGGCGAGGCGCGCTTCGGCGGTGGGTCCGTGTCGCTGATCGCCGGCCCGTGCGCCGTCGAGAGCTGGCCGCGCCTGTTGGAGATCGCGCGCGAGGTCCAGCGTCACGGCGCGACGCTGCTGCGCGGCGGCGCCTGGAAGCCGCGCACCTCGCCGTACTCGTTCCAGGGCATGAAGCACGACGGATTGGAACTCCTGTCCCGCGTGCGTGCCGAGACCGGCATCGGCATCGTGACCGAGGTGCTCGACCCCCGCGACGTCGAGGCCGTGGCGCTCGTCGCGGACGTGTTCCAGATCGGTGCGCGCTCGATGCACAACGCGCCGCTGCTCGTCGAAGTCGGGCGCTCGGGCAAGCCGGTGCTCTTGAAGCGCGCGTTCTCGGCCACGCTCCGCGAGTTCCTGCTGGCCGCGGAGTTCGTGCTGGCGCAAGGCAACACGCAGGTCGTGCTGTGCGAGCGCGGCGTGCGCGGCTTCGACCCCACGACGCGCAACCTGTTGGACGTCGGCGCCGTGGCACACCTGAAGCGCGCCACGCACCTGCCGGTCGTCGTGGATCCCAGCCACGCCGCCGGCCGCAGCGACCTCGTGCGGCCGCTGGCGCGGGCGGGCCTGGCAGCCGGTGCGGACGGGCTGATCGTCGAGGTCCATCCCGATCCCAGCGAAGTCCACTCGGACGGCTCGCAGGCGGTCCTGCCCGAGACGTTCGGGGCCATCGCCGCCGACGCGCGCGCCATCGCGGCGCTCGACGGGCGCCGCGTGGTCGAGCCGTCCCTGACCGCGGTCGAGCGATGAGCGCCCGCAAGCCGTTCGTCGCGGGCAACTGGAAGATGAACCTGGAGCGCAAGACCGCGCTCGGGTTGGCGCTCGCGGTGCGGGATGCCGTGGGCCGTCGCGAGGACGTCGACGTGGCCGTGTTCCCGCCCTTCGTCTACCTGGACGAGGTCGCGCGCGCGCTGGCCGGGTCCAGGGTGCGCTGCGGCGCGCAGAACTGCTCCGACGAGCCCTCCGGGGCGTTCACCGGCGAGATCGCGCCCGCCATGCTCGTGGACGTCGGCGCGACCCACGTGATCGTGGGGCACTCCGAGCGCCGTCACCTCTACGGCGAGGGGAGCGAGCTCGTGGGGCGCAAGGTGCAGCTCGCGCTGGAGCACGGCCTGTCGCCGATCCTGTGCGTGGGCGAGACGCTCGAGGAGCGCGACGCGCGGCGCACCGAGTCGGTCGTGGGCGAGCAGCTCGCGCGCGGCCTCGCCGGCGTGGACGGCCGCGCGCTGCAGACGCGGGTCACGCTGGCCTACGAGCCGGTCTGGGCCATCGGCACGGGCCGCACCGCCACCCCGGCGCAGGCCGGCGAGGTCCACGCCTACCTGCGGGGCGTGCTGGCCGGCCTGTACAACGAGCCGGCGGCGGAGAACACGCGCATCCTGTACGGCGGGAGCGTGAAACCGGACAATGTGCGCGCCTTGATGGCGGTCCGGGGCGTCGACGGCGTGCTCGTCGGCGGCGCCTCGCTGAAGCCTGAAACGTTCCTGCCCCTGCTCGAGTTCCGCTGAAGCGTCTCGCGACCCGTCCCCATGAACCTCGATCTCGTCGTCACGCTCCTCTACATCGTGTTCATCGTCTCGGCGATCGTCCTGTGCATCGTCGTGCTGCTCCAGGAGGGCAAGGGCGGCGGGCTCACGGACGCGCTCGGCACGGCCGGCCAGCAGACCTTCGGCGTGGCGGCCTCGGGCATCCACAAGTTCACCGGCTGGACGGGCGCGGTCTTCATCGTCAGCGCGCTCTTGATCCACGTCATGAACCGCCAGGCGGCCAGCGACACGATCGTCGACGACTCGATCTTCAACCCGCCCACGATCCAGGCGCCGGCCGTCCCGCCGGGAGCCGGTGACGCGGGCACGCCGCCCCCCGGCGGCTGAGCGCGCGCACGGGAGCCCTCGGCATGACCGCCCTGATGGACAAGGATCGCATCCTGGACCTGTTCCGGGAGACGAACGCCATGCTCGAGGGGCACTTCGTGCTCTCCTCGGGCAAGCACAGCGACCGCTACTTCCAGTGCGCGCTGCTCCTGGAGCATCCGCGCAAGGCCGAGGCGCTGGCCGTCGAGTTCGCGCGGCGCGTGCGTGCCGTGCACACGACGCCCTACGACGTCGTGATCGGCCCCGCGCTGGGGGCCGTGACCTGGGCCTACGAGGTGGCGCGCGCGCTCGGCGCGCGCGCGCAGTTCACCGAGCGCAAGGGCGACGTCATGGAGCTGCGTCGCGGCTTCGCGCTCAAGCCCTCGGACCGGGTGCTCGTCGTCGAGGACGTCATGACGACGGGTGGCTCGGCGCGCGAGGTCATCGAGCTGCTCGCGCGCCTCGGGGTGCGGCCGCTGGCGGCGGGCTGCATCGTGAACCGCTCGGGCGGCAACCCTTTCGAGCGCGACGGGCTGCCGCTGTTCGCCCTGGCGGAGGTCGACGCGGTGGCCTGGGAGCCGGCGGCCTGCCCGCTGTGCAAGGCCGGCTCGCAGGCCGTCAAGCCCGGCAGCCGGCCGGGGGCCTGACCCGATGCTGCGCTCGATGACCGGCTTCGGCGCCGCGGCTGCGAAGGGCTCGGGCGCCGAAGCACGCGTCGAGATCCGCTCGGTCAATCACCGGCATCTGCAGGTCAAGTCGCGTCTGCCGCAGTCGCTCACGCACCTCGAGCCGCAGATCGAGGCCGCCGTGCGCGCCAAGCTCTCGCGCGGCTCGGTGACCGTCGGCGTCGACCTCGAGCGCGAGCGCGGCGCCGGCGCGCGCATCGACGAGCGGGCCCTGCGCGCCTGGTGCGTGGAGATCCAACGGGCCACGCGCGCCGCCGGCCTGGAGGCCGAGTTCGGGCTCGAGACCGTCCTGGGGCTGCCGGGGGTCCTGGTCGCCGGCGACGGCGACGCGCGCGCCCGCGCCGACGAGCGCCTGGTCCTGGCGGCGCTCGGTGCGGCGCTGGAGAGCCTCGACACGATGCGGGCCCGCGAGGGGCGCGCGTTGGCCGCCGACCTGAAGAAGCACGGCCAGGCGATCCGCGGCGTCGCGAAGCGGCTCGAAAAGCGCTTGCCCAAGCTGGTCCAGGAGCAGCACGCGGCGTTGCGGCGGCGCCTCGCCGACCTGCTCGAGGGCGCGCCCGGCGCGCGCCTGCCCAAGGAGGCCGACTTGGCGCGCGAGCTGGCGCTCCTGGCGGACAAGACGGACGTCGCGGAGGAGCTGACGCGGCTCGCCAGCCACCTGGCGCAGCTCGACGCGCTGGTCGCCTCGGGCACTCCCGCGGGCCGGCCGCTCGACTTCCTCGTGCAGGAGCTGTTCCGCGAGGCGAACACGATCGGGTCGAAGTGCAACGACGCCCAGGCCGCGCACCTCGTCGTGGAGCTCAAGACGCTCGTCGAGCGCCTGCGCGAGCAGGTCCAGAACGTGGAGTAGTCCCATGTCGGAACCGGCCGGCCGCATGCTCGTGATCTCCGGCCCCTCCGGGGCGGGCAAGAGCACGATCTGCAAGAAGCTCCTGGAAGATCCGCGCGTGGAGTTCAGCGTCTCGGCCACCACGCGCAAGCCGCGCCCGGGGGAGGTGGACGGCCGCGACTACCGGTTCCTGTCGCGCGAGGACTTCCGCCGCCTGATCCAGGAGGGCGCCTTCCTCGAGCATGCCGAGGTCTACGGGAACCTCTACGGCACCTTGCGCGAGCCGGTGCGCGTGGCGCTCTCGCAGGGCAAGGTCTACCTGCTCGAGATCGACGTGCAGGGAGCCAACCAATTGCGCGCGCTGGGCGAGCCGGGCCTGTACGTGTTCATCGCGCCGCCGGACTTCGAGGAGCTGCGCAAGCGCCTCGTGGCGCGCGGCACCGAGGCGCCCGAGGTCCTCGAGCGCCGTCTGCACAAGGCCGAGGACGAGTGGCGCGAGCGCGTGAAGTACGACCACATCGTGGTGAACGACGACCTGGCGCGCGCGGTGGGCGAGGTGCGGCGGCTCGTCGGGCTCGATGCTGCGACGCCGGCCCGCGGGCGCTGAGCGGGCGGGCTCGCGGCGGCCCGGGCCAGTCGAGGACCACCGGGTCGAGGGTGCAGGCTGGACCCCGCGGGCGCCCGGCGGCGAGGATGGGTCCATGGCCAACGTCCTCCTCGGCGCCAGCGCCTCGGTCGCGGTCTACAAGGCCTGTGACCTCGCCAGCAAGCTCACCCAGCGCGGGCACGCGGTGCGGGCCGTCCTGACGCGGCGCGCGGCGGAACTCGTGAACCCGCAGCTCTTCGAGGCGGTCAGCGGTCAGCCGGCCTTCGTCGAGGAGTTCGGGGCGCACCGGCACGCGGCGATGGACCACATCGAGCTGGCCCGCTGGGGCGACGCGCTGGTCGTGGCGCCCGCCAGCGCGGACCTCCTGGGGCGGCTCGCGAACGGGCTGGCGGATGACCTGCTCAGCACGGTCGCCCTCGCGCTGGCGCAGAACAAGCCGCGCGTCATCGCGCCAGCGATGAACCCGGCGATGCTCGTCGCGCCCGCCGTGCAGCGCAACCTGGGGCGCCTGCGCGAGGACGGCTGGCGCGTCCTGGAGCCCGACGAGGGCACGCTGGCCTGCGGCGACGTGGGACCCGGCCGCCTGCCGGAGCCGGCGCGCATCGCCGAGGTGCTCGAAGCGCTGCTCGGACGCTGAGGGCGTGGGGCCGCGGCCGGAGCTCGACCGCGCGCGCTGGCGCGGACTCGACTGGCGCGGGGCGCTGCGCTCGCCGCGCACCTGGGGCATCGTCGCGCGCCACATGATCCCCGTCGCGGGCGTGGCGGGGCTGGGGTGGTCGGGGATCCAGGCGGTCAGCCTGATCGCGCTCGACACGCTGGCCGGCCTGTGGATCGTGGTCGCAGCCGCGGCCGTCGTCGTGGCGCGCGAGCAGTGGTACGAGCCCGAGGGCGACCTGTACAACGCCGTCGTCGGCGGGCTGGTCGTGTTCGGGCTCGTGGCCGGGCTGATGACCTTCGCGATCGGCGTGGTCGTGTTCGTGTTCGGCGCGGGCCTCCTGGAGCGCGTGGACTTCGAGCCACGCGAGCTGCTCGAGGGCGGCTGGGTGTTCTGGTCGTTCGGGGGCTTGCTCCTGGCCCAGGCGCCGCGCGCGGCGGCCCTGCTGGCCGGCACGAGCGGAAAGACGGCCAAGAGCGTCTTCGAGCCGCGCGTGGGCTACCTGCTGCGGCGGCTGCTCCTGGCCGGGCTCGCCTGCAGCCTGCTCTCGTTCCTGTGGGGCAACGCGGCGATCCTGGGCGCGTTGATCGTGTCGGGGCTGGTGCTCGCGGCGCACGAGGTCTTCGGCGAGGAGCTCCACGCGGTCCTGTTTCCCGAGCCGGCCGCGGCCGCCGCCCAGGCCCCCCAGGCCGGCGCGCGCCGGCGCCGTCGTCGCAAGCGCGGCGCGTGACGAGCCCGCTCCGGGGCGCGAGAATCCACGCATGGCCCGCCGCCGCCCTCGCCTGCGCGTCCTGGTCTCCGCGGGTCCCACGCGCGAGCGCGTCGATCCGGTGCGCTTCCTCTCGAACGATTCGAGCGGCCGCATGGGCTTCGCGCTCGCCGAGGCGGCCGCGCGCGCCGGGCACGACGTCGTGCTGGTGGCGGGTCCGGTCGCGCTGGCGACGCCCAAGGGCGTGCGGCGCATCGACGTCGAGAGCGCGCGCGAGATGCTCGGCGCCCTGCGGGCGGAGTGGCGCGCGGCCGACGCGCTCTTCATGGCCGCCGCGGTCGCGGACTGGCGGCCGGCGCGTGTGCTGGCCGGCAAGTGGCGCGCGAAGGACGGCGGCGCCAGGCGCGCGCGGATCGACCTCGTGAGGAACCCCGACGTGCTGGCGACGCTGACGCGCGGGCGCCGCGATCCGCGACGCACCGTGGTCGCGTTCGCGCTGGAGACCGGTGACGGCGAGCGCCGCGCGCGCGCCAAGCTGAGGAAGAAGGGCGCGGACTGGATCGTGCTGAACGGGCCGGGCGCCCTGAATGCCGACACCACGCGCCTCGTCGTGCTCGGCGCGAGCGGCGTGCGGATCGCGATCCCCGAGCGCTCGAAGCGCGCCGCCGCGCGCGATCTCGTGGCGTTGCTGCGGCATGGCGACGTCCTCGCCGCGAGCTGAGCGCGGTTCAGCGGTACTTGGCGGCCTCGTCGGGCTTGCCCCAGCGCGCGTAGAGGTCGCCCAGCAGCCTGCGCGTGTTCTGCGTCTCGGCGTGGTCCGCGCCCTTCGTGCGCGAGGTGCGCTCGTGGACATCGAGGCCCACGAGCTCGCACTCGGCGAAGCGCTCGAGCCCGAGCAGCGTCCGCGCGAGGCCCATGCGCGTGTAGCGCGGACTCGTCCCGTCGGCGTCCGTGCCGAGGAGCCGCAGCGGGTAGGCCTCCTCGAATGCCGCCAGCGCGCTCTCGAAGTCCTGCTTCGCGAGCAGGCAGCTCCCGATCTGATGGAGCAGGAAGCCCGACCGTGCGTCGTCGGCGACCGAGCGCCGGTGCTCCGCGAGGGACTCGCGGTAGGCCTGCAGTGCGGCGTCGTGCTCCCTGGCGGCGAGCCGCAGGTCGCCGAGCGTGCGCAGCGTCGCGGACAGGACCCCCGGCGGTGCGTCGCCGCCCAGCGCGCGGCAGCGGCGCGCGGCGTCCTCGAGCAGCGGCAGCGCCTCCGCCGGCTGCTTGGCCTCGGAGAGCACGAGCCCCAGGTTGTACGTGGTCTTCGCCACGTCCGGGTGCTCGTCGCCCAGCGCTCGACGACGCGCTTCGAGCACGGTGCGCAGGAGCGTCTGGCACTCCTCGAGGCGGCCGCGCGTGCGCAGCAGGTTGGCGAGGTTCTCGGTCGTGACGATCGTGGACGGATGGTCGGGCCCGAGCTTGCGTGACTGGGCCTCGATCGTGTCGCGGAACAGGGGCTCGGCTTCGTCGAGTCGCCCGAGGTCGAGCAGCCACGTCGCGAGCGAGTTGGCCGTCAAGAGCGTCGTGGGGTGGTCGGGCGCGAGGATGCGCCGCTGCACCGCGAGCGTCTGGCTCTGGAGCTCGGCGGCCTCCGCCAGGCGACCCAGCGCAGCCATGGAGCCGGCGACCAGCGTGCGCGCCTGCTGTGCCAGCTCGGTGTCCTCGCCCACGGAGGCACGCGTGGTCTCGTAGTACTCGAGCAGCCAAGGCTCGGCTTCCTGGCCCCGTCCGCGTTGCAGCAGCGCGTGGCCGACGAATCCGGCCAGCGCTCCCGTGCGCGGGTGCGCCGGGCCGATGACCTCGACGCACAGCGCATGGCCGCGGCGTGCGAGTTCCTCGCACTCGCCGATGCGCCCGAGCTGGAACATGAGCGAGGCCACGTTGCCCAGCGTCGTCAGCGTCTCGGGGTGTCGCTCGCCGAGCGTCAGCGTCTGCAACTCGAGCACGTCCTCGAGCTCCGCCGCCGCCTCGGCGTAGCGTCCCTGCCGTCCCGCGAGCAGCGCGCGGTTGTTGCGGGCCGTCAGCACGAGCATGTCCCGCGAATCCATGACCCGCTCGAGGATCGAAAGGGTGCTGTCGCACAGCGCCTGGGCCTCCTCGTACTGCCCGTCGTTCGAGAGCTCCACGGCGAGATCCACCCGCGCCGCGAGGGTCGCCGGGTGCTCGGGGCCATGGAGTCGTTCGAACCCCGCGACGACCTCGCGGTGGATCCCGATCGCCTCGGTAACCCGTCCCAGCTTGGCCCACGTCGAGGCCATCGCCGCCGCGGCGAGCAGCGCCGGCTCCGACTCCGCGCCGGAGTTCGCGCGCTGCAACTCGAGCGCGCGCTCGAAGTGGCGTCGAGCCGGCTCGGTGACGCCGAGCTTCTCGTAGCTCGTGCCGATCGTCATGCGCAGCGCGGCCTCGACCGCCGGGTCCTCGGCGAACCGGCCGTCCAGGCTTGCGGAGGCGCGGTCGAGGACCTCGCGCACGGTGACGTCGAGGCCCTCGCGCTCGGGTGCCACCGCGGCGAGCACGTCCACGTTCAGGAACGCGTTGACCTCGCCCGCCACGCGCGCCTGGCGCCGTGCTTCGGTGGCGCTCGCCTCGGCCAGCACCGCGTTCTGCCGCACGCGGTCGGCGAGGATCAGGGTCACGACGAGCCCCGCGATGAGCGCCAGCACCGCGCCCGCGAGCGCGGCGGCGAGCCCCCGGTTGCGCCGCACCCACTTGCGAGCTTCCGCCAGCGCACCAGCCTCGAACGCGCCGACGACGCGGCCCTCCAGGAACGCGCGCAGGTCCTCGGCCAACGCTGCGACGTCCGCGTAGCGTTGCGACGCCTCGCGGGCCATGGCCTTCGCCTGGATGGCGACGAGCTCCGAAGGCGCGCGCGGCGCGAGCTCCTCGAGCGGCGGCGGCGGGCCGTCGAGCACGCGCTTCCAGACTGCTGCGCCGCCCGTGTGCTCGCCGCGCGTGGTGTAGGGCGGGGCGCCGGCCAGGAGGTCGTAGAGCATGGCGCCAAGCGCGTACACGTCCGAGCGTGGCGAGAGCGCCTCGAGCTCGCCGCGGGCCTGCTCGGGCGACATGTAGGCCGGCGTGCCGACCACGTCGCCCTCGAGCGTCATGAGCGAGGAGGCCGGGCTCGACTCGCGCTCCTGGAAGCGTTCCGTGCGCACGTGCGGCGCGTCGCCAGCGGGCCGAGCCGGGCTGGCGCGCGCGTCGCCGATCACGCGCGCCAGCCCCCAGTCCATGACGTAGACCTCGCCGAAGTCGCCGACCATGACGTTCTGCGGCTTGAGGTCGCGGTGCACGACGCCCTTGGAGTGCGCGTAGGCCAAGGCTTCGCAGACCTTGAGGAGCACGCCCAGCGCGCGCGTTTCCGACCAGCCCTCGCGACCCTCCCGGACCAGCTCGAAGACGGCGGCGAGATCGCGGCCCTTGACGAGCTTCATCGTGAAGTAGACCCGGCCGTCCGCGTCGAGCCCCAGCTCGTGGACCGGGACGATCCCCGGGTGCTCGAGCTGACCCGTGATCTGCGCCTCCTCGAGGAAGCGCGCCAGGAGACGCGCGTCGACCGGCGGCGTGCCCGTGCCGGGCGTCGCCTGGCCCAGCACGACCTTCATCGCGAGGTGCCGGCGGAGGTCCTCGTCCCAGACGCGCAGGATCGCGCCCATGCCGCCGCGCGCCACCTCGCCCTCCAAGCGATAGCGCGCGCCGCGCGACTTGGATTCCAGCCGGCGCAGGAGGTCGTCCGTGGCCGAGCCCGCGCCCGCGCCGGTCGGCGGGAGCAGGTCCAGCGGGGTCGGCGGCGCCGCACCGTCCTCGGCGGCAGCGTGGAGTCGCCGCGCCGCTTCCGTGTCCGAGATGCCGGCCAGCGCGAGCAACGGCTCGAGCCGCGACCACAGCGCGTGCAGGGCCCGCAGCTCGCGAGCGTGCTCGGGCGCAGCACGCACGACCGCCTCGAAGTCGCGCGTGCGGTCGGCGATCCAGGACGCGAAGAGCGCTTCGGCGGCGGTCGGCGCGCGCGGCTTCGAACGGGGGGGCAAGCGCGCCCGAGTCTAACCCAGGCTCGGACGGGAGCCGTGCGGTGTCCCGGAGCGCGGCCGCGGCTCGCGCCCACCCGCGAGCCCGACGCGCCCCCAGCCCCGCGGGCTCACTTCGCCGGCGGAACCGCCAGGACGTCCGTCGGCGCCGCGCGCAGCACGTAGTCCGCGACGCTGCCCAAGAGGAACCGCTCGAGGCCCTTGCGGCCGCGCGTGCCCATGACGACGAGATCGACGCCGCGCCGGCCGGCCAGGTTCAGGATCCCCAGGCGCGGCTCGCCCTCGACGACGCGCAGCGTGCAGCGCTCGCGCCGGATGCGGGCAGCCTTCACGAACTCGGTGAGCTCGCGGTCGACCTTGGAGAGTCGGCTCATGCGCAGCGGGTCGTCCTCGGGCATCGGCCGCGCGAAGTGGACGATCTGGTAGCGCGCCTTGGGCGCGACCGTCTCGGCCAGCGCCAGCGCGCGCAGGCCGACCTCCGAGAAGTCGACCGGGATCAGCACGTGCTTGTAGTCGGCCTCCGCTGCGCGGCGCACGAGGAGGGTCGGGACGCGGCCGACGCGCAACAGCCGCTCGGCCGTCGAGCCCAGGAAGAAGGAGGCGAGCTTGTTGGAGGCGCGGTGCACGCCGGCCACGACGAGCATGGCGTTCTCGGCCTTGGCGGCTGTCGTCAGCGACTTGTGCGCCGCGCCGACCAGCACGCGACGGCGGTCCGGCGCGGTGCCCGAGCGCTGGATCCACGACTCGAGCTTCCCGCCGGCCAGCTTGGCGGAGGCGGTCAGGGCGGCGCGACCCCCGCCGGTGTCGCGCCCGCCGATGTGCGTGCCCCAGGCGGGGTGCACCGGCGCCGCGGCGCTGACCGTCGCGAAGTCGTCCACGGTGTGCACCAGCACGAAGGGCAGGTCCAGCGTGCGCGCCAGGCGCTGCGCGCGCTGCGCGGCGAGGCGCGAGGGCTTCGAGAGATCCGTTCCGGCGACGATCGACTGCTTGCGGGCCATCCTGCTGTCCTCCAGGGGTAAAGGGCCCTCCTTGGTAAACGACGGTGCGCGGATGTCGAGCAGGATCGGCAGAATCCGTGGGTCGCGCGCGGCGCTTGCGCACTTGGGCGTAGCCGCTCCGGAGCACGCTGCGCACGCGCGGGCCACGACCCGCACGCGTTCGGCGCCGTGGCGCGGTGCTCGGCGCTCGCGTCCCACGGCACGGGGACGCGGGACGCGCGAGCCCGATCGCAGGACGGTCGCTCAGCCGCCGGCCGCGAGCCGCGGCAGGTCGGTCGCGTCCCAGCCGCCGCCCAATGCGCGCACCAGCGCGACCGCGTTCACGAAGCGGCGGCCCTGGAGCTGCACGCTGGCACGTTCGGCCGCGAGGCGCGCGCGCGCGCCGTCGACGACGTCCAGGAAGCTCACGAAGCCGGCCTCGAAGCGCGTGCGCGAGAGATCCGACACGCGCTTGGCCGCCGCGGTCGCGCGCTCCTGCGCGGCGGCCTGCTCGGCGAAGAGTCGCGTCGCGGTCAGCGCGTCCTGCACCTCGCGGAACGCCAGCAGCACGCGCTGCCGGTAGAGCTGGAGGCTCTCCTCGTACGCCGCGCGGGCCCGCTGCTCCTCGGCCTCCAGCCGGCCGCCTTCGAAGATCGGGATCGAGATCGACGGCGCCAGGCTCCAGATGCGGCTCTCGGCCGTGAACAGGTCGTCGAGCTCGCCGCTCTGGTACCCGGCGCTGCCGGTCAGGCGGATGCTCGGGAAGTACGAGGCCACCGCCACGCCGATGCGCGCATTGCGGGCGGCCAGCTCGCGCTCGGCGGCCGCGATGTCCGGCCGGCGCTCGAGCAACTCGCTGGGCAACCCGGCCGGGATCGCCGGCGGCTCGGCTGCGATCCAGGCACCGACCTCGACCTGGAAGCCGCTGGGCGCCTCGCCGGCCAGGACCGCCAGCGCGTTGCGCAGGGCCTCGCGCTGGCGCGTCACGTCGGCCAGATCGGCCTCGGCGATCGCCACCTCGTTCTCGACACGCGCCAGGTCCAGCTCGTTCGAAGTGCCCGCAGCCAGGCGCGAGCTGATGATCTCGAGCGCGTTGCGGCGCACGTCCACCGAGCGGCGCAGCACGTCGACCTCCGAGTCCAGCGCTCGCAGCGTGAACCAGCTCGCGGCGACCTCGGCGTGGATCGAGAGCCTCAAGGACTCGTACGCCGCGGCCAGCGCGTCGGTCTCGCGCTCGCCGGCCTCGACGGCGCGGCGCACGCGTCCCCACAGGTCGATCTCCCAGGCCAGGTCGACCGGGACGCGGATGTCGGAGACCGTCGCGGACGAGAAGGGCAGTCCGGCGTTGGGCGAGTACTCGGTGCGCGTCCAGGTCGGGTTCGCGGAGATGCTGGGATACAAGTTCGCGCGCACGGCCTTGGTGCCGGCCAGCGCCTGCTCGATCCGCGCCAGCGCCGCCTTGAGGTCGTGGTTCGCAGCGGCCACCCGCTCCTGGAGCGCGTCGAGGCCCGCATCGTCGAACACGCGCCACCAGGCGCCGCGCGGGATCTCCGCCGCGCTGGGCGGCAGGTCCGGGGCGTCACGCCAGTCCGGGGCGGACACCGCGGCCGTCTCGGGACGCTGGTAGTCCGGACCGACCGCTGCGCAACCCGCGAGCAGCAGGGACGACAGCACCAGGACGGCCGCGGCGCCTCCGGCCGCCTGCGGGAGGCCGTGCGCGCCGCCCTCGCCGTCGACGCGCGGCGGAACCGGCGCGGGCTCGTCCCGCGCTGACGTACTGCGCTTCCAGCCGATGCGCAGGAGCAGGGCGTAGAAGAGCGGAGTCAAGAGCAGGCCGAAGAACGTGACGCCGATCATGCCGGCGAACACCGCGACGCCCATCGCGCGGCGCATCTCGGAGCCGGCGCCCTCGCTGATGACCAGCGGGAACACGCCGGCGATGAACGCGATGCTCGTCATGAGGATCGGCCGCAGACGCAGCTTGGCGGCCTCGATCGCGGCGGAAGCGGGATCGAGGCCCTCGTCCTGCTTCACCTTGGCGAACTCGACGATCAGGATCGCGTTCTTGGCCGCCAGACCGATCAGCACCATCAGGCCGATCTGGGTGAACACGTTGTTGTCGCCCTCGGTCAGGATCACGCCCGTCATCGCCGAGAGCAGCGACATGGGCACGATGAGCAGGATCGCGAGCGGCATCCGGAAGCTCTCGTACTGTGCGGCGAGCACCAGGAACACGAGCAGGATGCTGAGCGGGAAGACGTAGACCGCCGTGTTGCCGGCCAGGATCTTCTGGTAGGTCAGGTCGGTCCACTCGAACTTCATGCCCGGCGGCAGGTGCTCCTGCGCGAGCTGCGCCATGGCGGCCTCGGCCTGGCCGGAGCTGAAGCCCGCAGCCGGCGCGCCGTTGATCTCGGCCGCCGGGTAGCCGTTGTAGCGGCTGACTCGATCCGGGCCGTAGGACTCGCGCACGTCGACCAGCGTGCCCAGCGAGACCATCTGCCCGCGATCGTTGCGCACCTTGAGGCGGGTGATGTCGGAGGGCTCGTCGCGGAACTGTGCGTCGGCCTGGGCCACGACCTGGTACGTGCGTCCGAAGCGGTTGAAGTCGTTCACGTACAGCGACCCGAGGTTGACCTGCATGGCCTCGAAGACGCCGGCCAGCGGGACCCCCTGCGTCTTGGCCTTGTCGCGATCGACGTCGACGGCGAGCTGCGGGACGTTGACCTGGAAGGTCGAGAAGGTGGCGCGCGGGTCGAGCTCGGGCGCCTGCGCGGCGCGCCCGATCAGCCCCCAGGTCGCCCCGAAGAGCGCATCGAGCCCCTGGTCGGCGCGGTCCTCGACGAACAACTTGAAGCCACCGATCTGTCCCAGACCGTTGACCGCCGGCGGCGGGAACACCGCCACGAAGGCGTCCTGGATGACCGCGAACTTCTGGTTCAACGCGCCGGCGATGGCGAGGCCCGCGAGCTCGGGGGACTGGCGCTCCTCGAACGGGTCGAGGCCGACGAAGACGATGCCCGAGTTCGGGCTGACGCTGAAGCCGTTGATCGAGAGGCCCGGGAACGCCACGCTCGAGGCCACGCCGGGGTGGGCCAGCGCGATCTCGGACATCCGACGAATGACTGCGTCGGTGCGCTCCAGGGACGAGGCGTCCGGGAGCTGGGCGAACGCGATCAGGTACTGCTTGTCCTGCGTCGGGACGAAACCCGTGGGGACCTTCTGGAAGCTCCAGTAGGTGGCCGCCACGAGCCCGCCGTAGACGACGAGCACGATCGCGGCCAGACGGATGACGCGCCCGACCGCGCGCCCGTACCAGGCCGAACCACGCTCGAACAGCCAGTTGAACGGCCGGAACAACCAGCCGAACAAGGCGTCGATGATGCGGGTCAGGGCGTCCTTCCTGGCCCCGTGGGGCTGCAGCAAGAGCGCCGAGAGAGCCGGCGACAGCGTCAACGAATTGAAGGCGCTGATGATCGTCGAGATGGCGATCGTGATCGCGAACTGCTCGTAGAACTGCCCCGTGAGCCCGCTGATGAAGGCGGTCGGGATGAAGACCGCCGAGAGCACCAGCGCGGTGGCGATGATCGGGCCCGTGACCTCGGTCATGGCCTTCTTGGTGGCCTCGACCGGCGACAGTCCGTTGCGGATGTTGCGTTCGACGTTCTCGACGACCACGATCGCGTCGTCGACCACGATGCCGATCGAGAGGACCAGGCCGAACAGCGACAGGGCGTTGATGCCGAAGCCCAAGGCCTGCATGACCGCGAACGTCCCCACGAGCGAGACGGGCACGGCCGCCAGCGGAATCAGGCTGGCGCGCCAGGTCTGGAGGAAGAGGATCACGACCAGGACCACGAGCACGATCGCCTCGAGCAGCGTGAGCACGACCGCGTCGATGGAGCGTTGGACGAAGACCGTCGGGTCGTAGACGATGTCGAAGTCGAGATCCTGGGGGAAGTTCGCCGCGAGCTGGGCCATCGCGGCGCGCACGTCCTGCGAGATCTGCAGCGCGTTGCTGCCCGGGAGCTGGAAGATCGCGATGCCGACCGCCGTGCGGTTGTCGAGCAGTGAGCGCAGCGCGTACTCGCCCGCGCCCAACTCGACCCGCGCCACGTGGCGCAAGAGCACCTTCTCGCCGTGCGGGCCCTGCTTGACGACGATGTCGCGGAACTCCTCCTCGTCCACGAGTCGGCCCTTGGCCTCGACCTGCAGCTCGAAAGCGCTCTGCGTCGACGGCGGCTTGCCCACGGCGCCCGCCGCGACCTGCACGTTCTGCTCGCGAATCGCGGCGATCACGTCCCCGACCGTCAGGCCGCGCGCCGCGATCTGCTCGGGGTCGAGCCAGATCCGCATCGCGTAGTCGCCACCGCCGAAGACCTCGACCTGCCCGACGCCCGGCAGGCGCGCCAGGACGTCCTTGACCTGCAGCGTGGCGTAGTTGCGGACGTAGACCTCGTCGTAGCGGCCCGCCGGCGAGAAGAGGTGCACGACCAAGGTCAGGTCCGGCGACTGCTTGACGGTCGTGACCCCCAGGCGCCGCACTTCCTCGGGCAGCTTCGGCAGCGCCTGGCTGACGCGGTTCTGGACCTGCACCTGCGCCTGGTCGACGTCGGTGCCGAGCTTGAAGGTGACCGTCAGCGACATGGCCCCGTCGCTGGTCGACTGCGAGAACATGTAGATCGAGTTCTCGACGCCGTTGATCGCCTGCTCGAGTGGCGCGGCGACCGTCTCGGAGATCGTCTTGGGGTTCGCGCCCGGGTACAGGGCGCGCACGACCACGGTCGGCGGCGTGACCTCCGGGTACTCGCTGACCGGCAGGCGGCCCATGGCGAGGAGCCCGATCAGGAAGATGATCGCGCTGAGGACGCCGGCGAAGATCGGCCGGCGCACGAAGAAGTGCGAGAAGTTCATGGCGCGTGTCGTCCGTCCCGCTCAGCGCGTCTGGGTGGCGTCGTGGGGCGCCTCCGCCGTGACCGGCGCGCCGGGACGGACCCGCTGGAGGCCGTTCACGACCACGCGCTCGCCGGGCTCGAGGCCAGCACGCACCACGCGCAGGCCCTCGACGACCGGGCCCAGCTGGACCGGGCGATACTGCGCGATCCCGTCCGGGCCCACGACGTACACGAACTTCTGCGATTGATCCGTCCCGATCGCACGCGCCTCGACCAGGACGGTGGGCTTGCGCGCCGAGACCGGGACGCGGACGCGCGCGAACAGGCCGGGAACGAGCTCGCCGTCGGGGTTCTCGAGCAGGATCCGCATCAGGATCGAGCCCGTGGCCGGGTCGAGCCGGTTCCCGAACGACTCGATCACGCCGGCGCGCGGAAAGCCCGGCTCGTCAGCCAGTCCGACCTCGACGCGCACACGGCCCTGCTCGTCGGCTGGCAGCGCGCGGGCGGCGAGCAGCTCCTGCATGCGGAGCAGCGTGTTCTCGTCCAGGTCGACGTAGGCGTGGATCGGGTCGACGGACACGATCGTGGTCAGGAGCGCGTTCGCGCCCGGCACGCCGCTCACGAAGTTGCCCGGCGTGACGAAGGCCCGCGACACGCGCCCGTCGACCGGCGCCGTGACCCGCGTGAACTCGACGTCGAGCCGCGCGACGTCGCGGGCCGCCTCGGCGGAGAGCAGCGCGGCGCGCGCCTCGGCCTGGCGGGCGGCGCGGCTCTCGGCCTCCTCGGCCGAGATCGCGCGCGCCGCGAGGAGCTGCTCGGAGCGCGCGGCCTCGCGGTCGGCGCTCTCGGCGCGGACCTTGGCCTGGGTGACCGCCGCCTCGGCCGCGGCGAGCGCCGCCTGGTACCAGCGCGCGTCGATCGTGAAGAGCACGTCTCCGCGCTCAACGAGCTGGCCCGATTCGAAGTGGACCGCCTCGAGGTGTCCGCTCACCCGCGGCCGGACCTCGACGTCGTCGACCGCGCCCAGCCGGCCGGTGAAGTCGGCCGTCTCGGCCAGCTCGCGGGCGTCCGCGGCCGCGACCGTCACGAGCGGCGCGGGGGGCGGGCCGCCGGTCGGTCCCGCCTTGGCGGAGGGTCCGCAGCCCGCGGCGAGGGGCGTGAGGGCCAGGACGGCAGCCAGGGCGGCGTGGGAGGGCTGGAATCGGGTTCGCATGGGAATCGTGGCGGGATCGCCGGAGCTCAGGTGTCGCAGATCGCGTCGTGTGGGCGGGTCCGGGGTCAGGTCTCGCCCACGCGTTGCGGGGCGCGGACCAGGTCGAGCACCTGCGCGCGCAGCCCGCGCAGGACCTCGGGGTCGTTCTCGACCTTGGCGCGCAGCATCGCGCCCAAGGCCATGTCGTGCAGCGCGCGGGCCCGCGCCGCGGGATCGGCGACGACCAGGGAGCCGTCTCGCTGCCCATCGCGCAGCGCGCGCTCGAGCTGGAAGAGACCGCGCTCGAGCAGGTCCTCGACCTTGCGGCGCAGGCGCTCGTTCCAGGTGCCGACCTCGGATCCGAGGGAAGCGAACGGGCAACCGGGCACGTGCCCGCGCTCCGCGAAGCGCTGCTTCTGCTCCTCGTAGATGGCTTGGCACCAGCCCTCGAGCCGCTCGATCGGCGTGCGATCCGGGTGGAACACGCGGTCGACGATCGGCTGGATGTCGCGCTGCCAGTGCTGCTCGAAGGCCGCGACCGCGAGGTCCTCCTTCGAGGCGAAGAAGTGGTAGAAGCTGCCCTTCTTGACCCCGGCGCTCTCGCAGATCTGGTCGACGCTGATCGACCCGTAGCTCTGCGACCAGATGCGGTCGAGCGCGGCGGCGAGCAGGCGGTCGCGGGCGTCGGAGGTGCGTCCCATGGTGGGTCGGGCGGCGTGTGGAACGGGGGGCGGGTGCGCAGACCGGAGCAAGCTAGACCCGTTGACCGAACGGTCAAGTATTCGGCTTCGCGTAACCGTTACGACAGACTGAAAGGCTTGGTGTGCATAGAGTTATGCTTCAAGCCAGGTCGTCTGCTCGGCACGGGTCGGGGCCACCCCGTGCGGGCGGAGGGGGCGGAGGTCCTCGTGGCCGTCGATCCCCGGTGATCGGCGGGGCCGGGCCGCGCACCCGGTGGGGCGGGACTCCGTGGCGTGCGCCGGACGTGCTGCGAACGAGGTCTGCTCCAGGCTCCCGCGCAGACGTCAGGCGTGTCCCGCGCTCCCCCTGCACCTGCGCCGGTCCCCGCATCGAACGCGCGCCGCGGTCTCCACGGCGCAGCGCAGGCCGGGGCTCGCTGTTCGCTCCTCCATCGACGACGCGACGCTGACGTCGCCTTGGATTCGACCTCCCGGCGTGGTATCCCGCGCTGGAAGCTGCGTCCGAGGGGGACGCTCCGCTCGCGCCGATCCCGGCCGCGGAGTCCCGTGCGCGCTGCGGGACGGAAACTCCCGCGCGTCCCTCGCGCCGAGGCAGCTCGACGCCGACGCATCGACGGGGGGGCATGGGACACAAGCGCAAGGCCGAGGCCACGGCCGAGGAATACGAGTTCGAGCCCGAGCGCGGCGACGCGCGCTCCGCGCAGGGCTCGCGCGTCCGCGGGCGCGACGGTCGCTCGCGCGGCCCGCGCTCGCCGACGCGCGCCCGCTGGAGCGCGGTCCTGCGCAGCTTCCTGTTCGGACGCGAGGTCGACGAGGCCACGAGCTCGCGTCTGCGCGAGATCGGCGGGCTGTGCATGGTCGGCTTCGCGGCCTTCCTGGCCTGCGCCCTGGCCTCCTACGCGACCCCCTACGACGACCCGGCCCAGGCGCGCTGGAACTGGGCGGGCGAGGTCGGCTTCTACCTGGCGAACGGCGTCAAGATCGCGCTCGGCAACGCCGGCTTCTTCCTCGTGTTCCTGCTGGGCGCGTGGGGGCTGGTCCTGATCGGCGGGCGCTCGATCTCGTTCGTGTCCCTGCGCGTCTTCGGCGGGCTGCTGTTCCTGTTCTCGTTCGCGTTCCTGCTCCAGCACGTCGCGGGGCCGGCCGTCGCCGAGGTCGGCGCAGGCTACGACAGCCGCATCGCTCCCTACGGTCCCGGCGGTTGGCTGGCGCTGACGTGGAACCCGTTCCTGGTCGAGAAGTTCGGCAACCTGGGCCTGTTCGTGCTCCTGTGCGTGACGGCGCTCGTGTCGTTCCTGCTGGCGACCGAGATCGCCTTCCTGTCCGTGCTCAAGAGCTTCGGCGCCTGGCTCGACCGGCGCCGGGAGGAGCGCGGCGAGAGCCTGCCCGCCGCGGTGTTCGGGTACCTGCGCGGGACCGCCGCTGGCCTGTGGGCCTTCGTGCGCGGCGACGACCTGCGCGGACGCCTGGCGACCGAGGGGGGGGCCGTGGTGCTCGACGATCCGGCCGAGGACGCGCCCGCCAAGCCCCGGCGCAAGCCGCGCGCGAGGAAGGAGCCCGATCCCGACAACCCCGAGGGGCTGCCGGAGATGGACGAGGACGAGCTCGAGGACGACTTCGAGGAGGAACTCGCGGAGGACGACGAGTACGGCGAGGAGCTCGACGCCGCGACGCTCGCGGAACTCGAGGCCGAGGAGCGCGCGGCGCGCATCGCGGCCGGTGAGCTGGCGGCCGCGCAGGCCGAGGACGAGGACGACGGGGACGGGGACGGGGACGGGGACGGGGACGGGGACGACGAGCAAGCCGACGACGGCGCGCCGGCCGTGCTCGTGCCGCCGCCGGCCGCGGCCGTCGCGGCCAAGCCCGCGCCGGTCAAGGCCAAGGTCGCGCAGACGGTCTTCGACCCGCCGACGCCGCCGCCAGGGCCCTGGTCGTTCCCGCCGCTCGACCTGCTCCTGCCGCCCGAGGGCAACCTGGGCGTCGACGACAAGGCGCTCGAGGAAGCCGCCGCCAAGCTCGAGAACTCGCTCAGGAGCTTCCGCGTCGAGGCGCAGGTCGTGTCGGCCCAGGTGGGGCCGGCAGTCACGCTGTTCGAGCTGACCGTGGCGCAGGGCACGCGCATGAACAAGGTCTCGGCGCTCAGCCAGGAGATCGCGGCCGCGCTGCGCGCTCAGTCCGTGCGCGTGATCGCGCCGATCCCCGGTCGCGACACGATCGGCGTCGAGGTCCCCAACGGCAAGCGCCGTGTCGTGCGGATCAGCGAGCTCGTCAGCGCCAAGGCCTACGACCCGAAGTTCATGGGACTGCCGCTCTTCGTCGGGATGGACGCCGAGGGGCGTCCGATCGTCGAAGACCTGGCGCGCATGCCGCACCTGCTCATCGCCGGCACGACCGGCTCGGGCAAGTCGGTGTGCATCAACACGATCCTCGCGAGCCTGCTCCTCACGCGCTCGCCGCACGACGTCAAGCTGATCTTGATCGACCCGAAGATGGTCGAGCTGCAGGCCTTCGCGGCCGTGCCGCACATGATGTGTCCGGTCGTGACGGACGCGCGGCAGGCGACGGGCGTGCTGCTGTGGGCCGTCGAGAAGATGGAGGGCCGCTACGAGCTCTTCAAATCGGCGGGCGTCAAGAACATCAAGGGCTACAACGCCCTGGGCGAGGAGGGCTTGATCCAGGCCCTGGGCGACGACTTCGACCCCGAGCGCACGCCGCGCCACCTGCCCTACATGGTCGTCGTCATCGACGAGTTCGCCGACCTCATGGCGGTCTCGAAGAAAGAGGCCGAGCTGGCCATCACGCGCCTGGCGCAGAAGGCGCGCGCGGCCGGCATCCACGTCATCGTCGCGACGCAGCGCCCGTCTACGGACGTCATCACCGGCGTCATCAAGGGCAACCTGCCCACGCGCATCGCGTTCCAGGTCGCCAGCAAGGTCGACAGCCGCGTGATCCTGGACGAGATCGGCGCCGACAAGCTGCTCGGCCACGGCGACATGCTGTTCATGCCCCCGGGCGGCGGCAAGCTGCGCCGCGTGCAGGGCGCGCTCATCGAGGACGCCGAGGTGGCGCGCCTCGTCGAGTTCGTGTGCCAGGAATCCGCGCCGAGCTTCAGCCAGGAGCTGATCCAGGTCGCGACGGGCGAGGCGCGCCCGACCGGCGGCGGGCTCGTCGACGGCGAGGCCGAAGAGGATCCGATGTTCGACGAGGCGGTGCGCGTCGTCCTGAAGAGCAAGCGGGGCTCGGCCTCGCTGCTGCAGCGCGCGCTGGGCGTCGGCTACACGCGCGCTTCACGCCTGATCGACCTCATGACCGAGCGTGCGATCCTCGGGCCCCACAAGGGCAGCAAGGTGCGCGACATCCTGGTCACGCTGGAGCAGTGGGAAGAGTTGCATGGAGCCTCGCCCGCAGGGAGCGGCGGCTCGGGTGAACGAGCGGGAGCGACGAACGATGACTGAGCGGAAGTCCCTGTCCGGGGGAGACTGGCTGGCGATCGGCACCTGCTTCCTCGGGATGCTCGTGGCCGTGCTCATGGTGTTCGGCATGTGGACCGGCGCCGGCGGCTCCGAGGGCACGGCGGCGCTGGCCGCACGGATCGCGGGCGCGATCGGTCCGTGGCCGGCGCTCGTCGCCGGTGCGGGAGTCGCCTTCCTGGGCGCTCGCGCGTTCCTGAGCGGCGAGCGCGGGTCGTTGCTCGCGAGCGTGCTGGGCGTCCTGGGCACCGCGGCCGGCTTGGCCGTCGTCGCCGGTTCCATGGGAGGGGATCACGGCGGGGCGCTGGGGTCCATGACCGGCGGCCGCGTCGCGGAGCTCTCCCATGCGGCGGTCGGCGTGCTGCTCGGCGCCATCGTCGCGTTCGGCGCGGCCTACTTCGCCTGGCTGCGCGAGGACCCCGCGGCCGCGGCCAAGCTCGCGCCGGCCCGGCGCTTGACGCCCGCGCCGCCCAAGAGCGACGACGGAGTCAGCGCGGCGGAGTCCGCCATGCTGTTCCCGGGCGAGCGCGAGGCCACCGACCCGGCCGCCGTGCGCTCCGCTCCACGCCCGGCCAAGCCGGTCCAGCCGCTCTACCCCGAGGACGTGCGCAAGAAGGGCGAGATCCCCGCCGGTGCGCGGCCGCTCGGCGCTCCGAGCGCGTCTCCCGCCGGGCCTGCGCCCGCGAGCGCGCCCGAGCCGGCCGTCTATCGCTGGACCGCGCCGCGCGCGACCCCGGCTCCAGACCCGACGCGGATCGCTCCCGAGGAGATCGAGGCGCTGGCCGACAACGCGCCCCCCGCCCCAGTGCCCGCGGACGACGAGCGGATCGCCGTGGCGTTCCTCGCGGAGTCGAGCGGGATCCTCGAGTCCACCACGGACGAAGCCGACGAACTCGAGACCCGTCCCAGGCCTCCGCGGCCGACGTGGGAGACGACCGGGCTCACCGAGGACGACGAGCCCGTGGACGCCTACGGCACGCCGCTCTCGCTCGTCGAGAAGGCCCGTCGTGAAGCCGAGGAGTCCGCTCCGGCAGCCAGCGCGCGGGTGCCGCGCGAGCTCGACGCACCGCTCGATGCGGACGCGCTGGCGCGTGACGAGGCCGTGCTCGAGGCGCTGGAGCGCGAGGTCGATGCCGAGGTGCCCGCGAACGTCGCGGGGGCGCCGGCCGCGGACGAGGGCCTCGCCGCGCTGGAGTTCGAGGGACTCGTCGCGGAGGCCGAGCTCGACCGCGAGGCGGAGCTCGCGCTCGAGGCGCAGCACCCCGGGGACGATGGATCGGCGGGCGAGGAGCCGCCGGTCATGCTCACCGCGGTCGAGCGTCGCGTCGTGGCGGGCTTCGTGGTCGAGACGGTGTCCCTCGAGACCGCAGCCGAGTCCAGCGCCACGCCCGAGGCGCACGAGGCCCTGGACTCCGGGTCTGCGGCCGCGTCGCTGCTCGAGGAGCTGCGCGCCTCGAATGCTGCCCTGCGCGGGGAGGCCCACGACCCCGACGGGATCGAGGCCCTCGAGGCGGAGCTCGCGGAGGTCGAGGCCGAGCTCGAGTCCGATCCGATCGCCGAGCTCGAGGCCGTCCTGGCTGCCGAGGAGGCCGAGGCCGCTCGGGTCGAGACGCTCGAGGCGCCGGAGATCGCGGCTGCCGAGCGCATGGGCGCCGCCGTGCACGGGCTCGAGGCGTCGGAGGACAGCGATGCCTCGGAGGCGGACCTCGTCGCGGAGCTCGAGGAAGCCGACGCCGCGCTGGCGGCGCTGGACGCCGAGCTGGCGCTCGAGCCGGAGCCTCGCGCCGAGGCCGAGCCTGCCCGCGCTGCCGGGGCCGTGCCGCGCGCCAAGCCCGTGGCGCCGAGCCTGTTCGACGCGGTCGAGGAGGAGCGCGAGGTCGTGCTCGAGCCCCACGCCGCGGTGCCGGCCTCGCGCGCCGAGAAGTCCCCGGGCCGCGGCCTCGATCCGCAGCGCAAGCTGCTGGCCGAGGTCGGCTGCATGTTCGTGGACCGCGGCCGGGTCGCGGTCTCCATGCTGCAACGCCAGTACGGGATGGACTTCGACGCCGCGTGCCGCGTGCTCGACGACCTCCAGGAGCTGGGCCTGATCGGGCCCTACCTGGGCGGCAAGAGTCGCGACATCCTGCTCTCGAAGGACGAGTGGCTGGAGAAGGTCGGCGCGGCCTGAGCCCCCGCACCTGCGGGATTCGACCCGCGCCGGCGAGGACTCGCCGGCGCGTCGCGTTGGGGGGGTGCGGGCGGGCGCGCGTGACCCCCGGCGCACCCGCCGAGCGCCCCGTCGGGGCTCGGGCCGCTCGCTCGTCGGGCTGGCTTGGCATCCGGCCTTCCCAAGACTCGGACGCGGACCAGGGTCCGCGCCGGCGACGTGCGCACGAATCCACTTTTTCGTTCCCGGGCCGCGCCCCGCTCCGGAGGATCGCGCGTGCGCGGCGAGGCTCCCGTTCCTGGCTCCGCGCCGCGCGGATTCTGCCTCCCCACCAGTCAGGAAGAGGAGTCGTGATGACCCTTCGATCGCACGGCCGCGTCGCCGCGGCCTTGTGTGCGTTCAGCCTCGCGCTGTTCGCCTTCCCCGCCGCCGCGCAGCAGGACGCCATCCCGCCCCCGCGGACGATCGCCGAGCACCCGGCCGACGCGCGCCTCGACCCGTTGCTCCTCGAAGACGCGGAGCAACTCGCCGCGTTCGGCTTCATCCGCGAGGAGCAGCGCGCCCGCTCGAACTTCCGCGTCGTGATCGAGATCGTCCGCCAGCCGGGCGACGTGACCTTCGAGACGAGCACGGCGCGCGATGCCGTGCGCGACGTCGAGGCCAGCGTGCGGCTGCGCCAGGCGGCCTTCCTCGAGGTGCTCGACACAGTGCTCCTGCCCGCCGAGCGCGCGGGCCTCGACGTGCTGTTCCCGCTCGACCTGCAGTACATGTTCGCGGCGGAGGTCGCCGATCTGCCGACGCTGCGCGCGCTGGGATCGCTCCAGGACGTCAAGTACGTCTGGAAGGATCGCTTGAACAAGCTGCTCACGGTCCAGGGACGGACCGTGACCGGCTCCGCGGCCCAGGCCACGGCCGGCTACACCGGCAGTGGCGTCGGCGTGGCGGTGATCGACAGCAACTTCGACCTCCTGCACCCGGAGCTGGGCGGCTCGACGACGCTGCCGAACAGCGTCGTCAAGGGCGGCTACAACTACAGCACGCCGGGCGCGGCGATCCACTCGCAGAACTTCAACGACTGCTACCACGGCACCGGCACGGCCTCGATCGTGCGGCGCTACGCGCCGGGCAGTCACCTGTACACCCTGGTCGTCTTCCCCAACGCCTACGACAGCGTGATCGCCAATGCGATCAACTGGTGCGTGACGAACAAGAACGGCGTCGGCGGCGGCTCGCCGATCAAGGTCATCAGCATGTCGCTGGGGGGCGGGCGCTACTACTCGGCCGTGACGTCCGGGACGCTGCACACCGCCTGCGGCAACGCGGTCAGCAACGGCATCCTGTGCTTCGCGGCCTCGGGCAACGACGGTTGGACGGACTCGATGGGCTCGCCGGCCGCCTCGACGAACTGCATCGCGGTCGGCGCGACGTGGGACGCGAACGGCGCGGCCTACTCGCCGTTCCCGCCGGCGAACTGCAGCGACACGAGCCGCGTCGTCGACGAGCGCACGTGCTACAGCGACACGGCCTCGTTCCTCGACTTCTACTGCCCGTCGGAAGAAGTGATCTGCGCGCGCTGCGGCGGCGGGACGTTCGCGCTGGGCGGCACGTCCTCGGCCTGTCCGGCCGCGGCCGGGCTCACGGCGCAGTTCCTCCAGGCGCGGCCCGCCTACTCCACGAACAAGGCCGGCCTGATCAGCCTGTACCAGAGCACGGGCGTGAGCGTCCTGGGCGACACGAGCAAGCGGCGCGTCAACCTGACCGCCGCCATCGACGGCTCGGGCGGCGGCGGCTCGCCGACGCAGCTCGCCAACGGGACGACCTACAACTACAGCGTGGCCACCGGGGCCGTCCTGAACTACCAGGTGGTGATCCCGGCCAACGCCACGAACTTCACGGTCACGATCACGGGCACCGGCGACGCCGACCTGTACGTGAAGCGCGCGGCGATCAACTGGCCCGCCGAGCAAGGCGCGCACAACGAGGCCGAGTTCAAGTCGCCCTACATCGGCGGCAGCGCGGAGAGCGTCACGTTCCCGGCGCCGGCGGCCGCGACCTGGAACGTGCTCGTGCACGGCTACAGCGCGGCTTCGGGCACGATCCGCGCGCAGTGGACGGTGGGGGGCGGAGCGACCTGGAACAACGTGTCCTGGGTGCGGCAGACGCCGCACAACTACGCCAACAACCAGACCTACACGTACACCTACAGCTACCCCGGCGCGACCCAGGTCGGGATCCACTTCAACCGCATCAGCACGGAGTCGGGCTACGACTTCCTGCGCATCAAGAACGCCGCGGGCACCGTGGTGTGGTCCGTGTCGGGCAACGTGATCACGAACGGCACCGGCTCGGCCTTCGGCCGCACGGACGGCTGGGCCATCGTCCCGGGCAGCTCGATCACGGTCGAGCTCGTGACGGACTACTCGGTCACGGCCTATGGGTTCCTTACGGACCTCGCGTCGGCGTACTACTGAGGCTGGGGCATTCTCCTCCGGGCGCGCCGAGCGGCAGGAGCCGCAAGGCGCGCCCGGGCGCCTGGCAAGGGAGTACGCAGGTCGCCGCACCACGCCTCCCGCCCCCCCAGCAGGCCAGCGACCTGGAATTCCCATCCGGTACGTGCTGCCCGGGCCCCGAGATCGAAGTCCAGCCTCGGCGGCCCGACTTGCGCTGGCCCGCGAGCCGTTTCGTGCGGACCGAAGGCGCGTCCACCGTGACCTGGCCGGGACCTCGCTGCGCGCCGGCTGCCAGCTCCTCCACGCTTCTTGGGTATCGTGGGGGGCTCGAACCTGGGCCCTGCGCGTGTCGAACCGACCTCCCTACGTCACCCTCGTCCACCTCGGCTGCGCCCGGAATCTGATCGACTCCGAGGTGCTGCTCGGCCGCATGGCGGAGGAGGGGCTCGTCGTGACCGACGACCCGGGCTCGGCGCACACGGTCGTCCTGAACACATGCTCGTTCATCGGCCCGGCGCGCGAGGAGTCCGAGAGCGCGATCCGCGATCTCTTGGCCAAGAAGCGCCAGGGCGCCATCGAGCGCGTCGTGGTCGCCGGCTGCCTGGTGCAGCGCTTCCGCCAGGATCTCGCGGCGCGTTTTCCGGAGGTCGACCTGTTCAGCGAGATCTCCGACTACCGGGCGCTGGCGCAGGGCGTGCGCGCACTGACCGAGGGCCGCGCCGGCGTGCCGCGCTACCTCGAAGGGCCCGCGACCAAGCCCGCCGAACGCGAGGGCGCGCGGCTGCTCTCCACCCCGAAGAGCTACGCCTACCTGCGCATCAGCCACGGCTGCGATCACCAGTGCGCGTTCTGCGCGATCCCCTCGATCCGCGGGAAGCACCGCTCGAAGTCGCGCGCGGACGTGGTCAGCGAAGCCGAGGAGCTCGTGTCGAGCGGCGTGCGCGAACTCGTGCTGGTCGCCGAGGATTCGACCGCCTGGGGGCGCGAGCACGGCGAGGAGTTGCCGGACCTGGTCGAGGCGCTGGCCGTGGTGCCGGGGGTGCTGCGCGTGCGCGTCATGTACGCCTACCCCAACCGCTTCCCCTGGCGCCTGACCGAGGTCATGCGCGCGCACCCGGCGGCGGTGCACTACCTCGACATCCCGATCCAACACATCGCGACGAACGTGCTGCGCACCATGCGCCGTCACGGATCGGGCGACCAGGTGCGCAAGATCCTGGACCGCCTGCGCAGCGACGTGCCGGACATCGTGCTGCGCACGACGGTGCTGCTCGGGTTCCCGGGCGAGACGGACGCGGACGCCGAGGAATTGGCGCGCTTCGTCGAGGAGTACGAGTTGGGCCGGCTGGGCACGTTCACGTACTCGCCCGAGCAGGGCACCAGCGCGTGGGGGCTGGCTGGCGAGGTGCCCGCGCCGGTGGCGCGCGAACGCGAGCTGCGTGTGCAGGCGGCGCGCGACCGCGTACTCGCCAAGACGCAAAAGGCGCGCGTGGGGACCGAAGTCGACGTGCTGATCGACGAGGTCCACGAGCGCGGCAAGGTGCTCGTGGGTCGCCCGGCGAGCGACGCGCCCGAGGTCGACCTGGTGGCGGTCGTGCGCGGCGCGCAGTCGGCCGCGGTCGGGGACGTCGTGCGCGCGCGGGTCGAGGGGCTCGACGGCGAGTCGAACCTCGTGTGCCGGGTGGTGCGCAAGACCGTGTGAGGCTCCGACGCCGGGGCCGTGATGGCCGCGGTGCGCTGGCGATCCGAGCAGCGAGCGCAGGCTGCCAGAGTCGAGTCCGAGGCTTGGTCGCGAGGCACGGCTTGGATCGCGAACGGATCTGGACTCGCCGGATGCGCGGCCGAACGCGCCTCGGCCTACCCCTCGGAGCGCCACTGCAAAGGGGCGTGCAACGGAATCTCGGATTCTCGCTTGCGGGGCGGGGGGGCGTGATAGAACCGGCCCGGCCGCGAGCGAGATCTCTCCCGTTCCTCTTCGCGGCGTCCTCGGGTCCAGCAACTTCAGGAGGTTCCCATGCTCGCGCATCGCGCCACCCTGCGCCTGGCGTCCGTCACTCCGGCGGGGCTCGCCCGTCGCCTCGATTCGGGATCTGGCGGAGCGGGTGGTCACGCTCCCACTCCTGCAAACGAGCTCGGCCGCGCGAGCTGGCACCGCGCGCCCCTCACGACGCCCCCATCCGCTAGCAGACCTGGCGTTCTCCGATCCTCGGGTGTGTTCACGATGGTGCTCATCGCTGGGTCTGGCGCTGCGTTCGCTGCCGATCTGGAGACCATCGGGCAAACAGGACCGATCTGCGCGCTCTCCCACCATGGCCAGCACGCCATCGATCAGGGCTTGACCGCGTTGTCCATCCTGGATCCCGCGGCGCACGCCGCCATCCTGCACGATCTGGCGATCGGAGGCCTGCAGATCGGTGAGCTCCAGAGCACGACCAGGAAAGCAGAGTCCGATGTCAATACGATCGCGATCAAGTTGAGTGACAACCCGACGGCAGTGCAGGTCGCGGCACGGCTGGCTCACGAGCAACACCACCGCGCGAACGACTACGTTGGGCGGCCATACTTCCACGACACCGAAGCATGCAAGGAAGCGCGAGCCTGGGCGCATACGTACGAGACGTTGCGGGCGGGATCGTGCCTGGGTCCGAGCGAAGGCGTCGGCGGCGTCCCGTGCAGTGCGCTCGACAGGGCGTGGACGACTGCCTATGTGTTCATCGAGGAGTGTGGCACACTGGACTGGTACTCACTTCTCGGGTTGTACGATACCGGCTGCTGCACAGAGGGGGAATGACCTGTGGCTCGAATCAGATCATCCGGACTTCAACTCATCGGCTTCGCCGTGCTCGTGGTTGGCTTGGCCACGAGTGCGAGCGCTCAAGGCGTGCAGCCGCCTGCGCCTCCAGGCCCGCCCGCGCCGGGATCCCGCGCGCTCCTGCCCGAGGACATCACCCTCGAGTACCCTGGTGACGTCTACCAAGCCATTCACGTCTCTGGCGCGCAGCGCCGAGGAATCACGATCCTGTGGCGGTACAAGCCGTCCTTGCCAGGAGGTGTCGACCTCTCGACGAAGGAGGAGCACTTCTCCACGTCTTTTGTTCCGACCGCCTACGCCGTCGTGAGCCCACCGATGGCAGACGTTGCACCCAACGGGACGACCTCGACCCTGCGTCTCTTCGTGGCGGGCCGTGGAGACCGAGGACACACGATCGTCGAGGAATGGCAGTTCGAGCGGAACGACGTCAACGGGCCCAGCGCGACGGCAGTCATCGATTCGCAGGCTGGGGTCACGACCTACAAGTGGAGAGTGCCCGCACGAAGTCTGACCAAGGAGCTACTGCGGACTGACCTTGCTTCGCACGACACCGTCATGTGGATGATGCCCAACCGTGGGGATCCGTCCGTGGTGCTTCTGCAATTCTGGGCATCGCGCGACGTGTACGCGTTACGCGTCACGGATGGTACACTCACGCTACTGGCCTCGGCCAGCGGCGGGAGCTCGGCCTTGTTCGTCAATCCCAATCTGGCGAGCCGATTCTCGACCTACTGGGCGGCCGACCGAGTGGACATGGGCTTCGTCTACGTGCTGGGATGCAGTGGCTGGAGTACGCCGATCGACGTCCAGGCCGTCGTGTTCGTCGACTCCGATCGTGATGGCGCCATCGACCATTGCAGGGAGTTGTCCAGCGCGCTGTGGGCGCAGGAAGCGTGGCAGGACACGAGCAAGTACACCCGCTACTTTCCGTGAAGATGTTTGGCGCCTCACCGTCAGCCTAGATGCCCCACCGTGCTTGGAGTCCGAGAGCACCTTGGCGTGGTCTGATCTTCCAGGCGTTGGTCGGCGCGCGAGGAATCCGAGAGCGCGATCCGCGACCTGTTGGCGAAGAAGCGCCCCGGCGCCATCGAGCGCGTCGTCGTCGCGGGCTGCCCCGTGCAGCGCCTCCGTCAGGATCTCGCGGCGCGTTTTCCGGAGGTCGACCGGTTCAGCGAGATCTCCGACTCCAAGCGACCGCGCACGCAGTGGCGCTCGAGGCACACCCGAGGAGCTGAGGATGGCAGTGCGAATCTCGCGATCGGCCCTCGTGGCAGTTCTGGCGGCCGTGCTCGTCTCGGCCCTGGGCTTGCTCCACCTGTGGCGCTCGCGCTCCAGTGTTCCCGACGTCGACGCGCCGCGCGCCGGGGGCCGGTCGGAGCAGGTCTCCCCGGTCGCTGAGCTCGAGCGTCCCGCGAGCCTCGTCGCGCGGACGGATACGAGCGGCACGGACCACGATGTGGTGAGGACTGTGCGAGGCCGAGTGCTCGACAGCGCGTTCCGCTCGCCGCTGCGCGCGACGGTGCGCGTGCGCGGCGGGGCGGCCGTCACGACTTCCGGCTCCTCGGGCGAGTTCCGGCTGCCGATCGCCGCGGCGGGCGACATCGTCCTCGAGGCCTCGAGCCCGCGCCACACGCCGCGGATCCATGAGCTGACGGCGTCGGCGATCGACGCGGAGCAAGTCATCGTGCTCGAGCCCGGGAGATCGTCGAGCCTGCTCGTGGTCGGGGACAGTGACCTGCCGTTGGAGGGCGTCGCCGTGGCCTGGAGCGCGGCTCCCGACCTCGCGCCGAACGAGCAGAGCGCGGGGTGGCTCCACGAACCGGAACGACCCGGACAGTTCAGCGTCGAGGTTCCAACGGACACGCACGGGATCTCGCGTCTCACGATCGGGCGGGTGGCACTCGTCCGCGTGGCGGATCCCTACACGGGCAGCGAGCACCGCTTGCGCTTGGAGCCCGGCGAGGACCGCCGGATCCGACTGTCCGCCGACCTCCGCGTGCTGCGCTTCGTCGACGGCCTCAGCGATCGTCCGCTGCCAGCCCTCGAGCTCGCGGCGTGGAGTCCGGAGCTCCCGCGGAAGCCCGTGTCACGCCTCTTGACCGACGATCACGGGTTGGTGCGGCTGGCCGTGTCGGACCTGCCGCTCTTGATCCGTGCGGCCGGAACCGCCATGTGGGAATCCACGCTCGCCCCGCAGGGGACCGGGTTGTCCTTGGTGGGCCTGGGCGGCCCCGCGGAGCCGATCCTGCGCGTGGACCCCTCCGCGCCCTCCGACGGAATCGGAACGGTCGCGGTCTTCCCATGCGGGGGCTGGCTGCGATTCGTCGACCGGTCCACCGGTGCGG
>JAEUHZ010000081.1 GCA_016795205.1 Planctomycetota bacterium | reverse complement strand
GCGGCCGATGCAGCGGGCGAGATCGGCGGAGCGGAGCCTGACTCCGTACCCGCTAGGGTAGCCAGGTGATCTCGACGCCGTTCGACAGGTTGTAGGTCGCCGCCGTGCAGAACACCGCGCTGTTGCGGTACCAGACCTGGTACGTGCGCGTCCCGCCCGTGGGCGGGATGTTGCCGAGCTGGTGGATCGGCGTCGTCGTGCCGCCCCCCAGGCCGGCCGTGCCGCCGAAGCCGATCGCGGCGGTGCCCGCCACGACGCCGTAGGTTGCGAGCCGGATGACGGCGCCACCGGCACAGCGCAGGCCGTCCCCGAAGGCCACGCCCGCTCCACCGTTCTCGCGCGCCGTGCCCTGGAAGAAGAGCGCCGAGGAGCCCGAGGGCAGCCCGATCGCCAGCAGCGTGACCTGGTCGGCCGCCAGGCGTGCGCTGCCGAAGCCGCGCAGGAGCGCTCCGCCGGTCGTGCGGCTGTTCTCGCAACCGGCCGCGCCCACGCCGCCGTTGGCGCACGGGCAGACGCTGGCGACGCCGGCGCAGAACGCGGGGTGGTCGGCGTCCAGCGTGCGCACGAACACGTCGGCCTTGGCGTTCGTGTCGGCCGGAACCAGGTTCGTCGAGCCGCTGTGGAAGGCCACGGCGTTCCCCAGGCCTGAGATCGCCGCGTTGAAGGCGTCGCGATCGGCCGAGGTCGTCGCGCTGCGGCTCATGAGGCGCGTCGTGCCCAATTGCCGGTCGCGCAGGAAGACGTCGCTGTCGAGGTCGGTGTCCAGCGGATCCAGGTTCGTGCTGAAGCTCTGGAACGCGACGTAGCGTCCGTCGTCCGACACCGCCGGATCGTAGGAGTTCTGATTGGCCGGCACCCCCGTCGAGCTGAACGTGATGCGGTGCGTCTCGGAGGTCTGGGTGTCGTGGAGGAAGATGTCGTACCCGGCCGCGAACTCTCCGGGCGCCAGGTTCGGCGAGCTGGACGCGAACGCCACCCAGCGGCCATTGCGGGACATCGACGAGCCCGTGAACGTGGCCCCGGTGCCCTGCTGGCCCGCGCTGCTCACGCTGACCCGGCGCGTGAGACCGGTCTGCAGGTCGCGCCAGAAGCAGTCCGTCTGGCCGTTCGTGTCGCCCGTGACGAGGTTGGACACGCTGCTCACGAAGGCCACGTAGCGGCCATCGCCCGAGATCGCGCCGTTCCAGGAGAAGCCCACGCCGGGCGTGCCCGCGAGGTTGACGCTGACGAGCGCGGTCGAGCCCTGCATGTCGCGCCGGAAGACCTGGTAGTTCGTGCCGACGACGCCCGGGATCAGGTTCGTGGCCGAACCCTCGAACGACACGTAGCGGCCGTCGTTCGAGACGCGCGGCTTGTGGCAGTCGCCATTCGAGGCCAGGCCGGTGCTCGCGACGGTGACGATCCGGGTCGTCCGCAGCAGCCGGTCGCGCAAGAACACGTCCTTCGAGGTGCCCGGCGGGACGTCCGTGACGAGGTTGTTCGCCTCGCTGGTGAACGCGACGTAGCGGCCGTCGGCCGAGATGTGCGGCTCGCCGCTCTCGTCGGCCGCTTGCAGGCCGAGCGTCGAGACGCTGATGCGCTCCACCGCGCCCGTCCAGCGATCGCGGACGAAGACATCGGCGACGCCGTTCGTGTCGTCCGGCACGAGGTCCGCGGCCAGGCTGCGGAAGGCGACGTAGCGGCCATCGGCGGAGAGGGAGACCTGGTCGGAATCACCCGAGGCCTCGAAGGCCAGCCAGTTCAGCGAGGCACGCTCCGTGGCCTCCTGGGCCCCGGCCCCCACCGCGAGGACCAGCAGCGCCGCGCTCGCGAGCACCCCGCGCACGTCTCCGGTCTGGTGCGAATCGTCGTTCAAGCGCTCTCCTCGTTCCGGCCCCGTTCCGACTCGGCTCGCGAGCGGCCCGGGGTGTGTCCGAGGACCGTAATTCCGCTGGCCGGATCCCGCAAGGTGGGCCCGCCCCACGACTTCGGAAGGGGGGAATTGCGATCCCCAGGCGTTCGCCCGCGGACCGCTCCCGCGCCCGGGACAGCGGGCCTAGCCCAGCACCGTGGCCGTGGCGTGCGCGGGCGCGCCGCCCGCGGGTCGGCCCAGGAAGAACCCGTCGAGGCCCTGGCCCTGGTAGCGCGGCATGACGAGCAGCCCGGCCCAGGGCGCGCGAACCTCGCGCTGGAGGCCCGGCCCCTCGCGGGCCAGGAGCTCGCCCTGCGCGACGGCCTGGAAGTTCTGGAAGCCAGGGAGCATCTCGAACGCCGCTCCCGCTTGGAGCCGGTGCACGTGTTCGATCACGATCGCGGGCGGCAGCGCGAGAGCCGCCGACGCGAGCCGCGCGGAGTGGGTCGCCAGCCCGCCGGGGACGTCGTCCGCGCGCAGCACGCCGGCCCCGACGAGCGTGACCCACACGGCGGCCTCGTGGTGGTCGATCGTCAGCGCGGACTCGTTCTGTCCGCCCTCGAGCACGACCGCCGCGTGCCCCAGGGAGCCCACGAAGTCGATCAGCGTCCCTGCGACCAGCGGTTCCAGGCCGAGGATCGTCGGCACGCCCAGGCGCAGGGCAGCCGCGCGGCTCGGGGGGGGCCCGGCCGCCACGGTGAACGGCGGACCGGCGCCCGAGGTCGAATGCAGGTCGAGGTGGGTCACGTGCCCCTCGGCCGCGTCGAGTTCGGACTCCAAGAGCTCCAGGAGCTCGCGCTGCTCGGCGCGCTCGACGTTGTCGCGGCGCGGGTCCGATCGGCGCAAGTCCTCGACCCGCGCGGGGGCCCACAGGCGGTTCAGATCCTCGTCGACGAAGCGCACGTTGCGCTCCAGGCCGGCCCGGTTGCCGACGAAGGCCGCGATGCGGCCCTCCAAGGGCGCACGCACGGCCTGCAGGCGCCGCAGCACACGACGCATGGCGTGCAGGCCGGCGGGCTCGTTGCCGTGGATGCCCACGGTCACGAGCACCAGTGGCCCGCCGCGCTCACCGGTCGCAACGCTGCCGAGCACGCGCTCCAGGGTCGGGGCGCGCATCAGGCGCCCTTGAGCCAGCTCTCGAGCAGCTTGCCCGAGATCTCGAAGAAGTCGTGCTCGGTGATGATGCCGACGAGGCGACCGTCGCGGACGACGGGCAGCGAGCCGATCTTGTGCGCGCGCATGAGCTCGATCGCCTCCAGCGTGCTGGTCTCGGGCGTCACGGTGATCGGATCACGCTCCATGATCTCGCCCACCGTGACGGAGCCGGAGGCCTTGCGGCCGCTGGTCAGGACGCGCATCAGCGCGCGGTGCGTCACGAGACCCAGGAGGCGCCCCTCGTTGTCCTCCACGGGCACGTGGCGCAGGTGCTCCCACTCCATGAGCGACGCGGCCAGGTCGACGATGTCGTCGACGTGCACGGTGAAGAGGTCCGTCGTCATGAGCTGGGCGACCACGCGGTAGCTGTCGCGGTCGCCCGACGCGGTCTGCACCTTGGCCAGCTCCCACTCGTGCACCGGGGTGTTGGATTCCTGGTAGCGCGCCATGGCCGCGGTCAGCGCGCGGAAGCGACCCGTGCCGCGCGCGGCCTCGCCCATCTCGGCCAGCGAGTCGAAGGCCCACTGCGCGCCGGTGCGACCGGTTGTGACCCGCGCTTCCAGGGTGCCGAGGTAGGTGTCGATGTCCGCGGCGTCGACGCCGTTCGAGACCAGGCCCTGGCGCGCCGCGTCGAGCAGCACGGTCCGGATCAGCTCGTCGGCCCCCCAGGACCGGCCGTCCAGCCAGCGGATCCGGGCGTGCAGCCCGTAGCGGGCGGCAGCCACGAAGTTGGCCTTGGCGTCGTCGAACAGCAGGCGCTTCGAGACGTCGCCGTACTGGGCGTCGAGCGCGGTCATCAGCCCGTAGAAGAAGGCCGCGTTCGCCACCTCGTCGCGCACGGTCGGGCCGGCCGGCAACACGCGGCACTCGATGCGCAGGTGCGGCTTGCCTTCCGTGATGCCGTAGCACGGCCGGTTCCAGCGGTAGACGGTGCCGTTGTGCAGGCGCAGGGACTTGAGCGGCGGGATCTGGCCGCGGTCCAAGAGCTCCAGCGGCGACTCGTCGCTGGCGGCCGTGATCAACGAACGGAAGCGCGCGATGTCCTCGCGGAAGATCTCGAGCACGGAGCTCTTGACCCAGCCGTCGCCGAAGCTGACGCGCTGGCGCACGCCACGCTCGACCTTGTGAGCGGCGCGCGTGTCGAGCGATTGCTGGAACAGCGCCACGCGCGTTTCGTGCCACAGACGGTGCTTGAGCAGGACCGGCGAGTTCACGCCGACGGCCAAGAGCGGCGCCACGATCACCTGCGCCAGGTTGTAGAGGCGCGCGAACTCGTCTGCGCCGGCCTGGAAGTGCAGTTGGAAGCTCGTGTTGCAGGCCTCGAGCATCACGTTGTCGTGGACGGTCTGCAGCTCGTCGAGCCCCTTGATCACGGCCGTGAACTTGCCGCCGCGCTGCTCCGTCATGATGCGGTTCATCTGCAGGTAGCGCGGGATCGGCGTCATCGAGTCGAGCCCCAAGTGGCTCTTGTCGAGCGTGGGCAAGATGCCGCACAGGACGATCTGCGTGCCCTTCTGCGCCGCGACCTCGCGCGCTTGGGCCAAGAGCCGCACGAGCTCCGCCTCCATCATCGAGAACGAGCGCCCGCTGAGCGGCAGCGGCGTCAGGTTGGCCTCCAGATTGAACTGCGCGAGCTCGGTGACGAAGTGGCTCGCGGGCAGGTCCTGCAAGAGGTCGAGCGCCTTGTTGGCCGGCTGGTAGGCGCGGTCGACCAGGAACATCTCCTGCTCCGCGCCGATGCGCCGCACGCCCTTCTCGATCCAGCCCTCGTCGATCATGCGCTCGAGGGCGCGCACGTCGTCCAGCATCGAACGCACGAAGTTGCGGCGTTGCGCGTCGTCCGGGAGCGTGCTGATCTCTTCCTTGGCCATGATGCTCGGGGGGCTGGGGGGGCGGAAGTCTACCAGCGCCGCGCTGCCGGATCCCGCCCGGGACTACCGCCGCGGCTCGGCGCCGGGCATCCTCTCGGGAGCCATGCTGTCGGAACGCAGGAAGGGAGACGGATGAGCGGCACGAACCTCGCGCAAGACCTCCGGGAGACGCTGACCTTCATCCTGGCCGGCGGCCAAGGCGAGCGGCTGAAGCCCTTGACGATCCAGCGCGCGAAGCCGGCCGTGCCCTTCGGCGGGATGTACCGGATCATCGACTTCACGCTGTCGAACTGCATCCACTCCGGGTTGCGACGCATCTACGTCCTGACGCAGTACCAGGCGCGCAGCCTCGAGGAGCACATCCGCTTCGGCTGGAACTTCCTGCCGCGGCGCCTGGAACAGTTCATCAGCGTCAGTCCGCCACACCACGCCACGGTCGAGAAGTGGTACTCGGGCACGGCCGATGCGATCTACCAGAACCTGGACTTGATCGAGGACGGCGGCGCGAAGCACGTGCTGATCCTCTCGGGCGACCACATCTACAAGATGGACTACGGTGCGATGCTGCGGCAGCACCTCGCCTCGGGCGCCAAGCTCACGATCGGCGCGGTGAAGATCCCGCAGATCGAGGCGCGCCGCTTCGGCATCCTCGAGGTCGACGCGCGCGACCGCGTGGTGTCGTTCCAGGAGAAGCCGGCGACAGGCCGCGAGATCCCCGGCCAACCGGGCTGGTGCCTGGGCTCGATGGGCATCTACGTCTTCGAGGCCCGAGAGATGGTCCGCCGCCTGCGCGCCGACGCGACCAAGCCCGGATCGAGCCACGATTTCGGCAAGGACGTGATCCCGGCGATGATCGACGAAGGCCAGGTGTTCGCGCACCGCTTCGTCGACCGCGACAACCCGAACGAGCCTTACTGGCGCGACGTGGGCACGATCGACGCGCTGTACGAGGCGAACATGGACCTCGTGTCCGTGGCGCCGCGCTTCAACCTGTACGACCAGCGCTGGCCCATCTACTCCCTGTGGCACGCCGACCCGCCGGCCAAGACGGTGCTCGACGCGCCCGGCCGCCGCAGCGAGGTCGTCGACTCGCTGTTGTGCGCCGGCGTGGTCGTCAGCGGCGGCCGCGTCAAGCGCTCGATCCTCTCGAACCGCGTGCACGTCGACGAAGGCGCCGTGGTCGAGGACTCGATCCTCTTCGGCGGCGTCCACGTCGGCAAGGGCGCCAAGGTCCGCCGCGCGATCGTGGACAAGTGGACGCGCATCCCCGACGGCGCCGTGATCGGCCACGACCGCGCCGACGACGAGCGCCGCTTCACCGTCACCCCGTCCGGCGTCGTCGTCGTCCCCTCCCGCTACGCCTTCGAAGGGGCCGCGACGCCGCTGGAGTTCTCCGCCCACTTCCCGCGCCCCGGCGAGTGACCCGTTGACAACGGTGTCAGCCTGACTCGTCAACGCAGCGAGCTCCGTCCAGCGCGCTCCCCTTCCCACCGCTGCCGCGCACGCCCTGTCGACGCTCCCCGGATCGCTACCGCTACGTCGGCTCAGGTTTGTTTTTGGGCAGTTTCCCCGCAACCGGCACAGGCGCCGAGCGTCGTGTGGGAGGAACCTCGATGCCGAGACTGCGCCGAACGGACCTACCTGGAACCTGGCACCACGTCATGAACCGTGGCGTCGGGCAGCGTTCGATCTTCGAGCGCGCTCTCGACGTGCGCCGATTTCGTCAGCACATCGCAGAGGTCGTCCGCGCAGGGGACATCGAGGTCCACGCCTGGTGCGTCCTGACGACCCACTTCCACCTGCTCGTCCGCAGCCCGATCCGCCGGCTGGATGTGGCCATGCAACACATCGAGCAGCAGTACTCGACGTGGTTCAACCGGACGCGCGGACGGGACGGGCCGCTCTACCGTTCGCGCTATCGTTCGCGATCGATCGACACCCTGGGCTATCGGCGCACGGTCGTCCGGTACATCGACGCCAACGTCGTCAACGCAGGGATCGTGACCGATTCCGCCCGTTGGGCCCATGGCAGCATGGTCGCCTTCCTCCGCGGTCGCGGCCAACCGTGGCTCTCCCGGGCGTGGATTGAGCGGGAAGCGCTGCGCGCCACGGGTGCATCGACGTTCGATGCCGAGGTGTACCGGCAAGCGTTCCCGCCGCTCCTCACTCCTGAGACACGCGCCTGGATCGAATCACGGATCGAGTCGCCGGCCGACGAGCCCGATCCTCTCGACGACCTGTTGGCGTCGTCGTCGGATCAGTTCCTGCACTGGCTGATCCAGCGGACGGAGATCGCCGACGGGACGCTGCCCGGACTTCCGCTTGCGAGTTTCGAAGGGGTGCGGCGTGAACTCGGCGCACGACGCCGCCGGATGCCGCCGACAGACCCACGCAACGTCGACCCTTGGACACGCATCGAGGTCGGCCTACTCCGCGACATCGCGGGCGCGACCTACCGCCGCATCGGTCAGCGAATGGGCTTCTCACCCCAGCGCGCGTGCGTGATCCGACAGCGCCACGTCCGGGCACTGCGCGAGGACCCACACTACGCGCGCGTCGCGGCAGAAACCGCGCGTGACGTGCTGCTCGCACTCCACGCGGTGCCAGCGATTCCCGCCCGTAGGACCGGATCTGTTGACGACGGTGCCTGACACCGTCGTCAACGGACCACGTCAGCGCGTCGCGCTGACCGACAAGAGCTCGTTCAGGTATTTGGGGAGCATGTCGCGCCACGTCGGCCAGTCGTGGTGCCATTCCGGTCCCCACTCGTCGACGCGGTTCGGGATGTTCTTCGAGCCGAGCACGTGGGCGACCCGCCAGGATTCCTGCGGGTCCTCGTAGTTGCCCTTGCCGTGCGCGAGGAGGATGAAGCGCCTGCGCAACGCGTCGAGGTGCGGGCCTTCGCCCATGTTCGGGAGGAAGTGCAGCGGCGAGCTGTAGTAGTAGTCGAGCGTCATGTCCTCGCCCATGAACTTCTTCAGGTCGTAGGTCCCGGACAGGCAGATCGCGGCCCTGAAGACGTCGGGGTGGCGGCACACGGCGGCCAGTGCGTTGAACGCGCCGATCGAGGCGCCGGCGGCGACGACCTCGATGTCGTTCTGGCGGCAGTCGACGCGGATGGCGGGGATGACCTCGTTGTAGACGAAGGCGTCGAAGCGGTTCTGCATGCGCGCGGCCTCGTGGCGCGGCAAGTCGTTGTCGAGCATCGCCTGCCCGCCCACCGAGTCGACGGAATAGACCTTGATGCGGCCCGCCTCCAAGAGCGGCGCGAGCACGTGGATCATCTTGAAGCGCTCGGTCTCCTCGCAGTCGCCCGCGGCGGTCGGGAAGATCAGGACCGGCACGCCGCTCTCGCCCCAGCGCACGACCTTGACTTCCTTGTTGCCCAGGCGCTCGGAGCGCCACGTCGAGGATTCCTTGCTCATCGAGTTGGTTCGCGGCGCTGGATCAGCGGGACTTCACGGCTTTGCGGGTGGACTTGCGGGCGGCGCTCGACGCGGGGCGCCGGGTAGCACCCGCGGTCGGGCGACGCGCGGACTTGGTGCGCGACTTCGACGCGTTGGTCGTGCGGACAGCGGCCCTGGCGCGCGACTTCGCGGGCTGGAGCACGACCTTCGCGGTCCGCGCCGCGCGGCGCTTGTGGGGCGCGCGCGACGCGGCGTCCTCGGCGCGCCAGGCCTGGAGCTCGGCCCAGAAGTGCTCGGTGAAGCGCTCGACTTCGTGCTCGGGGAAGAGCGCCGCGACCTTCTGGCGCACCGCGCTCTTGGCGTCGTCCGTGCCGAAGTACTCGTTGACGACGTCGTCGAGGCGCGCAAGGTGCTTGTCGCAGAACTTCCGGAATGCCTCGGCGTCGAAGTGCGCGCGCGCGAGCCTGCCGTAGGCCTTGATCTTCTTCGCCAGCGGCCAGCTCTTGTCCGCGATCGCGAAGTAGGGCTTCCAGTCCGGCGTGAACGTCATCGGCCGCTTCGTCGCGGCGCAGAAGAGCGACCAGCGCAGATAGGACTTGACCAACCAGGGGAAGTGGCGGTGCAGCGAGGTGACCTGGCTGTCGGGGCAAGGGTTCGCGAAGTCGATCGGGTGCCAGACGTGGTCCTTGAGCAGCGCCTCGCAGGAGTTGAAGTCCCAGCCGAAGAAGGCGTTGATCGTGAGGGTGATGTCCTCGATCAGCGCGCGGTCCTGCTTGGACAGGAACCCCTGCTCGTTCGTGTAGCGCTGGTGGAGCGGCTGGCTCGGGTCGTACTTGATCACGTGCGTCTGCGGCCCGAACCCGATGCAGCGCACGAAGAGGTCGTAGGGCACGACGCCGGCCTGCAGGTGCAGGATCATCTTGCCCGAGGCGTCGTAGGCCCGCGTGAGCTGACCTGCGTCGTCGACCTTGGACACGCCCTGCCAGCCGCCGCCGTCGTAGGGCTTCGAGAACGCCGGGTAGCCGATCTCCTCACCGAGCTTCCCGAGGTCGAAGAACTTGGCATAGCGCGAGAGCGTCACGCGCAGGTCGGCCTTCTCCTCGTAGTCCTTGGCCGGGATCATCGCCGTGGCCGGGATCGAGAGGCCCAGGCGGATCATGGCGCAGTACGACGTGTGCTTCTCCATGGACTGCACGGTCCAGGGGTTGTTCAGGACGTACGTGCCGTCGAGCAGGATCGCCTTCTTGATCCACTCGCGCTGCAAGGGGAACCAGTGCGTCAGGCGGTCGACGACGACGTCGTACTTCGGCTCCGCCCGCAAGTGGAAGGGCACGATCGAGGTGCGCTCGACCTGGAACTTGACGGTGTCGCGACCCAGCGGGAGCGCGAGATCGAGCCGCTCCAGGATGTCCTCGTAGGCCTTGGCCCAGCAGATGTCCGCGCCCAGCGACAACCCGATCCGACGTGTGACGATGCCCACGATGCTCTCCGCGAGGTGATCCGGACGGCCATGGCGGCCGCTTCGAAGGGCGAGAAGTCTACCAGCGCGTCCCGCGCCCCGCGACGGCGCCGGAGCGGGCTGCAGAGCGAGCGCAGGGGCCCGGCCCGGTCGCGCGCCGCGCGTGGCAGGCGCGGGCCGGCGGCGCCCGCGCCTAGCGCTCGCTCTCCAGCTCGACCCGCGCCGCGGCCAGCTCCGCCAGCCGCTCGGGCGTGAGCGGCGGCAGGTCCAGGTCCAGCCGCTCCAGGGCGTCGACCAGCGCGCGCGCGACGACGAGGCGCGTGAACCACTTCTTGTCGGCCGGGACGACGTACCACGGCGCGTGCGGAGCGGCCGTGCGGCGGATCGCGTCCTCGTAGGCCTCGTGGTAGGCGTCCCAGTGCCGGCGCTCGCGCACGTCGCCGCAGTCGAACTTCCAGTTCTTGTCGGGCTCGTCGATGCGCGCCAGGAAGCGCTTCTTCTGCTCCGCGCGCGACAGGTTCAGGAAGAACTTGACCGTGCGCGTGCCGTTGCGCGCCAGGTAGTCCTCGAAGGCCGCGATGTCGCGCAGACGCTCCTGGAACACCTGCTTGCCGGCCAGCCCCGCCGGCAGCTTCTGCGCCGCGAGGAGTTCCTGGTGCACGCGGACGACGAGGACCTCCTCGTAGTGCGAGCGGTTGAAGATGCCGATGCGCCCGCGCTCGGGCAGCGCCTTCCAGTGCCGCCACATCCAGTCGTGGTCGAGCTCCTCCTGGCTGGGCGCCTTGAAGGACGTCACGTGCACGCCGGCCGGGTTCACGCCCGACATCACGTGCTCGATCGTGCCGTCCTTGCCGGCCGCGTCCATGGCCTGCAGGACCACGAGCAGCGACCAGCGGTCCTGGGCCGCGAGCCGCTCCTGCAGCGCGGCCAGGTCGCGGATGCCGGCTTGCAGGAGGTCGACCGCGTCTTCCTTGGTCAGGATCTCGTGCGTGTCACCCGGGTCGTGGTCGGCCAGACGGAAGCCGCGGCCGTCCTCCACGCGGTAGCGCGCGAGGTCTCGACTGTCGAACAGCGCCTTGGGCATCGCGCTCCCTCTGCCCCGCAGGGGCTACTCGTAGACCATCCAGAGCGGCCCGGGGTGGAGCCAGGACAGGCCCTCCCGCAGGCGATCGCGCCAGTTCTCCCAGTTGTGGCCGTCGTGGGCCTCGCTGTACTTGACGTCGAGGCCTGCACGCTCCAGCAGCGGGACCAGCGAGCGGTTGTAGTAGATCAGCGATTCGTAGACGCCGCAGGAGACGTACATCTGATTCGCCGGCCGTCCGGGATTGCGGCGGAAGGCGTTCACGAACCGCACGACCGGATCGAACACCGGACCGCGATCGTGCGGACCGATGTCGGTGAAGGCGAAGGACCCCGACTGGAGCAGCAGCCGGTCGAAGAAGCCCTGGTAGCGCCAAGCGGCCGCCAGCGAGGCCACGGCGCCGAACGAGGCGCCCATGAGCGTGCGCGCCGAGGGCTTGCCGACCAGCGGGAACGCGCTCTCGAGCTGGGGCACGAGGTCGCGCGCCAGGAAATCCGCGTGGCGCGGGTCGTCCGCGTACTCGCGCAGCCGGTCGTGTGACCGGATCAGCGCGACGACCAGGGAAGGGAGCTCCAGGCGGTGGATCAGGTTGTCGAGCGCGATCTTGAGCGCCGCATACTTCACGTAATCGGGCCCGTCGTGCACCACGAGCAGTGGGTAGCGCCGCGTGCGCCGGAAGCGCGCCGGCAGGTAGACCTGGACCTGCTGGTCGCCGAGCGCCTGCGAGCGAATCGGGTGCTCGACGATCTCCCCCGGACGCGCTTCGGGGTCGGGGAGCGACCACTCCGGGACCTGGTACCCGGCGCCGTGCACGACGGAGTTCACGCCGTAGGGATCGCTCGCCAGGTTCGGGTTGAGCGGGTCCTGGATCAGGCGGTGCTCGCCGCGCGCGACGACCTCGAGCTTGTACTCGAGCCGCGAACCCTCGGGCACGTCGATCGCGAGGAACCACAGGTCGGTGCCCGGCACGTTGTGGAACGGCAGCGCGGTCGCGAGCCCGTGGATCCAATGGCGCAGCTTGACCTGCTCGACGCGGCCGCGGAACACGAAGGTCACCGTGCGACCTTCGACCACCGGGAACTGCTTCTCGGCCAGCCAGCCCTCGAGCGCCCACGGGCCGAGCCGCGCGTGCTTCTCGATGTCGTGCACCAGGGTCGAGGTCATGGCGCACCCGCCTGGACCAGCATGCCTTCCTCGTGGAGGCGCAGCGTGCCCGGCTCGCCGTGCCAGCGCCGGCCGTCCCAGTCGGCGCGCGTCAGGGGGTCGAGCGCCAGGCAGCGATCGGGCGCGAAGCGCCGCGCGAGGAAGGCGATGCGGCGGCGATCGTGCAGGCGCAGGCGCTTCTTGGCGTGCGGGAACGGCAGGACCCCGCTGTAGGCGCCCAGGCCTTCCTCGTGCAGCTCGGCGGCGCCCTGGCCCTGGGGCGGGCTGTCGTGGAACAGCACGACCCGCTCGCCGAGCGCCATGGCCCCCGCGGACCAGGCCACCAGGGGCCGGTGAGCAAGGAGCGGCAACAGATCGAAGAGCCGCAGTCGGTGCAGCAGCACGACGACGTGCCCGCCCGCCACGCACACGCACTCGCACGACTCCACGATCTGCGCCAGCTCGTGCCGATGACGCGCGACGACTTCGCGCTCGGTCGGGCGCCATTCGGCCTCGAACTCGCGATGGATCAGCGACACGCGCCGCAGGTGGAACTCGTCCAGCTCGCGCACGGCCTCGATGGCCGCGGCGCGCTCGGCCTCCAGCATCTCCTCGCGGCCCGGCGTGGGCTCGCGCCGCATGAGCTCGCGCGCCGCCTCCACGGCGAAGTCCAGGCGCAGCCTGTAGAGCGCGTGCTGCTCGCGCAGCCGATCGTGACGCTCGCGCAGCGCACGCGAGAGCTCCGGATCGCGCGTCATGACGTCCTCGGCGCGCTCCCAGATCTTGAGGTTCACGGTGCGTCCGCCCAGGTGCTCGCGCATCTCCTGGTCCTCGCCCTCGCGCTCCTCCCAGCCGGCGGTGACGGCCGCGACCATGCCGTGCACGCGCAGCGATTCCACGGCCGAACTCAGGGTCCGATGCAGCCGCTGGGGCCCGAGCAGCACGACGCGTCCGGAGTGCATGCGCGCGCTAGCCGGCCAGGATCCGCAGCTCGGAAGCGAACGCGTCGCCCAGCGCCAGGCAGGTCTGGAGATCAGGGTGGCGCACCACGATCCAGCCGTCGCCGATGGCGCTCGACTTCCAGTCGCGGCGTGGCGCGCCGATCGGCGCCAGGTCGACCACCGGCACGTGCTCCCCGTAGCGCGCCATGAGGCGGTCCAGCCCCTCGTAGGCGCGGATGCGCCCCTGTCCGATCGCGCGCTTGAACACGACGCCGGCGTTGTACTTCTTGCGCAGGTCCTGCTCGATGCGGCCCTTGCAGACCGCCTCGGCCCAGCCGCGGAACAGGTCCGCGTCGCACGAGTAGTTCATCGCGTGCACCAGACGCGCGCCCGGCGGGCGGCCGCCGATCTCGCCGAACACGGCCTCGCCCTTGGCGGTGCGGAACCACTCCATGTGCGTGAACCCGGTGCGCCAGCCCAGCGCGCGCAGCACTTGGCGACCGAGCTGACGTCCGATGGCGACCTCCGGTCGCTCGATGTCGCGCAGGCAGGTCGACTGCGCGCTGATCCACTCGTTGAGCTTGGCGACCAGCGGCGTGGGGCGATACCAGGCCACGTTCTCGAACAGGATCTCGCCGTCGGCGCAGACCGTGTCGTAGGTGTGCTCCTCGCCCTCGATGAACTCCTCGACCGTGACCTCGGGCACGTTCCCCAAGGCGGACAGCGCGCGCTCCAGGTCGGCGCCGTCGCGGATCGGGTAGGTGTCGGCCGAGCCCGCGCCCGCCACGGGCTTGACGATGACCGGCAGCCCGAAGCGCTCGGCCGCCGCGCGCACCTCGTTGGCGGTCGTCGCGCGCTGGTGCTTCGACGTGCGCACGCCGGCCTTGGCGAGCACGTCCTTCATCACGACCTTGTCGCGGAACGGCAGCGTCTCCTCGACGGTCATGCCCGGCATGCCCAGCGCCGCGCGCACCTTCGCGGCCAGGATCATGCCCGGCTCCCACAGGCACTCGACGCGGTCCACGCTGCGGCCCTTCGTCCAGGCGTGGATGGCGCGGGCCGTCGCGTCCTCGTCCCACAGGTTCCGCACGTGCAGGTAGTCCGCGAGGCTGCGCTTGAGCTCGGGGTCGAGCGCCTCGCGGGGCTGGTCGCCGACGCCCAGCACGCGAGCGCCGACCTCGGCCAGCCCGCGCGTGAAGTGCGGCATCTCGGCCGGGTAGCCGGGTGAGATCAGGACGACGTTCATGGTGCGACCGGAGGCCTTGGGATCCGGTGGATTGTCGAGAGCGCGGGGCCCGCATGCAACGGCCAGCGCGCGCTGCCGCGGACGACTCGCGCCGTGCCCGGGAGCAGCGGGGCGCTCGTACCCGGAGCCGAAGCGCCGAGCAGGGCGCGCGACGCGGGCCAACCCGCGTCGCCGCGCACGGCCGGGCCTCGCGCGGGAGGCCCGGCCCGGGCGCTCGGCGCACGGGGCGGGAGGACCACCGGAGTTCCATCCCGCGGCCCCTCCCGCGACGCCGGCGCGCCCGCGACTCGCTGCGCGCGCTCGGCGGGCTGGGCGGGTCGAGCGCGGCGCTCGGCGGCTCGCTAGGCTCTGCACCCGCACCCTCCACCACCGAGAGCCGCATGACCCCTTCGATCGCCGACGGACTGCGCGACATGCGCGTGGGCGTCCTCCTCTCCCTGTGCGCGCTGCTGTTCGGTTTCGGGATGGGCGGCGTGTTCGGTGCCTTCGAGGACTCGCTCAAGGGCGGGCTCGAAGCCGACGCGCAGGCCGTGCTCGAGGCCCGCTACGGCGGCGACGCCGCGAAGAGCAAGGCCGTGGTCGACAAGGCCTGGAGCTATTACAAGCGCGCGCACATGCACGGCGGCGGCATCGGAGCGGCGACGCTGGCCGTGATCCTCGTGCTGGCCGGCGCGCGCGCCAACCCCAAGCACAGCCGCATCGCGGCCTGGGCGTTGGGCTTCGGCGCATTGGGGTACCCCATCTTCTGGCTGCTCGCCGGCCAGCGCGCGCCGGGCCTGGGCAGCACCGGGGCGGCCAAGGAGTCGCTCGAGTGGCTGGCCATCCCCACGAGCGGCGCGCTGCTCCTGGGTCTGGTGCTGGCCACGTTCGGGATCGCCAGCGCCTTGTTCGGCGCGCGGCGCCCCCCGTCGAGCTGAACGTCCGCGCGCGCGGCGCCGCAGCGCGTGGGGCGCGCTCGCCGCTCCAGCAGTTCGCCATCCGGCACGATGAAGTGGATCGTCCCATTCGCGCTGGCCCTCCAGGGCTGCACCGCGGCAGCGCCCGATGCCGTGCCGCAGACGCTCGACGTCGCCACCTGGGTCGCGCGCGAGGCCGTCCCGCTCGACGACGCGGCACGGGCATTCCACGCGTTCGAGGCCACGCTGCGTGGAGTCCGCGTCCTGGGACTCGGCGAGTCGACGCACGGCCAGCACGAGTCGTTCGAGCTGCGGCGCGCGCTGACCCTGCAGCTCGTGTGGCACGGAGGCGCGCGCCTGGTCCTGTTCGAGTCGAGCGCGGCGCGGGCGCGCGCCACCGCAGCCTACGTCTCGGGCGCGAGCGGCGACCTCGAAGCCGCGATGGCCGGACTCGGGATGCTCGTGTGGCAGGTCGAGGAGGTCGCCGCGCTGCTCCAGGATCTGCGCGCCTGGAACCTCGCCGCGTCCCCGGCCGATCGCGTGCGCTTCGCCGGCATCGACGTCCAAGACCCCGAGGCCGCCGCCCGGCGCATCGGCGAGCTGGTGGGCGGCACCCCGGAGCTCGTCGCGCGCCTCTCGGCCTGGGGCGCGCGCATCGAGCCCGCCGTCCGCGCGCTGTGGTCCGGGGACGCGGCGGACTACCACGCGCTCACCGCCGAGGTCGTGGAGCTCGAGGCCGAGGTGCGCGCGCTGGGCCGCGCGAGCGCCGAGCTGGAGCTACGCCTGCTCGAGCTGCGGAGCGCGCTGACGCTCTACCACTCGCCCGGAGGACGGGACCGCGCGCTGGCCGAGCTGTTGCTGCGGGAGCTGGAGGACCTTCCGCGCGGCGCACGCGCCCTCGTGTGGGCGCACGGCGCGCATGTGTCGCGCGGCCCGTTGCGCTACCTCGGCACGGACGAGCTCGCCATGGGCGGGCACGTCGCCGCCGCGCTCGGCGACGCGTACTACGCGCTGGGCGCGACGTTCGGGACCGGCGAGTTCCTGGCGAACGCGCTCGGGCCCGACGGGCGCTTCGGTTTCCGCGTCTACCGCCTGTCGCCCGCTCCGGCCGGCTCGCTCGACGCCGTGCTGTCGGGCGCGCGCTCGGGGAGCTTCCTGCTCGATCTGCGGGTGACACCCGCGAGCGGCCCGGTCCACGACTGGGCCTGGGCCGAGCAGGGACACCGCTGGTTCGGAGGCTACGGCATCCGCGCCGACGTCGACACGGCGACGCGCGAGGCCGCCGCGCTGCCGCGCACGATTCCCGCCGCGGACTTCGACGGGTTCATGCACTTGGCTCGCACGCGCGCAACGCGGCCGCGCGAGCGCTCGCTGATCCTGGCCGAGTTGCCCGGGGGCGGATGAGCGCAGGGGCTCGTTGCCCCCCACGAGTCCGACGCCGCGCGGCGCCTCATGGATCCCGCACGTCCCGCGCCGGCCGCACGCCGATCCCCCACGAGCGGAACTCCCGTGCCTGATCCTCGCGATGCCAGGACGTGAGCCAGTTGAGCGTGTGCCCCCAGGTGCCCCCGCGCACGACGCGCAGGCCCGATTCAGGCGCCAGGTGGAGACCGTCGCCCTCCCGCATCGCATACCCCCAGCGCACCCTGAATACGTCCTGGGCCCACTCCCCGACGTTGCCGTGGACCTCGTGGAAGCCCCAAGCGTTCGCCGTGAACCAGCCCACCGGGGCTGGGCTCTGGAAGCCGTCGTGTGGCAAGTAGCCCGCGGCGAGATCGTGCAGGAACGGGACCCCACCGTGCTGCGCCGCGTTGACGCCCCCCACCAGGCACCAGGGCGCCTCGGGGATCGACCACGAAGCCTCGGTGCCGGCGCGGTAGGCGTGCTCGAGGCGGGCCTCGGTCGGCAGCACGAGCCCGAGCCGTCCGAGCACCTCGCTGGCCTCGGTCCAGGAGACCGACTCGACCGGATAGGAGAGATCGAAGCTCAGCGTGTGCGTCGGCCACCCGAACGTCGTCCCGGCCCTGAAGTAGGCCGGATTGTGGCCCGTCGCCCGCACCCACTGCCCCTGCGTGAGCTCGTACTTCGAGAGGAAGAAGGGGTCGAGCTCCAGATCGCGCCGCGTGCCCTGCGAGAGCTCGCCCGCTCGCAGGAGCTCGCGCGGCAGCGGCTCGAGCGCCCGCACGCCGAGCCGCGTGGGCCCGCCCGGCACGAGCACCAGCACGATGCCCGCGGTCGGCCCCATCCCGTAGGCGCCGTCGTCGTGCGCGCGCGGCCGCTCGCCGCTCCCGAGCACCAGGAACTCCCAGAGTCCGCTGGCGGGATTGCGGCGCAGTGGCTCGAGCCCGACCTGCGGCGCGATCCGCAGGCCGCGATAGAGCGGCGAGCGTTCGGGGTCGGCGAGATCCTCGAGCGCGGCGCGCCAAGCGGGATCTGACGCCAGCGCGGCGGCGTCCGGCACACGGCGCGCTCGATCGAGTCGCGACTGCACCGCGGCGATCGGACCCTCGATCGGATCGGCGAACTCTTCGATGGCGTCCACGAGCTCTGCCAGCGCCGCGGCGCGCTGGTCGGCGAGCGCGTCGGCGAGCAGCCAGGCTTGGGGCGACGCGAGACGCTCCTCGAGCGCGGCGATCCGCGGCGCCAGCCGGTCCAGGTGCGCGTAGGCGTAGGCCAATCCTTGCTCACGACCCGGACCGAACGCGCGCCCGCTGAACTCGAGCACGTCCTGCTCGTGGCCGGCGGCCTCCGAGCGCAGGGCCGCGAGCCTGGCCGCGAGCCGCGTGCGGGCGGCGACCTCACGCGGGTGGTCCACGTCCGCCGGACGGCCCGTGCGACGCAGCGCGTCGCGCGCACGCGCGTATTCCGCGCGCCGCGCGACGAGCGTCCCCGCTTCGGCCAGCCAGGCCTCGAGCGCCGGGATCTGCTCGGGCAGGCTCGGCCACAGGCGTGCGGCCGCGTCGCGCAGCGCCACGGGCGCGCGCTGATCGGCCTCGAAGCGCACCTCGGCGGCCGCGCGCTCGCTGTCCTGGGCGCGCCGGCGCTCGCTCCAGGTGACGGCCACGAGCCCCGCGACGAGCAGCGCCAACACCAGTCCCAGCGCGGAGGACAGCGCGCGGTTGCGCCGCACCCACTTCGAGAGCTGCACCCATGCACCGCTCGGGCGCGCGCTGACGACCCGGCCCTCCAGGTACGCGCGCAGGTCCGCCGCCAGTTCCTCGACGTTGGCGTACCGCGCGGTCGGATCGCGCTGCATCGCGCGGCGGCAGATCGCCGCCAGCTCGGCGTCCGCGTCCGCCGCCAGCGTCTCGACCTCGCGCGGCGGACCAGCGCGAACGGCCTCGAGCACGGCCTGGCTCGAAGGCCGGGCCTCGCCATCGCAGTAGGGCGCGACCCCCGCGAGCAGCCGGTACAGCACGGCACCCAGCGCGTACACGTCGGTGCGCGGACCGAGCTCCTCGTTCCGGCCAGCCGCCTGCTCGGGCGCCATGTACGACGGCGTGCCCAGCACCGCGCCGGCCAGCGTGTGCTGGTCGGCGAACGTGGCAGCCGCATCCTGCTCGGTGATCACGCCCGGCTCCACGCCGCCGACCTGTCGGGCGAGGCCCCAGTCGACGACGTAGACCGCGCCGAAGCGTCCGACCAGCACGTTGTCGGGCTTCAGGTCGCGGTGCACGACGCCCAGCGAGTGCGCGTAGGCCACCGTGTCGCACACCTTGAGCAGCACGTCGATGGCGCGCATCGGCGTCCAGCCCTCGCGCCGGGCACGCGCCAGGTCGATCACGTCCGTGAACGTCCGTCCGCGCACGAGCGGCATCGTGAAGTAGGCGCGTCCGTGCTCGTCGACGCCCAGCTCGTGGACGGGGACGACGCCCGGGTGATCGAGGCGTCCAGTGAAGCGCGCCTCCGCCAGGAACCGCGGGAGCATGCCGGAGCGCTCGTCCGCGACCTTCATCGCGAGCTCGCGGTCCAGCGCCGTGTCGCGCACGCGCCACACCGTGCTCATGCCGCCACGCGCCAGCTCGCCGGAGAGCGTGTAGCGCGACGTCGAGCCGGCCATGCGCGCGAGCCGCGCGAGCTCGTCGCGGGCTTCGCTCCCGGGCCCCTGCGGTGCGAGCCCCAGCGAATCGAGCGCCGAGCGCACCGCGGCCCCGTCCGCCAGGATGCCGTGGAGCAGCCGGTCGACCCGGCCGCCGAGCGCGCGCAGCGCGGCGAGCTCCTCGGCCGTGCGCGGATCGGCCGGAGCCGTGCCTTCCGGGAGGGCGCCCGCGCGCCGCGCCTCGAGCTCCGCGAAGGCCTCCAAGGCCTCGTCCGAGAAGGATGTGCTGGGATCCATGCCCGTCCGCGGCGCAGGGCGCCGCGGGGAAGGAGGATCATCACGGGCCGGATCCACGGAACGATCTTCTCCGGGTCGGAGCCTTGCCCGCAATCGTCCCCCACGTTCGAATCGGTGTGCCGCATGCCTCCGCCGGACCCCGCCGACGAACGTGCGCTCGAACTCGGGCGGCTGATGGAGGACGCGCTCGGCTCGCTGCACACCCACGTGCGCCTGGGCCTCGGGCCGTTCCTGCGCGCGCGCGAGTCCGCGAGCGACATCGTCCAATCCGCCGTGCGCGAGGTCTGGAAGCAGCGTGAGCGGCTGACGTTCGAGTCCGAGGGCGCGTTCCGCGCGTACTTGTTCCAGGTGGCGACGCGCAAGATCCTCGAGAAGCGCCGCTACTACGACGCCGCGCGCCGCACCTCGCAGCGCGAGCAGCGCGCCGAGACGCAGAGCGGGATCGAGGCTCCGGCGCGCCCTCCCGGCGACGTGCTCCAGTCCGAGGAGGAGTTCGCGCTGCTGCAAGCCGCCTTCGACGAGCTGGACGAGGACGACCGCACGATCCTCTCCATGTGCAAGGTGTTCGACGTGCCCGTCGCGGAGGCCGCGCGCCAGCTCGGGCTGGCGGAGTCCACTGCGCGCTACCGCCTGGGGAGCGCGGCGGCCCGCCTCGTGGCGGCCATGGCGCGACGGGGGTTGAGGCCGGACTGAGACGGCACCCTAGGGCGCAGCCCCGCTCGAATCCGCGGCCGCGCTGCGGGCTTCGTGCCCTGCGCCGCCCGGGTCGGGGGAACCGCGCCGCCGGCCACGGAGACGCTCAGCCCAGCTCGACGCGCACGATCTCGATCATGCGCTGCAAGGCCTTGACGACGACCTCGGTCTCGGGGTGGCGCACGACGACGTAGCCCTCGCCCTCGTAGCCCTCCTTGGGCGTCTGCCCGATCTGCGGCAGCTTGGCCTCGACGACCAGCTCGCCCAACTCGGCCTGAGCCAGCTCCAGCCCGCGGATCGACTTCACGCGCCCGCGGCCTTGCCCGCGCAGGTAGGCGGCGCCGGCGGAGAACTTGCGCTCCGGCACCCTGAACGTGTCGAACACCATGAGCTCGATCCAGGCCCGGTAGAAATCGTGGTCGTGGGCGTAGCTCATGAGCGTCGTGAACTGCGCGCCGGGCGGACGGGCGCCGACCTCCGAGATCGCCACGGAGCCGTCGCGGCGGCGGAACCACTCCATGTGCGAGAGGCCCGTCCGCATCCCCAGGGCATCCAACGCGCGCGGTCCCGCGGCACGGATCCCGGCGAACTCCGGGCCGTCGATGCGGCGCGGGAGGTACACGACCCACTGGATCCAGGGGTTCTCGATCACGTCGAGCGGCGTCGGCGAATAGCGTCCGATCGAGTGGAAGACGTGCCGCCCGTCGATCGTGACGGTGTCGAACGAGTACTCCTCGCCTTGGATGAACTCCTCCAGGAGCAGCGGGTCCTCGGCGCGGATCGGCGCGGTCTTCAACCAGCTCGCGAGCTGCTCGTGCGAGTCCACGCGGAAGGTGTTCTTGGCGCCCGCCCCGGCCGGCGGCTTCACGACGATCGGGAAGCCGGAGGACTCGCCGAACGCGAAGGCCTCGCGGTCGCTGCTGCACAGGCGATGGCGCGCACAGGGCAGGTCGTGGGCGCGCAGCACGTTCTTCATGCGCGACTTGTCGCGGAAGTTCAGGGCGGCCTCGACCGACAGCCCCGGCAGGCCCAGCTTGGCGCGCACCTCGGCCACCGGCACCTGGAGCTGCTCGAGGATCGCCACGATGCGATCGACCTTGCCGCTCCAGCCGCGCGCCACGTGCCGCACGGCCGCCAGGAGCTGGTCGACCTGCAGCGTGTCCTCGACGCGGTAGTGCGCGGCGAGCTTCTCGCGCAGCTCCGCGGGCAGCCGCTCCAGCGGCTCCTGCCCGATCAGTGCCAGCCGCACGCCCGGCAGGGCCAGCGCGGGCCGCAAGAAGCGCATGGTCGCCTCCAGCGCGAACGGCGCGACGAAGATGACGTTCTGCATCCGGGCACTCTACACTCCGCCGAACGGAGCCGTCACCCGCATGCCCCCTCTACGCGTCCTCGTCACGTCCGCCGAAGTCGCGCCCTTCGCCAAGACCGGTGGCCTCGCCGACGTGACGGCCGCCATCGGGCGCTACCTCCACAAGGCCGGGCACGAGCCGCGCATCGTGCTGCCCCTGTACAAGCGCGTGCGGCTGTCGGGGCTGGCCCTGGAGCCCGTGCCCGGACTGCAGGAGATCCCCATGCAGATCGGCGGGCGGCGCGTGGTGTGGAGCGCGTGGTCCGCGCCGCTGACCAAGAGCGCGGCGCGCGCCTGGTTCATCCGCTGCCCCGACTTCTACGAGCGCGAGGGGATCTACGCCGCGGACGGCGACGAGCACGTGCGCTTCGCCTTCCTGACGCGCGCCGCGCTGGAGAGCTGCCAGCACACGGGCTGGGCACCCGATGTCGTCCACGCGCACGACTGGCACACGGCGCTCGCGCCGCTCTACCTGCGCACGATCTACGCCTGGGACAAGCTGTTCGCGCCGACCCGCACGCTGCTCACCTTGCACAACAACGCCTACCAGGGGAACTTCCCGCTGGCGGCGCTGGCCGACGTCGACTTGGCCAACGAGCGGCACCTCTTGTGGCAGGAGGACGTGCAGCGCGGCTCGTTCAGCTTCCTCAAGTCGGGGATCACGTACGCCACCGCGCTCTCGACCGTGAGCCGCACGTACGCCAAGGAGATCCAGGGCGACGAGTTGGGCATGGGCCTGCAAGGCTTGCTCAAGAGCCGCGACGACCACCTGTTCGGCATCGTGAACGGCGTCGACTACGACGTCTGGGACCCCGCGATCGACGCGCGCATCCCCCACCGCTTCACGCCGCAGGACCTAGCGGGCAAGGCGCGCATGAAGGCCGCGCTCCTGAAGCGCATGGAGCTGCCGCCGACCGAGCGCGCGCCCGTGCTGGGCATCGTGTCACGGCTGACAGCGCAGAAGGGCTTCGACCTCTTGCACGAGTCGCTGACCGTGTTCCTGCGCCGCGAGGATCTGCGCCTCGTGGTCCAGGGCAGCGGCGAGGAGCGCTACGAGCGCTACTTCGAGTGGCTGGCCTCGACCTTCCCCGACAAGGTCGCCTACCGCAAGGCCTACGACGAGGACCTCGCGCACTGGATCGAGGCCGGCTCGGACTTGTTCCTGATGCCCTCGCGTTTCGAGCCCTGCGGCCTGAACCAGATGTACAGCCTCAAGTACGGCACGCCGCCGATCGTGCGCAGGACGGGCGGATTGGCCGACACCGTGGCGCATTGGAACCCGCGCACGGGCGAGGGCACGGGCTTCGTGTTCGACGACTTCGACGCGCACGCGCTGGCCGGCGCGATCGAGAGCGCGCTGCGCGCCTGGCGAGACCCGGCGCAGTGGCGGCGGTTGCAGCAGAACGCGATGGCGCAGGATTTCTCGTGGGAGCGGCAGATCCTGAGGTACGTCGAGCTGTACAGGCGGCTGCCGGCGCTGTGAGGCCTCAGCGCCCTTGCAGGTACGCGCGGACCTGGGCGTTCCTGGCCACGCGCACGGACTTGATCTGCTGCTGCTGCGCCAGCAGTCCGGGGTGATCGGATCCGTACAGGGCCAGCGCGGCGGCCCAGCCTCCGTAGGCCGCGGCGCCAGCGAAGACATCGGCTCCCGCGGGGTTCCGGCTCGCGACGGTGGCGATCGGGAAGCGGCGGTAGGTCTGGGCGGACAGCGCGCGACGAACGGCAGCGTCCAAGTCCCTCCGGTAAACCTCGACCAAGTCCCCGAGTTGGAGATTGAAGTCGAGCGTCAGCGCTTCGATGTGCGCGACCTCCTGAGGCGTGGGAGTGCGGTCGAGTCGGAAGTACTCCTTCAACCAGGCCGGGGACGACCCCGTGTCCGGCCATTGCCGGAGTGAGTCCTGGACTCCAGCCAAGTGAGGCTCCAACGAGCGGACGAACTCCGCCTCGATGCGCGAGCTGGCTTCCGCCCACGGGAGGATCCGGTAACGGCCGTCCAGATCGATCCCGGATTCGACCAACTCCTCGCGAATTCGAGCCCAGTCGGCGCCCCAGAACTCCGCCAGGATCTCCTCGCCCGTGCGATCGGGTTCGGTGGCGTGGAGGAGCGGCGCCCGTGGTGACTCCATGGAGGCTGGCCCCTCCCCACCGATGCTGGGCGCGACCGCGGCTTCGGGATGGACCGCGCCGTCCCCGACCGCTCGTTCGGTCAGGAGCGTGCGCCACAGCCAGGTCGCGGCGAGCACGACCAACCCGAGGGCTCCCCAGCGAGCGAGGCGGACGGTCGGCGTCGTGCTCTGGCGCGCAGGCATGGGGCTCACGATCACATCGTCCGGCAGGCCAGACAGCTGACCTTGGCCGTCGCGGTCGTCCCACACTGTGAGGTGAAGTTGAACTCGAAATCGGTCCACCCGCAGTTCATGGTCGGCGTCTTGACGTCCGACCCCTGACCCTGCGGGCCCGCGTCCGGTGCGTCGCCGCGACAGTACTGAACGCCGTCGAGCTTCACGCAGAACTTCAAAGTCGAGTGAGCCGGCAGGCCAGTCCACGATCGCGTCACGACGGCATGACAGCCTTCCTCGACGCAACCAACGGGCTGCGCCGGTGGCTCCCAAGACTCAGGCGTGCAACTCCCGTCTGTCACCGAGGCGAGGATGGTCAGGGCCTCTCCCGTGCATGCCGCGACCCCATTCCCGGCACCGGCCCCCGAGGTGCCCTCGCAGCCTGCCGTGCAGAATCCACTGGATGCAGATGGCGTCGGAGCAAGCGAATTGGTCAGGACGATGACCAGCGCGAACGGCAGGGCAGTGTTCATGGCAGAGCTCCCATGCGGGGAAGTGAGTTGCTTCGCGACCCGGCCGTGACCCGGCCGTGACCCGGCCGTGACCCGGCCGTGACCCGGCCGTGACCCGGAAATTAGTCGCGCGGCGCGGGCCAGTCAATGCCCAGGGCATTCGGCGTGCCGGCAACTCGACGGGACCAGTTCTAGGTGGATTCAGCGACTCACGTGCACGACTCCGCGAACTCGCGTCCTGCTCCTGGGTCGCGCGCTACGCGGCCTGCACGTCGGTTGTCCAGCGCCGCACCTCGAGCCCTGTGCGGTGCGCCGCGCGTTCCGAGCCACCGGCGACTGCGCTTCTGGGGCACTGCGCGGCGCAGCCAGCACGTTGCACGCGTCGCTGGCGCTGGTTCGGCGGCCTCGTCGGGAAGCCACGGATTCGCCCTCGCTGGATCGGACGCCAAGCCGACATGGCCCAGCGCGCCACGCACACCGTATGCTCGCGACAGGTCACCCGGCCCCCAGCAAGCACCATGCACGTCGCCTTCGTCGAACCCGCCTTCCCCAAGAACCAGCGCGACTTCGTGCGTGCACTGCACCAAGTCGGCGCGCGCGTCACCGGCATCGGCGAGAGCCCGGCCGAGGCGCTCGACCGTGAGCTCAAGAGCTGGCTCTCGGGCTACGAGCAGGTGCGCTCCGTCACGCACTACGAGTCGATGCTCGAGGCCACCCGGCGCATCCAAGCCCGCGGCTGGGTCGATCGCCTGGAGGCGACCGTCGAGGCGCACATCGAGACGGCCGCTCAGGTGCGCGAAGCCTGCGACATCCCCGGCACGAGCACGCGCACGGCGTTCCTGTGCCGCGACAAGCCGGCGATGAAGGACGCCCTGCGCGCCGCGGGCGTGCCCTGCGCGCAGTCGATCGGGACGACGAGCGCCGACGAGGTGCGCGCCTTCGCGAATCAGGTCGGCTTCCCCGTCATCCTGAAGCCGCGCGCCGCGGCCGGTGCCTCGGGCACCTACCGCGCCGCGAACCCCGCGGAGCTCGAGGCCGCCATCCGCGACGCCCAGGTCGACCGCGGCGCGGCCGTCGCCGTCGAGGAGTTCATCGAGGGTCACGAGGGCTTCTACGACACGCTGTGCATCGAGGGGCAGGTGGTCGCCGACTTCGCCTGTCACTACTTCCCGAACGTGCTGGAGGCCATGCGCGCGCGCTGGATCTCGCCGCAGATCCTGGTCACGAACCGCATCGGCGATTCCTCGTACGACGAGGTCAAGCGCCTGGGGCAGAAGGTCATCGCGGCGCTCGGCATCGGCACGAGCGCCACGCACATGGAGTGGTTCTTCGGCCCCAAGGGCCTGAAGTTCAGCGAGATCGGCTGCCGCCCGCCTGGCGTGCGCGTGTGGGACCTCTACTCCGCGGCGAACGGCATGGACCTGTACGTCGAGTGGGCCAACGCGATCGTCCACGGGCGCGTGGCGCGCCGCCCGTCACGCGAGTACTCCGGCGGCATGATCGCGCTGCGGCCCGACCGCGATGGCCGCGTCGTGGCCTACGAGGGCGTCGAGGCGCTCCAGGCGCGCTTCGGGCGCTGGATCCTCGACTCGCACTTCCCGCCGCCGGGCTCGCCGACCGGAACCGTCGAGGGCGGCTACATGTCGAACGCCTGGGTGCGCATGCGGCACCCCGACTACGACGAGCTGCGCAAGATGCTGAACTGGGTCGGAGAGAACGTGCGCGTGCGCGCCGCCGCGATCTGAGACACGGCGGCCGTCACTCGACGCGCGTCACGACGCCGGACCGGAGCTCCACGCGCCGCAGGCGCGTGGCCCCGTGCTCGCGCTCGACGAGCAGGTCCCAGCTCCCTGGCGCGGCGCGCAGCTCGCGCCCCTCGGCGCAGCGCGCGTCGGGAGACACGACGTTCATCCCGGAGCGACGCCCCACCAGCCGCACGCGTTGCGCGTCGCCGGTCTGCATGGTCAGTCGTGCCGCCGGGGGCAGCGCGACCTCGATCGTCTCGGGTCCGCGACCGCTCTTGAGCTCGATCAGCCCCGCGTCGGTCCAGCCGTGCCAGGCTGCGCCGACCAGCACGCGGTGCAGCCCGCGCGACAGCCCGCGTGCGCGGAAGGCGCGCACGCCGCTCGCCTCGGCCTCCTCGTCCGCGACCGGCGCCGCATCGAGCGCCTCCCCGGAGTCGTCGCGCGCCACGCGCACGACCGCCTCCGCGGTGCCCGGCCCGCGGACCAGCACCCGCAGCGTGCGCTCGTGTGGCGCGAACGAGGCCGTGTAGACCTGCTCGAAGTCGTGCGCGAGCAGCGCGGGATCGACGACGACGCCCGTGCCCGTCGGGTCGGCACGCGCCAGGAGCGCAACCTGCTGGCCCTCGCCGAGCGGCAGCGAGCCACGGCCCTGTGCGTCGAGCCGCGCGCGCGCCAGCGTGGACCCCGTCCCGTCCCGGGCCTCGACGTGCCAGCCCGCGCGCGGGCTCCCGTCGGCGTCCACCAGACGGAGGTGCGCCGAGCGCTCGCGCGGGAGCGCGAGGTCGAGCGTGAGGCGCGCTCCTGGCTCGACCTCCAGGCGCTGGCGCGCGACGACGGCCGGCGCACCGGGCGCCGAGACCGCCACGAGCACGGACCCGGGCGGGACGGCCAGCGCGTGCACGACGCCCGCGGGTCCCGTGGCGACGTCCTCGCGGTAGGCGCCCTCGGCCGCGGAGAACGAAATGAGCGCGTGCGGGATCGGTCGCCCTTGTGCGTCGAGCGCGCGCACCTCGAGCCAGGCCCGCGGCGCCTCCCCGTCGAGCGGCGCGCCAGAGGTGCGCGCCTCGATCGGCGTCAGGGCCGCGTGACCGACCGCTGCGCGCTCGGGCTCGGGCCCGCCCAGGAGCCAGGGGTCCTCGAACACGCCGTTCCCCGCGCCGTCCAAGAGGAACCGCCCCTCGTCGCGGCGCGGCCGGGCTCCGAGCGCAGCGCCGGCGGCCGGCAGCAGCACTGAGGGCGGCTGGTCGACATCGAGTGCCGGCGTGCTGTCGAGTCCCAGGCGCACGACCTGTGCGCCAGCGGCGCTCAGTTGCACGCGGCGCAGCGCCGTGCTGCCGAACCCCGCGCGTCCCGCGCGCACGACGAGCGCCACCTCGGGCTCGTGGCCGCGCCACGTGAGGCGCAGCGCGCCGTCCCACGCGGTTTCGCCCACGAACGCCAGCGGACCCGGAGCGGGTCCCAGCCACACGCCGCAGCCCGCCAACGCACGGCCCGCGGCGTCGATCGGCTCGATCACGAGCTGGAAGACGAACGGCCCAGGCACGGGCTCCGCGAGCGGCACGCCGACCGGCTCGACGTCGTTCGCGGGAGCCACGACCGACGCCGCCGAGCGCGCGACGCGCGGCGCGCGCACGTCGCTCAGCTCGCCCGTGGCTCGCGGCTCGAAGGCGCCGACCGCGACGTCCGACTCCGGGCGCTCGGCCGTCGGCTGCGGGCCGAACCACAGCACGAGCACCAGGGCCGCCGCGACGCCGGCGGCGCCGGCGAGCACCTGGGCTGGGACGGAGGTCGTGAGCCAGCCGCCCGCCGAGGCCGCAGCGGCGTCCTCCGGCCAGCCGACCAAGGCCAGCAGCGCGCCGCGCATCCCGCCACAACGGTCGGACAGCCGGCGCTGGAGACGTTCCTCGAGTTGCGCCTGCGCACGCTGCAGCCGACTGTTCACGGTCGCGACGGAGGTCTGCGTGGCGGCCGCGATCTCGCGCGGCGGCAACCCCTCGAAGTAGCGGCGCATGACGGCTTCGCGGTACGGCTCGTCGAGCGCGAGCACCTCGTCGACGACGGCGCGCAGCACCTCGGCGCGCTCCAGCGCGTCGTAGCTCGACTGCGCGCAGTCGCGGTCCTCGACCCAGTGCGTCTCGCGCGTGCGGCGCCGCCCCTCGGAGCGCAGGCGGCTGATGGCGATGCCCTCCGCGACGCGCCGCAGCCAGCCGCCGATCGAGTCCTGCCGCGGCGGCGGCTTCTGGAGCGCGCGCACCCAGGTCTCTTGGAGCACGTCCTCGGCCGCGTGCTCGTCCCCCAGGATCGACAAGGCCAGCGCGCGGATCGAACCGGCGTGGGCCAGCAAGGCGTCGGGCGGCAGGACTCCTCCGGCGGGGACGGGCATCGGTTCCATGGTGCCCAAGCACCGCCGCGCGGGCCGGATCCGAGGCGGAATGTTGGCCGGAAACGGCCGGAGGCCCCAGCGGCAGGTCGGCGGGGCCGCGTGGGGCACGGCCGGGACGTAGCCCGGACGCCCTGGGAGCGGTGGGGTCCGCCGCCGCGCGCGCCAGCCCGGCTGAGACCCCAGCGTGCGCGGAGCGTGCCCTCTGCGCGCCGGCCAGCCCGGGGCGGCACCGCGGCTGCGACCCTGAAGCGTCCGTCGCGACCGAGCCGCGCGCGCCTCGATCCGCGCGGACGCTCAGACCGCGAGTCGCTGCGCCAGCGACTCGCGTGCACGCTTCAGCCGCGAGCGCACGGTCCCGATGGGGATGCACAGCGCCGCGGCGATCTCCTGGTACTCGAGCCCCTGCTCCGAGCGCAGCAGGAACGTCGTGCGCTGCTCGTCGGACAGCTCAGCGATCGCGGCGTCGAGCCGCGCGCGCAGCTCCTGCGCCTCCGCCGGCGCGGCCGGATCGCACAAGGGACAGGTCTCCCAGCGCTCGGCTCCGGCGCGCCCTTCGTGCTGGACCCGGCGACCTTCGCGTCGCAGGACGTGCAGACACTTGTGGACGGTCGTGCGCACGAGCCAGCCGCGCAGCTCCGCCGGCGTCGCGGCCTGCGTCCACAGGGCGTAGAGCGTCTCCTGCACGGCGTCGCAGGCCAGGTCGGGACTGTGGAGCAGGCCGCGCGCGACGGCGTGCAGCAGGTCCAGGTGCGGTTCGAGCAACGCTTGGAAGGCGTCGTCGCAGTGACACTCGCCTAGCGCCGCGGGCGTGGGCGGGCGCTCGAGCTCGGAACGGAGCGAGAACATGGGCGGACTCCGATGGATCGTCGTGGGACGCGCAGCGCGAAGGCGCGCGCGGGGCGTCGCTCGCAGCGAGCGGACGCACGGGTGGCCGGCGCGCACGCGGCGCGCGGCTCCGAAGCCAGACGGGATCAGGCCGCCGGAGGCGACTGCTTGGGTGCCAACAGGACCAGCGGGACGGACGCGTGCGCCGCGTCCGCGCCCGGCGTTCCGTGAGCACGCCCGAGATCGGTCAGCGGGTCGAGCGTGGACGCGCGCGCGGGCGCCACGCCCACCGGATCGCCGCCGCGCGCCAGCAGGAGTCCGCAGGCCTCGTGCTCCGAGCCCCTGGGACGCGGGGCCTCGAGGGCCGGTCCGGCAGGTGCATCCTCGTCGTGCGAGCAGTGCGCACTCGAACTCTCGCAGTGCGAGGGTGGGCCCGCCTGGCACTCGAGAGACCCGTGCTCGACGTCCTGGTGTTCGACGCGCTGGTGCTCGTCGCACCAAGCATGGCGCTCCAGCGTCGTGTGCGCGCGGTCCCCGAGCCAGCCCAGCGCGAAGAGCGCCAGGACGAGCGCCGCGAGGGCGCGGGAGAGGTGGGTGCGGGGACGCACGGACGCCGCATTGCAGGCGGAAGGCGAGCAGCCGTCAAGCCGCGCGGCGTTTCGAGGTACCCTGGCAGCATGCCGATCCACGAGTACGTCTGCGCGGCCTGCGGGAACGGGTTCGAGGAGCTGGTCCGAGGCGACGAGCAGGTCCGTTGTCCGCGCTGCGACGCGACGCGCGTGGCGAAGCAGATCTCGAGCTTCGCACTGGCGCGTGGCGGCGAACGGGCGCGCGCCGAGCCACCGGTGGTGGGCGGCGGTGCGTGCGGGACGTGCGGGGACCCACGCGGTCCGGGCTCCTGCGCGAGCTGATCGCGGGCGAGCGACGACCCGCGCCCAGCGCCGACGGCGCGAGCCCGAGTGCGTCGGCGCCGCACCGGTCCCAGGCCGCGTCGCGCTCGATCCCGACTCCGGCAGGACTTCGACGCGGCGTGGTCGTCGGCGCACTCGCCGGCCGCGCTGCGTACTCGGCGAGCTGTGCTGCGACCCCGGAGGCTTCTCCCTGGACGCGCAGGTCGCTGCCGTCGAATCGCGCACCGCGCGACGGTCAGATGGCGCGGATCCCCTGCACGCACCGCGCCCGCTCCTCGCGGCCGTGGCGGCTCGCCCGAACGCCAGCCCGGCGTTCTCGGTCATGCACGCGCTCCGCGTGAGAGACGACGCGGGGCGAGCCCTGGTGGCCGCGGGGCAGAGCCACTCGCGCCGCGCGACAGCCCGCTCGGGCTGCTGCTCGCTCGGGCTGCAGCTCCTGCGCGATCGCCGCGAGCCTGCCGCGCTGATCCTGGGTCTCGCCCCCCCCCGCCCGGCCAACTCCGACGAGTTCACGGAGCGCTGGCCTGCATCGGGTATCGTGGTCGGCCTTTGCCCAAGGCGCTCCACCGCTCCCGGACCCCCCCATGACCGACATCGTCATCATCGGTGGCTGCGGCCACGTCGGCCTGCCGCTCGGAATGTCGTTCGCGAAGGCTGGCAAGCAAGTCGTCGCCATGGACCTCGACGCGGCCAAGGTCGCCGAGACGAACGCCGGCCGGATGCCGTTCATGGACGCCGGGGCCGACGAGCTCCTGCCCCGAGTTCTCGCTTCGGGCAACTTCCGTTGCACGACGGATCCGGCCGTGATCGGCACGGCCGAAGTCGTCGTCACCGTGGTCGGCACGCCCCTCGATGAGCACCTCAACCCGCGTTTCGGCGTCTACAAGGACCTGCTCGAGGCCGACAGTACGCACCTGCGGGACGGACAGCTCCTCGTCCTGCGCAGCACGGTGTATCCCGGCACCACGGACCGCGTCGCGCGCACACTGCAGCGCGAGGGCCTGCAGGTCGACGTCGCATTCTGCCCAGAGCGCGTGGCCGAGGGCGTCGCGCTCGAGGAGATCGCCGCCCTTCCGCAGATCGTCTCGGGCGTGACGCCGCGTGCCGAAGAGCGCGCGTCCGAGCTGTTCAAGCTGCTGACCGAGCACGTGATCGTCCTGCCGCCACTCGGCGCCGAGCTGGCGAAGCTCTACAACAACACCTTCCGCTACATCCAGTTCGCGGTCGCCAATCAGTTCTACATGATCGCGAACGACTACGGCGTGGACTTCAACGCAGTCCATCGCGCGATGACCGAACGCTACCCGCGCGCGAAGAGCTTCCCCCGCCCCGGTTTCGCCGCCGGTCCGTGCCTCTTCAAGGACACGATGCAGCTCTCGTGCTTCAACCAGAACGCGTTCTTCCTGGGCCACGCCGCGATGCTCGTGAACGAAGGATTGCCCAACTACATCGTTCGGCGCGCGGCGCAGCGCTGGGACCTGCGCGACCAGACGGTCGCGATCCTGGGCATGACGTTCAAGGGCGACTCGGACGATCCGCGTGACTCGCTCTCGTTCAAGCTGAAGAAGGGCTTGGAGGTCGAGGCGCGCCAGGTGCTGTGCTCCGATCCCTACATGGAGCACCCGTCGTTCGTGCCGATCGACGAGGCCGTCAGGCGCGCGAGCATCGTGTTCATCGGCGCGCCGCACACGCCCTACAAGAGCTACGACTTCGGCGACAAGCAGGTCGTCGACATCTGGAACATCACCAAGACGGGAACGAGCATCCTGTGAAGACACTGGTCACCGGGTCGAATGGGTTCATCGCGGGTTACTTGTGCGCCGAGCTGCTGGAGGCCGGGCACGAAGTCGTCGGCATCGACAACTTCGGCAAGTACGGACGTGTCGCGAAGTCGTACGACTCGCATGCCCGCTACCGCCTGGTCGAGGGCGACGTGAAGGACACGCAGCTCCTGAAGGAGCTCATCGCCGACTGCGACCACTTCGTCGTGTGCGCGGCGATGATCGGCGGCATCAGCTACTTCCACAAGTACGCCTACGACCTGATCGCCGAGAACGAGCGCATCACGGCTTCCTCCTTCGATGCCGCCATCTGGGCCTGGCGGGAGAAGAAGAAGCTCCAGAAGGTCACCGTGCTCTCGTCGTCGATGGTCTTCGAGTCGACCACCGAGTTTCCGACGCCGGAGGGCGCGCAGCTGCGCTCGCCGCCGCCGCTCTCGACCTACGGATTCCAGAAGCTGGCGACGGAGTACTTCGCGCGCGGCGCGTGGGAGCAGTACCAGCTGCCCTACACGATCGTTCGGCCGTTCAACTGCGTGGGCATCGGCGAGGGCCGCGCGCTCGGCGAGCACGAGATCTGGTCCGGCAACGTCAAGCTCGCGATGAGCCACGTCGTGCCCGACCTCGTGCAGAAGGTGCTCAAGGGCCAGGACCCCCTGCACATCCTGGGAGACGGCAGCCAGGTCCGACACTACACCTACGGTGGCGACTTGGCGCGCGGGATCCGGGTCTGCGTCGAGCATCCCGCGGCGCGCAACGAGGACTTCAACATCTCGACCGCGCGCTCGACGACCGTGCTCGAGCTCGCGGAGCTGATCTGGCGCAAGATCCACGGTCCACACAAGCCTTTCCGCGTCGTGTCGGATCCCGCGTTCGACTACGACGTCCAGCGACGCGTGCCGGACGTGTCGAAGTCCAAGCGGCTGCTGGGATTCGAAGCCCTGACCTCGCTCGAGCAGATCCTCGACGAGGTCGTGCCGTGGGTGCGGGAGCAGGTCGAGGCCGGCCGGATCTGAGCGGCGACCAGCGCGACGCACGCGGACGTTCAGAACACTTCGACGGCAGCCCAGTAGCCCCAGGCGTGGTTCTCCGCCTCGGGTCCGGTCGGCAGGACGCGCAGGACGACCTGGCCAGCGCCACGCGGTTGCAGCTCGAGTTTCAAGGCTTGAGGGCCACGGTGCTCGGCCTCACGGGCCGGATCCAGCACGCGGTCGAGGAGCACGGTTCGACCGCTCTCGTCCTCGAGCTCGACCACGAAGCGCAGCGGGCTGGGATCGCCGAACATGGTGGCGGCGGCCATGACGCTGTACATGCCGGTCAGCGCCTGGATTTCGGGCCCCGTACCGAGGCGGATCGCGCTGTGGGGCGGCGCGAGCATGGCGTCGAAGCCCTCGCGCACCCGGCGCAACCGTACGTGGCCGACGCCGTGCTCGATCGATGCGATGCGCGCCTTGAAGGGGTTGTTGATCCAGCTGTCCAGGCTGTTGGCGTCGATGCGCTCGAACGGCGGGAGTCGGTGGCGCAGCCACAGCCCCAACAGGTAGATGAACCCGCTGCTCTGCGGGTAGACGACCGCCCCGTTCCGCCGGAACACCTCGTAGGGCTGCATGCCCGAGAGGATGTCCTGCTCCAGCTTCTGCGAGTGTCGCTGGCGCTCCTCGCCGTAGCGCAAGCCCTCGGGGACCTCGACCCAGATGACCGCCGCGCACAGCGCGACCGCCAGCGACCCACGCACGAGGGCCGAAGCCAGCCGTCCGCCGAAGAGCATGAAGGCGAAGTACACGGAGCACAGCAGGCCGGCGGGCAGCCCGATGTAGCGCTGCGCGAAGCCGACGCTGGGCCAGCCGGCCCCGCCGCGCCCGTGGCCAACCGCACCGCCCACGAGGAGGGCGCCCGCGATCCCGACCAGGAGCGCGAGCACTTGGACGGTCGGGATCACCGGCCCGCGCAGGCGCCGCAGGAGCAGCACCAGCGCCGCGGTCCCGACGGCGAGGATGCCCCAAGCCGACCACGGCCACCACGCGCGCCCGGCGTTGCCCAGGTTCAGCGCCCAGAAGCGCGCGGCGACATCGAGGATCGCGACGGGGTCGCGCGTCTTGGACGTCCCGTCGGGATAGCGGAAGCCCTGGAAGTACGCGACGAGGATCGCGACGGTCACCACGATGCCGAGGGCGAGCACCGGGACAGCAGCGCGTGAGGCCCGCAGACGCTTCGTCGCCACGAGCGCGATCAAGAGCAGGTTGCCCGCCAGGACCGCCGGCGCCTGCCCGATCCCGGGCCCCCCGCACAAGGGCAGCATGACCGGGAGCAGCGACAAGAGCACGGCACGCCCGAGGCTCAGCGTGTCCCGCAACAGCAAGGTCGACAGCACCCACGTCAACGCCAGCGCGGTCGGGAGCGCCAGCGAGATCTGCCAGCCCATGAGCAGGTTGTTGCTGTTCCCGATGTGCAACCAGATGAGCGGGAAGAAGGCGTCGGTCCAGCTCGTGCGACCGCGCAGGCGCCGTGCGACCAGGATCATCGCGGCCGAGACCGCGCCATGGATCACGACCTGGGCGTACATCCCGGAGCGGATGTCCCAGGTCAGCTCCAGGAGCCCCGCCTGGATCAGGCGCGGAATCGGGATGCGATGCTCGTTGTGGAGCGCCCACAGTCCATGCAGGCTGCGCTCGGGGGTCGGCATCCACAGCCGCAGGATCTCGAGATCGTCCAGGAACGGGATCTGCGAGCCGTAGGTCGCGATGAAGACGACCGCGCCCGTGACGAGCCCGAGCCACGTGCCCCAGACGAGGAGCGGCTCACGCAGCGCACCCAGCCACCAGCGCAGGTAGTTCGGCAGCCAGGCCCAGACCTGGAAGCGGCTCTCGCCCGCGCTGCGGTCCGTCCAGGACGAGGGCACCTCACCGACCCGCAACCCGCGCTGTTGCGCCTTGACCGTGAGCTCGAGCGCGATCTCGAACCCGCGCTCGCTCTCGATCCCCACGGAGTCGAGGTACGAGCGCGAGTACGCGCGGAAGTTCGTCGTGGCGTCGTGGGTGCCGAGGCCCCCGATCCAACGCAGCGCGAGCCCTGCCGCGCGGGACATGGCCTGCTTCAGCCATGGACCGCCGCGCTGGGATCCGCCCCGCATGTAGCGGGATCCGGCCACGACCGCGTACCCCCCCTGCCGCAGGTGCTCCGCCATCACGGGGATCACCTCGGGCGGGTCGGACAGGTCCGCCATGGTCGTCACGACGACGTCGCCGGTCGCGGCCCGAAAGCCCGCGCGCAGCGCGTTGGCCGCGCCGCGCCCGCTGTCGTTGCGGACGAGGCGCAGCGTCTTCGGCGCGTCCTCCATGGCCGCGATCGCGGGCAGCGTCGAATCCTCCTCGAAGTCGTAGCAGACGAGGATCTCGTGCTCGACGCCTTCCAAGGCCGCCGCCAAACCGCGGAGGCACGCCTGGATGTTGGCCGCCTCGTTGTAGACCGGCAGTACGACACTGATGCGCCGCGGACGCACTTCCCTCCGCCCGCCGCCGTCAACCATGGCGGCGGTGCCCCGCACGAGGGTCCCTGACGAGAGCCCTCGGCCCCCCCGGAGGACGGGGCTTCAGCAAGGGTGGCATAGCGGGCATCCGCAACAGGAATGCTAGGGGGAAGTTCGACGACCCCGCAAGCGAGTTGATCGGGTTCACTGCACCTCGCCATGGCCGAGACGCGAGCAGCCAGCGCGACTGCGCCCAGGGTCGCAGCCGCGGCGCCGACGGGTGCTTGCGGCTCGCGACCCTTCAGGCCTCCCGGGCTGGCCCGACGCGGCTCGCGTCGCCCGGCCCTACGGCTGGATCGCGAACACGGCCGCGTCGCTGAGCCCGCTGCCGAAGCCGTTCGGATCGGCCGGATCGCGGTACCAAAACTGCGCGTGCACCACGGCGCCGACCACCAGCCGGGCATCGAGCCCGGACGCGACCAGCGCGTTGAAGTCGAAGGTCAGGACTCCCGAGCAGGAACCCACCGTTCCACCCGCGGCGACGAGGGCCGTGCGGCGGATCGGGGGCGCGACGCAGCGCCTTCCAGCTTGGAAGGGGACGTTCTGGGGGGTCAGCCCGTAGAAGAGCAGGCCGAACTGGCCGCCGAGCACGTGGGTCGCGCTCAAGGTGAACGGAGCACCCGACGAAGCCGAGGGCGCGCCGCTGAAGCTCACCTGCGGCGTGCAACCGAGCGAGTTCACCTTGGCGCTGCAGTAGCTCGTGGGTGACGCGCTCGCGCGCTCGCGCACGAACACGTCGGAGCCCAGAAGGTCCCCGAGCACCAGGTTGGTCGCATCGCTCGCGAACGCCACCCAGCGCCCATCGTCCGAGAGGGCGATGTTCTGCTCGCACCAGCCGTCGCCGGGCAGCGCATCCGGCGCGGCGTCGGCGAGCGTCGTGGCGCCCGTCACGCGATCGTGGGTGTAGAGGTGATAGGCACCCGCCGGAGTCCCCGGCACGACCTCGGCCGTGGTCCAGAAGCCGACGATGCGTCCATCGCCGGAGATCGCGGCATGCCAGCTCAACGTGCCGAGCTGCGCGCCGGTGCTGCGCACGCTGGCGCGTCCCGTCGTGGCCGTCACGAGATCGCGCCAGAACACGTCGGCCTGGTTGTTCGTGTCGCCGGGCACGAGATCGTTCGCCCAACTGGAGAACGCGACGGTGCTGCCGTCCGCGGACAGGAATGGCCCCGTGGCCTCTCCGACGCCGAGCCCGGCGCCGACGCTGGCGAGCACCAGGACTCCGGTGCTCCGATCGAGCACGTACACGTCCTCCCACGGGTCTGTGTCGGCCGGCAGCAGTGGGTCGAAGCTGCTGAACGCCACGCGCGAGCCATCGTGGCTCAGCGATCCGTCCCGTGATTCCGCCAGGGCCTGCGTGCCGTCGGCGCGCAGGCTGACGCGCTCCACGGCACCGGTCTGCAGGTTGCGCACGAAGACGTCCGACACGCCGTTCGTGTCGCCGGGGACGATGTCCGCAGCGGCGCTCTCGAACACGATCCAGTTCCCATCCCCCGAGATGCGGCCGGCATGGATGGTGGAGGCCGACTGCGTGCCTTGGCTCGTCAGGCTCGCGAGCACGGTCGTGCCGAGCGCGCGGTCTCGCACGAACAGGTCGGACACCTGGCCGTTGGCGTCCTGGGCGACGAGGTTCGAGGCTATCGAGCTGAACAGCACGTAGCGGCCGTCGTGAGACAGGCTCGGATTCCCGCTGCCCTGGTTCGGCGCGCTGCCATCGATGGTCACGGCCACCATCTCACTCGTGCCCAGCGCGCGGTCGCGGACGAAGACCGAGCGCGAGCCGACCGCGGTCGGGTGCGCCGACAGGTTGCTCGCGGCCGAGACGAACGCGACCACGTTGCCATCGCCCGAGATGGCGGCCCGGTACGAGTCGCCATCGGCGGGCGCGCCGCTCGTGCTCCGCGAGGCGAGCTCCACCAAGCCCTGGGCCTGGAGCGGGCTGGCCACGACGACGAGCGCGACGGCGGACACGAGGTTCAGCAGACGGTCCATCGCTGCACCTCCGCCTGGAGCGTAGGGGGCGACCGAGCCGGCGGGCATGCGCACCAGTGGGTAGTTCCTCGACTCTTGGGGCACCTCCCCGAGCCCATCGTGGCCATCCAACCCGCGACCCAGCCGCGGCACGCGTCGACGGCCAGCACTCTCTCGCCCGCCCCGGCGTCGATGCCGCGTGGAGATCCGGGCCCTTCTCGTAGCCCCACCGGCCCCGCGGCGCTACACCGACCGCACCTGCTCACGAGGCCGCGACCATGCCACACACCTGCTCCTTCCCCGCGCGTTGCGCCGTCCACTCGCTCCTCCAGCTCGCGCTCGCGTGCCTCACGCTGCTCTCGTGCTCGGCCGCCTCACCGGCCGGGCCGCAAGCAGCGCCCGCCGCGGACCAGGGCTCGCACGCGATCCGCTCCGCGCTCGTGCGCGGTGAGTGGGTCGAGGCGCGGCGACTGCTCGACGCGCGCCTCGCCGCCGAGCCCGGGACGAGCGACGTGTGGCTCTACCTGACCGGCGTGGCCTTCGAGCTCGAAGGGAACGCGCCCCAGGCGCTCGAGTCCTTCGCCGCCGTCGAAGCGCGCTTCGCCTCCAGTCCGCTCGCCGCCAAGGCGCGCTTCCGCCGCGCCGAGATCCTGCGCGCTGGAGGCCAGCACGCCGAGGCCGGCTCGATCTGGGAGGCCGAGGCGCTGCGCCTGCGCTCCGCGGCGCGCCAGCACGAGCTCGCGCAGGTCTATCTCGATCTGGCCGACGCGCTCTCGACCCCGCCCACCACGCCCGTCGCGGAGCCGCCGCGCATCGACTACGACGCGGCCTACCCGCTCTACGCCGCGGTCCTCGATCTGGCGGCGCCCGCGGCGGACCGCGCGCGCGCCCTGCTGCGGATGGGCCTGTGCAAGGAGCGCAAGGGCGCCTGGGGCGAGTGCGTGGCGGACTGCGAGCGCTATCTCGCCGCCTACGACGCGGCGCGCGAGCCGGGCCCGCAGGCGGCGCCGCGCGAGCTGGAGGCCGCACCGCTCGTGGACGTGCTCGACGTGCGCCTGCGCCACGGCCGCGCGCTGCTCGCCCTCGGCCAGCGCGTGTCCGCGCGGCGTGCGTACGAGGACCTCGCCGCTTCGGTGCAGGACGCGGGCAGCGGCCCGTACGCCGCGGCGTTCGGCGCGTTGGACGCGGACGGCCAGGCGCGCGCTCAGCGCATCGCAGGCGACGCGCGCCGCGCGATCGCCGAGACCTACATCTCCACGGACCCGCGCGAGGCCCAGCTCGCGGTCGCGGCGCTGCGTCGCTTCCTGGCCGCGGCGCCGGGGCACCGCGGACGCCTCCCCGCGCTGCGCCGCATCGCCGACCTGGAGGCGCAGCACGGCCGCACGGAGCAGGCGCTCGCCGCGCTCGACGAGCTGCTCGACGCGCCGGACGCCGCGAGCAACGACGCCGAGCGCGAAGCCGACACGCGACTGCGCATGCAGTGCCTGGTCCACCAGGGCGACCTGCTCCTCGCGCAGCAGCGCTTCGACGCGGCGGCGGCGGTCTACCGGGACTACACGACGCGCTTCCCCTTCGGCCCCGATGGGTCGAAGGCCCGGGCACAGCTCATCGAGGTGGATCACCAGCGCGCGTGGCACCTGAACAATGAAGGCACGCCGGCCGAGGCGCGCGTCGCGTTCGCCGCCTTCCTCGAGGCGCACCCGCTGGACAGCCGCGCGGCGGACATGGCGTGCGCGCTGGCGTTCACGTTCCACCGCGAGGCGAGCCGCGTGCTGGCCGAGGCCCAAGCCGCCCCCCCCTCGCCCGAGGCGCGGGCCCGCGCGCAGGAGCTGTGGCGCGAGGCGGTCGCGGAGTACCGGCGCGTCGCGCAACGCTACCCGCAGACGAACGCGGCCTCGCAGGCGCTGCTCCGGGTCGGCTCCACGCTCGAGCAACACCTCGGCGACGTCGAGGGCGCCGTCGAGGCCTATCGGCTGTGCACGTTCGGCAGCCACGCGGGCGAGGCCGCGCAGCGCCTGCAGCGGATGACCCGGCCCGAGCTCGCGCTCGCGGGCCAAGGTGTGTGGCGCCAGGGTGGTCGCCCGCACGTCCGCGCGCAGGTGCGCAACGTCGAGTCGCTGCGACTGCACGTGTACCGCCTGGACCTGGAGGCCTACTTCCGCCGGCACGGCACGCACCAGGGCGTCGAGAACCTGGACCTCGACCTGATCGCAGCGGACGCCAGCGCCGAGGCCCTGGTGGCGGACTACCGGCGCTACGCGCCGATCGAGGTCGATCTCGAGCTGCCCGTCGAAGGTCCTGGGACGTGGGTCGTGGCGGTGACGGGCGGCGAGCTGCGCGCGACGACGCTGGTCGTGGCCAGCACGCTGGACGTGATCGTCAAGTCCTCGCCGGGCGAGGTGTTCGTGTTCGCCCAGGACGTGGCGCGCGGCGAGCCCGCGCCGAGGACGCGCGTGCTCGCCACGCTGGCCACGCCGGCGGGGCCGCGCACGCTGGAGCTCACGACCGGCGCGGATGGCGTCGCGCGTCAGGCCCTGGAACGCGCCGACACGCCCGGGGACGTCGCCGTCCTCGCGCTGCGCGACGGTCACGTGGCCTCGGTCGGCCTGTCGCTCGCCGGTCTGCAACTCGGCGCGCCGCTCACGCCCAGGGCGCTGGTCTACACCGACCGGCCGGCGTACCGCCCGGGTCAGGTCGTCGGCTGGCGCGCGATCGTGCGCGAGGTCGTGGACGGCCGCGAGGCCTTTCAGCCTGGCGCGAGCTACCGCGTGGAGGTCGTGGATCCGGCCGGCCGCGCGTTCCAGCGCGCCGACCTGGCGCTGTCGGCCTTTGGAACCATGGCGGGCGAGGTGCGCTTGGACGAAGGCGCGCCGTCGGGGGGCTACCGCATCGTCGTGCGCTCGTCCAAGGGCGGCGTCTTCCAGGGCGGCTTCCAGGTCCAGACCTACCAACTGCAGAAGGTCGACCTCGAGTTCACGTTCGCGCGGGCCGTCGTGCAGCGCGGGGAACGCGTCGAAGCCGAGATCCGCGCCGCGTACTACTACGGGGAACCCGTGGCCGACGCCGCGCTGCGCGTGGGCCTCCCGGACGGGACGCAGGTCGACCTGCGCACGGATGCACGCGGCAGCGCCCAGCTCACCTTCGACACGCGCGACCTGACGCGCGAGGGTCTCTTGAGCTTCAGCGCCACGCTCTCCGAGGAAGGCGTCACGCGACTCGGCACGGTGCGGCTCGCGCTGGCGGAGTACAGCGCGTCCCTCTCCGTTCCGCGTCCGGTGGTGCTGGCCGGCGACTCGTTCGAGGCCGAGCTCGTGACGCGCGACGCCGAGGGCGGTCCGCTCGCGCGCGCGCTGACGTTCACGCTCCTCGCGCGTCGCCAGACGGACGAGGGAACCTGGGCCGAGGTCGAGCTCGAGCGCCGCGAGGTCACGACCGACGCGCAGACCGGCAAGGCGCGCATCCCGCTGCGCGCCGCGCGCGGCGGCGATCTGGTGTTGCGCGCCGAGGCCACGGACCGTTTCGGCAATCCGGTCTGGACGCAGGCCGCGGTCACGGCGTCGGGCGAGGAGGACGAGGTCCGCCTGCGCCTGATCGCCGAGCGCGGGGAGGTCGAGGTCGGCTCCCGAGCGCGCGTGCAGATCGTGAACCGCTCCGGCGCGGGCCTGGCGTTGTTGACGCTGGAGGCCGCAGGCGTGCTGGAGCACCGCCTGTTGCGCCTCGAGCCGGGCACGAGCACGGTCGAGGTCGCGATCGGCTCGCAGGCCTTCCCGCGCGCGTGGGTCGCGATCGCGCGCATGGACGGCAGTCGCCTCCACGAGCACACGGCCACGCTCGACGTCGTGCGGCGTCTGAGCGTGACGGTCGAGCCGCTCGCGGGGGTTTTCACGCCGGGTGGGCGCGCGCGGGTGCGCGTGAGCGCGCGGGACCAGCTCGGGAACCCGGTGCAGGCGGAGTTGTCTCTGGCGGTCGTCGACGAGGCGCTCTTCGACCTCTTCCCCGACGCGACGCCGCCGCTGGCCCGCGTGTTCGACCGCGCGGAGCGCGGAACCCACGCCGTGCGAACCGCTGCGAGCTGCACGCTCGAGTACGAGGGGAGCACGGTCGCGATCGCACAGGAGGTCCTGCTCGCCGAGCGCGAGCGCCTCGCGCAGGCCGATTGGGCCTTGCAGCGTCGCAAGTTGGAGGGCGATGAGTTCTTCGCCGGCCGCGCGCCGGCGCTCGGTGCCCCGGCGCCGGCAACCGGCGCGCCCGCCGCGGAAGAGCAGCGCGAGGACGCGAAGTCCAAGGACGCCGAGGGCGGCCGGCGGGTCGGCCAGGGCGCGCGCCTGGGTCGCGCGGGCGGTCGCGCGGGGGCTGGGCCCGGTGCCCCGGCGACGCCCGCGCCTCCCGAGACCGAGACGGCCTATTGGACGGGCGCGCTGCTGACCGGCCCGGACGGCACGGCGACGGCCGAGTTCGACCTGCCCGGCCAGAGCACGCGCTGGCGCGCGAGCGCGCGCGGCGTCGGCCCCGAGACGCTCGTGGGCGAGGCCAGCGCGTCGTTCCGCACACGCTCCGAGCTGTTCCTCGAGCTGCGCGCGCCGCTCGCGCTCGTGGAGGGTGATCGCCCGCGCCTGATCGCGCGCGTCCACAACCAGACCGGCGCGACGGGCAGCCTCGACCTGACGCTGTTCGTCACGGCCGGCGAGCGCGACGACTCGTTCTCCGCCCAGGTGGAGCTCGGCGCGCACCCGGTCGTGGAGCACGTCTTCGAGCTGCTCGACGCGCTGCCCGCGTGCGGGACGCTCGCGCTGCGTCTGGAGGCCGCGGGCGCCGTGGGTGGGACGCCGCGCGCGCTGGCGGCCGAGCGAACGGTGCCCGTGCGGCCCTTTGGCCTGGAGGGTGCTGCGACCGCCTCCGGCCCGCTGCTGTCGGACGCCGTCCTGGAGCTGGAGATCGACTCGTCGCGCACCTGGACGAGCCGCGTGCTGGAGATCGAGCTCGGCTCCAGCCTGCAGCGCATGCTCGTGGGCGAGGCGCTGGGAGCGAGCTTCGGCATCGCGCGCAGCGCGGGCTGCCTGCCGCCGCGCACGATCGCGGACGCGGCCGCCGAGCTGTACGGGATCACGCGCGTGCAAGAGCTCGTCGCCGCGGCGGGCGGCTCGAGCGACGACGCGCCGCGCCTCCTCGCACGCGCCGTGAACCGGATCGCGGAGCTGGTCGCCGCGCAGCGCGAGGACGGCGCTTGGCCCTGGACGCGCGGGGAGAACGCACCAGCCCACCCCGAGACGTCTTGCCTGGCGCTCGCGGCGCTGGGGCGCGCCGCCGCAGCCGGCCTGCAGGTGCCGCCGCAGACGATAGGCGCCGCGATCGCCTACCTGAACGGAGCCTTCCGCGGCGCCGGCCAGCAGGACGACGAGCTCAAGGCCCAGATCCTGTGGGCGCTGGCGATCGCGGGCCAGGACCCGTTCGAGGGCTTGAACCGGCTGCACCGCGCGCGCGGTTCGCTCTCGCCGGCGGCGCTCGCGTACAGCGCGCTCGCGCTGGTCGAGATCGGACGCTCCTCCATGGCGGCCGACGTGGCTGAGGCGCTGGCGGCCGGCCTTTCCGCCGGACCCGGACCCCGGCACGTCCCGCTGGAGGGCAACCGGCCCTGGAACCAGTCGCGCGTGGACATGACCGCGCTCGCGGCCTACGCGCTGGGCAGGGCGCTGCCGTCGTCGCCGCGCCTCTCGGGCCTGGTCGACGCGCTGGTCGGTGACCGGCCCTGGTACCCGGCGCGCGCGCGCGGCTTCGCACTCGCGGCGCTCGCCTGGCACGCCCAGAGCACCCGACCGATCGAAGCGCGCTCCGAGGTCGCGCTGCGCGTGGACGCCGGCCCCGAGCAGCGCGCGGTCCTCGCGCCCGGAGAGGCCGGCGCGGTGCTCCGCGTACCGATCGCCGACTCGGCGCCGCGCAAGCTGCGCGTCGAGCTGCGGCTGCGCGGCGGCGGCCGGCCGTTCTACACGGCCGTGTTGCGTGGCTTCACGACCGACACGTCGTCGCGTGAAGCCGGCGGCCTGCGGCTCCACGAGCAGCGCGAGCTCGCCGCACCGCCGCTCTACCGCGGCCGCGAGATCCCGATCGGCTTCCAGGTCGCGCGCAACGTGAAGACCTGGGAGAACCGGGTCGAGCACCTGCCGCTCGGCGCCGTGGCCACGTTCCAGGTGAGCTACCGCGCCGAGCCGCGCGCGCGCGACGACGCGCGCTCGTACGACCACCTCGTGCTGGAGATCCCGCTGCCGGCCGGCGTGCGCGTCTTGGAGGACAGCCTGCGCGGCACCTTCGAGGCCTGGCGCCAGGAGGACGGGCGGCTCGTCGTCGATCTCGGCGCGCGGACCTGGCTCGCGACGCTCGAGTTCCGCGTGCTGGGCACCCTGCCCGGCCGCTGGCGCGTCCCGCCGGCTGTCCTGCGCAGCGCGCACGACGCGTCGCGCTGGGCCGTCGGCACGGCACGCGACTTCGAGGTCCTGCCGCGCGGCGCGCGCAGCACGGACGCGTACCGCGCGACGCCCGACGAGCTCTACCATCTGGGCCGCGCGACCTACCAGGCGGGCGAGCGCGACGGTGCGCGCACGCTCTTGGAACGACTGTTCGCCGAGTTCGGCACGCAGCTCGAGGACCAGCCGCTGCGCGACGCGGCCGAGATGCTGCTCTACCTGGCGCTGGAGCAGGACGACGCGCCCGCGGTCGTGCGCTACTTCGAGATCCTGCGCGAGAAGAACCCGGACCTCACGATCCCCTTCGAGGCGATCCTGCGCATCGGGGCGGCCTACCGGCGCCTCGACGAGCACGAGCGCGCGCTCTTGATCTTCAAGGCCACGATCGAGGAGACGTTCGGCAAGGATCTCCGGGTCGTCGGCGCGCTGGACGCGGCCCAGGACGCGCACCTCGCGTTGCGCACGTTCGCGCGGCTCTTGGACGAGTACCCCGACTTCCCGGGCGTGCTGGAAGCGCAGCTCGCGCTGTCCGACCGCTTGCTGAAGCTCGCGCCCAAGGCGCACGAGGATCCGAGCCTGCGGAAGGCCAAGCGCGACCGCGCGGCGCTGACGGCGCAGGGCATCGGGCTCTTGCAGCGCTTCCTGGCGATGCACCCCAAGGACCCGCTGTCGCCCGCTGCCGGGCTGAACCTCGTGGGCGCCTACCTCGACGTCGAGGACCACGAACGTACCGCGGAGCTCGGGCGCGAGCTCTCGGCCGTGTACACCGAGCCGCGCTTCGCCGACGCGTTCCTCTACTCGGCGGCGGTGGCGGAGTGGTACCGCGGGCAGGACGCGCGGGCCGAGGAGCTCTTGAAGCGCATCGCCGCGGCGACCTGGAAGGACGCGGCCGGCGTCGAGCAACCGTCCGTCAACCGCGATCTCGCGCTGTACATCCTGGCGCAGATCCACCACGCGCGGACCGAGTTCGGCGCGGCGGCCGAGTACTACCAGCGCGTGGAGAGCCTGTTCGCCGACGCGCGGCAGGCGCTCGCCGCGCTGCGCGAGAAGCGCATCGCGCTGCCGGAGGTCACCACGGCCAGGCCGGGCGAGCGCGTGCGGGTCAAGCTCTCCCACCGCAACGTCGGGCGCGCCGAGATCGCCGTGTACCCGGTCGACCTGCTGACGCTCTACCTGCGCGAGAAGACGCTGGCCAACGTGGCGGGCATCGAGCTGGCGGGGATCTCCCCCACGCAGAGCCGCACGATCGAGTTGCGCCAGTCGAGCGCGCTGCGGCCGGCCGAGGAGGACATCGAGCTCGCCCTGCCCCAGGCGGGCGCGTACCTCGTGCTCGTCCGCGGCGACGAGCAGCACGCCTCGGGCCTGGTGCTCGTCAGCGACCTCGACCTGCAGGTCCAGGAGGACGAGGCGTCGGGCCAGATGCGCATCCAGGTGCTGCGCCGCGAGCCGGCGGGCTACGTGCGCGGGGCCGAGGTGCGCGTCGTGGGCTCGGCCAGCCAGCGGATCGTCTCGGGCAAGACGGACCCGCGCGGCCTGTTCGTGGCCGAGGGCATCGCCGGCACGTCGACCGTGATCGCGCGCCTGGGCGAGCGCGAGTACGCGTTCTTCCGCGGCGAGCGAGCGCTCCAGCCCAAGCCGAAGGGCGGCCCGCAGCCTCAGCGCGAGCAGCTCGACCAGCAGGGCTACTTCAGGAACGTCCTGGAGTTCAACGCGACCCAGCAGCAGGCCCGCGGCACCTGGGTGCAGCAGGAGATCGAGCGCGACCGGTCGGGCGTGCAGGTCAAGCAGGTCAAGTGAAGAGGAAGCGGGCCGGCCCCGCTGGGACCGGCCCGCATCGATTCACGGGCAGGCGTCGTCTCGACGACGCGCTCGGGTCAGTAGCGCTCGACCAAGCCCCGGTTCGGCGCGGGCGTGCTGGGCATGTTCCATTGACTGCCTTGGTTGAGCGTCAGGAACGGGTATAGCGCCGCCGGCGCCTCCTCGCCGATGAGCTCGATGTTGAGTGTCACCTCGTCATTCGCCGAGAGTCCGCCCAGCGAGAAGCTGAGCGTCGTCACGCCGCTCAGGTCCGTCAGGTCCGAGACCAGGAACGGGCCGGTGAAGGCGTCGAACGGCAGCAACGCGGTGAAGTTCGTCACGTTGAACCCGGCGAGCTGGATCGCAGTTCCCTGAGCAGCCCACGTGCTCTGAGGCACGCCGTTCTTGAAGATGCGCGCGACCACACGGCGCTTCGCCAGAGGCGTCTCCGGAGGCCCGCTCACTTTCTCGACCACGACGATCGTCGCCGTCGCCGTCATCGTCCCGCCGACCTTGGACATGCTCGTCCAGGAGAGGCTGTCCACGATCGCCACCCCGGGCAGGTCGTTGAACGTCCGCGTCGTGATCAGGGGCATGGACACCGGTGCGGACCAGCGGCCGGCGAGGTCGACCGCGGTCAGGGTCACCGAGTGGACGATCGACGCGCTGCCAGTGCTGGGACGGAGGTCGTCCAGCACGAGGCTGTGCGTCGTCGCGTAGACCGGGGTGCTCGCCGACTGCGCCGGGCCTCCGCCGAACGAGTAGTTCGCCTGGATCACGCAGGGCTCGCTCGTCTCCACGTTGATGCGCGCGACCTTGGCGGACACGAACTGAACCACCGCGCGGCCGATGACCGGATTGGTCGCGTCGTTCGACCCGACCGTGCTGTCGGTCGGATCGCCACCGTTCAAGACCTCGTGACCGTCGGGCCAGCCGTCGTCATCCGTGTCGCGCTCGTCCGGATCGGTCGCGTGCGAGACCTCGACCTGGTTCAGGAGCTGGTCGCGGTCGAAGTCGATGCCGAAGCCCTCGCCCGTCCCCACCGGGAGACCGACGCACGTCAGGCTCGCCTGGCCGATCGCCGCCTGGCCGAGGAAGAACGAGAGCTCCCGGCCAGCGCCACCGTCCTCGGGCACGAAGCGGCCTTGCGCCGGCGTGCGGCGGCGGTCGAACCACCAGCGCATCGGCACGAGCACTCCGCCCACGGTGTACTTGCCGAAGAGCACGATGTCGCAGTTGCGCGCCACGGCCTGAGGCACGAAGAAGCCGTTCATCTGGGCCGTCGCCGCCGTGAGATTGGCCTGGTCGATGAGCACCGCCCGGTACGCAGCCGGCGCGATGCCCTGGTCGAACTGTCGCACGAACGCCGTCGCGTCGCTCTGGGCTTGGGGGTCGGTCGGGAAGAAGAACCCGAGGAAGTCGTGGATGCTGGGCACCAGACCCGCGTGCGCCAGGCCGGCGCCGAGCAGCGGGTATTCCAGGGTCTCGAGCGGACCTGATCCGCTCAGCGGCAGCAACTTCACCGTGTGAAGCTGCATGCCGGGCGTGGTGACGTCCGCATCCTGGTCCTTCCGATAGACCTCGTTGAACGGGGCGACCTTGATGAACTTGCGCCTGGGGTTCAGGTCGCCGAAGTTGAACCCATCCGGGACCGTGTCGTTGCTCGTGGCGGTCGGCGCGTTGTGACAGCCCTCGCAGGCCGCATTGAAGAGCGACAGGCCCTTGACCGCATGTGCCACCGGCGCACCCGGGGGCAGGACGGGCTGGAGCGTGTCGTTCACGACCCGCGACTCGTCCTCGAAGGGATTGGGCGGGGTCTGCAGGGAGAGGATGAACGCCTCGAAGTCCGCGAACTCGGCTGGGCCGAGCGGAGCATTTGCGCCGAGCAGATTGACGAAGGCCGGGTTGAAGTCGGCCAGGTTGTTGCGCTGCTCGCCGCGCCAGTGGAACGGGACCGACTTCGCGATGCCGTCCAGCGTCTGCGTGACCATCGGCCCTTTGTCGTCCTGCTCGCTGCCTAGGTTCCACACGACCATGTCCGTGCGGCCCTCGATGTGACAGCTCAGGCACGAGGCGTTGTTCCTCGCCGAGTGCGCGGCGCTGTAGGCGATCCTGCGGCCGGTCTTGATCCTGTCCGGCGTGGGGTCGAGGCCGAGCGACAGGTTGAAGACCTGGGTCCAGGCCAAGCCGACCTGGCGCACGTCGATCGTGTTCGTGCCCCAGCAGTAGACCAGCACCCGATCCGCGACCGGCGAGTAGAGCAGGGCGCGCGGAATGCTCCCCGGAGTCAGGTCGAACTCGCTGACGAAGCCGCCCGTGGGACTCAGCAGCATGACGTTGTCCGTCAAGAGCCCCGCGACGACGGCGTACCCGAACTGACCGAACGCGAGCGCGTAGGGCTGCCCGACCGAGCGCGTCGGGTCGTAGCCGCCGGTGATCCTGTCCAGGTCGATCGGCGGGACGAACGGGGTCGTCTTCCGGGTACCGATGGCCGGGAGCGCACTGATCGTGAGCTGGTTCTTGACGATGTCGCCCTTGATCGACTCCTCCGTCTGTCGGTTGGGGTCCTTGTTGTTGGCATCCGTGTTCAGTTGCCAGACCATCTGCGTCTGGGGGTTGATCCCGACGGCGAACAGCACCGTGCCCACGTCCGTGGTCAGCGCCTGGACGGCGCCGCTCGCCCGGATCAAGCGGAACAGGTCCTCGTCCGGCAACTGCGTGCCATTCTGCGCCGCGGTCTCGAAGTCGACGACGGTCGGCCCGACGTGCATGGGGTTGACCTCGAGCGTGTTGCGGCGCCGCGCCCCCGAGTTGTTGCCCGAGAGGAGCGGCGCCACGAGCACGTCGTTGTTGCCGTCGAAGCACATGAAGAGCGGGTTCTTGCACGGCAATCGCCAGACGCGCACGACGCTCGGCACCGTCAGGTCCACCTCGGCCACGGCGTCGGCGGCCTGGCAGGACACGAAGGCGCGGCTCGCCGCCTGGTCGATCAGCAGGTCGCCGGGCTCGCCCAGGATGGCGCCGCTCGAGTCACGCAGCTCGAGGACCTTGCGCACGTCGCCCGAGGCACGGTCGTGGATCAGGAGCGCGTACGTGTCGCGGCACACCACGACGAGCCGTTCGGGGCTGCTCGTCGCGTTCGGATCGCTCCACAGCCCGATGGACACGGGCGATTTCGCCGTGTGCACGACCTGCGTGGTCGCCCCCGTGACCAGGTCGAAGCGCAGGATGCGGCTGGCGTGCGTGTTCAGCGCGAAGAGCGTCGCGTTGTCCGCCGTGATCGCCATCGGGCGCACCGGCGCCGCGTTCAGGTTCACGAAGTCCCCCTCGACGTTGTCGAGGACGTCGAACGGTTCCGTGAACTGGGCTCGTGCGTACCCGGAGAGCGCCACGAGCGTCAGGCACGCGAGGAAGATCGGGCTCGGTCTGGGAGTTCGTACGTCGGACATGGTTGGGTCCCGTGGGCAGGGATGCGGGAAGGGGCAGCGCCGACGCCCTCTGCGGACGCCTTCGAAGCCGTGCACCCGAGTCGGTGACTCGTCTGCGAGCGGTCGAGAGGCGCGCGGCTCGCACTCGTGAAGGCGGTGCCGACCTCGCGGTCCGCCGCTCGGAGTCGGAACTTCCGTGGCGTGACGCCCGAGCACCCGCGGCGAGGCGCACGCTCGCCAGGCCCCGCCCGTGCTCCTCGACGCGAGGTCCCCCACAGGGCTCGCAGCGGTTCCGCGGCACGGTCCGGCCGGGTTCCTCGTGCGGGGCAGGCAGTGCCGAAGCGCATCCGGCCTGCACCGCAACGCAGCGTGTCGCTCTCAGGAGCCGCTCGGGGCCTCGATCCCGCACACGACCCAGCCGGCCCAGGCCGAGAGCGCGCGTCCGCGCTCCCTCAGCGTTCGTTTCGCCCCCCACAGCGCCCGCCCGACGCCCTCGCCTTGGCCCCACAGGCGTTCGTAGAAGACCTCGAAGAGCTCCTGTGCGGCCTGGTCCTCCACCGGCCACAGGCTGGTGATCGACGTGCGCACCCCCGCCGCGGCCAGCGCGGCCTGCAGGGACTGGATCCCAAGACCCTGCCGCGCGCGACCGACGTTCGTCTCGCAGGCCGACAGCACGGCCAGCTCGCAGTGGGCGAAGTCGAGCCCCGAAAGCTCCTCGGCGCTGAGGATTCCGTGCGAGGGATCGTCCGCGGATACCGGCGCCAGCGCCAGCCCACACTCCAGCCAGGGCGCCAAGCGCTCGGTCGCGCCCGCTCCGTCCGCGAACCAGCCGTGCGTCGCGATGTGGACGTGGCTCGCTCCCGCGAGCTCCGCGGCGAGCCTCGTGCGCGTCGCGGCGCCACCCGTCAGCACGACCGCCGGCTCCGCGTGCCGCGCTCCGAAGCGCGCCGCGATCAGCTCGACCTCCGCGCGCGTCGCGGGCAGCGCGGAGAGCGCCAGCTCCGGGGCGTACGGGACGTCGCCGAGCGCCACGAGCCTGGGCTTCGATCGCGCGGGTGGTGGCGCACCGCGCAACCGAGCCAGGGAGGGCAGCACGCTGACCTCCAAGAGATCGCCGAGGCGCTCTCGGCCGGAGTCCGCTGCGTCGAGCGGCAGCGCGTCGAGCGGGAGCACGTGGAGCACGTCGTCGGCGCAGACGATCAAGCGGGACAGGCCCGGGCCGGCCGCGGCGAGCACGGGATCGATGAGCAGGCGCCGCAGCTCGCGGCCGACGCTCTCGCGCTCCTCGGCCGCGCTCGCCGTGGGGACCGCCAACCCGCGTGCGGGACCCGCGATCTCCACGTCACGCCAGGCCGCGGCCAGCCGCCGGACCACCTCGAGCGGGCCGAGCTCGATGCGCTGCAGCTCGAGACCCGGCCGCACGACGTGCGCCAGGAGGTGCGGAGGTCCCGGCTCGTGCCCCACGCCGTCGCGGCGCATCCGCCAGCGCTCGTAGACCAGGTACAGGACCGCGGCCGCGTCCCGGGGCAGGAGAGCGGCCGCCGCGCGCGCGTCGAAGGCCTCGACGGCGGCGCCACGCCCCGCGAGTGCCGCGCGCAGCGCGCGCTCCGCCTCATCACGTGCCAGGACGAGTGCACCCAGCTCCGGCGCGCGGCCTTCGACGCGCGCCCGCCCCGGGGCCGAGGCGAAGGCGATCAAGTCGGATTTCGTGCGCAGCGCGGCCTGTCGCAGGGCGGCGAGCTCCAGGTCGGAAGCGTCGAGGGAGCGGACGCGCGCGCTCTCGGTGGCGGCCGCGCGCCGCGTCTCGACGAGCTGGACCACGCGTTCGCGATCGCCTTCAACGGGGGCATCGAGGAGCGAGAGGATCTGCCCGACTCGCCGCGCGTCGGTGCCGAGCACCTCGAGGATCTCGCGCGGTGCGAGGCTCGTCGCGGAGAGCGTGCGCGTCACGAGGCCGGCGGCCAGGAGCCGCAGCTCCGTGCGCGCGGCGTCGAGCTCTTCGTTCCATTCCAGGGTCAGTGCCAGGTTGTGCCGGATGCGCAGGACTTCGAGGTGGTCGGCGGGCAGCAGGGACTCGCGCGCGTCGAGCTCGCGGCGCTCGACCTCGGCCGCCAAGCCGTATCGACCACGGTGCTTGGCGACGACGGCGAGGTTGACCCGAGCGCTCCCCAGGAGGCGATCGTCCGGGGCAGCAACACGCTCGAGCGACGCGACCGCCGCCTCGAACAGCGCCTGGGCCCGATCGAGATCGCCAGCGACGTAGGCCGAGACGCCGACGTTGAGCCGACTTTGCGCGAGCCAGGGATGGTCGGACGGCAACGCGGCCTCGCGCGCCGCGAGCACCTCTTCGCCCAGGGCCCGCGCGGCCTCCAGCTCGCCCAGGCCTTCGAGCGTGATGCTCAAGTTCTCGAGGGCGGCGATCAGATCGGGGTGCGCCGGAGGCAGCGTGCGCTTCCAGGCCTCGACCACGCGCTCCTCGAGCACGCGCGCACCCGGCAGGTCGCCCAGCCGCTTGAGCGTCACGGCCAGCGCGAGCTCCAGGCGCTGCCGCGTGTCGGAGTTCGACGCGAGCGCCGGCCCAGCCTCGGCCAGCGCCCTCTCCAGCAGGCCGCGTGCCTCGCCAATGCGGTCGAGGTCGATCAGCGCGATGGCCCAGCCGAGCCGCGTGCGGACCCGCGCCGGGTGGTTGGCCGGCATGCGCTGCGCCAGCTCCTGGTCCACGCCTTCCTGGAGCGCGCGGGCCTCCTCCAACAGGCCCAGTCCGCGCAGAGCGAGCGCCAGGTTCCCGCGGGTCAGAGCCTGGCGCTGGGCATCAACCGGGAGCCGGCGCGCCCGCTCCGCGATCACGCTTTCGAGGAGCTCGCGAGCCGCGGGGAAGTCTCCCGCGGTGATCAGCACGCGCGCCAGGTTCTCACGCGCGCTCGAGTGCACCTCGGCGCCGGTCTCCGCGGCGGGCCGTGCCAGGACCCATTCGAGGTCCGCGCGCGCGCCCTGCAGGTCGCCCAGCTCGTGGCGCGCGTTGGCCCGCCCCACGCGCGCCCGCGAGCGCAGTGCGCTGAGGAGCGGAGCTTCCGCTTCCGTGACGAGCAGCACGCTCTCGTGGATCGCGAGCGCCGCGCGCGGATCGCCGAGCTCGTGGTGGGCGGCTGCGAGATCGAGGCGCGCCGCGAGCAGGTCAGGATCGAACCCTGGCCGCGTCCGCGACCACTCGTCGACCAACCTCTGGCGCAGATCCCGCCAACGGTGCACGAGTCCGGCTTCCTGCGCGGCATCGCCGGCCGATCGGATCAGCTCCTCGAACAGTGCGCTCGCGAGCTCCAGGCCGTGGAGCTCGGCGAGCCAGGCATCGAACCGCTCGAGTCCGGCAGCGGAGTTCGACGCGCTCCAGAGCGCGTCCAGCGCCGCAGTGCGGGCCTCGGCCTCGGCTCGCGCGGCGGGATCCTCGACGACGAGCACGAGGTGCAGGGCCGGCTGTGGAGTCGTGTCCGGGCTCGGCGCGAGTTGCACCTGGATTCGCAGGCTCTCGCCGCGTTGCGCGTCCCCTCGCACGAACGGGACGCCGGCGCCTTCCGCGCGCAGCCACTGCGCGGCCTCCCGGCCCTCGAGCGCCAGCCGGACGGCCACTCGCGCGGGCACGACCCAGGCCTGGATGCGACCCGTCGCCGCGCTCTCGAACTCGACCCATGCGCCGCCCTCGCGCTCGTGCTCCACGGAGGAGAGCGGGACGACGCGCGTCTCCATCGGGGCCTGCGCGACGCTGCAGGCGAGGGCCATCGAGCCCCAAGCTGCGAGCAGGGGGACCACGCCGACAGGCTAGCCCGTGCGGCCCGCGGGCGCTGCGCACAGCAATTGGCGGGCCCCGCACACATGCGTCGAGGCTCACCAGTCGATCCGCGCTCCGCGCTGCCGATCGAGACGCGCCCAGGACCCAGGAGCCGCGCATTCGACTCCGGAGGGCCCGCAAGAGCATCTCAACTACCCAATTGAGTGCCCCGTCGAGGTCTCGCCCCCCGCGGATCGAGCTGTCGTGCGTCCGCGCGCTGAGCGGGCCGCTCGACGCTCAAGCGCGGAAATCGGGCTGCGCCGCATAGACAGCAATTTGCCGCGGGAGTGCAATCGCGGACGTGCTGTCCCCCCGAGCCCGCGGTTTTGGGTCGGCAGCTCTTTCCCACGCAATCCGCACGAGGACTCCCCCATGCTCTGCACATCGAGTTTCACGCGTGTGCTCGCCTTCACCACGCTCTCCTCGCTCGCCTTCGCACAAGGCACGAAGACCTACGAGGGAGAGGGACCCGTCACCGAGGGGGCATGCACGCCCGGCAACACGTCGGCCCTCTGCATCCCTGTCGACGGGACGCATCAGGTCGTCGTCTTCGACGGTCTTGGCGGCAGCGGGCCCGCCAACCCGGGCGATCCCTGCCAGCGCAACGACGACGATGTCACGCTCGCGATCGCGCTGCCGTTCGTCTTCGACCTGTTCGGCTCGCCGCAGACGTCGATCTTCATCAACAACAACGGCAATCTCTCGTTCGGGACGTCGTTCTCGACGTTCACGTCGACGGGCTTTCCGGTCAACGGCTTCCCGATGATCGCGCCCTTCTGGGCCGATGTGGACACGCGCAACGCCGCGAGCGGCGTCGTCTACTACAAGCTCGAGGCGACCCGACTCACGGTGACCTGGGACCAGGTCGGGTACTACAACACGGCCGCGGACAAGCGGAACACGTTCCAAGTCATCATCAGCGACGGCACGGACCCGGTCGTCGGCCTCGGGCAGAACGTGTGCTTCTGCTACGGCGACATGCAGTGGACGACGGGCTCCGCCTCGGGCGGGGTCAACGGCTTCGGGGGGACGCCCGCGACGGTCGGGATCAATGCCGGTGACGGCGTGAACTTCTTCCAGATCGGCCGCTTCGACCAGCCGGGCAACGCCTACGACGGCCCGGGCGGCAATCCCGATGGGGTCGATTTCCTCGACAACACGCGCCAGTGCTTCGTGACGGGCACGCTGCAGAACACGCCGCCCATCTTCCTGAACCCGCCGTCGGCCTGCCTCATGGCCTCGGCCGGAGTGCCGCTGCAGTTCTCGCTGCAGGCGATCGGCCCCGAGGCCAACCAGACCGTGACGATCGTCGAGACCTCCGGCACGCCGAACCTCGTGTGCGTGCCGACGCCGGGCAACCCGGCCTCGATCACGTGCACGTTCACGCCGGATCTGAATCAAGTCGGGACCACGAACTTCGTCTTCGTGGCGACCGACAACTTCCAGCCGCCGGCCAGCACGACGCTGGGCGTGTGCGTGCAGACGGCCGAATGCCATCAGCTCGTGGGCCGGGGCGGCACGGGCAGCGACGTCACGCTTTTCGGCCACCTCTACCACACGCACCTGACGTCGGTGCGCTCGTGGTGGCCGGTGACCATGACGGATCGTCCCAACCTGCGCGTGCCGAATCTGTCGACGGGGCAGATCAACTTCTCCGTGCAGACGGTCATGTACAACCCGCAGATGTTCCCGACGAACCCGCAGCAGTGGTCGCAGCGCCTGCGCATCACCGTCCTGCCGGGCTTCCTCGTGCACGGCGAGCTGTTCGACACGATGAACGGCATCCACCAGTTCCTCGCGACGTACACGGACCCCCTGGGCAACGTGTACATGACGTTCCCGTTCTCGATCGACGGGTTGTGACGCGCACGGGCCTGGCCCCGTGACGCCACCACGGCGCGGACCGGCCGTCGGGCTCGAGCCCGACGGTCGGTCCGTGCTCGCGTACCGTCGGCCACGCATGGGCGGGCTGCGAGCGAGCACGGCGCGGGCGGCACGCGTCGCCCGCGAGGAGGAGCACCCGCTGGTACGCGCGAGCAAGAGCGCTCGGGCACGACCTGTCCCCAGCGCTGAAGGGCGCGAGCGCAGCTGCGGCGCTCCGAACGACCAGCGACAGCGCGCCCAGGTCAGCGGCCCCGGGCCAGGCGCGCCAGTGCCATCCAGACCTGCTCGTTGCCGCAAGCCACGACGTCGAGGTCCTCGAACGGACGCTCGCCGCGCGCGGCGCAGGCCGCGTGCCAGTCGCGGCGTCGCTCGACGTGCAGGTGCGGATCGCGGAACGGGTAGCGCGCGGCGGCCCGCGCGATCGCCGCGGCGACCTCGACCGCGCCCGCGTGACGATAGGCCGCCACGAAGGAGTCGTAGGGCGGCGTGCCCGGGAAGTCGTTCTCGAAGAACCCGCGCAGTCCGCCGTTGTCGATCAGGCCCTGCGCGCTGGTCACGATCACGAGCGTGCGATCGAGCTCATCGAGGCGGTCCAGATCTCCGCCGGCCGCAGCGAGCACGGCGAAGGCCCGGCTCGTGGCCTCGTCCAGGAGCGGATCGTCGAGCATCCGGAAGCCCTCCTCTTCGTCGAGCAATGGGACGTCGCCGCCCGGTCAGGCGCCGGCGCGCGGCGGGAACCACTCCGGCTCGTTCCCGGCCTTCCACTTGATGTTGCAGCCCAGGCTCGCGCGCTGCTGCGCGGAGACGGCGCGTCCCGCGAGCAGCGCGTCGAGCGCGCCGCGCAGGTCGGCGCCCGTGACGGGCACGTCGTTCCCCGGGCGCGCGCCGTCGAGCTGGCCGCGGTAGACGAGCTTGCGCTGGCGGTCGAAGAGGAAGAAGTCGGGCGTGCAGGCCGCGCGGTAAGCCTTGGCGACGGCCTGGGTCGCGTCGAACAGGTACGGGAACGTGTAGCCCGCCGCGCGCGCCTCGGCCTGCATCTTGTCCGGCCCGTCCTCGGGGTGCGTCGTGGCGTCGTTGGAGTTGATCCCCACGATCGCGACGCCGCGCTCGCGGTACTCGCGCGCGAGGCGCGCGATCCCCTCCCGAACGTGGATCACGAACGGGCAGTGGTTGCACAGGAACATGACGAGCAGCGCCGGAGCCCCAGCGAAGTCGTCGCGCGCGACGATCCTGCCGTCGACGTCGGGCAGGGCGAAGTCGGGCGCGCTCGTGCCGAGCGCGAGCATCGTGGATGCGGTGCGGACCATGGTTCCTCTGGTACGGTGCGGGTGCGCGGCACGCGTCCGCACAGGGTAGCGCGGGACACACGCGACGGGTCCGGGCACCGTTCGCACGCCGGCGGCGGCGAGCGGCCCGCGCGCGCCGGTCCGCTCTCGGACGGCGCGCGCGGGCGACGGGGGACCTACGGCAGCCAGACGACCCGCAGCGCGTTCGAGAGGTTGAACGTGCTCGGCGTGCAGTACGGCGCGGCGTTGCGGTACCAGACCTGGTAGTGTCGCGTCGCGCCGCCCGCCGGTACGCCGCCCTGGATGGAGAGCAGCGGATCGGCAGCGCTCGGATAGACCGCCACGCCAGCGCTGGCGGCCTTGGCGCCGATGCGCACGACGATCCCACCCGCGCAGCGCAAGCCGTCGCCGAACACCTGGGAGGTCTGTGCGGAGCCCTGGAAGAAGAGGCAACTCGCCGTGGTCGGCAGGCCGCTGACGGTGAGCGCCAGCGAGTCGGCCGCGACGCGCGCGTGCCCGGTCCCGGCGAGCAGCGCACCGCCGGGATCGACGGAGTTCGCGCAGCCGGCTCCGCCGATCCCGCCGTTGCCGCAGGGGCAACTCACCGAGAGGCCGGCGCAGTACGGGACCGGCGGCAGGCTGAAGGGCGCCTCGTGCACGGCAGCCTGCACGTTGCACGTCCCGCCCTCGACCCGCTCGAAGGCGACCGCGAAGCGGCGCGACCAGGCGCCCCCCCCGCGCTTCGAGGCGACCGACGGCGTGCGCTCGGCGAGCACCGAACCGCCGGACACCTCGGTCCCCGCCGCGCGCTGCAGCTCGCCACCGCTGACCGCGAGCCACGCGAGCCAGGAGTCGGGCTCGGCCCACGGCCCGCGCTTGGTCCACACGACGGCGTGGAACCGGCCGTCGCCGTCGATGCGCGGCTCGGCGTCGTCATACTGCGGAAGCGGGCTGCCCGCCGACACGTCGAGCACACCCGACACGCTGCTGCCGACGATCGCCGCCGCGACGACGTTGCGATCGGCGTCGGGCATGCCACGCGTCCAGGTCAGCAGGGTGTGCCGCGGCCCACCGGCCTCGTCCTCGATCATGGCCGCGGCGGGCCGGCGATCGTCCGACGCGCCCCCAGCCACCACGAAGCTGGGCGTCGTGATCGTCCCGTCCCAACGGATCTGCGCGGCCAGGATGTCCCCGTCGGTGGGCGAGACGTCGCGCTCCCAGACCACGGTCCAGGCCTGCGAGATGAAGGGCGCATGGCCGTTCGACTTCGAGATGCGGGGAAAGCGGTCGCGCGTGGCCGAGGAGGTCTCGATGCCGAACACCGGATGGGAAGTGCCGCCGACGAGCGGCGCGACGAGCCGCGCTTGGATGTCCTGGTCCGTGCTGGAAAGCTCGCGCTGCCAGGCGACGCAGTACGCGGTCGGCGGGATGCCCTCCGGATCGCCCCCCACCGTGGGATGCCATCGATCGCCGAAGACGCCCGTCGCGATCGCGATGGATCCGCCGACCTGCATGGTGAATGCGTCGACGTAGCGCCCATGGATCGAGCGCGCTCCGGGCGGGCCGACCTCGGCGACGACCAGGAAGTTCGCGACCTGGCGGTTGCTGGCGATGCTCGGTCGCGACCAGCTCGTCAGGCTGCCGTCGATCACGCGCAGCGAGTCGGGGATCAGCCCTGAGTCGGTGGCGAACTGCACGAGGAGGTCGTCATCGGTGGCGCTCCAGACGCGCGTGAAGACGTAGGCCCAGCGCCCGCTGCCGTGCTCGTAGGCCACGTCCGCCTGGTGGGTCTCGAAGTCCGTCACGTCGACGCCGAACACGTAGAGCAGGGGGTCGATCGTCACCGGGTAGGCGGCCGCGGCCAGGAACGCGGCCGGGACGACGAGTTCGATCGCGCCGTCGGCCAGGCGCTGGGCGACGTCCGTCGTGCGCCCCGCGGCGTCGAAGGCGAAGGCCCGGCCGTAGCGCAGGCGCCCGAGCTCGCCCGTGAACGTCACGCCGTCCGGACCGAGCTCGGCCGCGTAGGGACCCTCGAAGGCGACGCGCACGACGAGCTCGCCCGGCGCCACCGGCGCGTCGATCACGAACATCTGCTCGGCGCCCTCGGGCGCGAGACGCCACAGCTCGTCCACGGCGCCGCGCTCGATGCGCACGCGGTCGCCCGCGCGCTCGAGGCTCTCGTGCTCGATCGCCACGCTGGTGGCTCCGGCCTGGATCGCGCTGGTGCGCAGCACGAGCGGCGCGTTGCGCGGCGCGCGCGGGCCGAAGTACGGCACGAAGGTGGCCCCTTCGGCTTCGAAGCGTCCCTTCCAGCGCGCGGACACGGCCAGCACCGCGGACTCGGCATCCTCGAACAGGACCAAACCCGCGAGCGGGTCGCCGCCACGGTCTTTGGCGGAGGGCACGGGCAGCGGGTCTTCGAAACGCGGCGCAGGTTCGGCCGGCGGAGCGCCGTGCTTCTCCCCGAGGCCCACCCAAGCGGGCGTGCCTTCGGGATCGGCGGCCTGGGCCTGGAACGGGGCTGCGGCGGGAGCGAACGCCGCGGGCCACGGCAGGGCGGCGAGGAACAGGGTGGCGAGTGTGTGCATGGCGCGAAGGGTCGGTGGGGAGTGCTGGGTCGCGGGGCGCGCCTGCGCCCCTCCGTCCTGGGCACACGCGCTCGAGGCGCGCCGACCTTGGCCCTTTCCGCGGAAAACCGGGCGCTAGGATCGGGCCCATGGAAGGACCCTCGGAGGTCACGCGGCTGCTCGACGCCATCGGGCGTGGCGAGGACGGCGCCTCCGCGCGACTCCTGGAGCTCGTCTACGGCGAGCTGCGCGCGCTGGCCGGCGCCTACGGCCGCGGCCAGCGACCCGGGCACACGCTGCAGCCCACGGCCCTGGTCCACGAGGCGTTCGTCAAGCTCGTCGAGGCCGACGCGCGCGAATTCACGGATCGCGCGCACTTCCTGGCCGTCGCCGCGACCGCGATGCGGCACATCCTCTCCGACCATGCGCGCGCGCGGCGCGCGGACAAGCGCGGTGGCGGCTTGGAGCGGGTGACGCTCGTCGAGGGCGCGCTCGCGGGCGAGGCGCGCGACCTCGACCTCGTGGCGCTCGACGACGCGCTGCAGGAGCTCTCCGAGCTGGACGCGCGCAAGCACCGCGTCGTCGAGCTGCGCTTCTTCGGCGGCCTGACGGCGGAGGAAGCCGCCCGCGTGCTGGACGTATCGTTGTCGACCGTGGAGAGCGACTGGCGAGCGGCGCGCGCGTGGCTGCATGTCCGGCTGCGCTGAGGGCGCCGGCTGCCCGCGCGGCTCTCATCCCACGGGACCGCGCGCCTGCCACATCGCGGCGGTGAGCGCGGTCAAGAGCTCACGCCAATCGCGCTCGACCGCGTCCTCCCAGGCGTCGCCGTTCGATGCGCGCAGCGCGGCGAGCAGGCACTCGACGGCCACGGCATAGTCGCCGTGCGCCACGCCGAGCGCGTGGTGCTGACGCCCCAGACGCGCGAGCTCCAACTCCAGCGCAGCGGGCTCCCAAAGCCGCGCGACGCACCAGGCGAGGACTCCGCGGACCCGACACGCAAGCTGCGTGACTTCCGTCGGGAACAGCGCGCGCAGGTCAGGCCGGCGGTCGAACAGCAGCCGATGGAAGTGCGCGACGAAGCAGTCAGGAGCCGCGAGCGCGCGGGTCAGGCTGGCTCGGAGCCGCCGGATCACGGCACGGTCGGGCGGGACGGCGCTCAGCCGGCCTCCATCGTCGAACAGGGGATGGCGCGTGACGCCCACGGATCGTCCTCCGCTCCAGAAACGCGGCGCCGCGCTGGCGCCCTTGGCGGATCCTTGGAAACGTAGGTGCGACCCATGGCCGAGGCCTCCGGTAGCGACTCCCCGAGCTCGCGCAGCGCACGGTTCCGGCGCGCCATGGAGCTCTTCGAAGGCCTGGTCGGGCTCGACCACGACTCGGCCCGCGCGCGGCTCTCGGAGCTGTGCCCGGACGACGCCGAGGTGCGCGCCGAGGTCGAGAGCATGCTGGCCGTCGATCGCGGCACGAGCCACCCGATCTCCGTCGGCGGCGGGCTCGAGCGCCTGGCACGGATCACGACCGGGGGCGGCGCCGTGCAGGGCTGGGTCGACTCCGGCGAGCGTGAGCGCGTGCCGCTCCTCTCCGGCCAGTACCGCATCGTGCGCAAGCTCGGCGAAGGCGGCATGGGCGTCGTGTACGAGGCGGAGCAGGCCCTCCCGCGGCGCACGGTCGCGCTCAAGGCGATCCGCGCGGGCCACGACTCGCGCAGCGTCCTGCGCCGCTTCGAGCAGGAAGCGCACATCCTGGGCCGGCTGCACCACCCGGGGATCGCGCAGATCTACGAGGCCGGCGCCAGCGACGCCCAGACCGGCGGTCAGGCCTTCCTGGCCATGGAGTACGTCGACGGCCAGCCCCTGTCCGAGTGGGCCCGTGGCCGCAGCACGCGCGAGAAGCTCGTGATCGTCGCCGCGATCTGCGACGCGGTGCAGCACGCGCACCAGCGGCGCGTGATCCACCGCGACCTCAAGCCGGCGAACATCCTCGTCGATCGGCTCGGGAACGCGAAGATCCTGGACTTCGGCGTGGCGCGGCTCGTGGACCCGGACACGGCCGACGGCGCCGAGCGCACGCGCGCCGGCCAGATCGTCGGGACGCTCTCCTACATGAGCCCCGAGCAGGCCGGCGGCGACCCCGACGAGATCGACGCGCGCACGGACGTCTACGCGCTGGGCGCCGTCCTGTACGAGCTCCTGTGCGGGCGGCTGCCGATCCCGGTCCACGAGCGCGGCCTGGCGCAGATGGCGCGCGCGATCCGCGAGGAGGCGCCCCCCAAGCCGTCGAGCGTCGACCGCACGCTGGCCGGCGACCTGGACGCGATCCTCGCGCGCGCGTTGGCCAAGGAGCGCGAGCGGCGCTACCAGTCGGCGCTCGAGCTCGGCCAGGACCTGCGCCGCCACCTGGCGGGCGAGCCCGTGCTCGCGCGCCAGGACTCGGGGTTCTACGTCCTCTGGAAGCAGGTCGCCAAGCACCGCCTGGCGGCCGCCCTCGGCGCGTTGTCCATCGTGTCGCTGGCCTCGTTCGCCGTGCACTCGAAGCTCAGCCAGCAGCGCGCGGACCGCGACGCGCGCGCGCTGGCGCGGAGCCTGCGCACGAGCAACATCGAGCGCGGACGGCTCATGGCGCTCTCGGACAACCTGGCCGACGCCGAGCGGCTGATCTGGGACGAGCATCTGGGAGCTCCGGACGCGCACTCGCGCTGGGCGTTGTGGGACCTGTACGCGCGGCTGCCCTGCCTGAGGTCGTTCCCCGGGCATGCCGATTCCGTGATGGACATGGCGCTCTCGCGCGACGGGTCGGTCCTGGCGACGGCGGCGCACGACATGACCGTGCGCACCTGGGATTGGGCCAACGGGACGAATCTCGCGACGCTGCCGGTGACGCCCTTCGTCGCGGCTCTGGCCTTCGGCGAGGAAGACCGGCTGTACGCCGCGACCATGGACGGACACGTCGTGGCCTGGCGCGCGCGCACCGGCGAACCGCTCTGGCGCGCGGCCGAGCCGCTCATGCCCGCGCTGACCACGCTCGCCGCGACCCCCGTGCGTCCGCTCCTGGCGGTGGGCGGCAAGGGTGGCGGGGGCGCGCTGCTCGAGGCGCGCGATGGCGCGCTGCGCGCGCGTTTCGGCGCCGCGGACCGCAACGTGCGCGCCCTGGCGTTCGACCCGCCCGCCCGGAGGCTGGCCTGCGCCTACGACGACGGCTTGGTGCGCCTCCTCGACGCGGAGTCCCTGGCCGAGGAGGGAGTGCTCGCGGGCCACGCGTCCTCGGTCGAGCGGCTGGCGTTCGACCGGGCGGGCCTCTTCTTGGCCTCGGGCGCGGCCGACGGGCTGGTCCTCGTGCACGAGCTGGCGAGCGGGCGTGAGGTCGGTCGCCACGCCGGGGTCAGCGGTCCCGTGCGCACGCTCGATTTCGCGGCCGAAGAGCACTTGCTCCTCGCGGCGTGCGCGCGCGGCATCGAGCTGTGGAGCCTGCTCGACGGATCGAGCCTGCGTGGACTGCCCCAACTGCGCCAGCCGGCGTACTCGGCGCGCCTCGCTCCCGATGGACGGCGGATCCTCGCCGGCGCCATCGGCGGCGCGATCCGGCTGTGGGAGATCGACACGGACGACGCGGCGCGCGCGCATCCGGCGCGCTTCCGGTACGCGCGCACGTTCGCGGTGGCGGCCGGGAGCCAGCTCGCTGCACGGCCCGTCGGAACTCGCATCGAGGTCGTCGAGCTGGTGAGCGGCGCGATCCGGACTGCGCTCGACGTGGGCGAGACGGCCGCGGAGCAGGTCGTCTGGCATCCCGATGTCGACCGGCTGGCCGTGTTCGCGCCGCCGTCGCGCGTCGCGATCGTGCCCTTGGATGGGAGCAGCCCGATCGAGCTCCGTGGGCTGGACTCCCCGGTGCAGACGATGCGGTTCTCGCCGGACGGACGGCGCCTCGCGGTCGCGACGACGAGCGGGAGACTGCAGGTCCACGACGTCGCGGACGGTGGTGAGCGGCTGCGGCTCGAGCTGCCCGTCGCGCCGATCGAGCGCTTCGCGTTCAGTCCGGACGGCGAGCGCATCGTCTCCACGCACCGCGGCAAGCGCATCGAGGTCTGGGACCTGGCGCGCGGCAGCCAGCTGCACGCGCTGGACGCGGGGCGGGCCGTGTTCGCCGTCGCGTTCGATCCGGACGGCGACCACGCCTGGGTCGGCACCTGGGACGGACGCGTCCAGGTGTGGTCGACGCGGCGTGGCGAGCTCGTGCGCACGCTCGAAGGCCACGCGCAGGCCGTCAAGGGACTCATCGTGCGGCGCGACGGCAGCCTGTGCGTCTCCATCGGGGACGACGGCGCGCTGCGCGCCTGGAGCAAGGACGTCGACGTGTGCCTCCTGGCGCTCGACACGCGGGCGGGAGCCGTGCTCACGATGGGCTTCGCCGAGGACGAACGGGTCGTGCGCGCGATCCACCACGATGGCGCCGTGCGTGACGTCGACCTCGCGTACTTCGACCGCCACATCGCCGGGAACGAGGCGGCGCAGCGTGCGCGCCGGGCCGCGGCGCGGCGCTGAGAGAATCGGGTCAGGCCCTGGCAGGCCAAGAGCCGATCCGGAATGCTCTGGCCTCGGAACTCCTGCCCATGCTCTCCGCCTTGGTCCTCGCGCTGTCGGGTTCGCTCCAGGAGCCGATCCGCCCGCAGTCCCGCGTCCCCTCGTGACCCGTGTGACCCGGCGAAGGCCGCTCGGTCCGTGGGACCGAGGATGATCTCACCCCGCACGCGTTCACCTTCGGGCTGCGCTGGATCCCGGACATCGAGGCGGATCGCGCCAAGCTGCGTTCGACGCTGGCCTACGCCTTCACGCCGAGCCTCAACGCTGGCATCGAGTGGAACCCGCTGGGCGACGACGTGCGCCCCATCGCCACGTGGCGCGTGGTCGACGAGACGGAGAGCCTGCCCGCCCTGATCCTCGGCACGAGCTCGGACCGCATCGGCACGTCGAGCGGCAACGCCTACACGGCCGCGCTGGCCAAGGACCTCGAGGCTTGGACCGGGCTCCCGATCGCCCCGTACGCGGGCATCTACTACGGCACCGAGGAGTACGAGTGGGACGCGATCGGCGGCCTGCTCGTCCGCTGGGACGAGGACTGGGCCAGTTACCACATGTGGGACGGCCGCAACTTCCACAACATGGTCGAGCGCTGGTTCGCGGGCGGGCACACGCTGGGCCTGCTGCTCGCCGAGCTCGACGGGCGCTACTCGCTGGGCGTCTCGTGGACCTGGAACTTCGCGGCCCCCTGGGCGCAGGGCGGGGAGGCGCCCTAACGGGCCGCTGAGCAAGGGTTTCGAGGGCCGGGAGCGTGCGCCCTCGCCGGTCTCGCGGCCGGCCCGCGACCGGGCCGGCACGGCTGAACTCCAGCCTGGAGCCCCGCCGCGCCGATCGCGTCGCGGTCCAGGCGGCGCGGCCCCTCGAGCCCGCGCGCGTCGTTGACACCCCAGCGCCCCCCGTATGGAATCGTCGCCCGTGTTCGCGGAACCCGCAGGCCCTCCCGCATCCGGGGACCGTGGCGGGTCCCCGGCCCGGCGCGCCCCGCGTCGGACCCGCCGCGCCGTGCTCGCGCGCCCGCTCCCTGCCCCGACGCCCCCGCGCGCATGAACGTCCTCGGCCTGCAGGCCTTCTACTACAACCACGCCGCGGCGCTGGTCCTGGACGGGAAGCTCGACTTCTTCATCGAGGAGGAGAAGGTCAACCGCGTCAAGGCCCAGCGCGACGGGTTCCCCGTGGAGAGCGTGCGGGCCGCGCTGGAACACGCCCGCATCGGTCTCGAGGACGTCGACGAGATCGCGTACCCCTGCGCGCCCTGGCCCTACAGCTGGAACCTCGTCAAGTACGGGCTGGCGTCGGTCGTGGGCGGCTTCACACGCGCCGGTTGGCCCAAGGAGCCGGCGATCGGCCGCGTGAGCCTCACGCAGGACCGCGTGCTGACGACGCTGCAGTTCACGCCGCCGTTCCTCTCGAAGCTCATCCGTCAGAACATCCGCTTCGGGCGCATCCCGGGGCGCATCCCCAAGGTGGCCTACGTCCCCCACCACCGCGCGCACGCGGCCAGCGCCTTCTTCACGTCGGGCTGGGACGAGGCCGCGATCCTGATCGTGGACGGCAGCGGCGAGACGGAGTCGACCACGATCTGGGACGGTCGCGGCCTGGACATCCGGCGCCTCGAGAAGATCTCCTTCCCGAACTCGCTGGGCGAGTTCTACGCGGCGTTCACGGAGTTCTGCGGCTTCGACATCTACAGCCAGGAGGGCAAGCTCATGGGCCTGGCGGCCTACGGCGGCCCGGACCCGGCGCTGGAGCAGCTCTTCGCGCGCGTGTTCCGCGTCGAGCCCGAGGGCTACCGGGTCGACCCGCGCTACACGATCGACGGGCCGCACAGCTTCGGCTACGCCTTCAGCGACGCGCTCGTGGAGCTCTTTGGCGAGCCGCGCGGGAGGAACGGCGCGCTCACGGATCGCCACCGCAACATCGCCTGGCACGCGCAGGACCTGCTGGAGAAGGGCGCGATCGAGATGGCCAAGAAGGCCGTGCGCCTGACCGGCAAGCGCCGCCTGTGCCTGTCGGGCGGCGTCGGCATGAACTGCAAGATGAACGGCGCCGTGCTGTTGTCGGGCGTCGTCGACGACCTGTACGTCCTGCCCGCCTCGAACGACGCGGGCGTGGCGCTGGGCGCGGCCATGGAACGCGCGCGCATCGGCGGCGACGACCCGCGCTTCCAACTGCGGCACGCCTACTACGGGCCCCAGTACGACGATGCGCAGATCGAGCGGGACCTCAAGGTCGTCAAGGCGCCCTACGAGCGGCTGGACGTGGAGAAGGTCGTCGACCTCTTGACCCAGAAGAACGTCGTGGGCCTGTACACCGGCCGCAACGAGTTCGGCGCGCGCGCGCTGGGGGCGCGCTCGATCCTGGCGGATCCGCGCCACAAGGACATGCTCGACATCGTCAACGCCAACGTGAAGTTCCGCGAGGGCTGGCGTCCGTTCGCCCCGGTGATCCTGGCCGGGCACGAGCAGGACTGGTTCGTCGACGGGCGCGAGTCGCGCTACATGATGAAGGCCTTCCAGGTGCGCCCCGAGAAGGCGGCCGCGATACCGGCCGTGGTGCACGTCGACGGGACCTGCCGTCCGCAGTCGATCACGCGCGACGTGAATCCGCTCTATCACGACATCGTCGCGGCCTTCCATCGCCGCACGGGCGTGCCGATCCTGCTCAACACCTCGTTCAACGTGCGCAACGAGCCCATCGTCTGCCGGCCGATCGAGGCGTTGCGCTGCTACATGGGAACGGGCATGGACGCGCTGGTCATCGGCTCGTTCCTGCTCAGGAAATCGGCGGGCTGATCCGCGCGGGAACGTCGAGGAGCACACGCGAACATGGCCGGAATGTCCTTGGTGCAGGCGCTCGCGATGCGCGTCTATCGCTCGAAGCTCGTGGCCCAGGCGCTCTTCGGCATCGAGTTCCCGCCGCTGGGCCCCAAGGACTACTACTTCGACATCTCCACGCACGTCGTCGTGCGCGAGGTCGGGAAGCGCATCGGCCCGCAGAACCACCTGCTCGACCTGGGCACCGGCTCGTTCGCCGTGATCGGCCTGTCGCTCTGGAAGAAGACCGGCTGCCGGGTGACCTGCGCCGACCTGAACCCCGAGCTGGCCGCGTCCTCGCGCCGCAACGTGGCGCTGAACAACGCGCCCATCGAGGTCGTGGACTCGGATCTGTTCACGAACGTGACCGTCCCGTTCGACGTGGTCACGTTCAACCCGCCCTACATCACGACCGCTGCCGGCCAGGACCTGGGCATCGAGTCGCGTCCCGCGCAATGGGACGGCGGCGAGGACGGGCTGCGGGCGGTGCGGCCGTTCCTGGAGGCCGTGGCCGCGCGCGGCAACCCGGTGACCGCCTATCTGGCGATGAACACGCTGTTCGTGAAGGGTGACGCGGTGCGGGCGCTCGTGGCCAAGGAGCCGGGGCTCGAGTATCTCGAGACGATCCGCTCGCGCCTCCTGCCGATCGAGCTCCACGTCCTGCGCAACCGCCGCTAGCCGCCGTTGCGGCCCCGTCCGGTGCGCTGGATGATCGAGGCTCACCCCATGCGGGCCGCCCTGCTGTTCCTCGCCGCGCCGCTCGGGGGCGATCCCGACGCGACGGTCCCCGCGGGGTTCGCGGTCGAGCGCGCCTCGGCGCGGGAGGGCTCGTTCCTGGCGCTGGCCTTCGATCCCTCTGGCGCGTTGCTCGTCGGCGCCGAGGAGGGGCCGATCCTGCGGCTCGTCGACGCCGACGGTGATGGCCTCCACGAGCAGGAGGAGATCCTGTGCGCCGAGCTCACGGCCTGTCAGGGTCTGGCCGCGCGCGGTCCCGACGTGTACGCCGTGGCGCGTGGCGCGGAACGCGTCGGCGTGTGGCGCATCCGAGGGAACCGCACGGCCGAGCTCCTGGTCCCGCTGCGCTCGCCGGGCGAGCACGGCGCGCATGGCCTGGCGTTCGACGCCACCGGCGCGCTGCTCCTCGTCTGCGGCGACGAGGGCGCGATCGAGAGCGCGCCAGTGAGCGGCCTGACGCTGGAGTTCACGCGCGACGGCGGCCTGCTCCCGCTCCTCGAGGATCCCAACGGGATCGGGAGGAGCGCGCGGCTGCCCTACGGCTTCGTGGCGCGCATCGAGCCCGCCGACGGTGCGTGGGGCTACCACTCGATCGGCTATCGCAACGTGGTCGGGCTGGCCCTCGATCCCGAGGGCGAGCTCTTCGCCTGGGACTCCGACATGGAGTACGACGAGGGCCTGCCCTGGTACCGGCCGACGCGCCTGCTCCACGCGCGAGCCGGGCACGACTTCGGCTTTCGGCGCGGATCCTGGCCGCGGTCGGACGCGCATCCGGCGAGCCCCGGCGTCGTGGCGCGCACCGGCCGCGCGTCGCCGACCGGACTGGTCTCGGGCGCGGGCTCGGCCTTCCCGCCGCCTTGGCGCGCCGGGCTGTTCGGCGCGGACTGGTCGAACGGCCGCCTCCTGGCGTTCGACCTCACGCCGCTGGGCGCCACGTTCGAGGCGCGCTGGAGCGTGCTGGCCGAGGGCCCGGCGCTCGCCTCCGTGACGGCGCTGGCCTGCGGCCCCGATGGGCAGCTCTACGCCGCGCGCGGCGGCCGCGGCGCGCGCGGCCCGGTGGTGCGCATCGCCTGGCGCGGAGCACGCGTCGAGGCGCGCGACGCGCCGCGGCCGGGAGGTCGCGCGCGCGCGGAGCGGCGCGCCATCGAGGGTCGCGCGCTGCGGACCGAGGCCCGGGAAAACGTGGACGCCAGCCGCGCGGCACGCGACGGCGCGGCAGCGCAGGGCGCCGCGCCAGAGCTCGTGCGAGCCCTCGGCAGCCGGGATCCCGCCTTGGTCCACGCGGCGCTCGCCGCGGCGAGCGGGCTCGAGCCCGGGGCACGAGCGGCGGTGGCGCGCGCCGCGCTGGCCTCGCCGGACGTGCTCACCGCGGCGCGTGGGCTGTGGGCCCTGACGACGCTCTACGAGGGCCGCTTCGACCGCGACGCGCTCGACGAGTGGCTGGCGCACGCGCGGCGCGAGCCCGACGCCGCGGCGTGGGTGCTGGCCGCCATCGAGGCCGCCGCGCTGCGCGGGCGCGTGGCACGCGACGAGCTGCGCGCAGCGCTCGACCGGCAGGCGTGGACGCCCGCGGGGCCGGCCGCGGCGCTCCTCGACGAGCTCGACGCCTGGGCCGGTGGCGTGCGCGCCATCGCGCGCTTCCTGGCGCGCGCTGCGACGGCCGAGGAGCGCGCGGCGTCGATCCGCGCCGCGCAGCTCGCGATGGCGGCCGACGGCTGGACGCCGGTCGCGCTGGCGCGCCTGCTCACCTGGCACGAGCGCACGCGCGAGTGGACCGGTGGTGCGTCGTTCCACGGCCACCTGCGCTCGATCCGCGCCGCAGTCGCCGCCGACGAGGAGCTCGTCGCGGCGCTGCTGCACGACGCGGCGACCTGCGCGCGCCTCCCGCCGCCGGCCTTGGCCTTCCTGCTCGCGCGCGCGGCGAGCTGGCCGCCCGAGCGTCGCGAGCAGCTCGGCGTGCGGCCGGAGGATCTCGCGGCGCTGCACGCGGACCTCGCGGCGCGGCACGCGGCCACGCCCGATCCCGAGCAGCGCCGCGCCGCCCTGGGCGAGATCCACGGCTCGCGCGACGTCGCCGCGATCGAGTGGGTGCGCGAGCGGGCACGGTCGAGCGCCGAGGAGCGCGACAGCGCGCTGGCGGCGCTGGCGCACGCGCGTGAGCCGGCCGATCTCGAGCTCTTCGTCGCGGGGCTGGGCTCGCGCACGCTCGGCGTGCCCAAGGCCTGCGCGGACGCCCTGGCCGCGCTGGCCCCGCCCGCGGAGGTCGACACCTGGTTCCGGGTCCTGTCCCAGGCGCGCCGGGCGGGAGCTCCGCGCGGGCTCGCGGCGCTGCGCGTGCTGGCGGCCTGGCTCGGAGCGGTGGCGCCCGCGGCGGCACCCGAGCACTTCGACGTCGAGCTGCGCCGCACGGAGGACGCCCTGCGCCGGCGCTTCGGCGCGCGTGCCAGCGCGACCAGCCCACCCCCGCCCGCGATCGACGCCGAGTCGCTGTGGCGTTTCCTCGTGCGGGCCGAGGGGCGCCCGACCTCGACCCGCGCCGGGCTGTCGGCCTACCAGCGGGCGACCTGCGCGAGCTGCCACACGATCGGCGGTGCGTCCCACGCGGCCGAGGTCTCCGCGGGCGCGTCGGGCCCCGATCTCACCGGCGTCGCGCGCCGGCTGCGGCCGCGCGAGCTCTTCGACGCCGTGGTGCACCCCTCGCTCGCGATCGCCGACCGCTACCGCGCGACACAGGTCGAGACGCGCGACGGCGCGCTGCTCGAAGGGCGCCTCCTGCGCGACGACGCCCAGGGGCTCGAGCTCGTGGGCGCCGACGGCCACGTGGTCCGCGTCGCTGCCGGGGAGATCCTCCTGCGGCGGGTCGCGGTCGTGTCCTCGATGCCCGAGGGGCTGCTCGGCCTGCTGACCCTGGAGGAAGTGCGCGACCTGTTCGCCTTCCTGCGCGCCGACGGAGAGGTGCAGGGTGCGGACCCGGGCTGGCGGCCGCTGTTCGGCGAGCGCCTGGACGCGGGCTGGTCGGGCGGCGGCGGACACTTCGCGCTCGAGGACGGCGTGCTCGTCGGCCGGGGCGCGCGCCTGCCCGAGCCCGTCTATCTCGTCTCGGAGCTCGAGGCGCGGGACTTCGAGCTCGAGTTCGACGTGTGGGTCACGCGTGGCGGCAACAGCGGGCTCCAGTACCGCTCGCGCGTCGAGCCTGGCGCCGTGGAGCCCGTCGGATACCAGGCCGACCTGGGCCAGATCTACTGGGGCTCGCTCTACGCCAGCGACGGCCGCGGGCTGCTCCACGAGGCCGATGCGTTGCGCTGGCGCGCGGTCGTGGACGTCGCGGGCTGGAACCACGTGTTCCTGCGCGTCGTGGGCGAGCGCCACGAGATCGAGGTCAACGGCGAGCGCCTCTGCGACGTGTGCGACGGGCGACATCCGCGCGGACGCTTCGCTTGGCAGGTCCACCACGGGCTGGAGATGGAGGTGCGGGTGGCGAACGCGCGGGTACGCGTGCTCGACGAGTCCGCGCGCTGAGCGGCAGCGGGAGCCGGTGCCGGAGCTGGCGCCAACCTCCGCCGGTCGGGTCGCGCTCGGCCGCAGGCGCGCTCGACGCGCCGCTGGCGCCCGGCCCGCGGAATCCGGCAGGCTCTGCGCGGCGAACGTCCCGCGAGCTCCGACCATCCCCGTCGCGCCATGGATTCTCTCTCCCAGCTCGCGCTCGGCGCGGCCGTGTCCGTCGCCGCCCACGGCCGGGGCACCCGCGTCTGGAAGAGCGCGTTGTGGGGCGCGATCGCGGGCACGTTGCCCGACCTCGACGTGCTCATCGACCACGGAGACCCCGTGTCGAACATGGTCCTGCACCGCGCGGAGAGCCACGCCTTCTTCTGGCAGACGCTGGCCGCCCCGCTGCTCGCCTGGACGGCCTGCCGCGTGCACGGGGAGGCTCGGCGATTCGGGCGTTGGCTCGTCGCCGTGTGGCTGGCGTTCGTCACGCACGCCGTGCTCGACGCGTTCACCGTCTACGGCACCCGCCTGTGGCTGCCCTTCCGCGACGACCCGGTCGCGCTCGGCAGCGTGTTCATCATCGATCCGCTCTACACGCTGCCGCTCGTCGTCGGCCTCCTGGTGGCCCTGCGGCGCAGCGCTGCGCGCGGCGCGGTGCTAGCGAACGCTTGGGGCCTCGCGCTGTCGAGCGCCTATCTGGCTTGGACGCTGGCAGCGCAGGCCTTGGTCACCGAGCGCGCGCTCGACGCGCTGCGCGCGCAGGGCCTGCCGCACGAGCGGGTGCTCGTGACGCCCACGCCCTTCAACTCGATCCTGTGGCGCGTCGTGGCGCTCGAGGAGCAGCGCTACCACGAGGGCTTCGTCGGGCTCCTCGACGGGAGCCGGCCTCCGCGCTTCGACGCCTTCCCGCGCGAGCCCGCGCTGCTCGCCGCGCTGCCCGGACCGAGCGCGGCGCGCCTTGCGGAGTTCGCCGGCGGGTTCGTGCGCGCCACCGAGAGCGACGGGATCGCGCGCGTCGCCGATCTGCGCATGGGCCAAGAGCCGGGCTACGTCTTCGAGTTCGCGCTGGCGCGCCGCGTCGGCGGCGTGCTGGAGCCGCTGGCGCCGGTGTCCGTCGGCGAGCGCGGCGACTTCGGCGCTGCGCTGCGCTGGATCGGCGTTCGGATGCTCGGCCGGGACGTGCCACCGCCGCGCTGAGCCGCGGCTGGCTCCCGCAGCGCCCCGCGGGCGCGGGCGACTCGCGGCCCGGGGCCCGCCCTGGCGGAGCGAGGCGGGGCGACCGTGGAGGGCGTCCGCGCGCCCCGAGCCGAGGAGCCCCCCCGCCCAGGCGCGCCTCACGGCGTTCGCCGGGTGTTCGAACTGCGCGCTGCCCCGTGCGAGTCGCGGCCAATACCGTCCACAGGACCTTCGCCTCCGTCTAGACTGGCCGATTGCTCGCGCCCTCAGGAGACCCATCATGCAAGCTCGAATCCTCGCCGCCGCGGCCGCCGCCGCGCTGGCCCCCCAGACCCTCGCGCAGAACGTCGAGGTCATCTACACGAAGATCAACGCCAGCCCGACCTCGAGCATCCCCGGGACGCTCGACTTGGCTGGAGCTCCGGCGCCCACGGAATGGCGCGCGATCGAGGACCTCGCCGTGCGCCCCGACGGCGGGCAATGGGTGGTCAAGGGCCGCACGCGTCTGGGCAGCGACCTCGAGACGATCCTCGTGCGCGGCAGCGGCACGGGCGGCACGATGTTCTGCCAGGAGGGCCGTCCGTTCCTCGGCGCGGCCGTCGGCGAGCTCTACGACTTCTTCGACACGCCCTCGCCCGTGGCGTGGGATGCGACCGGCCGGATCGCCTTCAGCGCGCGCGCGCGCGGCGGCGTGACCAGCGACGACGAGAAGGTGATCCTGGTCGACCTGGCGGACAACCACACGCTCGTGATCCAGCAGGGGCAGCCGCTCCTGGGCCTGATCGACATCCCGGCCAACCCGAGCGGCGACGAGACGCTCGGGAACTCCGTCGGGTCCGTGCACCTGATGAACGACGGGCGCGTCGGCTACGTCGTCACCCCGATCGGCAACTGCAGCACGACGCGCTACCCGGCCTTCATCCACACGAACACGGCCTTCCAGCAGTCGGGCGTCTCTCCGATCGGCGGGGAGATCTGGGACAGCTTCATCCTCGACGGAGCCGGTGGTACGCCCGACGGGAACCACTGGTACGCCGAGGGCGACACGGAAGGCCCCACCGCGACGGACGCGATCTTCGTCGTCGACGGCAATGTGATCCTGCGCGAGGGCAGCGTCGTCCCGGGCACGAGCCTGGTCTACGTCGACACGTTCCAGGCGCAGATGGCGCCCAACGGCGACTACATCGCGCGCGGCAGCGCCACGGGCACCCCCACGCCGCAGTGGGTCCTGCGCAACGGGACGATCCTGCTCAAGTCGGGCGACAGCGTCGAGGGCGGCCTCGAGGCCTGGGCCAACTCGGTCGCCGCGGTCGCGCTGAACTCCCAGGGCGACTGGGCCGTGCACGGCAAGACGGACAACCCCAACGTGGCGATCGACGACGTGGTCGTCGTCAACGGGACGGTCGTCATGCGCGAGGGCGACCAGGTCGACCTCAACGGCAACGGCCTGTTCGACGACGACGCCTTCCTCGGGCGCGGCAACAACACGCTGGCGGCGTTCGCAGCGAACGACCTGGCCCTCACGGACGACGGCTACCTCTACGCGATCGTCCAACTCCGAAACGGCGCGGGTGTCGACCTGAACGACGCGGGCTTCGGCACGCCGGACGCCTTCGTGCGCCTGCGCGTGGGCGTCCCGGCGCCGCAGCCCTTCTGCTTCGGCGATGGCAGCGGCACGGCCTGCCCCTGCGGCAACACTGGCGCCGCCGGCAACGGTTGCGCGCATTCGGCCAACGCGAATGGCGCCAACCTGGCGGCGTCCGGGGCCAGCAGCCTGTCCGCCGACACGCTGCTGCTCTCGGGGACGGGGATGCCGAACAGCTCGGCGCTCTACTTCCAGGGCACGACGCAGCAGTCGGGCGGCGCGGGCGTGGCCTTTGGCGACGGCTTGCGCTGCGCGGGCGGGACGGTCATCCGCCTGGGCACCAAGTTCAACGCCTCCGGCGCCTCGCAGTACCCCGGCGTCGGCGACCCCTCGGTGTCCGTGCGCGGGCTCGTGGGCGCGCCCGGCACGCGGACGTACCAGGTCTGGTACCGGAACGCAGCCGCGTTCTGCACGCCGGACACGTTCAACCTGACGAACGGCATCCTCGTGACCTGGATCCTGTAGCAGTACGGAGTCAGGCTCCCCTCCGCCGTTTTCGCCCCTCCGTCGTCGCCGCCGCAGCCGCGGCTGCGACGACGGAGGGGCGAAAACGGCGGAGGGGAGCCTGACTCCGTACTGCCCGAAACGGCGACCTCGGGATAGGGTCGGGTGTTGCTGCGTGCCCCCCGCCGCGCCCATCTGACCCGCCCACCCGGAGTCTCCGCCATGCGCCGTCTCACCCCGATCCTGCTGCTCCCCGCCCTGGCCGCCGCTTCCGCCGCCCAGGCGCCCGTGGTCCTCGTCAAGGACGCCGACGTCGTCGCCGGCGTCGGCAACGTGACGGCCATCGACAACCTGGCTGTGAACGCAGCCGGCACCTGGCTCGTCGAAGCCGACACGGACAATCCGAACACCGCCATCGACGGCGTGATCCTGAAGAACGGCGTGGTCGCGCTGCGCCAGGGCGATCTCCTGGCGGCCCCGGCCGGGGCCTCGGTCAGCTCGTTCGACGCCGTGACGATCAACGCGGCCGGCGACAGCGGGTGGAACCTGTTCCTGGCGGGCGTGCCGACGAGCGCCGATTCAGGCATCTACTTCAACTCGACGCTCGTGCTCCAGGAGGGCGCGCTGTCGACCTCTCCGTCTTTCAGCCCCGGCACGCCCTACATCGGGTTCTTCGAGACGAAGTTCAACGACCTCGGCCAGATCCTGGTCGTCGCCAGCGTCGACGACGTGGCGATCGCCACCACGGTCGACCGCGCGCTGGTCCTCCTGCAGGTCGACGGCTCGGGCACGCTGCTCTCCGAGACCGTGCTGCTCAAGGAGGGCGACTCGATCGCGGGCATTCCCGTCGAGACGGTCGCGGACATCGCCCAGGGTCCGCACGACTTCGCCCTGAACAACGGCGGCGTGGCGATGTACACGGTCGACCTCACGGGCAGCACGACCACGGACGGGCTCGTCATCGTGGGTTCCACCGTGGTCGCGCGCGAGGGCGACCCCTCCGCGGTCCCCGGCCGGAACTACGAGATCCTCTACGACCGCCACGTCGACCTCGCGGACTCGGGCGACTACGTGTTCCTCGCGAACCTCGACGGCGCCACGACCGATGACGACGTGATCATCAAGAACGGCACGACCGTGATCGCGCGCGAGGGCTTCGGCCTGGCGGCGATCGGGGCCTTCACGATCACCTCGTTCGGCACGGGCCCCGTGCGCATCGACTCCTCGGGCAACGTGTTCTGGTTCGGCGACTGGAACGACCCGGACACCACGCGCGACACGGGACTCTTCCGCAACGGCGAGTTGCTCGTCCAGGAGGGCGTCACGCTCACGAGCGGCGGCGCGCTGATCGTCTCGATCGCATCCGTGCAGGATTCGTTCGCGATCAGCCCCGACGGGCGCTGGCTGATCTTCGAAGGCCAGCTCGCCGGCGGCGTCGACGCCGCCTTCCTGCTGGACGTCTTCGGCTCGGCCGTGCCCTTCTGCTTCGGCGACGGGTCCGGCACGCCCTGCCCCTGCGGAAACGTCGGGGGGCCCGCCAATGGCTGCGCCAGCTCCGTGAACGCCGCCGGGGCCAACCTGGCCGCGAGCGGCATCACGAGCTTGAGCGCCGACTCCCTGGTCCTCGCCGGTTCCGGCATGCCGAACAGCTCTGCGCTCTACTTCCAGGGTACGACGCAGCTCGCCGGCGGGCTGGGCGCGGTCTTCGGCGATGGCTTGCGCTGCGCGGGTGGCACGGTGATCCGCCTGGGCACGAAGTCGAACGTGGCCGGCGCGTCCCTGTACCCCGCCGGTGGCGACCCGGCCGTGTCCGTCCGCGGCCTGGTCGGCGCGCCCGGCCTGCGCACGTACCAGGTCTGGTACCGGAACGCGGCCGCGTTCTGCACGTCGGACACCTTCAACCTGACGAACGGGATCGCCGTGACCTGGTCACCGTGAGACGCGGTACGGAGTCAGGCTCCGCTCCGCCGTTTTCGCACAGCTCGCCGCCG
>JAEUHZ010000069.1 GCA_016795205.1 Planctomycetota bacterium | reverse complement strand
CGTGCTCGCCGTCCCGTTCGCGTTGAGCCGGTAGACCTTGTGCGGCAGCACCTGGCCGAAGCCGTTCGAGACCTGCACCAGGTCCATCGAGCCCGCCTGGCTCGCGCTGTTGCTGCTCCCGCCGCACCCGGCGAGGAGCAGACCGGGGCCGAGGACGCAGGCGGCGCGAACTGCGACGCGGCGGGACGATCGGGCGTGCGACATCGGTTCCATTCCGGGGCGGGACGAGGGGCCGGGACGCCCGGCGGACGGCCCCAGCGGACGCGACGAGGTCCGGGTGGAGCACGCGGCGCCGGACCCGGGGGGGACAGAGTAAGGAACGCGCCCGAGGCCGACCACTCCGAGCCCTCGGCGGCCGCGGCCGGCAGGCCACGGCGCCGCGCGCGTCCCGAGCAGGCTCCCGGGCTGCGCGCCGGGACGGACGGCCGAGCGCCCCGCTCTTACCCCGACCTCCGGCGCCGGTTTCGCGGCGTGGTGCGCGCCTCCCGAGCCGTCCGCGGGCCGTGGATCCGCGCCGCGCGCCGAGTAGGCTCAGGCCGATGCCGCCCTCCGAGCACGTCTTCGACCCCCGCGCCCTCGACGTCGAGGGCCAGGGCGGCGCCCCCGAGGTCGAGGTCGAGTCCCGCTTGCGGCCGCGCTCGCTGGACGAGTTCGTCGGCCAGGAGCGCGTGCTCTCGAACCTGCGCGTGGCGGTGAGCGCCGCGCGCGGGCGCTCGGAGCCGCTCGACCACGTCTTGTTCTCGGGCCCGCCGGGCCTGGGCAAGACCAGCCTGGCGCGCATCCTCTCGCGCGAGCTCGGCACGCAGCTCCACGCCACGAGCGGACCGGCGCTCGAGCGCCCGCGCGACCTGGTCGGGATCCTGACCCAGCTCGGTCGCGGGGACGTGCTGTTCGTCGACGAGGTCCACCGCGTGCCGGCTGCCGTCGAGGAGTACCTCTACTCGGCGATGGAGGACTACTCCGTCGACTTCACGCTGGACGCCGGCCCGCACGCGCGCGTGCTGCCCCTGCCGCTGCAGCCCTTCACGCTGGTCGGCGCGACCACGCGCGAGGGCTTGCTGTCCGCGCCGTTCCGCTCGCGCTTCGGGATCGCCGAGCGCCTCGCGCCCTACCCCGTCGAGGAGCTCGACCGCATCCTGCAGCGCTCGGCGCAGATCCTCGGGATCGGCCTGGACCCCGAAGCCGCCCGGACGATCGCCGAGCGCGCACGCGGCACGCCGCGCATCGCGAACCGCTTCCTGCGCCGCGTGCGCGACCTGGCCCAGGTGCGCGCCGAGCAGCGCGTGTCGGCCGCCCTGGCGCGCGAGGCGCTGGCCGCGCTGGGCGTCGACGACAATGGTCTCGAGGAGCTCGACCGCCGCATCCTGGCCGTGCTGGTCCAGAGCGGCGGCGCGCCGGTCGGCATCAAGACCATCGCGGCCGCGATCGGCGAGACCGAGGACACGATCGAGGACGTGTACGAGCCGCACCTCCTGCGCCAGGGCTTCGTGCACAAGACCGGACGCGGCCGGGTGGTCACCTCCGCGGGCTGCGGCGCGATCGGCGTCGATCCCCGCACGCTGCGCGGCGAGCCGGGCCTGTTCTCCTGAGCGCCGTGGGCGACTCCCCCACCCCGGGCGCCTGCGCGCCGCTGGCCGCGTTCCGCCGCGCGGGCTTCGCCTTCGAGTTGCTGGCGCGCTCGGGCTCGGCACGGCTGGGCGTGTTCACCACCCCGCACGGCGCGGTCGAGACTCCGGCCTTCATGCCCGTCGGCACCAAGGCCACGGTCAAGGGCGTGCTGCCGCGCGACCTGCGCGAGCTCGGCGCCACGATGATCCTGGCGAACACCTACCACCTGCACCTGCGGCCGGGCGAGGACGTGGTCGAGAAGCTCGGCGGGCTGCACGCCATGATGGCCTGGCCCGGCCCGATCCTGACGGACTCGGGCGGCTACCAGGTCTTCAGCCTGGGGCACATGGCCAAGGTCGACGCCGACGGCGTGTCGCTCAGGAGCGTGGTCGACGGCGCGGCCGTGCGCCTGACGCCGGAGCGCGTGATCGACATCGAGCGCAAGCTGGGAGCCGACGTGGCCATGGCCTTCGACCATTGTCCCGCCGATCCCACCGACCGCGCGGCCGTCGCGGCGGCCGTGGAGCGCACCCACGACTGGCTCGCGCGCTGCGTCCGGCGTCACCGCGAGCACGGGGCCGAGGACTCGGGCCAGGCGCTGTTCCCGATCGTGCAGGGCGGCGTGTTCGAGGATCTGCGACGGCGCTCCGTGGCGAGCGCCGTGGAGCACGACTGCGTGGGTCACGCCGTGGGCGGCGTCAGCGTCGGCGAATCACGCGAGCACGCGCGGCTGGCGGTCGAGATGAGCGCTCCGCTCTTGCCCGCGGACCGCCCGCGCTACCTGATGGGCGTGGGCACTCCGGCCGATTTCTTCGACGCCATCGAGCGCGGCATCGACCTGTTCGACTGCGTGACGCCGACCAGGCACGCGCGCAACCACCGCGCCTTCACCAGCCGCGGCGAGGTCAACCTGCGCAACGCGAAGCATCGCGAGGACCTCGCGCCGCTCGACCCGGCCTGCGCCTGCGTGTGCTGCCGCGACTACTCGCGCGGCACGCTGCGCCACCTGTGCACGAGCGACGAGATGCTGGCGGGCATGCTGCTCTCGCTGCACAACCTGAGCTACTTCTTCGCGCTCATGCGCCGCATCCGCGCCGCGATCGCAACGGATACCTTGCCGGCGTTGCGCACCGAGGTGCTCGGCGCGCTGCAGGCCGAGGCCTGAGCGCGCGCGGCCGCCGGCCGGCAGGCGCGGCGGTCCGCGCGCTGCCCGAGGCTCACGAACGCCGGGCACCGGCCTCGACTACTTGCGCTTGTAGTCCGGGCAGCGCACTGCGTTGGGTCGCTCGGGCCGCACGCAGGCCGTGCCGTAGTCCCACTTGCACGAGTCGCACAGGTAGCGCTGGCTCTTCAGCGCGAACAGGCGCCGCAGGCCCTCGACGAGGCGCCGCGTCCAGGGCACGTCACGGGTCGGGTCCTTGCCCACGGGAGCGACGATAGCAGCGCGCGGCGGCTCCCGTCTCGGGGTGGCCGCCGCGCGCGCGTGCGAGGCCTCGCTGCTCAGCGCCCGGTGGGGGCCGAGATGACCTCGATGCGCGTCGCGTCGATGCGCATCGGGCGGTCGACCGAGCCCGCGGCGCGCGTCAGCGCGCCCTGGATGCCGATCTCGGCGCCCTCGTAGAGCTTGAGGTCGTAGCGGCCGCTGCCGCAGGTGACCTCGGCCGCGGTGCGCCCGGCCCACTGGAGCACGTAGCGCCCCGGCACGCTCTCGTCGCGCCGCAGCCAGCCGCGCGCCTGGAAGCGGCCCCACAGGGGATCCTGCGCCAGCGAGGCTTCCTCGAGCTGGGCTTGCGCCTCGCGGAGCAGCTTCTGGCGCTGCGATTCCTGCATCGCGGCCGCGCTCTTCAGGCGCGCGATCTCCTCGTGGTAGCCGATCTGCTCCAGGCGCAGCTTGGCGGTGCCGGCCTGCGCGCCGCTCGGGTTCGAGTCCAGGTAGCGCTGGAACTGCGCGCGCACCGCGGCCCAGTCGGCGACGGGCGCGACCTTGGCGCTCTCGTAGGCGCGCTCGGCCGCCTCCCATGCGCCCTGTGCCGAGGCCGAGTCCGCCTTGGGCGCCGCGGCCGCGGCGGGGGCGGCCGCCGGCGTCCCGGCGCTGGCGCCACTCTTCAGGTCGACGAGCGCCAGGCTCGCGACCGAGACCTTGACCGCATCCATCCAGGCACTGCGCGCGTCGACGCCGCTCTCGAGCGGCTTGGTGTCCGCGGCGCGAATCCAGCCGCGCACGCCGGGCGGCGTCATGACGCGAACCCAGTCCTCGTTGGCGGCCTTGGCCGGATCGTTGCGACCGAGGACGCGCACGCGATCTCCGTTGTGCAACTGCTGCTCGAGCGGGAAGCTGTCCTTCGTCGAGGCCGGCTTGGGCCGCATGCGCACGCCGTCGCCGCGCACCTCGGCCACGCCGGGCGAGGAGGTCGCGCGCAGGAACTCGCCGTAGACCCACACCGTCAAGCCTTGCGGCGGCTCGACCGACAGCCAGCCGGCGCGCTCGCCATGCACGGCGAGCAGCGTGCCCGCGGGGAACTCGCCGATCGGGAGACCCTTCTCGTCGGCCAGGTTCAGGACCTTGGCGGACGAGGCCGTGCGCACGTAGCGCTCGGGCCGCGCGTCTTGAGCACGAGCCGCGGGCTCGAAGGCCGCCGCCTGGGGCGCGAGCGGCAGCGAGGAGAGCGCGAGGAGTCCGAGGACGGTCGAGAGCGTGAGCGAGGGCGTCATGGTGGCTGCGCGATCGTTCGCGGCACGGCGCGGCGCCGGACGCGGCGTCCCCATCGCGTGCGCGCTCGAACGACGGCCGGACCCTAGCAACCCCGGGAAGCCGGATCCAGGACGCGCGCGGCGTGGCGCGCGGCCGCGCTGGACGTCAGGATCCGCGCCCGATGGCCCCGTCGCCGAGCTTCGCCCCCGCCGCCTGGCCTGGCGCGCCGGGCCCGGGTCTGGACTTCCCCTACATGGTCTGGGCGCGGACGCGGTCCGGCGCGGCGCGCTTCCCGCTGACCCAGTCCGGCATGCCGCCCGTCGACGCGCGGCGCATCGGACCGCCGCCGCCGCTGGAGAACGGGCACGCCGCGCCGCTGCTCGCCGAGCTCGAGGCGCGCATCGCGCGCCGCTTCGGCGTGGCGCCCGAGCGCGTCGTCGCGACCCTGGGCGCGTCGGGCGGGCTCCTGGCGGCGGCCTGGACCTGGTTCGGGCCGGGCGCGCGCGTCCTCGCCGACGCGCCGTCCTACGAGCCCTTCCGCGCGCTGCCGCGGCGCCTGGGGGCCGAGCTCGTGCTCCTCGAGCGGCGCCAGGCCGACGGCTGGAGCGTGGATCCCGCGGACGTGCGCCGGCTGCTCGCGGGTTCCGGACGCGGTCACGTGTTCCTGGCCAACGTCCACAACCCGACCGGCGTCGAGCTCGGGCGCGAGCGGCTGGCGGCGATCGCGCGCGAGGCCGAGCGCGCGGGCGGCCTGCTCGTCTCGTGCGACATCTACGAGGAGTTCGTGCCGGCCGCCGAGCGCGTCGACGCCTTCCGGCTGGCGCCCAACGCCGTGTCGATCGGGTCGCTGACCAAGGCCTACGGCCTGGGAGCGCTGCGCGTGGGCTGGATCGTGCTGGGCGCAGGCGTCGCGGGCGACGTGCACCGCGTGCGCGACGCGACCTACCTGGCGTGGGTCGACGCGCCGCTCGCGGCCTTGCGGCTGGGCCTCGCCGCGCACGAGCGGCTCGACGACCTGATCCTGCCCTACCGCGAGCTGTGCGCCAGCGCGCGCCCGGTCTGGGCGCGTTGGCTGGCTGCGACCGAGGGCGTCGAGGCCGTCGTGCCCGAGCACGGGCTGATCGCGTTCGCGCGGATCGCGGGCGCGCCGGACACGCTGGCGCTCGCGGAGTTCTTGGTGCACGAGCACGACGTGGGCGTCGTGCCGGGCGAGTTCTTCGGCCTGGCGGGCCACGTGCGCATCGGTTGCGGTCTGCCCGCGGAGCGGCTGGCGGAAGCCCTGGAGCGGCTCGCGCGCGGCCTCGGTGCGTGGCGCGCGCGGCGGGCATGAGCTAGCTTCCCCCCCGACCCTCGATGCGCACGTACCTCCGCTCGAAGATCCACAAGGCGCGCGTGACGGCCGCGGACCTGAACTACATCGGGTCGATCACGATCGACGTCGACCTCATGGAGAAGGCCGACATCGCCGAGTGGGAGAAGGTGCTCGTCGTCGACAACACGAACGGGAACCGCCTGGAGACCTACGTGATCCCGGGCCAGCGCGGCAGCGGCACGATCCAGATGAACGGCGCCGCCGCGCACCTGATCCGCACCGGCGACGAGGTCATCGTGATGACGTTCCAGACCACGGATCGTCCGTCCAAGCCCCGACAGATCCTGGTGGACCCGAAGAACCGCTACGTGCGGGATCTGTGAACGCGCGATGGGCGCGGAACTCCCCCGCCTGGTCGTGTTCGCCGACGACTGGGGCCGGCATCCCTCGAGCGCGCAGCACCTCGTGCGCGAGCTGCTCCCGCGCTGGAAGGTCGACTGGATCAACACGGTCGGGACGCGGCGGCCGTCCCTCACGATCGCCGACGCGAAAAAGGTCGCGGCGAAGCTCGCGAGCTGGATGAAGCCCGCCGACGAGGGCGGCCACGCCGCGCCCAAGCTGCATCCGAACCTGACCGTGCACTCGCCCGCGCACTGGCCCGGCTTCGGCGCCGGTTGGGAGCGCTCGTTGAACGCGCGCCTCTTCGATCGCGCGCTGCGCCCGCTGCTGGAGCGCGCCGAGGCCGTCGTCGCCACCGCGCCGATCGTGGCCGACCTCGCCGCGCGGATCCCGGAGGCGAACTGGATCTACTACTGCGTCGACGACCTGGCCGAGTGGCCCGGCCTGGACGCCGAGGCGCTGCGCGCGCTCGAGCAGGACTTCGTCCCGCGTGCGCAGCGCATCGTGGTCGTGAGCGAGCACCTGCGCGCGCGCCTGCAGGCGATGGGCCGCGCGAGCGACGTCCTGACGCACGGCTTCGACCCCGCGCACTGGGCCGGCGTGGCCGCCGCGCACGCCGCACGCGCGGCCGCGGACGCGGGCCACGCGCGCGAGCAGCCCGTGGCCGTGTTCTGGGGCGCCGTCGACGCGCGCCTCGACGTCCCCATCGTGCTGGCGCTCGCCGAGCGCTGCGAGCTGCGCCTCGTCGGCCCGCTCGCCGACCCCGACCCGCGCGTGGCGAGCGACCCGCGCATCGTGCGCACCGGCGCGGTCCCCTACGCCGACCTCCCGCGCCTCGCCGCGGAGGCCGACGTGCTCGTGATGCCCTACGCCGACCTGCCCGTGACGCGCGCCATGCAGCCCTTGAAGCTCAAGGAGTACCTCGCGACCGGCCTGCCCGTCGTCGCCACCGCGCTGCCCGCGAACCGCGCATGGGCCGACGCCGCCGACCTCGTCGACGAGCCCGCCGCCTTCGCCACGCGCGTGCTCGAACGCGCCGCCGCCGCGCTGCCCGCCGCACAAGCGCGCGCCCGCGAGCGCCTGGCCGGCGAGACCTGGGCCGAGAAAGCCCGCCAGTTCGAGTCCTGGATCCGCCGATCGGATCCCCCGCGATGAGCCTCGAGCGCGTCACGGTGATGCACGGCCGCATCGTCTCCGGCCGCGGCGGCGGCCCGGAGAAGACGATCCTGAACTCGCCGCGCTTCCTGGCCGGCACGCGCTGGCGCGAGCTGGCGCTCTACCTCCACGCGCCCGGCGACCCCGGCATCGACGAGCTGCGCGCGCGCGCCGCCGAGCTCGACTGCCCCTTCTTCGCGATCCCCGAGCGCCTGCCGATCGACGTGCGCGTGCTGCACGCGATCGCCGAGCTGTGCGCCCGCGAGAACGTGCGCATCTGGCACGGCCACGACTACAAGTCGAACCTCTACGGCCTGCTCCTGCGCCCGCTGTGCAACTTCCGCCTCGTGACGACCGTGCACGGCTGGGTGCAGCAGACCGCGCGCACGCCGCTCTACTGGGCCGTCGATCGCTGGACGCTGCGCCGCTACGAGCGCGTGGTCGCGGTGTCGCAGGACCTCCACGACGCCTGCGCCAAGCTGGGCGTCGCGCCCGAGCGCCTGAGCCTGATCGAGAACGGCATCGACGTCGACGCCTGGCGCCGCCGCGGTCCGCCGAGCGCGTCGCCGCTGCGCGCCGGCGTGCCGCCCGGCCGGCTCGTGGTCGGCGCCGTCGGCCGGCTGTCGGACGAGAAGGGCTTCGACCTGCTCATCGAGGCCGTCCTCGCCGCCCACGCGCGCGGCGCCGACCTGGAGTTGTGGATCGCGGGCGAGGGACCGGAGCGCGCCAAGCTCGACGCCCTCGCCGCCCGCTCTGCCGGCCGCGTGCGGCTGCTCGGGTTCCGCTCCGACGTGCGCGATCTGATGGAGGCCTTCGACATCTTCGCGCTGTCGTCGCTGCGCGAGGGCCTGCCGAACGTGGTGCTCGAGGCCATGGCCTGCGAGGTGCCGCTGCTCGCCACGCGCTGCGGCGGCGTCGAAGCCGTGGTTCGCAATGACGTGGAAGCGCTCCTCGTCCCGGCGGGTTCCTCCACCGCGCTCTCAGCCGGCCTCACGCTCCTGGCTTCCGATCCCACCCGGCGCGTGGGCCATTCGCACTCGGCCCTCGAGCGCGTCAAGCGCGACTTCTCCTTCGCTGGTCGGATGCAGCGCTTCGCAACCCTCTACGCGGACCTGACCGATGACTGATGCTCTACGGAGTCTGGTGAACGCTCAGGATCCGAGGCGGCGCGCAACGCCGCCCGCTGCATGATGTTGTTGGTCGCCCGCCCGGTGCTGACCGGGTGGCCTACGTGAACAGGGTGAACCAGCCCCCGGGTGGCCGATGCCCACCGCCTAGGCATCCCTGCTGACGCCGGAACCCACCCGCTGCTCCAGGTCCCCGAGCACGTCCTCGATCTGCGCCAGCGCCGAGCGCAGGTCGTCCGCGATCTCCTGCGCCAGCAGGTGCGGCTCGGGGAGACTCGCCGAATCCTCCAAGCTCTCGTCGCGCAGCCAGAAGAGGTCGAGGCTCACCTTGTCGCGGGCGAGGATCTCTTCGTAGCTGTACGGACGCCAGCGGCCTTCCGGCGTCGCCTCGGACCAGGTCGCCTCCCGCTGGTTCCGCTCACCGGGGCGGTAGCACTCGACGAAGTCATCGAGGTCGGCGCGCGTCATGCGCTTGGTCTTGAGGGTGAAGTGCTTGTTGGTGCGCAGGTCGTACACCCAGACGGTCTTCGTCCACGGATCCTTTGCGCCGGGGCGGCGGTCGAAGAAGAGTACGTTGGCCTTCACCCCCTGCGCGTAGAAGATCCCGGTGGGCAGGCGCAGCAGCGTGTGGACCTCGCACTCCTTGAGCAGATTCCGGCGCACCGTCTCCCCCGCGCCCCCTTCGAAGAGCACGTTGTCCGGTACGACGACGGCGGCGCGGCCGTGGACCTTGAGGAGCGACTTCACGTGCTGGACGAAGTTGAGCTGCTTGTTCGAGGTCGTCGTCCAGAAGTCGGGGCGGTTGTAGGTGAGCGTCTGCCGGTCGGACTCGCCCTCCTCGTTCACCACCGTGATCGAGGACTTCTTGCCGAAGGGCGGATTCGTGACGACCACGTCGGCGTGCGTGCCCGGCTCGTCGCGCAGTGCATCGTCGGTGCGGATCGGCGGCTCGCGATTGTCCGCGCCGTCGGGGCCGATGCCGTGCAGGTAGAGGTTCATCCCGCACAGGCGCGAGACGTTGGGCACGAGCTCCACCCCGCGCAGCGCCTCGAAGCGCAGGTGGCGCTTCTGGTCGCGGTCCAGCTCGAAGTGGTTCTTCACGTACTCGTGCGCCGAGAGCAGGAAGCCGCCCGTGCCGCAGGCCGGGTCGGCAACGATCTCGCCCGGAAGCGGGCGGACGCACTCCACGATGGCGTCAATGAGGACGCGCGGCGTGAAGTACTGCCCGGCGCCCCCCTTCACGTCCTGCGCGTTGCGCTCGAGCAGCCCCTCGTAGGCGTCGCCCTTCACATCGGCCGACATCGCCGACCAGCTCTCCTTGCCGATCAGCTCGACGACGAGCTGACGCAGCTTGGCGGGGTCCTGGATCTTGTTCTGCGCCTTCTCGAAGATCAGGCCGAGCATCCCGCCCTCCTGCCCCAGCACCCGCAGCGTCTCGCGGTAGTGCTGTTCCAGCTCGATGCCTTCCATCTGCGGCGCGGCGAGATCAGCCCAGCGATAGCCTTCGGGGATGGGCTGCGGCTCGCCCGTGAGCTGCGCGCGCTCGTCGGCCATCTTGAGGAAGAGGAGGAAGGTGAGCTGCTCCAGGTAGTCCTGATAGGAGAGCCCGTCGTCGCGCAGGACGTTGCAGTAGGACCAGAGCTTCTGGACGATACGGTTGGCGGCGTCGCTCATGACTTCGGGGTTCCCTTCTTCGTACGGCGCGCTCGGCGCGGCGGCGTGACGGTGGCGGATGCGCGCTCGGCGCGGATGCGTTCGAGGAGGACGGAAGCCGGCTCGTCCGTGGGGTCCTGGTCCACGAGGCGGCCCTCGAAGGCCCACTTGAGGATGGATTGGCGGAGGCGGCTCGCCTTCAACTCGTTCGCAGTCAGCGCTTCGTACGTCGCGTGGGCAATCGACAAAGACCGATCGGCTTCTTCGCTGACTCGGCGTTGTTCTGCTACCGGAGGAAGCGGCACGCAGATCGCCCGGACGATTCCGAGGTTCAAGTTTGGTTGAACCCCGCCCGAAGCCGCTCTACGGAGCTCGAGGTAGTTGTGCTCTAGGAAGCGCAACAGCCAGTCTCGGAGATAATCGGCGGTACCTCGCAACTCAAGAGCGGCTAGGGCCTGATTGGTGGCAGACTCTATCCCCAATGTCGTTGCGCGTCCGCGGGTCTTGCCTTCGCCGTACATGGCGACCAGCAGGGTGCCGGGTGGATATAGGGTAAGGTTGGTTTCGCGGAGCGCGGTATGCGTGACGAACTCGGAGGGTGTTGCTACAAGCGAGTCGTTGACTACGGCACTGGTCACCCACGGCACTTGGCCGCCGCTCCAGAATCGAGCATCTCCGCGCTTCGGAGTTGCTCCAGTCCCCACGATTGCGAGTTGATCCGCCGTCGCCCAGCACCACCCCTCCGGAAGCTCGGGCAGCTCACTCGTATCCGGCGCGACCGGCTCCACATACTTCGCCTTCCACCTGTCGTCCTTCGGCGCCTTGCCCCGGGCGGTCATCTTCGCCAGCTCGGCTTCCTCCCAGCGGCGGCGGCGTTCGGCGAGGATGCGCGCGAGGAGTACCGAGGCCGGCTCGTAGCTGCGGCCCTCGGCGCGGGCCAGCTCCGCCTCGGTCGGCACCAGCCGCCCTTCGACCGCGGCCTTGAGCACCGAGGCCCGGTAGCGCTTCAGGTTGCGCTGCACCCGCTCCAGCGTCGCCACCGCGTCGTCGAGCCGGGTGAAGTAGGACTCGATGGCAGAGACGATGCGGTGCTGCTCGGCCGCTGGCGCGACGGGAAGCCGGAAGTCTTGAAGCAGCGTGGTATCTACGCTGGCGACGGTAGTACCGTCTTTGCTGCACGCGTTCAGGATGGGCCATCCGAGTGCCCGCGCGCCCCAAGCGACGAAGTCGGGGTCAATGGGTGGCGTTGGCGTGAGCGCCTTGATGTCCTGGTTTACGGTGACCGCGACCGCCGTGCGCGCGACCGGCAAAGTGTGAGCGAGGATGCCGCTTCGAGTCACGATGAGCACGCTGCCCGCTGGGATCAGCTTGACGGTGCTGGCGCGAACTGCGTCATCGGTGATGTGGTCAAGCGAGTCGGAAATCACCGGGACCTTCATGTCCTTGGGCGATACCCAAGGGATCGATCCAGCCGTCCAGAACGAAGAGACGCTCTTCGACGGCGTGCCTCCGCCACTCCACTCCCCAAGGTCTCGTAGCGGTATCGCAGCCCAGCCCGGGGGCAGGCGAGTTGATACGCTCATGCTGCCAACACCCCATTCAGCTCATCCAGAACCTCGGGCAGCTCCTCCCCGAACACCTGCACCGCCCTCCCCCGCCCGCCCGCTTCCGCGAACGGCGCGAAGTCCAGGTCCTCCACCGTCATCTCCAGGCTCGTCGCGATGTGGTCGCGCATCATCTCCAGCCAGCGGCGCTGCTCGGCACTGAACGTCCGCCCTCGGGTTTCCTGCTGCGCCATCCACCCGTCGAACCGCGCGCGCACCTGCTCGCCGAAGGGCACCAGCTCGTCGTCCCGGTGCGTTGCGAAGCGCACCAGCGAGACGATGTCGGTGAGCAGCCGCTTCCCCGACGCGCCCCGTACCTTGTCCTTCCGCAGCGTCTCGTAGGCGCGCCAGAGCTTCTCCGGCGTCCACGCGCGCGGCGGCGCCTTGATCGCCTCGGCCAGCGCCTTGATGTCCCTGAACAAGAGCCGCTTCGAGTAGCCTTGAGCGTAGAAGAACTGGAGGGCGTCGATCTCGTCCCTGTGCTCCGAGAGGAAGCGCTCGAAGTCAGCCACGAGCGACTGCGCCTTCTCCCTCGCCTCGGGGCTCGCGCCGGCCTCCAGCAGCTCGTCCTCGGACACCTCGTCGATCACCTGCTCCAGCTCGCGCTTGAGGTCCACGAGTAGCGTGCGCAGGGCGGGCTTGGTGGCGAGCGGCTCGGTGGCGCGCTTGAGAAGCGTCTCGGCGGCCTGCTTCATCTGCGCCTCGGTCGGCTCCGCATCGGCGGGCACGGCGAAGGTGTGCCGCGCCTCGGTCATCTGCCGGTCGGGATCGAGCCCCTCCACGATGGCGCCACAGATCGCCGGGAGCGTCACCCCGCCCGACGCTTCCGCGACGCGCGCCTGCTCCTCGGGTCCGCACTGCTTGTGGAGCCGCGCGAGACGGCTCGCGAGCGAGGAGAGCACTTCGGGGTCGGTGCCGCCCATCGCCACATGCTCGAGCAGTGCCTTCAGGCCTACCGTCCGTTGGCGCTCCAGCGGCTGGGAGTCGGCGAGCTGCGTCTCGGTCATCCCGACGCAGTCCACGATCACGAAGTGCGTCTTGGCGACGGCGTCCTCCCCGCTCACGGCGCGCAGGTCGTTCGGGTCGATCACGCGCACGCCACGCCCCTTCATCTGCTCGAAGAGCACGCGGCTCTTCACGGCGCGCATGAACATGACGATCTCGATCGGTTTGATGTCGGTGCCCGTCGCCACCATGTCCACGGTCACGGCGATGCGCGGCTCGTACTGGTTGCGGAAGGCCTGGATCAGATCGCGCGGATTCGCGGCGGTGACCTTGTAGGTGATCTTCTGGCAGAAGGCGTTGCCGCGCCCGAACTCGTCGCGCACGATCTCGACGATGTCCTCGGCGTGGCTGTCGTCCTTGGCGAAGATCAAGGTCTTCGGGACCTCCTTGCGGCCGGGGAAGATGTCCACCGGCAGACGGTCGCGGAAGGTTCGGATGATGGTGCGGATCTGGTCCTTCGCGACCACCCGGCGGTCCAGCTCGTTCGGATCGTAGGAGAGGTCCTCGTCGGGCGACTCCCAGCGCAGCGCGCGGGTCTGGCGGTCGCGGTAGCCGAGCATCGTGTCGGGGTGCGCTTCGACGGTGGCGCCCTGCGCGGTGATCTTCGTGCGGATGTTGTAGACCTCGAAGTCCACGTTGACGCCGTCGGCCACGGCGCGCGCGTGGTCGTACTCCATGACGAGGTTCTTGTTGAAGAAGCCGAGCGTCTGCTTGCTGGGCGTGGCGGTGAGGCCGACGAGGAAGGCGTCGAAGTACTCCACCACCTGCCGCCACAGGGTGTAGATCGAGCGGTGCACCTCGTCGATCACCACCACGTCGAAGTACTCGGGTGGGTAGACGGCGTTGTAGACCACCGGCAGCGGCTCGCGCATCGCGCCCCCGGCCGTCTCGAACTGCGAGCCCTCCTCCAGGGTGGGGTCGAGCGCGGGCTCGCCCTTGAGCATCGAGTACACGCGCTGGATCGTCGAGATGACGACGCGGCTCGAGTCCATGATGGTGTTCGAGGAGAGGCGCTGGACGTTGTACAGCTCGGTGAAGAGCCGATGGCTGCCCTGGGCGCGGTACCCCTGGAACTCCTTCTCGGCCTGCTCGCCGAGGTTGCTCCGGTCCACCAGGAAGAGTACGCGGCGCGCGCCGCCGTACTTGATGAGCCGGTAGATGGCGGTGATGGCGGCGATCGTCTTGCCCGAACCCGTCGCCATCTGGATCAGGGCGCGGGGACGGTTCTTCCGGAAGGAGTACTCGAGGTTCGTCACCGCCTCGATCTGGTTCGGGTAGAGCGAACCCCGCTCGAGCGGTGGCATCGTCGTGATCCGGGCGCGCAAGGAGGCAGGCCGCATGTCGTCGGCTGCGGTATAGAGGCCGCCGTCGGCGTGCAGGCGCTTCACCCAGGCATCGAGCGTCTCCGCGCCGATCCACTCGGCGAGCGTCGCTGGCCTGTGGATGTGCGGGAGGTTGGCGGAGATCGCACGCGTCTTCGGGTCGGGGTCGAGGCCGTTGATGAAGCGCGTCTCGACGCCGGTGCTGAGGTAGAGGAACGGCAGCGGGTGCACGGGCGGGTTGAGCCCGGCGGGAAGGCCGGTCGCGTACTTGTCGGCTTGCAGCTCCACGTTGGTCAGCGCGTAGCCGGCCGGCTTGGCCTCAAGGACGCCGACAGCCTTGCCGTTCACGAAGAGCAGGTAGTCGGCGAAGCCGTGCCCGGACGCCATCTTGAACTCACGCACGGCCACGCCCGGCCCCGCGGCAAGGTTCATGGCCGCGCGGTCCTGGACGATCCACCCCGCGGCCTCCAGTGCGGCGTCGATGCCGACGCGGGCCTGTTGTTCGGGCGTGGGGCTCATGCGGGGCCTCCCTCTGCCAGGAAGTATCGCCGCCGCGGATCCTGCGGCCCGGTGCCGATCTCGCGCACGAGGCCGCGACCGACGAGGCGGGCGAGGCGCGTGCGAGTCGCGCGCGGAGAGAGACCGATCGCCGCGGCGACCTCGCTCGTGGCGAGTCCCTTGGCCGCGCTGAGTGCGTCCAGGATGGCCTGGTCCGTGTCCTCGACGACCGTCGGACCCACTCGGGTCGTGCGAATCGTGACGCGAAAGCGCGTGGCGATCTCCTCGAAGACCGGCACGGGGAGGCCGGCCGCGTGGCACGCAGCGGTCATGCGCTGAACGCCGCTCCCCCATTGCTCGATCAGGTCGAGCGCGTGAAAGACCCGGCCGATCACCCGGTTGCGCAGCTTCGAGACGCCGCGGGGCAGATCCTCGATCGTGAGGCCGAAGGGCAGGAGACCCGGATTCTCGATCTCGATTCGGTCGTCGAAGATCGACAGGCGGATCGGCGCGCCGCGCTGAGCGTAGTCGGTGTGGACCACCGCGTTGATGACCGCCTCGCGCACCGCCTCCGGCGGCACGCTCCAGCGGTCCTTCCGGCGCACCGCGCCGATCGCGGCGCCGTGCCAAGCGTGTTTCTGCACGAAGGCGACGGCTTCCTCGACGCCACGCGCGGGGATGGAGCGGATCTCGGTGCGGTCCAGGATGCGGCTCCTCTCGGTGCCCCCGAAGCGACCGGCCTGAATCCACGCGTCCGGGAAGTGCCGCTCACGCTCCCGGCCAAAGAGGATCATGCCACCCACGGTCGGCACTCTGCGGCCCTGATGCTCCGTGACCAGTCGCAGCGTCTCCAGGTCGCGGCGGGCGAGGACACGGACGGACGCGAACGACTCGGAAGCTGCTCGGAAGTCCAGGGCTTCCGAGTCGAGACCCGGCAGCGGCTGCTCGTCGAACCCCTCGCCGCGCGCGAACCGGCTGAGTTCCTCGATCAGCTCCGCGTCGGCACGGCGGTTCGTCGAGCCCACGCGGACATAGACGCCGGCGGGTGCCCCTTCCCGGATCAGGTGATGCGGACGGCTCGGGCTGGGATGGACCTGCAAGGCCAGCACCTGCGTGCGGCGCCACGGCAGGATCTCGATCTCGGGGACGACACGGGGACGGATGCTGTCGCTGACGAGGCTCGCAAGTCGCTCCTCCAGGTCCAGTGCGTCGGCCACGCCGCGGACATGGCGGCTGCGGTCCTCCACGCCGACGAGCAGCGTTCCGCCCGCCGTATTGGCGAAGGCAACGATCGTCCTGAGCGCCCCATCCGGCGAAGACAGATCACGCTTGAACTCCAGGGTCTTGCCCTCGGGGCGCTTGAGGAGCTCGACCAGGTCCATCGTGCTCAGCAATATACTCGGAAGCCACGGAGCGCACGGAGCTGCCGAGTCCATGGCCGGGCACGGACGGTCGCGCGTGCGCCCAACGTGTACTGGATAGGGTCCGCATCGTGCCCGTCGGCATGCGTGGCGGTCAGCCCAGGTCGAGACGACACCGACTGACAGGCCTGAGTGATGCCATGCCGGGCGTCGACATCGGACTCCTGCCCGCCGACGCCAGCCCGCCGCGATGGGCACGTCCGTCTCGCTCCCTGTTGCAGGCTCACAGAGGCCATCGCCGCGACTGCCCCGAGGGTCCGGCCACGAGTCGACTCCCCAGCGCTCACCGATCGCCCCTCGCACGCTGCCATCGGGACGAGTCCTGCATGCGCGCCGAAGATCGCGCGAGGTTGCCACGGCAAGGGCCAGGGGGTGCGACGGGCTCTTGTCGGAGCTCGAAGCGCACCAGCGTCCGGGCCCTGGCCTGCGGAAGGTGCGGTTTGGGGATGCCGGGGCTGCCAGCGCGAGCGTCATCGAGGAAGTGAGCGATGCGCCCGGGCCAGCATCGAGTCAAGCTCCCCGGTCGAAGCTCGCGAGGGCTGATCCTCCTGCCCGACGCGTGGAGAAGTCAGGATCTCGACTCCCTCAATGCTCCCGCCCATTGCCCGACTTCGCCAGCTCGGCCCGTTCGGCCTCCTCCTCCTCGCGGCGGCGGCGCTGCCGCTCGTCGGCAGCGCGGTCCTCCTGGCGTACACGCCGGTCGTCGAGCCGCACCTGCGTGCGGCCGGGATCGAGGGCCTCGTGGCGCTCGCGCTCGCGACCGCCGTGCTCTGCGGGCTGGCGCTCATGAACACCCAGGTCCTGGCGCTCTTCGCCGGGTACGTGCTCGGGCTGTGGACCGGCCTCGGCACCGTCTACGTCGGCATCCTCGGCGCGGCGGTCCTCTCCTTCCTCATCGCGCGCCGCATCACCGGCCCGGCGTTCCTCGCGTCCGTCGAGGCCTCCCCACGCGCGGCGGCGATCCACGCTGCCCTGGTGCGCGATCCGCGTGGGGCGCTCACCACGACCGCGCTGCTGCGCCTCTCCCCCGTCGTGCCGTTCGCGCTCGTCGGCGTCGTGCTGGCGGCGGCGCGCGTGCGGGCGGGGGCGTATTTCGTCGGCACGGCGCTGGGGGTCGTGCCGCGCACGGCGCTCGTGGCCTACGCGGGGTCGGAGCTCGCGGCCTTCGATCCAGAGGCCGGGCCGGCCGGGGCGGTGAAGCTCGGGTTGGCCGTCGTGGCGACGCTCGTGCTGTTCGTGTGGATCGGGTACGCGGCGCGGCGCGCGTTGCGGCGGCGTGTCGCCTGATCCTGTCACCCGCGGTGGTCCGGAGGTCCTGAGCGCCCGCGCGACGGCCGGTCCGCTTCGAACAGGTTGGATCGGCGCGGCGGGTTGTGGTCGGTCGGCGCGTGAAAGGCACTCGTTCCACCTCGCACCTACCGGGGCGAATGAGGCGGATCCTGTGCATCGGCGTCACGGCGTTGATGGCCTGGAGCACTTCGCTCCTTGGCGCGCCGGCGACTCAGACAGCTCGCGCCCCCCTCTGCCGCGCGACGGACACGGCGTCGACTGCGCGGTCGGCATGATCACCGCACCGTCGCGTCGACCGTCGTGCGAACAGGTCCCAGATGGCTCCTCGGACTTGCGGAGAGGCGTCACCGCATGACGAGGATCACGGCGACACCGACGGCGAGAAGCGTCGCGACGATCGACACCGCGAGCAACGCGCGTCGGCGCCGCCTGGCCAGGTGCCTGGTCCAACCGTCAGCGTCGAGATAGTGGCGCCTGTCGGTGGTCAAACGTACGGCGCCCCCGCGAATCAAGCTCTGAAGACGTCTCTGATCGAGCGAACGACCGAGCGAGAGAGGGATGGCTGACTCGGCGGTGAACCCTCCAGCGTCGACCAGTTGTTGGTAGATGCGTGCTTCGGATCGCCGCATCGCGATCACCATGAACAGCGGAAGAAGACTGGGAATCACCGCGGCTGCACCCATCACCATGCTCCCTCGAGTGTGCTCTCGCCCGTCGTCTCACGGCTAGCTTGGCATTGCAGCACACTCTTCATCGGCCGCCCCTTCGCCAGCTCGTCGACCAGCTCCTGCATCCAGCGGAGCTTCCTCGACCACGAGTCATCGACCTCCGGCGGTCGCGCTTCGCGGGGACGCCGAGCGGATCGGCCCGGGCGAGCGCCGCGGGGGTCGCCCGTCGCGGCGCGACGCGGTTTCGCTAGTCTGACGGCCCACGTCCGAGCGCGCAGCCGTGGGTCCGCGCGCCCGGCGTTGGGCCGGAGCGCGCCCCCCCCGATGCCTCACCCGGACGACGCCCCCCCGTCACCGCCGCTCCCCGAACGCTTCGGCGAGTACCGCGTCCTCGCGCTCCTCGGCGAGGGCGGCATGGGCGCGGTCTACGAAGCCGAGCAGCAGCGCCCGCGGCGCCGCGTCGCGCTCAAGGTCATCCGCCCGGGCCTGGCTTCGGGCGAGATGCTGCGCCGCTTCGAGCACGAGGCGGCGCTGCTCGCGCGCTTGCAGCACCCGGGCATCGCGCAGGTCCACGAGGCGGGCACGTTCGACACCGCGGACGGCGGCCAGCAGCCGTACTTCGCGATGGAGCTCGTGCGCGGGCCGTCGCTCACGCGCTACGCGGACGAGCACCAGCTCGACACGCGCCAGCGCCTCGCGCTCATGGTCAAGGTCTGCGAGGCGGTCCAGCATGCGCACCAGCGCGCGGTCATCCACCGTGACTTGAAGCCGGCGAACATCCTGGTCGACGATCTCGGGCAGCCGAAGATCCTCGACTTCGGCGTGGCGCGGCTCACTGACTCGGACGTGCAGACGACGACGATGCACACCGACGTCGGCCAGATCATCGGCACGTTGCCGTACATGAGCCCCGAGCAGGCCTCGGGCCGGCCGGAGGAGCTCGACACGCGCAGCGACGTCTACGCGCTGGGCGTCTTGTGCTACGAGCTGCTCGCTCGACGTTTGCCGCACGACCTGAAGAAGCAGGTCGTGCACGAGGCGCTGCGCATCATCCGCGAGGACGAGCCTTCGCGGCTCTCGTCGATCGACCGCACGTTGCGCGGCGACGTCGAGACGATCGTCGGCAAGGCGCTCGAGAAGGACAAGGAGCGGCGCTACACCTCGGCGGGAGAACTGGGCACCGACATCCAGCGCTTCCTGCGCGACGAGGCGATCCTCGCGCGGCCCGCGGGCACGTGGTACCAGGTCGCGAGGTTCGCGCGGCGCAACCGGGTGCTCGTCGGCGGCGTCGCGACGACGTTCGTGGCGCTCGCGGCGGGCCTCGTGGTCAGCGCGCGGATGTACGTCGACGCCGCGGAGGCGCGCGACCTGGCCGAATCCCGGCGCAAGCTCGCCGAGACCAACGAAGGGCGCGCGCTGTCGATCAACGATTTCCTCCTCGAGATCCTGGCCGCGCCCGGACTGCAGAAGCTCGGGCGCGAGGCCAAGGTGTCGCAGGCGCTCGACGCCGCATCGCGGAAGGTCGAGTCGTCGTTCGCGGGCCAGCCCGAGGTCGAGCTGGGCGTGCAGGACGTCCTGGCGCGGACGTACGTCTCGCTCGGCATGTACGACGAGGCCGAGCCGCACGCGCTGCGCTGGATCGAGCTCCACGAGCGGCTGCCGGGGGTCAAGAGTCTCCAGGTGGAGGCGGGCACGCGCAGCCTGGCGCAGGTGCAGGGCGCGCGCGGTGATCACGCTGCCGCCGAGCGCATCTACCGCGAAGCGCTGGAGCGGACCACCGCCGAGCAGGGTCCGCGGGGAACGACCACGCTCGAGCTGACTGCCGAGCTCGCCAACGAGCTGCGCCAGCTCGGCCGCAGCGAGGAATCGGAGGCCCTCTACCGTGACCTCGTGCGCGTGCACCGCGATCGGGACGGGACGGCGAGCCGCGGGGCCCAGATCGCCCTGAACAGCCTGGCGGTGCTGCTCCAGGACACGGGTCGCGTGGCCGAGGCCGAGCCGCTCTACCGCGAGTCGGCCGAGATCGGCGAGCGATTGTGGGGCCCGGACAACGACTACACGTTGACGGCGGCGTTCAACCTGGCGGGCGCGCTGCGCGATCTGGGCCGGAACGAGGAGGCCGAGGCAGGGATGCTCGAGCTCGCGCCGCGCTTCCGGCGCGTCTTCGGCGACGCGCACCTGAAGACGGCCACGGTCGTGAACCAGCTCGCGATCCTGCATGCGCGGCGCGGCGACTGGCGGGAGGCGCTGCCACTCGCCGAGGAGGCCGTGCGCATCGTGGTGCGCGTCCAGGGCGAGCACACGCTGCAGGTCGCCGACTACGAGGCCGAGCTCGCGCGGCTCCAGACGCGCGTGGGCGACGCCGCGGGAGCTCTGCGCACGCTGCGCCACATCGTCCAGGTCCGCAGCGACGTCCTCGGTCCGGAGCACGAGAGGACGATCACGACGCGCACGCAATTGGCCAACGCGCTCGTCGCGGCCGGCCAGTCCGGCGAGGCCGAGACCGAGTTCCGCGCCCTGATCGACGCGCTGCCGCGCGTCCTTGGCCTGAAGGAGCGCGAGACGGCGGTCCTCTACAACTCCTATGGCCAGTGGCTCAGCCGCGCGCGACGGCTCGAGGAATGTCGCGAGTGGACGCAGCGCGCGCTCGACACCCTGCTGCGCGCCTACCCGGCGGACGACCGCGACGTCGCGATCACGGAGCACAACCTGATGCACACCTACCGCGCCCTGGGCCGCCGCGACGACGCGCTGGCGCTGGCGCCGGAGGTCGCCGCCCGGTTCGAGCGCGTGTACGGCGCGCGGCATCCCGACACGGCGGCCGCGCGTTACGCCGCGGCCGGGGTCCTGCGCGACTCGGGCCGGTTCGACGAGGCCGAACGGCTGTACCTCCTGGCGCTCGAGTCCTGGCGCGAGACGCTGGGCGACGGCGCCCCAGAGGTCGCGATGGCGCTCGGCAGCCTGGGCGTGCTGCGCCTCGCGCGCGGCGATGCGGCCGGCGCGCTCGGGCCGTTGCAGGAGGCGCTGGCGCGCTTCGAGGTCGCGCCCGGCAGCCGGCGCGGCCTGCTCGACGACTCGCGCCGCTCGCTCGGCGTGTGCCTGACCAAGCTCGCGCGCTTCGCCGAGGCCGAGCCGCTGCTCGTCGCGGCCCAGCGCTCGATCGAGGCGGATGCCGGCGCGCCGAGCGAGGCCCGACGCAGGGCCGTGCAGAGCCTCGTCGACCTCTACACGGCGTGGAGCGCGGTCGAGCCGACGGCCGAGCGCGCAGCGCAGCTCGGCGCGTGGCGCGAGAGGCTGGCCGCGCCCCCGGGCACGAAGTAGCTCCGCGCGCCGGCGCCAGATCGCCAGTGGTATCGCGCGGGGGCTGGCGCCTGGTTCGCGCCCTGGGGCGGGGCGTCGAACACCTCATCGAGCGCTGGTGGCCGGTGCGCGCGAACGTCGCGCCGTGCCGCTGGAGCGCTGCATGACGCGGCGAGCGGAGGGCTCGGCTTCGGTCGGCACGGGGTCTCTCGTTCAGTACGCTTCCGAGCGCTGGAGAATCGCTGCTTTCGCTCGGGCTGCCAGCGCACCAAGCTCGGCCAGATACGAGGGATCCAGGGGCCAAGGATCGGGCAGCCCTCGCGCCGCCTCCGCGGGCGGGAGCGCGCTCAACCTGCGGTCACGCTCGGTCCAGACGCGCTGGTACTCGTCGAACGCAGGGAACAGCCCTTCCGGGATCCGGTACTCCCGATTTCCGAACGTGTAGAGGTGCTCCTGGGGATTGCGAAGGACTCGACGTGTGACGTTGTCCGCGATCGTCCGTTCCGAAAGACCCATCTCATCCGCGATCGGACTGATGCAGATCGCGAAGAGGTACTGCAGGTCGGTCTGCCTCATCATGGGGTCTTTACCCTGCGCCAGGACGCCGAGTTGACGGTCGACCTCGGCGATTCTCCCCTCGCGCCACGGCTCGAGCTCCGCAACGGTCACAGGGACCTCGGTCGTCGCACGCGGAGGCTCCGTGATCGGAACAGAGCCTCGCTCCAGACTCCGGGAGCTCGCCCCGTCGAGGTCTGGATCCGGGGTCGCCATCACCGGGGCTTCCCCTACAGCGGCCTCGGGGAAAGTCGAGTCGCCCGGCGCACCCCGCAAGGTCCACACGGCCACCAGAATCACCACGATCCCGAGGGCGATCGCGATCAGACCCCAGGGTCGGACGGTGTCACCGCGCTTCACAGCCACACACGACACACGCCAAGACGTTGAAGCCAGCCGATTGCCCCGTCGAACAAGACACGAAGTCGAAGTAGACGCAGTAGGAACCGTCGCACAGGGAGGATAGCTTGCCGGGTCGAGCGTACGAGGGCAACGGCTGCGAGCTGCCGATGCCACCCAAGTTCACGCGCACACAGACGCCCGTCTGATTGCCGTTGAAGATGACGCTCCCGGACATCTCGCAGCTCGTGCAGGTCGCGCACGCCAGCGTGCCGCTGCCCGGGGTGGGCGTCTGGAACATGAGGCTCCACGTGACGCCCTGCGGCACCGCACCTCCGGTGGTCGTGTTGTCATGGGCCGGACACGCAATCGGGCAGTCTGGATCTCCGGCCGCCGTCGAGGGTGAGAGCGCCAGTGCTGCGAGAAGAACAGACGCACACGAGCGGGCGATCTGCATGGTGGTCATGATTCCAAGTGGCCTCGAACCGTGGTTACTGTGGGCACGCGCACCAGCGGACACGCTGGGCGCGGCAACACTTGGTGGGTCTGAATGTCCGAGTCGCAGTCAACGGAACGGACGGGGGTGCGACGGCCGAGAGTGTAGCGGCCCGGGCCCGGGCCCGGGCTCGGGCTCGGGCTCGGGCTCGGGCTCGGGCTCGGGCTCGGGCTCGGGCTCGGGCTCGGGCTCGGGCTCGTAACGTGCTCGTCGCACGGTGGTTAGCGCGTTGGGATTTCCGGACTTCCCCTGTATTGCGATCGAAAGCCCGGCCGCATGGATGACGTACTCGCACGAGCAGCAAGATGCCCCGGAGTCATCGTCGATGCGCCGCCCCCGCGTCCGGGCAGAGTTCCAGGCCGCCGAAAGCAGGACAAACGGAGGTCCGGTGGCAGTGGATGCAGGCCGCCACGTCCTCGACCGAGGCTGGTAGGCGCACGTGCCTTTGGACCTCGACGGAAGGCGGTTTCCTCGACGCCGCCTGGCTCCTGGGCGCTCGCGCGCGGCAGGGATCCGCGCGGCGCTCGTGAGTTCCGCACGGGGCGCCCGCGACGGCAGCGGTCTGCGCCGGTTCCGCGCCGTGTTCCGCTCACCCTCGCCGGCGTCGCGCCGGCGCCTGGGCGCGGGCGAGCCCGCGGCCTAACTCCGCAGCACCTTCGCCATCGGCCGGCCCTTGGCCAGCTCGTCGACCAGCTTGTCCATCCAGCGGATCTTCTTCATCAGCGGGTCCTCGATCTCCTCGATCTTCACGCCGCAGATCGTGCCGGTGATCAGCTTGGCCTTGGGGTGGAGGCGCGGGGCTGCCTTGAAGAACGTCCGCAGGTCGACCTCGCGTTCGATCTGCTTGGCGAGCTGCTGCGCGTCGTACCCGGTCAGCCAGCGGAGGACATCGTCGAGCTCGGCGCGCGTGCGGCCCTTGCTCTCGACCTTCTTGACGTAGAGGGGGTAGATGGTCGCGAAGGACATCGCGAAGACGCGCTCGAGCTGCATGGGCTTCTCCTCCGGTCGCAGGTGGCAGGGCGAGGGTACCCCGGGGACGCGCGGGCCTGCGACCGGTGAGCCTCCCGGCGCGTCAGGTCTGGAGGCGCGACAGCGCAGCGGCGACCGTGGCGCGTTCGAGTTCTCGCAGGGACCGGCCCGACTCCGCAGCCCAGGCCGCGAGGTCGTCGTGCTCGGGCGACAGGTCGCGTTCGGACAGGGGTGCGCCAGGCCGCTCGCGCAGCTTGACGCGCACGGTGCGGCCCTCGACCAGGACCTCGATCACGCGGCGGGCGCATTCCGTGCGCTCGACCTCGCGCCAGCGCAGGCCCAGCGTGCTGGTCGACTCCAGGAACGCGCGCTCGAGCGTCTCGCGCTGCTCGGGGCGCGCCAGCGCGGAGAGCACGACGCCGGGACGGCCCTTCTTCATCCCGATCGGCGCGGTCCACACGTCGAGCGCGCCGGCGGCGAACAGGCGCTCGACGGCGTAGGCGATCTCCTCGCCGCTCAGGTCGTCGAGGTTCGTCTCGGCGAGCAGCGCGGTCGCGCGCAGCGCGGGCGCGGCGGGCAGCGTGCCAAGCTGCACGCGCAGCACGTTCGGCGGGCCGTCCTTCGGATCGCGGTGGCCGGCGCCGTAGCCCACGCGCGCGGGCACGAACGCGGCGAGGCGCCCGAACTCGGTCACGTACTCGGCGAGGATCGCGGCGCCGGTCGGCGTCAGGCGCTCGCCGGCGCCGCCGGTCACGAGCAGCGCGCGGCCGCGCAGGAGCTCGACGACGGCCGGCGCGGGCACGGGCATCTCGCCGTGCGCGCAGCGCACCGTGCCGGTGCCGGTCACGGGCGCCGAGGACTCCACGCGCGCGACGCCCAGTCGTTCCAGCGCGAACGCGGCGCCGACCACGTCGACGAGCGTGTCGACGGCGCCGACCTCGTGGAAGTGGACCTCGTCGGGATCGCAGCCGTGCACGCGGCCCTCGGCGACGGCGATGCGGCGGAAGACGGCCAGGGCGCGCGCCACGACACTCTCGGGCAGGTCCACGGCGCGCACGAGGCGCTCGATGTCGCGGTAGCCGCGGTGCGGCGCACGCTCGGACTCGGACGTCGTGACGGTGAGCAGCTTGCCCGACAGGTTGCCGCGCCAGGCGGTCGCGAGCTCGATGCGCGCCTCGCCCGGCACGAGGCGCGCCGTCAACGCCCGCAGGTCGTCCAAGGTGAAGCGTGGGTCCCCCAGGTCCAGCAGCGCCGCCAGGAACATGTCCCCCGCCATCCCGGCGAAGGGCTCGACGTAGAGCACGGTCTCGTCCACGGCGAGGACGGTATCACGCCCGCGCGACGCACAGCACGCCGACGCGCGCCGCGCCCAGGCGGCGCAGCACGCGGGCGCACTCGGCCGCGGTCGCGCCCGAGGTGAGCACGTCGTCGACGAGCCAGCACTCGGCGCCCCGCACCCGCCGCGCAACGAGCCGCGCGCCGAACGCCGGCCGGAACGCGCCGCGCACGTTCGCCGCGCGGCTCGTGCTCCAGAGGGCGCCCTGCACGCCGGTAGCGCGCGCGCGCCGCAGGGGGCGCACGACCGGCACTCCCGACGCGAACCCGCAGGCCGCGGCCAGCCGGTGGGCCTGGTCGTAGCCGCGCTCGAGACGCCGCGCGAGGTGCAGCGGCACGGGCACCAGCACGCGCGGCGCGCCATCGCGCGGCTCCGGCTCCAGCGCGAGGCGCGCCGCGAGCAGGGCGCCCAGGGACTGAGCCAGGTCGCGGCGTCCCCCGTACTTGAGCGCCAGGAGCCAGGTCGCGTTCGCGCCCGCGCGGTAGTCGCCGACGGCCGCGACGCAGGCGAAGCCCGGCGCGCGCGCGCGGCAGGCCGGGCAGCGCTCGCCCGGCGCCAGCATGCCCGCGAGCGCTCTCGCGCAGCGCCCGCAGCGCGGCCCCGCGCAGCCGGTCACGAAGCGGTGCGCGGCGCAGCCCAGGCCGTCGCCGGCGTCGCGCGCCGCGCACAGCGAGCAGCGCTCGGGCCAGATCGCGGCCGCCAGCGCGGCGCGGATCGAGTGCAGCGGTCCGATGCCAGCGCCCATGTCCGCTCGACGCGCGGGCCGCGCGGCGGTCGCAGGCCCGACAGGTTCCCCGTGCCGGTCAGCGCCGGATGCGCACGCTGCGCACGCGGCGGTTCGAGACGTCGGCGGCCTCGAGCTCGACACCCTCCGCGCGCAGCACCTCGCCCTTCTTGGGCAGGCGACCGCCCGCGAGGCGCACGAGCAGGCCGCCGATCGTGGTCACGTCGTCGGGCTCGTCGAGCTCGAGCTCGAGCGCGCGGTTCACGTCGCGGATCGAGGCCGTCCCCTGGACGAGGACAGCGCCCCCCGGCTCGCGCACCAGCCAGTCGGCGCCGGTCTCGTGCTCGCTCTCGATCTCCCCGACCAGCTCCTCGAGCAGGTCTTCGAGCGTCACGATGCCGGCGGTGCCGCCGTGCTCGTCGACCACGACCGCGAGCTGCGTCCGGCGCCGCTGCATCTCGCGCAGGAGATCCATGGCGCCGGTGGACTCGGGCACGAACCAGCACGGACGGACGAGCGCCGCGAGGTCCACGGGGCGGCCGTCCCACAGCCGCTCGAGCACGTCGCGCCAGGAGACGTAACCCTTCACGTCGTCGATGTTCTCGCCGTAGATCGGCACGCGCCGGTGGCCCTCGACGAGCAGCGCCTCGCGCAGCCGGTCCGCCGTCGCGTCCTCGGGGAGCGCCACGACGTAGCGGCGGTGGACCATGACGTCGTGCGCCGTGAGCTCGGACAGGTCCAGCGCGCGCGAGGCGATCTCCCCCGCCTCGGGATCGACGCCGCCGCGCTCGGCGGCCTCGTCCACGATGGCGATCAGCTCCTCGCGCGAAATGCGGCCCTCGATGAACGTCGTGCGGTCGCCGAACAGCCGCAGGACGGAGTTCGACGAGCGCATCAGGAACCACACCGCCGGGCGTGCCAGGACCGAGAGCCACTCGATGGGCCGCGCCGCGATCAGCGCATAGCCCTCCGCGCTGCGCAGCGCCAGCGACTTGGGCACGAGCTCGCCCAGCACGAGCGACAGGTAGGCCACCACGGCCACCACGAGCACCAGCGCGATCTCCGGGGCCGCCTTGGCCAGCGGCTCGAACTGCGCCACGACCGGCACGAGATCCGCCGCGAACGCGGCGCCGCCGAAGGCGCCCGCGCCGGCCGAGACCAGGCTGATCGCCACCTGGACCGTGGCGAGCAGGCGTTCCGGATCGCGCTTCAGGCGCAAGGCCGCCTGGGCGGTCTTGCGGCCCGCGTCGGCCAGCTCGGCGAGCCGCGTGGGCCGCACGGAAACCAGCGCGATCTCCGCCCCCGCGAACAGCCCGTTGGCCAGGATCAGGCCCACCAGCACCGCGAGCTCCGCCCAGACGCTCAAGTCAGCCGTCCTCCTCGGGCTCGACGCGGCGCGCGCTCGTCTCGCGCGGGCCCGTGCGCGGCGCGGGTGGCAGCCCGGTCGCGCGGCGCACGCGCTCGGCGTAGGACGCGACCGAGTCGCCCGGCGCGGCGTCGACGCCGAACAGCTCGCCGACCTCGCGCGCCAGCGCCGGGTCGGACTCCAGGTCGCCCGGCGAGGCCGACAGGCGCTCGCGCACGTAGCGCCGGAACGCGCTGGCGGTCCACCACCACCCGGCGGCGAGCAGGAGCACGGTCGAGAGCGCCACGGCCGCGACCCACAGGCCCGGGAACGAGGCCGGTTCCGCGGCAGGCCGCAGCCGGCCCACGAGCTCCAGCGCGAACCCGGCCAGCAGGTAGAGGACGCCGATCATGACCTGCAGGCGCTGGAAGATGTGCTCCTTGATCGCGACCAGGCGCGCGCTGCGCACGCCGAAACGCTCCGCGACCAGGTCGCGCGGGTGGCGGGCGAGCAGCGCGCTGCCCACCAGGAACGTGCCGGCGAGCAGCAGCACGAGGCCGGCCGCGCCCCAGTCCGTGGAGAGGCCCGCGTCGTTCTCGGCGCTCGCCGCGACGGCGATCACGTGAAGATCGCGACCAAGATCAAGGCCCACAGGATCACGCCGACCGTGACCAGGCCGGCTTGGTACAGGCGATCGCCGCCCACGCTCCCGGGCTTGGGCGCGACCGCCTCGAGGTCCGCGACCTCGGCCAGCGGGATCGAGCGCGCCGGGTAGCGCTCGTCGGGCCCCGCGCCGCGCCAGGCCAGCACCGGCTGTCCCTCGGGCTCGAGGCGCGGACGCTCGACCTCGAAGGCCGGGCCGGCGCGCGGCAGGACGCGCACCCGGCGCTGGACGTCGACGACCTCGGGAGTCCAGGGCCTGGGGATCGGCGACCAGACGCTCGCCGTGGCCGTGCAGGCCGCGAGCAGGGCGGTGGCGGCGAGGCTCGGGACGAGACGCATGGGGCGCGGAGCGTAGCGGGGGGCGGGTGCCGGCCGAAAGGCGCGCGCGGAATCGTGCGACCGGGCGCGCTCCCCCGCGCGCCGGGCGTGTCGGCGCCCCGCTTCGAACCGTACGATCCGCGGGATGCCCGCCGACTCCCCCACGGACACCGTCCTCCAGGTGGCCGCGCTCGCGCGCCTCGAGCTGGATCCCACCGAGGCGGCCGCCTTCGGGCCGCAGCTCGCGGCGATCCTGGCCCAGTTCCAGACGCTGGCGGGCGTCGACGTCGAGGGCGTCGAGCCCATGACGAGCGCCGCCGCGGGTGAGAACGTGCTGCGCGCCGACGAGCCCGTGCCCTCGCTGGCCCCGGACGCGGCGCTCTCCAACGCGCCCGCGCGCGTCGACGACTTCTATCGCGTGCCGAAGACCGTGGGGGGCCTGGAATGAGCGCCGCCGCGCTCGAGGACGGCCTGGGGCTCGCCGCCCGCATCGCCCGCGGCGAGCTCAGCGCGCGGCGCGCGGCCGAGGCGGCCTTCGAGCGCCTCGAGCGCGTCGACCGGCGCCTGAACGTGTTCCTCGCGGTGGACCGCGAGGGCGCGCTGCGCCGCGCCGACGAGCTCGACGCGCGCCGGGCGCGCGGCGAAACGCCCGGCCCGCTCCACGGCGTGCCGATCGCCCTGAAGGCCAACATGTGCCTCGCGGGCGTCGAAGCGAACTGCGCCTCGCGCATCCTGCGCGGCTACCGGCCGCCGTACACCGCGACGTTCGTCGAGCGCCTGCTCGACGCCGGCGCGAACCCGATCGGCATGACGAACATGGACGAGTTCGCCATGGGCAGCTCGTCGGAGAACTCGGCCTTCGGCCCCACGCGCAATCCCTGGGACGAGGCGCGCACACCGGGCGGTTCGAGCTCGGGCTCGGCGGTCGCCGTGGCGGCCGGCGTGGTGCCCATCGCGCTGGGCTCGGACACGGGCGGCTCCGTGCGCCAGCCGGCGGCCTTGTGCGGGATCCACGGCTTCAAGCCCAGCTACGGGCGCGTCTCGCGCTACGGGCTGATCGCGTTCGGGAGCTCGCTCGACCAGGTGTCGCCGTTCGCGCGCAGCGTGCGCGACCTCGAGCTCGTCACGCACGTCATGTCGGGGAGGGACCCGCGCGACTCGACCTGCCTGGACGAGCCGGCGCTCGACGCCGAGGAGGGCGGCCTGCGCGGCCTGCGGGTCGGCGTGCCGCGCGAGCACTTCCCGGAGTCGCTGCCGCGCGAGGTGCGCGCGAGGACCGAGGCCGCGCTGCAGACGCTCGCGGAGCTGGGCGCGACGCTCGTTCCGGTCTCGCTGCCGCACAGCCAGCTCGCGATCCCCACGTACTACGTGGTGGCCACCGCCGAGGCCTCGAGCAACCTGGCGCGCTTCGACGGCGTGCGCTATGGCGCGCGCGTCGAGGGCTCGGGCTCGCTCCAGGCCATGTACGCCGCCACGCGCGAAGCCGGCTTCGGACCCGAGGTCAAGCGCCGCATCCTGCTCGGCACCTACGTGCTGTCCGCGGGCTACTACGACGCCTGGTACGGGCGGGCGCTCAAGGTGCGCACGCTGCTGCGGCGCGATTTCGAGGCCGCCTTCGAGGATGTCGACGTGCTGGCCGGGCCGACCTCGCCGGAGGCCGCCTTCCGCCTGGGCGAAAGGTCCAGCGACCCGCTGGCGATGTACCTCTCGGACGTCCTGACCGTGCCCGTCAGCCTGGCCGGTCTCCCGGCGGCGAGCGTCCCCTGCGGCTTCGTCACGGCCGACGGCGCGCGCCTGCCCGTCGGCCTGCAGATCGTCGGGCCACAGCGGGCCGACGCGCGCGTGCTGCGCGTCGCGCGCGCCTTCGAGGCCGCCACCGACTTCGCGCGCGCGCTGCCGCCGATCCATGCCGGAGCCCTGGCGTGAGCACGCAACCCGCCGCCCGTCCCGCGCCGGAGAAGCCGAGCGCCGTGTACCGCTCGCCGACGACCGGCGCGGCCTGGGTGGCCGTGATCGGACTGGAGTGCCACGTCCAGCTCGCGACGCGCACCAAGCTGTTCTGCGGCTGCGAGTACCGCTTCGGCGCGCCGGCGAACTCGATCACCTGCCCGGTGTGCACGGCGCAGCCCGGCGTGCTGCCGGTCCTGAACCGCGAGGCGCTGGCGCTGGCGGTGCGCGTGGCGCTCGCGATCGGCGCGACCGTGCCCGAGCGCAGCAAGTTCGACCGCAAGCACTACTTCTACTGCGACCTGCCGAAGGGCTACCAGATCAGCCAGTACGACCAGCCCTTCTGCCACGGCGGCGGGCTCACGCTGGCCTCGGGCCAGCGCATCCGCCTGGCGCGCATCCACCTCGAGGAGGACGCCGGCAAGGCCATCCACGATCGCGGCGACATGACGCTCGTCGACCTGAACCGCGCTGGCGTGCCGCTGGTCGAGGCGGTCTCCGAGGCCGACATCGAGACCGCCGCCGAGGCCGTCGAGTACCTCGGCGCGCTCAAGGAGATCCTGCAGTACACGGGCGCTTCGGACTGCGACATGGAGAAGGGCGAGCTGCGCTGCGACGTGAACATCAGCGTGCGCCAGCCCGCAGAGCCCTGGCGCACGAAGGTCGAGGTCAAGAACCTGAACTCGTTCCGGCACGTCGCCGCCGCGATCGAGCACGAGCTCGCGCGGCAGGTCGAGGTCTACGAGACCGGCGGCTCGATCCGGCAGGAGACCCGGCTCTTCGACCCCGAGCGCGGCGTGACGCGCGCCATGCGCTCGAAGGAATCGGCGCACGACTACCGCTACTTCGCCGAGCCGGACCTGCCCGCGTTCCGCGTCGATGCCGCCTTCCGCGAGCGCGCGCGGGGGGCCATCCCCGAGCTGCCGGCGTCGCGGCGCGCGCGCTACGCGGCCGAGTACGGGCTGTCCGACAAGGACTGCGCCGCGCTGACCGCCGAGCGCGTGGTGGCCGACTTCTTCGAGGCCGCCGCGCGCCTCTCCGAGCGTCCGCGCGAGTGCGCGAACTGGATCCAGAACGAGCTGTTCCGCATGGTCGGCGAGGCCGAGTCGGGCTACGCGCACTTCGGCGAGATCCCGCTCAAGCCCCACGACCTGGCCGAGGTCGTGCGCCTGGTCGGCGCGGGCACCATCCAGAACGCCGCCGGCCGCACGCTGCTCGGCGCAATGGCACGCACCGGCCGCAGCGCGCGGATCCTCGTCCAGGAACTCGGGCTCGAGCAGGTCTCGGACGCCTCCCAGATCGAGGCCTGGTGCCGCGCCGTGCTCGCCGAGAAGCCGCAGATCGTGGCCGACGTCCGGGCCGGCAAGCCCAACGCGTTGAACGCCTTGCTCGGACCGGTCATGAAGGCCTCCGGCGGCAAGGCCAACGCCGCGCTCGTGCGCGCCACCTTGGAGCGGCTCGTGCGCGAGACGGCCTGAGCGCGCCGCGCCAGAGGCCCCGGGCTCGACGCCTCGGGCTTGACGTCCCAGGACGCTGGGCGCGGACTGGGAGCGTCGCGTAACGCCCTGGCGCGCCGCGCGGAGCACGGTCATGGAACACGACGCAGGCCGCGAGACGCCGCTCGAGGAGCTCTTCCGACGCTGGCGCGAGACCGGGGACGGCGAGGCCCTGGCCGAGGTGCTGGCGCGCACGGAGGACGAGCTCCTCGCGCTCGCGCGCCGGCGGGCGCCGGACGCCGAGGCCGCGCTCGATCTGGTCCAGGAGACCTGGCGCACGGTCGTGGCCCAGGCGCGGCGCTGGGACGCGGAGCAGCGGCTCATGCCGTGGCTCGTGGGGCTGCTCCAGATCGAGGCGCGCCGCGCCCGCCGCAGCGCCGCGCGCTCGGTCGAGCCGGACCGCCTGCACCGCGCGGAGCCCGCCGACGCCGCCACGCTGGCGGAGTCGCGCGAGCTGTTCGGCGTCGTGCGCGAGCGGCTCCGGGGCCTGCCGGGGATCTACAGCGAGGTCCTCGACATGCACCTCCTCCAGGAGCTCTCGCACGCCGAGATCGCGGCGCGCACGGGGCGCGAGCCGGGCACGGTGCGCGTCCAGGTGTTCCGCGGGCTGGCGCAATTGCGCCGGCACTTGCCCGCGGGCTTGTCCCTGGGCGCGGCGCTCGCCGGCCTCGCGCCGCGCGGCGAGGCCGCGCGCGCAGCGCGCGTCCTCGACGAGGCCGCGGACGGAGCACCCGGGGCGCCGGCCTGGCCGGGGGACGTGCTCGGCGCGGCGCCGGCCGCGGCCTGGGGCGCGTGGGCCGCGGGTGCGGCGGTACTCGCCGCGCTCGGCCTCGGAGCCTGGCTCGCGCTGCGCGCGCCGAGCAACGAGACCGACGCGTGGGCGCGCGGCCCGACCGCGCCGGCGGCGCCGGGCGCGGAGCGCGGCGCGAGCCTGGCGGGACCCGAGGACGCGGGCTCGGCCTCCGCGCGGAGAGCGGCCGCCGAGACCGGGAGCGTGAGCCCGGCGCGCGACGGCGTGTGGCTCGTCGTCGAGCTCGAGGGTCTGACCGCGCTGCCGCGCGCTGCGACCGCGCTCGTCCTGCGACGGCAGGGTGAGACCCCGTGGCGGGTCGAGGTGGCCGGGAGCCCGGCCCAGGTCGACCTCGCGCCCTGGTTCGGCGCCGGGGGTCCGGCCCCGCGCGAGTTCCTCGTCGAGGCCGACCACCCCCACGCGCTCCCGGCGCGCGGCGCAGTGCGCCTGGACGACGAGGGCCTGGCGGGCGCGCGCGCCGCTGCGGCCGGCGCGGGTCGGAGCGAGCTCGCCGTGCACCTCGTGCTGACCCCGCCGGTCGCGCGCGTCCACGGCCGGCTCGCCTGGGCCCCCGCGCTGGGACCCGCCGCCGCCGACCGGAGCGCGGTCGTGGCGCTGTTCGAGGCCGACGCTGCCGGCGACCCGGGGGCCGACCCGGTGGAAGGCCGACGCGTGGCGCCGGATGGGAGCTTCGCGCTGCGCGCTGTGCGTGCGGGCCGCCACATCCTCGTGGCCGCGCCCGCGAACGGCGACGGCCGCCCGGCCACGCTGGCCCTCGATCTGCTCGCGGGGGCGGAGCGCGACGTGGGGCTCGTCGTGCTGGAGGCCGGCGCGTCGATCGCCGGGCGCGTCTCGACCGCGCCGCGCGCAGGATCCCGGACGGCTTGGGTGTCCTGGCGACTGCTCGGCGCGCCGCGGCTCCTGGCCGTGCACGGGACCCCGCTGGCCTGGTCGAGCGGCCGCTTCGAGCGGCCGGGCGACGCGACGCCGATCGCGGCCGACGGCTCCTTCGCGATCGGCGGTCTGGCGCCCGGCGCGGAGTGCGCGTTGCGCGTGCTCGCCGGGCCGGAGCAGGCCGCGCAGCCCGCGCACGCGGCGGCCGTGCACGACCCGTCGCCGAGCGAGCTGCAGGTCCAGGCGCCGGCCGTCGGGGTCGTGCTGCTCGCGGAGGCTGTGCCGGACGACGGGACCGCCGCGCCGGAGAGCGGCACGATCGTGCTCGCGGCACCCGGGGTGGTGTGGACGGACGCGCTCTGCCGCGTGCTCCCCGCCGAGGGGCTCGACCTGGAGGCGGTCGCTGCGCTGCGGCGCGGCGAGGTGCCACCGGGCGCCGAGGTCCTGCGGCGGGAGGTGGGTGCCGACGGCGCGCTCGCAGCGCCGGCGGGCCGGGTGTGGATCCTGATCACCGCGCGGCGCGAGGCGACCGAGGGCCTCTTGGCCCACGCCCGGCCGCTCGTCGCCGAGGTCGAGGTCGCCCCGCGCGGCACGACGCGCGTCCCGCTCGAGCCCGAGCTCCTCGGTCGCCTGCGGTTCGCGCCGGTCGCGGCCCAGCCAGGAGCCGAGCGCGTGGCGCTCGAGCTCCTCGACGAGCGCGGCGGCGCCGTGCCGATCGCCGTGACGAGCCTGGTCCTGCGTGGCGACGCGCGGCACGGGCGGGTCACGACGCCCGGCGCGCTGCCCTTCGGCGCGCACGGGACGAGCTCGTTGCTCGCGCCCGGGGCCTACGTCGTGCGCGCCACGATCGGCCCGCGCACGATCGAGCGGGCGGTGATCGTGGCCGCCGGCCGGACGACGGACGTCGCGCTCGACGCACCGTGAGGCGCGCGGCCCTCCTCGGCCCGCGCCCGCGCGGCGCGCGCGCGGCCAGCCCCGCGCCGGCGCTGGCGGGCCCGGCGTGGCCGGGGCCCGGCGTTCACTTGCGCTTCATCTCCCAGGTCACGTCGCCCCCCAGCGTCCCGGAGAGCGCGATCTCGATCTGCTGGCCTTGCTGCTCGCCGGAGACCTCCACCGCGATCCCGAACGTGACGTCGGCCTTCATCTCGTAGGAGTGCAGCGTCCCGCTGGCGAGGTCCCACAGCATGCGGCCCTCGCCGTCGAGCGTCATCGAGGCGGTCGCCGACAGGTCGAAGTCGGGTGCTTGCTCGCCCAGCGAGTCGATCACCCGCTGGAGCACCGGCGCGAGGTCCAGGCTGGCCTTGCCCTCGTAGGCGAAGCCGACCTCGCCGACCTGGGTGCCAGTCTCGTCGCGCGCGCCCTTGTACGTGCAGACGACCTTGAAGTCGCGGAACGAGCGCTCGAGTTGCTCGGAGAGTTCGCGGCCGACGGCCTCGAGGTCCGGACCGCCCTCGTCGCCGCCACCGCCACCGGGCAGCCCGCCGGGGAAGAACAGGGCCGCGATCTTCTCGCCCTTGACCTCCCAGATGTCGCCGCTCGCGACCTTCTTCGTGGGCAGCAGCGCGCGCAGCTCCATGTCGTCGTCGAGGGCCTCGAGCAGGTCCTCGTCGCCGGTCGACTCGTGGAAGGTCTTCTTGAACGCCGAGTCGCTCTCGCTCCAGCGGAAGCGCACCGTCTTGCCTTCGAGGTTGGGGCCGCTCTCGGGCTCCTGGACCTCGTCGCCGACCTCGAAGCGCGTGCTCAGCGCGTCGTACGAGCGCAGCAGGTCGGTGGGCGCGCCGTCCTTGGTCGAAAGGAACGTCTCGGTGACCTCGACCCCGATCGTGAGCAGCAGGTCCTGCGAGGTGACCTGGGAGATCACGTCGGCGGGCACGGGCTCGCCGTTGAAGGACAGCGACGCATCGCGCACGCGGAACTCGGCCTCGATGCGCAGCTCCTTCTGCGACTTCGAGTCCTTCGCGGGCTTGAAGGCCAGCTCGTCGGCGACGAGCGCGAGGCCCAGGGTGAACGGGACGGCCAGGACGGCGAGCAGGCGCAGGCGGGTGGTGTTCATGGGTTCGGGCGCGGGGACCGCGGGCGGAGGATAGCACGGTCTGGGGGCACGCTCCGGGAGCCGACCGGCGGGCTCACGGATCCTTGACCAGCGGGAGCGGGGCTCACTCCCACTCGATCGTGCCGGGCGGCTTGCTGGTCACGTCCAGGACGACCCGGTTCACCCCCCGGACCTCGTTGATGATCCGGTTCGAGATGCGGCCCAGGAGCTCGCGGTCGAGGTAGTGCCAGTCGGCGGTCATGCCGTCCTGGCTCTCCACGATCCGCAGCGCGACACAGCTCTCGTAGGTGCGGGCGTCGCCCATGACCCCGACCGACTTGACCGGCAGGAGCACGGCGAAGTACTGCCACAGGGCGGCGGCCGCGCCGGCGGCCTCGACCTCGCCGGTCACGATGCGGTCGGCCGCGCGCAGGAGATCGCAGCGCTCGGGCGTGACCTCGCCCACGATGCGCACGGCCAGGCCGGGTCCAGGGAACGGCTGCCGGTCGACGATCGCGGCGTCGAGCCCCAGGTAACGGCCGATGGCGCGGACCTCGTCCTTGAACAGCTCGCGCAGCGGCTCGACCAGGTCGAGGTCGAGGTCCTCGGGCAGCCCGCCCACGTTGTGGTGGCTCTTGATCACCGCCGTGTTGCCGCCGTGCACGTTCACGGACTCGATCACGTCCGGGTAGAGCGTGCCTTGCGCCAGGAACCTGGCCGAGCGGAAGCGTCGGGCCTCCTGGCGGAACACGTCGACGAAGTCGCGGCCGATCAGCTTGCGCTTGCGCTCCGGGTCCGTGACGCCGGCCAGGCTCAGGAGGAAACGGTCGGCGGCGTCGACCACCGTGAGGTCCATGTGGAAGCGCTCGCGAAAGGTGCGCTCCACCTGCTCGCGCTCGCCGTGCCGCAACAAGCCGTTGTCGACGAAGATGCAGTGCAGCCGGTCGCCGATCGCCTGGTGCAGGAGCACGGCGGCGACGGAGCTGTCGACGCCGCCCGAGAGGCCCAGCACGACCTCGCCGTGCTCGCCGACCTGGGCGCGCACCTTGGCGACCTCGCGCTCGACGATGCTGTCGGGTCGCCAGTCACCGGGGAGACCGCAGACGCGCAGCAGGAAGTTCGCCAGGACCTCCGTGCCGCGCACGGTGTGGCTGACCTCGGGATGGAACTGCACGCCCCAGAAGCCACGCCGCGGATCGCCGACCACGGCGTACGGGCAGGTGTCGCTCCCCGCGTAGACCTCGAAGCCGGCCGGCAGGCGCTCGACCTGGTCGCCGTGGCTCATCCACACGACCGTGCGCCCGTCGAGGCCCTCGAGCAGCCCCTCCGGCCGCGTGATCGCCAGCGACGTGCGGCCGAACTCGCGCTCGCGGGCCGGGCGGACCTCGCCGCCCAGCGCTTGGGACATCCACTGCATGCCGTAGCAGATGCCCAGCACGGGCACGCCCAGCTCGAGCAGCTCGCGCGGCACCCGGGGCGCGTCCGGCGCGTAGACCGAGGCCGGGCCGCCCGAGAGGATCACGCCGGAGAGATCCATGCGGCGCGCCACCTCGAGGGCGCGCGCCGGCGGCGCGATCTCGCACCACACCTGCGCCTCGCGCACGCGGCGCGCGATGAGCTGCGCGTACTGCGTGCCGAGGTCGACGACGAGGACGCCGCGCGGCGCGGCGGTCGGGTCCGTGGATGCGTGCATGCGCGCTGCGACTCCCGGCCGGGCCTACTCCGCGTGGAAGTAGTTCGGCGACTCCTTCGTGATCGTGACGTCGTGCGGGTGGCTCTCGCGGCGGCCGGCGTCCGTGATCCGCACGAACCGCGCGCGTTCCCACAACGCCGGGAGCGTCGCCGCGCCCACGTAGCCCATGCCGGCGCGCACGCCGCCCACGAGCTGGTAGACGAAGGCCGAGAGCTTGCCCTTGTACGGCACCATGCCCTCGATGCCCTCGGGGACGAGCTTGTCGGCCTCGGTCACGTCGCCCTGCCGGTAGCGTTCCTTGCCGCCGGCCTGCATGGCGCCCAAGGAGCCCATGCCGCGCACGCTCTTGAACGAGCGACCCTTGTAGAGGATGACCTCGCCCGGGCTCTCCTCCAGGCCTGCGAACAGGCTCCCCAGCATGGCGCACGAGGCGCCGGCGGCGAGCGCCTTGACCAGGTCGCCCGAGAAGCGGATGCCCCCGTCGGCGATGACCGGCACGCCGCTGCCCTGCAGGGCCTGCACGACCTCGAGCACGGCCGTGAACTGCGGCACGCCCACGCCGGCCACGACGCGCGTGGTGCAGATCGAGCCCGGGCCGATGCCGACCTTGACGCCGTCGGCCCCGGCCTCGACCAGCGCGCGCGCGCCCTCGGCCGTGGCCACGTTGCCGGCCACCACGTCGACCGGGTGGCGGCGCTTCATCTCGCGCACGGTGTTCGCCACGTTGGCGCTGTGGCCGTGGGCCGTGTCGACCACCAGCACGTCGACGCCCGCCCGCACCAGCCCCTCGGCGCGCTCGTAGTCGTGCACGCCGATCGCGGCCGCGACGCGCAGCCGGCCGCGAGCGTCGACCGCCGAGCTGGGGAAGGCCTGGAGCATGTTCAGGTCCTTCATCGTGATCAGGCCCGCCAGCTCGTCCCCGTTGTGCACCAGGATCAGCTTCTCGACCTTGTGCTTGAAGAGGATCTCGCGCGCTTCCTCCAGCGAGGTCCGGGGCGGCGCCGTGACGAGCTTGTCCTTCGTCATGATCCTGCCGACCGGCGTGTCGTCGCTGGTCTGGAAGCGGCAATCGCGGCGCGTGAGGATGCCGACGACCTTGCGCCCCTCGAGGATCGGCAACCCCGAGATGTTGTGGCGCTGCATGATGGCGCGCGCCTCGCGGATCGTGGCGGTCGGCGGCAGCGTGACCGGATCCAGGATCACGCCGTTCGCCGAGCGCTTGGCCTTGTCGACCTCGCGGATCTGGCCCTCGATCGAGAGGTTCCTGTGGATCACGCCGATGCCGCCCTCGCGCGCCAACGCGACGGCCAGCTTCTCCTCCGTGACCGTGTCCATGGCCGCGGAGGCCAGCGGCAGGTTCAAGGCCACGTTCCGCGAGAAGCGCGTGGCGAGGCTCACGTCGCGCGGCAGCACGTCGGAGTCGCGCGGGACGAGCAGGACGTCGTCGAACGTGAGCCCTTCGGGGAACGAGGGCAGGGAGCTTTCGGCGGGCTTCATGGCGCGGATCCGGACCCCGGGAACGTCGCGCGCCGCGAGGGGCTCCCGGGCGCGCGGCCGGGGCTTGGAGAAAGGGGGAGCGTAGCGAGGCGTGCGCGCCGCTCCAAGCGGGCCCGGCCGGAAGGCCCGCGAAAAAAAGGGCCCGGACACCCCGCCGAGGCGGGATGCCGGGCCCCAGAAGGAGGAGATGTCCGCTCTTTCGGGAGGGTCCGCGCTCGACCTGAGGGAAAAGCGCCGCGCCGGGCCAGCGCCACGCGACCCCGGGCGCGCGGCCTGCCGATAGGAGCCCTCCCATGGACGCCGCCGGCCGCACCGTCGAGGCCCGCTCGGAGGCCTCCGCTATCCTACGCCGCCCCGCTCAGGACGGAGCGGGCGACGCGCTCACGATGCCGGCTCCGACGACAGCGCGACGACCGGGCGAGACGACGCGCGTGGCGCTCCTCGGCGCGGGCTACATCGCCGACTATCACCTGGAGATCCTGGGCCGGCTGCCCGACGTCGAGATCTGCGCGCTGGTCGACCCCGACCGCGTGCGCGCCGAGTCGCTGGCGCGGCGCTACGGCGTGCCGCGCGTGCTGGCGGACCTGGACGGCCTGGCGGAGCTCGGCGTGCACGTCGCGCACGTCCTGACGCCGCCCGACACGCACGCGGCGCTGATCCGGAAGCTCTTCGCGCTGGGCGTGTCGGCCTTCGTCGAGAAGCCGCTGGTGCTGTCCGCGGCCGAGGCCCGCGCGCTGTCGGAAGAGGCGGCGCGCCTGGGCCTGGTCCTCGCGGTGAACCACAACAACGTGCACCACCCGGCCTTCACGCGGCTCCTCGCGCGCGTGGCGGCGGGCGAGATCGGGCGCGTCGAGCACGTCCAGGTGACGCTCAGCGTGCCGCTCGCGCAGCTCGACGCGGGCGACTTCGCGCACTGGATGTTCCGTGAGCCGCGCAACATCGTCTACGAGGCCGCCGTGCACCCCTTGGGTCAGGTCCAGGCGCTGATCGGCGCGCCGCGGCGCGTGGAGACGACCCTGGTCTCGACGCGCGAGCTGCACCCCGGCCAGGTGTTCGTCGACCGCTGGTCGGCCTCCGGCACGGGCCAACGCGGATCGCTGCAGCTCTACTGCGCGTTCGGACAGGGGTTCACGCGCAACACCTTGCAGGTGCTCGGCACGGACGGCGCGCTCGAAGCCGACCTGTTCCACAACACGCTCTCGGGCGAGCGCAAGACGGTCTGGCTCGACTTCTGGAACAGCTACCTGGCGAGCGCGCGCCGCGGGGCCCAGCTGCGCCGCGACGCGCGCGCCGTGTGCGCGCGCTGGTTCCGGACCACGCTGGGCCTCGCTCCGCGCCTCGACGCGTTCTACGTCGGGATGCGGGCCTCGATCGAGGGCTTCCACGCCGCCTCCCGGGCCGGGACGGAGCCGCCCAGCTCGGCCGCGCGCGCGGCCGAGGTGCTCTCGTGGTGCGACGCGCTGGCCGCGGCCGCGCCGGCCGCGCCGCCGCCGGCCCCGCCGCCGCCTGCGCCCGGGCCGGCGCGCGCGGGCGAGGTCGTCGTGCTGGGCGCGACGGGCTTCATCGGCACGCGCACGGTGGCGCGGCTGCTGGCCGTCGGCGCGCCCGTCACGGTCGTGGCGCGCCGCGCGCACGCGCTGCCGCCGGTGGTCGCCGAGGGTGTGCGCTCGGGCGCGATCCGCTTCTTCCGCGGCAGCCTGGCCGATCGCGCGGCGCTGGAAGCGGCCTGCGCCGGCGCGGACGCCGTGATCTCGCTGGCCACCGGCAACGGCGACACCTGGGAGGCCGTCGAGCGCGGCATGGTGCGCGGTTCCGTGCAGGCCGCCGAGGCGGCGCTCGCGGCCGGGGTGCGACGCTTCGTGTACGTCAGCTCGATCGCCGCGCTCTACACCGGCCCCGACGCCGGGCGCGAGCTGCTGGACGCCACGCCGCTCGATCCGCGCGGCGCGGAACGCTCGCTCTACTCGCGCGGGAAGATCGCGGCCGAGCGCGCGCTGTTCGAGCTCTACCGCACGCGGGGCCTGCCGCTGGTCGTGGCGCGCCCGGGCGTGGTCATGGGCGCCGGAACGCCGCTGCAGCACTCGGGGCTCGGCGTGTGGAACCGCGACAACCACTGCGTCGGCTGGGGCCGCGGGGACGTCCCCCTGCCGATCGTGTGGGTCGACGACGTGGCCGACGCCCTGTGTCGTGCCGCGCGGCACCCGGGCCGCGAGATCGACGGCCGGGCCATGAACTTGTGCGCGCGCGCGCCGCTCACCGCGGCCGAGATCGTGGCCGAGCTGCGGCGCGTCACGGGCCGCGACCTGCACTTCCATCCGCGCCGGCTGGAGTTCTCCCAGGCGCTGGAGATCGGGAAGTGGCTGGTCAAGAAGGCCGGCCGCCGGCCGGGCGTCACGTTCCCGAGCTGGCGCGACCTCCAGGCGCGCTCGCTCTCGGTGACGTTCGCCTGCGACGTGGCGCGCCTGATGCTGGGTTGGAAGCCGGTCGAGGACCGCGAGGCGCTCCTCGAGCGCTGCGTGCGCGTCTACCGACCGCGGGACTGATCCGCGCTTCCATGGCGCGGCCGGGCGCGCGATGCTCTCGGTGGCCATGGACGCGAAGACGCTGAACCGGCTGCGCTTCCATCTCGAGCGCCTCGTGCAGGCCACGAGCACGGACCCCGAGGAGGACTGGGAGAAGCTCGCGACGCTGGTGCGCGCCGCGCTGGCCGGGCCCGCGCCGGCCGACGGTCGCGACCTGCGGCGGCGGCTCGTGGAGTTCGAGCCGCGCCTCGCCGAGCGCCGGCTGCCCGAGGACGTGTTCGGCCTGAACCGCGAGCTGGAGCGCGTCGCGAAGGCCGGCGCGCACAAGCCTCCGACGCCGAGCGCACCGCGAACGCCGGTCGAGGAGCTCGCTGCGCGGCTCGCCGGACGCACGCTGCTCGTGATCGGCGGCGACCCGCGCCGCGAGCACCAGGAGCGCCTGCGCGCGGCCTTCGGGCTGGCCGAGGTGCTGTGGCCGCAAACCAGCGAGACGAACCCGTCGGTGGCCGTGCTCGAGCCCTACGTGGCGCGGCCCGAGGTGGCGCTCGTGCTGCTGCTCATCAAGCTGAACCGCCACGGCGTGACCGAGGAGATTCCCGGGCTGTGCAAGCGGCACGGCAAGCCCGTCGTGCGCTTGACCGGCGGCTACAGCCCCGAGCAGGTCGCGGAGCAGATCCACAAGCAGGTCGGGAAGCGGCTGGCGGGCCCCTGAGCGGAGCGCCGCCTGCCGACCGGTCTCGCAGCGACAGCCAGCCCGGTCGGTCCCGGGCCCTCGCGAGCCGCACGCCGATCACCCAGCAAGCCGCAGCAGGGTCGAGGTATCCTGAACTCGACGCAGCAGGCTTCCCGGTCGAGACACTCCGATGATCACCCCGCTCCGCGTGCTCCTCGCGAGCTGGGCGCTGTCCGCGCTCGGCCCGGCCCAGAGCTTCGCTCCGCCCGGCGCGACGGAGAGCTTCGCCAAGGACGTGACGGCACCGCCCGCGGACATCCTGTCGGGGCGCGTCGGCTGGCCGGAGCCGTCGGCCACGGGCGTCGACTCGCCCTTGCAGATCCTCGCGCTCGCGCCGCGCTGGAGCAGGGAGTCGGGCTCCAGCGTCGAGGCCCAGGTCGACGTCGACGCACGCGGGCCCCTGGCGCTGGCGCTCGTCACGGACTCCGCCCAGGTCTGGCGCTGGTCCCTGATCGACCCGACGGGCATCGAGCTCGACGTCGAGGCGCTCGTCGCCGCGGACCGCGCCCGGCGCGCGCTCGAGGACGCCGCGAGCGGCCTGGCTGGCGCGAGCATCGACCGGCTCGACCTCACGGACGCCGAGCCGGGCCGCTGGACGGTGCGCGCGCGCGCCGATGGTCCCGCGCCAAGGAGCCCGGGCCAGACCTGGCTCCTGGCCAGGACGGCGGGCGCGCCACGGCTCGTCGTGCACACCTCGACGCTGGCGACGCGCAGCGACGAGCCGATCGCGATCGTGGCGCGCCTCGCGGGCGCGGACGGCGCCCGGATCACGGGTGTGCGTGGCGCCGCGGCGCTCGCCACCGGCGACGTGGAGCTCGTGTTCCAGGACGACGGCGCGAGCGGCGACGGCGCGGCCGACGACGGCATCTTCGGCGCCTGGCTCCCGCGCTGGACCAGCGGCGACGTGCGCGTGCGCGTCACGCTCGCGGGGCGCGCCGTGGATGGCGCGCCGCTCTCCCGCGGCGCGCAGCTCACGTTCCCGATCGTCGAGCGCCGGCTGGTGCTCACCGGCGCAGCCGAGAGCGCGCTCTGCGACGACGGACGCGTGCGCATCGAGCTCGCGGCGCTGGCGGCCGGCCCGCAGGCCAAGGTGCTCGTCGCGGCGGAGCTGTGGGGCGTCGACGCCGCGGGCAGGCCGCTGCCCGTGTGCTGGCTGGCGCGCATGCAGGAGCCGCGCGAGCGCGACGCGGCCCTGGCGCTCGCGTTGCACCTCGACCCGCGCTGGATCGAGCTCTCCGGCGCGCGCGCGCCGTTCCTGCTGCGGCGCGTGCGCGTCCAGGACGCGGACACGCTCGTGCCGCAGGACACTGCGGACGGGATCCTGCTCGCGCTGCCCGCGCTGCCGGCCGGACGGTCCCCGGCGCCCGCCTCCCCCACGCTCGACATGCTCCAAGGCCCGCTCGCGGCGGCCTGGCGCGTGCCGCCGCTGCAGCCCGCGAGCCCGGTGCTCCTGAACCCCGCGCTGATCCTGGCGCACGGCTACTGCTCGGGCGGTTCGATCTGGCCCCCGGCGCACTTCAGCCAGCCGAAGCTCGAGTTCCAGGACCCCAACCAGAACCGCACGCACGACCAGTTCGCGCTCCTGCTCCGCGACCTCGGCAGCGCGCGCAGCTCGTTCGGCGTCGTCGCCCACAGCCAGGGCGGCATGGCGGCGCTGCACCTCTACACGTACTACGTGAGCGGGCTCGATCGGGCCCAGGGCCCGCGCCGGATCCAGAGCGTCGGCGCGCCGTACCAGGGCACGCCGCTGGCCTCGCTGGGCTTCTTCGCCTGCGGCGTCAACGCGAACATGACGCCCAGCGGCTCGGCGACGTGGCTCGCGGGCATCCCGAGCTGGGCACGCGCCGAGGTCTGGTACTGGACGACGCAGAACTCGGGCTCGGCCTGCAACGTGCTCGCGAACTTCGTCCTGGGGCAGCCCAACGACGGCACCGTGGAGCGTGAACGCGGCCAGCTCCCGGGCGCGCAGTCGATGGCGCACGTCACGGGCTGGTGCCACACGACGGGCATGAGCAACCCGGCGCAGTACACCGACGCCGCGCTCAACGCGGAACGCGACGCGCAGGCCGCGCGCTGAGGGACGCGCCGCCGAGCGGCGGCGCGGGCTCCATTCCGCGCGCGCAGCGGCAGAGTGGACTGCCGGCCGCGGGCCCGGGTCGAGCACCCTCACCCCGCCTGGCTACAGTACGCGTCATGCACACACGCGCCCTCCTCGCCCTGCTCGCCGCCGCGCCCGCCGCATCCGCCCAGGACGGCTACCGCGAGCCCCCGCCGGAGATCGTCGAGGTCCTCGACGCCGCGCCCACGCCCGACGTCGAGGTCTCGCCCGACGGGCGCTGGATGCTGCTCGTCGAGCGACCGGCGATGCCCTCGATCGCGGAGGTCGCGCGGCCGTGGGTCCCGCTGGCCGGGTCGCGCATCGACCCGGCCTTGTCCATGCCGCACCAGGTCTCGTTCGCCCGCGGGCTGGTCTTGAAGTCGATCGCGGAGGGCACGGAACGGCGCGTGCCGCTCCCCGAGGGCACGCGCATCGGCGGCGTCTCGTGGTCGCCGCGCGGGTCGCGCTTCGCGTTCACGGTCGCGACCGACTCCGGCACGGAGCTGTGGGCGCAGGACATGCGCGAGCTCGCGCCCAAGCGCATCGTCGCGGGGCTGAACGGCGTCCTGGGTTCGGCCTTCGAGTGGTTCGCCGACGGCGAGGGCCTGGTCGTCAAGCTCGTCCCGCCCGAGCGCGAGCCGGCCCCCGTGCGGCCCGCCGCGCCGCGCGGACCGGCGGTGCAGGAGTCCGCCGGGCGCGCGACGCCGCTGCGCACGTACCAGGACCTGCTCAAGGATGCCGAGGACGAGCGCCTGTTCGACTGGCACGCCCACAGCCGTGTGGCGCTCGTCGAGCTCGATGCGAACCGCGTGCGCGCCATCGGCAAGGCCGCGCTGCACGTCGCGGTCGAGCCGTCGCCCGACGGCGTGCACCTGCTCGTCACGCGCCTCGAGCGGCCGTATTCCTACGTGCTGCCCTGGTCGCGCTTCCCGCAGACGATCGAGGTCTGGGACCTCGAGGGCCGGGTGCTGGCCACCGTCGTGAAGCGACCGCTGTCCGACGCGATCCCCATGGAGGGCGTGCCGCTCGGTCCGCGCGACGTCCAATGGGCGTCCAGCGAGCCCGCCACGCTCGTGTGGGTCGAAGCGTTGGACGGCGGTGACCCAGCCGCCAAGGCCGAGCACCGCGATCGCTGGTTCCGCCTACCCACGCCGTTCAGCTCGGCCGCGCGGCCGTTCCTGACGCTGGAGTGGCGCGCGCGCGGCCTGCGCTTCTTCGCCAACCCCGAGGTCTTCCTGGCCACCGAGTACGACCGCGACCGGCGCTGGACCCGCGCGCGCATCGTGCGCCCCGCGACCGGCGAGTCGATCACGGTCGACGACCGCAACCAGAACGACCGTTACGCGGATCCCGGCGCGTTCGCCAGCACGCTGGGCCCGCTCGGCACGCGGATCGTGCGGCAGGATGGCGAGTACCTCTACCGCGTCGGCCAGGGCGCGACGGACGACGGCGCTCGGCCGTTCTTGGACCGCTACTCGTTGCAGTCGCGCGCCACCGAGCGGCTGTGGCGCTGTGGCGAGGGCGTCTACGAGACCGTGACGGCGATCGCCACGAGCTCGGCGGTGCGCAAGCCCGCGATCGTCACGTCCCACGAGAGCCCGACGGAGCCGCCCAACTTCCGCCTGCGCGACCTGGAGACGGGCGCGCTGCGCGCGCTGACCAGCTTCCCCGACCCGCAACCGCGCCTGCGGACGCTGCAGGTCGAGTTCGTGCGCTTCCAGCGCCAGGACGGCGTCACGCTCTCGGGCCGCCTGTACCTGCCGCGGCAGCGTGAGGAGGGCCAGCGCCTGCCGCTGTTCCTGTGGGCCTATCCCAACGAGTTCACGGACGCGTCGACCGCTGGACAGGTCGCCGGCTCGCCCCACCGCTTCGTGCGCGTGCGCGGGCCGTCGCCGATCCTGCTCGCGCTGCACGGCTGGGCCGTGCTCGACGAGGCCGCGATGCCGGTCGTCGGCGACCCCGAGACCGTCAACGACACGTTCCTCGCGCAGATCGCCTGGAACGCCGAGGCCGCGATCACGGCGCTCGCACAGCGCGGGATCGTCGATCCAGAGCGCTGCGCCGTGGGCGGGCACAGCTACGGGGCCTTCATGACCGCGAACCTCCTGGCCCACACGAACCTGTTCCGCGCCGGCGTGGCGCGCAGCGGCGCCTACAACCGCACGCTGACGCCGTTCGGCTTCCAGAGCGAGCGCCGCACGCTGTGGAAGGCACCGCGGAGCTACCTGGAGCTGTCACCGTTCCTCGCGGCCCACCAGGTCGACGAGCCGCTGCTCCTGATCCACGGGGCGAAGGACGACAACACCGGCACGTTCCCGCTGCAGTCCGAGCGCATGTTCGCCGCGATCCAGGGCAATGGCGGCAAGGCGCGTCTGGTCATGCTGCCCGAGGAGTCGCACGGCTACCGCGCGCGCGAGTCGGTCCTGCACTGCGTGGCGGAGACGATCGAGTGGCTCGACGCGCACGTGCGCGACGCGCCGCCGCGCACGGAGCGCGCGCCGGAACCGGCACCGGTCGAGGCCGCGTCGCCGACGCCCTCGCGCCCCGGCGGGCGTTGAGCGGCGCGCCGGAGCGCTTCAGCGCTGCGCGCCCTGCGGCGCGGCGGGAGACGCGACGGCGCGCTCCGCCGGGCCGGGGCGCGCCAGCGCGTGGCCGAGCCCGAAACCGGCGGCCCGCGACAGGAGCACGACGCGTCCGCCGTAGCCGGACAGGGCGATCTCGTCGGTGCCATTGCGGCCATCGACCTCGCAGGTCGTGATCCAATGGCCCTGGTCGCGGTCGACGAAGATCGTCTCGACGGTCCAGCCGTCGGGGCCGCGCGTCAGGAGCTCGACCTCCGCGCCGTAGCCGCACACGACCAGCGTCTCGAGCGCCGGGTCGGCTGCGAACCGACCCGCGGCGAGGCCGCGCGGTCCCGGCGGGCCGGCGTACACGAGCTCGTCGTGCCACAGGCCGGCTGCACGCTCGTGGCGCCAGATCGTGCCGTCGTCGGCCGTCGTGTAGAGCACGCAGCGCGCAGGCGTCGAGCCCGGTGCGAGTGCCAGCCGCCCGCGTCCCTGTGCGAGGGAGTGCACGCGCGTCCAGCGCGGCTCTTCGCCCGGGAAGCTCAGGATCTCGAGCGCGCCGGCACGACTGACCGTGGCGATCTCCGGCGCAGCGCCTGCGATCACGGGCAAGAGCAGCGCATCGCGCACGCGCCCGCCGAGCTCCTCGTGGAGCAGCGTCTCGAAGCCGTCGAGCCCGTCCGTCCGCGGCGCCAGGACGTACAGCCCGCCGGGACTCGTGAACGCCAACAGCTCCAGGCCCGCGCGCGGCAGCACGTCGGCCACGACCAGCGTGTGGACCTCGCGCCGGCCCAGGTTGGCGATGCGCCGCTGGTCCAAGCCGCCGTCTGGGTAGGGCACGATCTCGTACACGTTCCCGCTCTTCCCGCCCGTGTAGAGCTCGCGACCCGTCACGCGCGGGTCGACGTCGCCGAGGTCGAGCCCGCCGAGCCAGGCGCCGTCGGCCTGCAGCGTGGTGGTCGTCCACTTGCCGCTGTAGGAGACATGGATCAGCGCGCGGCCCCGGTCGTCCAGGCTCACGAGCTCGGGGGTGCCGTACTGCGGGAACAGGTCGAAGGCCTTGACGGTCCAGATGCCGACGTCGCCCTGGTCGTGGACGAGGTCGGCACGCCAGCCGGCACGTTCGGAGAGCACGACCTGCTGCTTGGAAGGGTCGAGGCGCGTCGAACCCGGGGCAGGCGCGGACGTGGCACAGGCCGCCGCAGCGGCGCACGCCGCGGCGCAGGCGAGAGCGGTCAGGGTTCGCATCGTGGTTGGGTGGGCTGTGGGCCGCCGGATCGGGCGCGGTCCGCGCCGCCCGAAGCCGGGTCGAGCTGTGCGCTCCATGCTCCCATGCGCCGAGCGCCGACGCGCGGTCTGGTCACGGGCGGACCCGAGACTCAGGAGCCCGCTGGCGGGTCGACTCGGGCGCACCCGAGTGGCCCCCCGTTGCGCGACCAGGGCGGCGGCCCGCTCGCGCCTCAGGCGCCACCCAGCCCGGCCGCGATGACCGCGCGTTCGAGCACGGAGCCGATCCCCAGGTCCCGCGCCCAGATTCGCAAGTACGCAGAATCCAAGGAGTGGCCACGCGCCTTGAGGATGCCCAGCACAGCGCGCCACTGCTTCTGTGAGGTCTCGTCGGCGTCCGCGAACCAGCGCCGCTTCTGCAGCAGGACGTCCTCGGGCGTGGCGATGCGAATCTCGTCGGGATGACCCGGACCCAGGCGCTGCCAACGACCGCGCTGGATCTCGAGTTGGCGGATCCCGCTCCTCGGAACCACGTGCACGTCGACCTTCACGTAGCTCTCGGCATGGACCAGGCTGAACTGCGAGTGCTGCGCCGTGGCCTCGAGCGCCGACTCCCCTTGGACCAGGAACTGCGGTGTCGCGAGCGCGGGCAGGCGCCGCGCCTGCTCGGCGTTCATGTGCACGGCGAAGTCGACGTCCAGGGTCGAGCGCGGCTCGCCATACACGATGGTCGCCAAGCCGCCCACGAGCACGTAGGGCACGCCCAGTCGTTCGAACAGCGCGGCCGCATCGAGCGCGGCCTGGAACATCGTCCTCACGATGTTCCGGATCGTCCGCTCACGAGAAAGCCAGCCAGGAACTCGCGCCCTTAGCGCGCTTCAGCCGCAAGGCGCTCGAGCTCGCGCTCGTTCGCGCCAGGATGGGAGCGGCGCAGGGCTTCGATCTGCAGCTCGTGCACGGCGCGGTGCCAGTCCTCGGCTAGCCGTGCTTTGGCTTCGAAATCCATGGAGCGCCAGCGGCGGAACTGGAGTGCCTCGGCCCAGTACGACGAGTCCGGCGACTGGAGCTCGTAGCCGGGGGGCGGGCTCGTCGTGTCGTGTGCCTGCAGGGTGCCTCGATTCTAGCCAGTCCGGAGGCTGGATCGAGGCCCCCGTCCTGGTAGGAAGTGCCCCGCGTGGCCCGCACCCAGCCGCACCTCCTGCACGTCTTCTCGACCTTCGTGCCCGCGGGCCCCGAGACGCGCGCAGTGCGGCTCATCGAGGGTGCCGGCCACGAGTTCCGGCACTCGATCGTGGCCATGGACGGGCGTCTCGACGCGGCCGCGCTCTTCTCGGGCAAGTACGACGTGCGGCTGCTCGAGGCGCCGCCACGCGCCGGGTCCTGGGCGACGCTGCGCCGCATGCGCGCGTTGCTCGTCGAGCTGCGTCCCAGCGCGCTCTTGACCTACAACTGGGGCGCGTTCGACGCCGTGATCGCGGCGCGCTCGCTGCGCTACGGCCGCGTGATCCACCACGAGGACGGCTTCAACCAGGACGAGGCGCGCGAGTTCAAGGCGCGCCGGGTGTGGGCGCGCCGCCTGGTGCTGCCGCGCGTGCACCGCGTGATCGTGCCCTCGCGCCGGCTGGAGCACATCGCGCGCGAGCGCTGGAAGCTCGCTGCGGAGCAGGTCGCGTGCATCCCCAACGGGATCGACCTGGCGCGCTTCCAGCCCGCGGATGGGCGACCGTCGCTGCGGCACCGGCTGGGCATCCCGGCGCGCGCGCCGCTCGTGGGTTGGGTCGGGCACCTGCGGCCCGAGAAGAACCCGCTGCGCTTCCTGCAGGCCGCCGCACGCGTGGACCCGGAGCTCGGGGCCCATTTCCTGGTCCTGGGCGACGGGCCCGAGCGTGCGGCTTGCGAGGAGCTGGCCGCGAAGACGCCGACGCTCTACGGCCGCACGCATTTCACGGGGCACGTCCAGGACCCGCGCGAGCACTACCGCGCGCTCGACCTGTTCTGCATCTCGTCGGACACCGAGCAGATGCCGATCGCGCTCGTCGAGGCCATGGCCAGCGCGCTGCCGGTCGTGTCGACCGACGTGGGCGACGTGCGCGCGATGCTGGCCCCAGGACAGGACGGATGGGTGCTCGGCCTCGACGAGCGCGAGACCGCCTGGCCGCTGGCCGAGCGCTTGACCGCACTGCTCCGCGACGCCGACGAGCGCGCTCGGCTCGGTCGCGCGAACCGCGAGAAGGCGCTGCGCGACTACGGGTTCGAGACCATGCTCGCCGCGCACCGCGAGGTGTGGCGCTCGGCCGCGCGAGGCAGCCCGGCCAACGCATAGACTGTACGCGTGCGCGGCGGGCATCTATGATCTCGATCTCGCGTGTTTGCACTGGCGCGTGCTGCGCGTCGGATCACGCTGAGTCTACGACCGGGGACTTCGCACGCTCCCCGACCTCGCGCACGTGACCCACTCCATCTGCCTGCTGTTCCTCACCGGCTTGGCCGTCCTCGCGCAAGATCCGGGACCGCCGCTCGGCGACGGCCCCGACTCCGCAGCAGCCGGTCACCGCAGGATGCTCGAGACGCTGGCGCGCTACGAGGCCGTCGCTCGGCGCACGAACCTGTACCTGGGCGAGAAGGTCGTCGAGGACCTCGCGCGCGACCTCGACGCGATCCCCGGGGGGGAGCGCGAGAGCGAGCGCTTCCGGCTCGCGCTCGCGCTGGGGCTCGAGCTCCTGCGCCTGGGCCGCGTCGACGAGGCGATCGCGCGCTACGACCTGGCGCTCGCGGTCCTCGGGCGAGTTGGAGCAGGCGTGCCGTCGGAGACCGTGGCCGAGGCGCACTTCCGCCGCGGAGTCGCGCACCTGCGGCGCGGCGAGGACCGCAACTGCTGCGCGCGGAGGACGAAGGGCAGTTGCATCCTGCCGATCCAGGAGAGCGGCCGTCATTCCGAGCGCGCCGGCTCCGAGGCCGCGATCCGCGACTTCACGCGCGTGCTGGAGCTGTCGCCGCCGAGCTCGATGCAAGCGTTGCAGGCGCGCTGGACGCTCAACTTGGCGCACATGACGCTCGGGTCGTGGCCCGTGGGCGTGCCCGAGCGTTGGCGCGTCCCGCCCTCGGCGTTCGCGTCCGAGGCCGAGTTCCCGCACTTCGAAGAGGTCGCCACGGACCTCGGCCTCGACGACGAGATGCTGGCCGGAGGCGCGGCGGCCGAGGATTTCGACGGCGACCTCCTCACCGACCTCCTCGTCACGAACTCGGACACGGCCGGCGCGCCGCGGCTCTACCTGCGCACCTCCGAGGGTGCGTGGGTCGACCGCTCCGCGGAGGCCAACCTGACCGGGCTCTTCGGCGGTCTCAACGTGGCGACGGCGGACTACGACGGCGACGGGGACGTGGACGTCTACGTGATGCGCGGCGCGTGGTGGCGCGACGGCGGCGAGCACGTCAACTCGCTGCTGCAGAACGACGGGCGCGGGCGCTTCGTGGACGTCACCTACGCGGCGGGGCTCGGCGTGCTCGCGGCGCCGGGGCAGACCGCGTGCTGGGCCGACTACGACCGCGACGGCGATCTCGACCTCTTCGTCGGGCACGAGTCCGAGGGCGGGAAGTACCCGAGCCAACTCTTCCAGAACCAGGGCGACGGGCGCTTCGTCGACCGGGCGCGCGAGGCGGGCGTCACCAACGACCGCTACGCGAAGGGCGCCGTGTGGGCCGACTTCGACGAGGACGGCTTCCCCGACCTGTACGTGTCGAACATGGCGGCCCCCAACCGCCTCTACCGCAACCGCGGTGATGGCACGTTCGAGGACGTCGCGCGCGCGGCCGGGGTCGGATTGCCGTTCTCAGGCTTCGGCTGCATCGCGTTCGATCAGGACCAGGACGGCCACCTCGACCTGTGGGTCGCCGGCTTCGGCGGACCGAATTCCCCCCCGTCGGTTGCCGACGTGGCGGCCGGCTACCTGGGACTCCCCCAGCGCGGCGAGCGCATGCGCCTCTACCGCGGCGATGGTCGCGGGGGCTTCACCGAAGTCGGCGAGTCGGCCGGACTCGCGCGCGCACCCCTTCCAATGGGGATCAACTGCGGCGACGTCGACGGCGACGGCTACGAGGACCTCTACCTCGGCACGGGCTACCCGTTCTACGAGGGCCTCGTGCCGAACCTGCTCCTCAAGAACGTCGCCGGCCGGCGGTTCGCGGACGTCACGACGGCGTCCGGGACGGGCCACCTCCAGAAGGGGCACGGGGTCGTGATCGCGGACCTCGACGGGGACGGCGATCTCGACCTGTTCGAGCGCGTCGGCGGCGCGTACCCCGGCGATGCGTACGGCAACGTGCTGTTCAGGAATCCCGGCTTCGGCAACCGCTGGATCAAGGTGCGCCTCGTGGGCGCGGACGCGAATCGGTTCGGCGTCGGCGCGCGCATCGAGGTCGAGGTCGAGGCGGCCGGCGCGCGGCGCACGATCCACCGCACCGTCGGCACCGGGGGGAGCTTCGGCTGCAATCCGCTGCGGCAGGAGATCGGGCTCGGTCGCGCGGAGCGGGTCACGGCCCTGCGCGTGCGCTGGCCGCGCAGCGGCAGCGTGGAGACCTTCACCGACGTGCCGCTCGACGCCGCGCTCAGCATTACCGAGGGCTCGGGGCGGGTCGAGCGCCAGCCGCGCTAGGCGCGTGTGTCAGGCCCGCTGGCCCACCGCGCGCGAGGCGCGGCGGGCGAGCGTCCGTTATCCTGGCGGGATGGGCCGGAGCCCCGGGATCCCCGGGGACCGCCCCCGCCGCTACGCCCATGACCCTCGAAACGATCGCCCCGCCGCCCGTGGCCGTCCTCCAGCGCATCGCCGACCGCGCCTTCGCGCAGACGATGGCGGTCATCCACCACGCGAACCACCGCCCGGACAAGCGCAAGGGCGACCCCAAGGTCGGCGGGCACCCGGCCTCCTGCGCCAGCTCGATCCACCTGCTCGGGGCCTTGCACCTCGCGGTGCGCGAGCCCCAGGACTTCGTGGCCTGCAAGCCGCACGCCTCGCCGGTGGACCACACCTACCACCACCTCCTGCAGCTCTTCCGCGACCCGCGCAGCGCGACCTGGATCGGGATCGAGGAGGCCAAGCGGATCATGACGCGCCTGCGCAAGTTCCCGTTGCCGGGCGAGGAAACCGTCTTCCAGAGCTACCACGCGCGCTCGGATCCGGATTCGTTCCACTTCCTGCCCTCGGGCTCGGTCGGCATCCCGCAGGTCGCCTCGATCTACCTGGCACTCGCCTACCGCTACGCGCGGGACCATGGCTGGAAGGTGCCGGAGAACGCGCACTTCTGGTCGATGATGGGCGACAGCGAGTTCCGCGAGGGCTCCGTGCTCGAGGCGCTGCCCGACGTCGCCGAGCGCGGGCTCACGAACTGCACCTGGATCGTCGACTACAACCGCCAGAACCTCGACGGCACGCGCATCCCGAACGAGCGCGGACTCCAGGGCAGCGACTGCGATCGCATGGAGAAGACGGCGCTGGCGCACGGCTGGAAGGTGATCCAGGTCCGTCACGGTCGCTTCCGCGACGAGCTCTTCGCCCGCCCCGGTGGCGCGGCCCTCAAGCAGCTCTTCGAAGGCGGGCTGTCGGACTACGAGTACCAGATGCTGCTCTTCAAGGGCGACGCGGCCGAGATCCGGCGGCGCGTCGGGGCGCGCCAGGCGGAGGCGGCCAAGTTCCTGAAGGGCCTCTCCGACCAGGACGTCCTGCGCGCTTTCGCCGACCTGGGCGGGCACTGCATGGAGAAGCTGGTCGCGACGTTCGAGCAGTGCCGCGGCGACGACAGCGCGCCCTACCTGGTCATCGTGCACACGATCAAGGGCTACGGCTTGGAGTGCGCCGCGGATCCCTCGAACCACTCCGCGCTGCCCAGCGAGGAGGAGCTCAAGAAGCTGCTCCAGGATCGCGGCCTGACGTTCGAGGACGCCTTCGCGCTGTTCCCCGAGTCGAGCCCCGAGGGCCGCTACCTGGCGGCGCGCCGCGAGCGCTTCCGCGCCGGCATCGAGGCCCACGAGCGGCTGCGCCGGGAAAACCGCACCGACGTCCGCCGCCGGATCGAAGCCGACGGCGGGCTGCCGGAGATGCTGGGCATCGACCTGTCGCTGTTCCCGCTGGCCCACACGCAGTGGATGTGGGGCCAGATCGCCGCCAAGCTCGTGCGCATCGGCACGAACGACGAGGGCGGGCCGCAGACCGCCGTCAGCGCCAAGTCGCTGTCCTCCGACGAGTCGCGCTGGAAGACCGCGGCGGACATGGTGCTGACGCTCTCGCCGGACGTCGGCACCAGCACGAACATCTCGCCCGGGATGGACAAGCGCATCTACGGGCCGGACTACCACGGCGAGCTCGAGGGCGAGCTGCACGTGAAGTACAAGCACCCCGAGCTCACGCCCCAGGACGATCCCTGGACGCGCCACATCCGCTTCGAGATCGCGGAGGCGAACTGCATGAGCGCGGCGGGTGCCTTGGGCAAGATGGGCCACTACGTCGGCATCCCGCTCATGCCGATGATGACCGTCTACGACTTCTTCATCAAACGCGCGCTCGACCAGCTCTACTACAACCTGTACTGGGGCTCGGAGTTCGTGATCCTCGGCACGCCCAGCGGCACCACGCTCTCGTCCGAGGGCGCCCAGCACAGTTGGAAGAGCGACATCCAGATCCCCAACCTCGTCACGTGGGAACCCACGTTCGCGATCGAGATGGACTGGATCCTGTCCGACGCGCTGCGCCGGCAGATGCTGGACGACAACGAGGGCCGCCGCGGCGTGCTCGTGCGCGCCGTCACGCGCGGCGTCCAGCAGTCGCTGCTCCTGAAGCACGTGCGGATGCACGCGCGCTCCAAGGTCGACGGCGCGGTGACGGGCCCGCTCAAGCCCGAGGGCGGGGGCCCGGAGTGGGGCGCGGCGCACGACGAGTCGACGCTGCCCGCGCGCTCCGACGCCGAGCTCCTGGCCCGCGTGCGCGCAGACTGCCTGGCCGGTGGCTACCGCCTGATCGATTGGAGCGGCTACCAGGGCTACGAGCCGGGCGACAACGTCGTCGAGATCTTCGCGATGGGAGCCCTGGCCCCCGAGGCCTGCGAGGCGTCCTGGGCGCTGCTCGAGCGGGGCGTCTACGCCAACGTGACCCTGGTCAGCTCGCCCGAGCTCTTGCTCGGGATCCTCGGCGAAGCTGACGGCTACCGCCACCTCAGGGAACGCCTGGGCGTCACGGGCGACCTGTTCGCCACCGCGGGCGCGGGCGAGCACGAGGCCGGACTGCTGTCGATCGCCGGCCGCCGCGTGCCGATCGTCGCGGTCTGCGACGGCGAGGCCGGACTGCTCGACAACATCGGTTCGATCGTGGGCGTCAAGCAGCAGACGCTGGCCGTGCGCAAGTTCAGCAAGTGCGGACGTCCCGACGAGGTCTACGCCTACCAGCACCTCGACACCGCGAGCATCGTCGCGGCGGCCGGCGAGGTGCTCGCGGAGACCGCGCTGGAGGACCTGCGCGTGTCCCCGGCCCTGCTGGAGCGCCTCGCCGGCCGCTCCGCCGCGCCGCGGCGGGACTGGCGCGAGCTGTGGCCCGATGCGGGCGCGCACGGCGCGTGATCCCCGACGATCCGCCGCCGTTCGCGCCCTTCGAGCGCGTCCGCTCGCTGCGCCTCTACGACTCGCCCTGGGTCGGCCTGCGCCGCGACGTCGTGCGGCGCGCGGGTGGGCCCGAGCGCGACCACCACGTCGTCGAGATCGGCGACGCGGTCGCGGTGGTGCCCGTGTGCGACGACGGCGGCATCGTGCTCGTGGGGCAGTACCGCTACCCCCACGGCCGCACGCACTGGGAGGTGCCGGCTGGCCGCCTGCACGCCGGCGAGTGCGCCGAGGCCGGCGCGGCGCGCGAGCTGCGCGAGGAGACGGGCTGGACGGCGCGCTCGTTCGAGCCGCTGCCGGGCTTCTACCCCATCAACGGCATCAGCGCGCACTGGGCGCACCTGTTCGTCGCGCGCGGTTGCGTCCCGGCGGGCGAGCCCCAGCACGACGAGCTCGAGCAGATCGTCGTGCGCGCTTTCACGCGCCCCGAGGTCGAGGCGCTGCTCGACGCGGGGCGCTGCGCCGACGGGTTCACTGCGCTCGCGCTCCTCTACCATCTGCGGCGCGAGCCCGCGCGCTGAGGCCGCCGCGGCCGATGTTGACGGCCTGGGCTCCCCGCGGCGCCGCGCCCGGGGCCGGGAAGGGCCCGCGCTGCCCGCGACCGGCCCCGAGCGGCTCGGGGGCAACGCCGGATGCGGCCGCTCGGAGGCCGCGGTCGAGCGCTCCAGGCCGCCCGCGGGGCTGTGGAGGGCCGCCTTGTGGAATCTTCACTTTTCCCTGGTCAGCCCCCGCCCCCGCACCCATTCTCTTCCGTTCGTGCTCGCCGAACGCGCTGGGAATGGACCTCGCGTCGGTTGGGCAGGCAAGTGACCGAGGTTCGAATTCGAATGGGTACGCGTCTCTACGTCGGCAATCTCAACTTCCAGACCACCGAGGCGTCGCTGCGCGCGGCGCTCGAAAACGGGGGTCGTCAGGTGCGCGAGATCGCCATGATCACGGATCGTGAAACGGGCCGTCCGAAGGGCTTCGCCTTCGTGACGATGGCGAACGAACAGGACGCCAAGGCGGCGATCGCCGAGCTCGATGGCCAGCAGCTCGACGGTCGTCCGCTGCGTGTCAACGAAGCGGAAGAGCGGCCGGCGCGCGGCGGCGGCGGCGGCGGTGGCGGTCGCGGCGGCTACGGCGGCGGCGGCGGTGGCTACGGTGGCGGCGGCGGCGGTGGTCGCGGTGGCTACGGCGGTGGCGGCGGCGGCTACGGTGGCGGCGGCGGCGGTGGTCGCGGCGGCTACGGTGGCGGCGGCGGCGGTCGCGGCGGCTACGGCGGCGGCCGTGGCGGCGGCGGCGGATACGACGACCGCTACTGAGGTTCGCGGGCGCTCGGCGCCCGTGCATCGCAAAGCGCGCCGCGCTCTCCCCGGGGGAGCGCGGCGCGCGTGCGTTGCGGAGCTCTGATCGTGGCGCACGCCCGCGAGTGCGGCGCGCCGCACGCCGCGCGCGTCAGCGTTCCAGCGCGACGAGTTCGAGCCGCGGCCCGGGCCGGTCGACGCTCCACAGCGCCGTGAGCGGGAAGTCCATCTCGGTCGGCAGGAACGCCTCGCGCGTCCCGGCCGGGGAACGCGCGGGATCCACGACCCACAGGGGGCGGCCCGCGACCGCGACCGCGGCGCAGAGGCTCGGCTGGCCGTCACCTGGCCGCCGATCGACGAGCAGCACGTGGGTGACGCCCAACGCCGCGAGCAGCGCGCGCGGGTCGTCACCCAGCTCGCGACGCAGGCAGTCCCGGACGCCCACGGTGCCCGCGCGCTCGTCGAAGCTCAGGAGCTCCTCGACGCGCACGGCGTCGACCCCGCCCCGCGCGCGGCCGGCGGCGAGCTCGAGCTTGCGGTGCTGCTCGCGCGGCCGCAGTCCCTCGCCGCAGGTCGCGCGCACCCGCTCCAGGACGGCGAGGCCGGCGAGATCCAGGTCCGCGTACGGACCGTAGCGGTCGATCGCCACGCGCGCTCCCGTGGCGAGCGACGCGAGCTTGACCTCCGCGATCGCGCGCGTGTCCGGCCGCGCGAGCACGACCACGAAGCGCACGGCCTGCACGAGCGGCACGGCCAGCACGAAGGGCGTCGCGAGGCGGCCCAGCGGCTGCTCGAGCAACCGCTCGACGCACATCCCCGCCGGGAGCGCGAGCAGCACCGCGAACGGCAGCAGATAGCGGACGTGATCGCTCGGGTTCAAGAGGAAGAACGCGCCCCAGGCCAGCGCGAAGAGCACCACGGCGCGCAGGCGGCGGTCGCGCAGCGCCCAGGCCAGCCCGCCGAGGCCCAGCAGGACGAGCACCGGGTCGTAGCCGCAGAGCACCGGCGCGAGCCGCGCCAGGGACTCGAAGCGCAGGCCGAAGACCACGCTCATCCCGCCCACGCTGGCGTCGGCCGCGCCCTCCCCGACGACCGCCTCCGTCGGCGTGCGGCCGTGGACGAGCAGATAGGGATGTCCCAGCACGAGCCCGGCTGCGGCGAACGACAGGACGGCGAGTGTCCCCCCCACGAGGCGCTCGCGCAGCGCGAGCGGGCCCCAGCCCGGCGGTCCGAGCAGCCAGGCCAGGAACGGGATGCCGAGCGCGGCGAGGCCCGATTGGTGGCAGGCGAAGGCCAGCCCCGCGGCGAGGCCGGAGAGCGCCAGGTGCAGCGGGCGTGCGCTCGTCGCATGCACGATCGCGGCCCAAGCCGAGAGCGTGATGAACAGGACCATGGGCACCCACGGTCGCTCGTGGGTCGAGAACTGCAGGTGGAGCAGGCTGGTCGCGACCAGCCAAGCCGCGGCCCAGGCACCCGCGCGCAGCCCCGCGGCGCGCGCCGCGCGGAACGCGGCCCAGGCGGTCAGCGCGCCACACAGCGCCACCACGAGCCGCATGACGTGCGCGGCGCGCTGCGGGTGCTCGAGCACGTGCTCGCCGTACTCGCGTGCGCCGCTCCACTCCCCGCGCAGCGCGCCGGCCGCGAACTGCGCCCCGTAGAGCGGCAGCGCGAGGTACGGCACGAGGTTCGGGTAGGTCGAGTACTGCCCCACGGGCGGCACGGGATCGCGGTCGCGCGCCATCCCCAGCGCCTGGCGCACCATGTGCGCGTCCGGTACGTAGCCGCGCTCGCCGCCGTGCTTCAGCGGGAACAGACGCAGCGCGAGCGGGAGCAGGACCAGGAGCAGGAGCGCGGCGAACCGCAGGGTCTTCGACTCGGGCATCGACAGGCGAGTCTGGCAGGCTGTCCAGAGGGGTGCCAGGGTCCGAAGCTCGCCCGACCGACCCTGGGCCGGGGCCGCACTCTCGACCCCAGCCCCGCTCAGGCCTCCGGATCGACCTCGAAGCGCTTCAGGAAGTCGTCCGTCTGCGCGACCTCGTCGAGCTTCGTGATCAGGAGCTCCATGGCCTCGTAGGGGTTCATGCGCTGCAGCACGCGCCGCAGGATGTGGACGCTCTTGAGCTTCTTCGAGGAGAGGATCTTCTCCTCCTTGCGCGTGCCCGACTTCTCGATGTCGATCGCCGGGAAGATGCGGCGGTCGGCCAGGCGGCGGGAGAGCACGAGCTCCATGTTCCCCGTGCCCTTGAACTCCTCGAAGATGAGCTGATCCATGCGGCTGCCCGTGTCGATCAGCGCCGTGCCCAGGATCGTCAGGGAGCCGGCCTTCTCCGTGTTCCGCGCGCTGCCGAAGATCTGGCGCGGACGCTCCATGGCGCGGCTGTCGAGGCCGCCCGACATCGTGCGGCCGCTGCCGGCCGAGAGATTGTTGTAGGCGCGCGAGAGGCGCGTGAGCGAGTCGAGGAGCAGCACGACGTCGTGACCCAGCTCGACCAGCCGCGTGCAGCGCGTCCACACGGCTTCGGCCAGCTGCACGTGCGTCTTGGCGGACTCGTCCGAGGTGCTGGCGAAGACCTTGCCCTTGGTCGAACGTTGCCAGTCCGTGGCCTCCTCGGGGCGCTCGTCGACGAGCAGCACGAACAGGTGCACGTCGGGGTAGCCGAGCTCGATGCCCTTCGCGAACTGCTTCAAGAGCGTGGTCTTGCCCGTGCGCGGCGGCGCGACGATCAGGCCGCGCTGGCCGCGACCGATCGGGCACAAGAGGTCGACGATGCGCATCGAGACCTCGCCGGTCACGTCACCCGTCGCGTAGTGGAAGTCGGGGTCGATCGTCGTGAGGTTCTTGAACGCGGGTGCGTTCTTGACCTCGTTGGGGTTCTTCCCGTCGACGGTCGTCACCTCGACGAGCGCATACTTGTGCTTCTGCCCGCGCGACACGCGCCCGGCGACCAGGGAGCCCTCGCGCAACTTGTGCTGCTGGATCAGCCGCAGCGGAACGAACACGTCCGTGCGCGCGGGCAGCCAGTTCGTCTGCTCCTGGCGCAACGTGCCGAAGCCACCGTGCTCCAGGATCAGGACGCCGGAGAGCTCGGCCGGCAGCGGCTCGGCGGGAGGCTGCGGCGGGCGGGCGGCCCCCGGGCGCTCGCCGCGCGGACCACCGGCCCGGCCGGGGCCCGGCCGGCCGCCCTGCGCGGGTCGCGACCCGCGCGGCGCGGCCTCGCGGCGCGGCTCGCCGGAAGCCTCGTCGAGTTCGCCCTCGAGACCGTCGTCGAACTCGACCTGGACGGCACCCTCCTCCGCGGAAGCGTCCTCGCCGAAGCCGAAGCGCCCCTGCCCGGGCGACTCCGGCGCGGCCTCGGTGCCCGACTCCTCGACGACCGCGGCCTGCGTCCCCGCCGCGTCGCCGCCGCTCTCGGGGCCTGCGCGCTGGCGCCGCCGGCGTCGGCCGCCACGCCGCCCCTGGCCCCGGCGCCGCTCGGGGCGACGCCAGTCCGCGCCGCCCTCACCGGCCACGCCAACCTCGGGGCGCGGCGCCTCGCCACCGCCGTCCTCGGAGGGCGCGGAGGGGCGCGGCGTGGCCGCAGGGGTGCCGGCCCGGTTCGGGCGCGGGCGTCGGTTCGGGGTCGTCTCGTCGGATGCCACGTGGATCTCTCGTGCGTGTCCAGGATCGCCGGGACGGACCGCCCCGCGGCAGCTCCGCGCCGCCTGAGGCCGCCGATTCCGGGTGGGTCCGCGCGAGGGTGTCCCGCGCTCGCCCTGTCGCCGAGCGGCGCTCGGCTCGCAGGCCGGACGACGCTCGGAGCCGGGCACCGCAGGTCTCGCCCGCGGGCCGGCGGGTCCACACGCCGCGCTGGCAGGCCAGCCTCTCGCGGAGGCGGCCGGGCGGCAGCATGTGGGAGGTGCCGGGAGGTCGCAGTTGACCCCCGACGGCCCCGCGCGGGGACCGTGGAGCCGTGGCGGAGTCCGAACGCCCGATGGGACGGGCTCCTCCAGCCGGCGGCTCGGACGCGCCTCCGGAGGCTCTCGCTCGCCCAGGCGCCGGCCTCGTGGCCGGGCTGGCGAGCCGGCTCCGGCCGGCGTCCGCCTGCGGGCGGCACCTGGCGCCCGCACAACGTCTAGGATGCCTCCTCACCCCCCCCGAAGCGACTGGAAATCCGATTTCCCTCCCCGCCCGCGGGCCGTCAGGGCACGGCGTAGACCTCGATGGGTGGCCCCAGGCGGGCCGAGGCCAGGACGTGGGCCAGGTGGTCCAGGTGGAAATCGCGGGTCCGGAAGGCCGCCTCGGCACGCCCGGCGCGCAGCGGCGAGAAGCTCGCGAGCGGTGGACCGCAGCGCGCGCGCACGGCCTCCCGGGTCGCGTCCCGCGTGGCGGAGTCGGGGTCCGGGACGGACACGACGACGTAGCGCGGTCGGACGAGCGCGAGCACTTGGTCGATCTCCCCGGCGTCGATGCGGCGGTCGTGCTGGATGCCCCGGAAGTGGATCGGTCGCAGATCCCAGGCGGGGCCTGGCAGCTCGCGGGTCAGGATCTCGAGCTGGTAGCGCTGCCAGGGTTGCAGCGACCAGGACGGCCAGGCCGCGAGGCTCTCGCGGCGTGCCACCAAGGGCAGGCCCAGCGTCATGTCCACCGCCACCGGACCGTGGGCAGGGTCGAGGTGCTCTTCGATCCAGGCTGCCGCCTGCTCGTACGTGTCGGGCACGGCGCGGATCCAGGCGGCCTGCCACGTGGCGCGCGCCGGGTAGACCAGCGCGAAGAGCGCCAGCGCGGGCGCGACGAGCTGGCTCGCCACCGGCGCGCGGACCCGCGCCGCGAGTGCTCGAGCCAACGCGCGCAGCGGGTGCGCGGCGAGCACGCACAGCACCGGCAGGACGGGCAGGGCGTAGCGCGGGAAGAAACGCTCGTGGAGCCCGAACAGGATCAACCAGATCACGAAGTACAGCGCGACGACCAGGACCTCGGGGCGCCGCGCCGCGCGGCGCGCGCCAGGGTCGAACGCCAACTTCAGCGTGAGCCAAGTCAGCGCGACGCCGGCGAGGATCGTGAGCACCGGCTCGAACGCGAACAGGCGTGGCGCGACGTTCCGGATGTTCCCGAGGCCCCAGGTGTGCCAGTAGATCGCGTTCTCGCCGAACTGCAGCGCTCCTGCGACGCGCTCCGCTTCCGGGCGTGGCGCGAACAGGTAGGCATAGCCGAGCAGGAAGAACCCACCGCACAGGGCAACCGCCAGGCCGACGCGCGCCCAGCGCGCGCGGACCCGGTCGGAACGCCACCCGAGGACGTGCGCGAGCCCCAGCGCGGGCAGCAGGAACGCACCGCTGTTCAGCGTGGCCAGGGCGGCGCCGGTGGCCGTGCCGGCCGCGAGGTAGGCGCGCCAACCCGCCTCCCGGACCAGCCGCACGATCGCCCACAGGGCCACGGCCGCCAGGCCGGCCAAGGCGCCGTGCGGCTTGGCGACCACGGACACCTCGAGGAAGTTCATGCTCGTCGCCGGCAGGCAGGCCGCGAACAGCGACCAGCCGGGCTCGAGCCAGTTGCGCGCAAAGAGGTAGGTGAACGGGATCGCGAGCAGCGACAGCAGCGCGATGAGCAGCCGCGCGCGCCAGTAGGGTTCGGCAGCAGCCGCCTGGTGCGCCCCGAGCTGGGCCCCAGGCGGAGCCTCTTCGGCGTAGCTGGACCCCGGCAGCACGCCGAGCAACCGTCCCAGAAACTGGGGATAGACCCGCGAGGGGTACACGGCCTCCGTGACGGGAGCCCCCGGTGGCCTGGCGTGGAAGGCGGCGAAGTGGACCATGGCCGCGTCAGCCTCGCGCACGTGGGGCAGCCCGGCGTCGAGGGCCACCCAGCGCAGTCCGGCCGCGGCCAGGATCAGCGCGACGAGCGCGGCCAGGACGACCGGGTGGCGCGCGCTGGGGCGCCCGGCGGCGACGGGAGCGGTCGCGGGGTCCACAGGGGTCTGGGGCGGCGCGCGTGCGCCGCAGGTGCAGCAGCCTCGGGACGAGGAGATGGTCGGGGGAACGAGACGCGGATTGAACTCTTCGTGCAGGGGGCAGCGCAATTGGACCCGCTGGCCCTGCGGAGGTTGCTGGCCGCATGACGATCGCCCCTCCCTGCCCGGTAGGAAGCCGTTTTCGCGGTCGCCGAGCCACCACGCTCGACGCGACTCGGCCGCCCCCGCCCCAACCGCACGCAGTCCACGAACCCGCTGAGCCCTGGCTGCGCGCCGCCCCCACGGGTCTCGACGACGGCGAGGTCGCGGTGCGTGCGCTCGACGGGACGAGCACCACGCAATGCACGACCAACGAGCCCTGCTCGTGGTCGCTGTGCCGAAACGCGAGCGCGTCGGGCCACAGCTTCGTGACTCGACGCGCTCGACTGATCTCCAACCGTAGCGGCTCCGACTTCTCAGGGACGACGCCGCGCGGTGAAGGACAAGCCGGATGGCAACCTACACCACGACTAGACACCGTGTCCAGTACACGGCCACGCGCTTCACCACGCCGCCCGGTGGTGCAAGTAACTCCCGAGCAGCGAGAAAGATCCTTTCTCGCGTTGCCGGGATCACCGACTCACCGATCCCTCGCACCGACGACGGAGTCATCGACACGATGAAGCTGCGTCTCGACATCCGACGACTTCGTGACGAGCGACGCGACGCCGTCATCGAGCGCGACATCGAGGACCTACTCCGGTCGGGGCGCTGCTTCCGCGCGCACGTTCCGTGGAACACGAGGCACCGCGAGCAGCACCGGCTCATTCGACACGAAGACGGCGTTCGCATCTCGTTCTACGAGGAGTGCATCACCGTCGAGGGCTCGCTTCCGCGCGTGCTCGGACTCACGAACGTGACACAAGCAGAAGCCGGAGATCACGACGCCGTGGAGTTGCTGACTCACGCCCGATTCTCCCTTCTGCCGAGGACGACCGATCGCTGCGAGATGGAGCGGTACGGCCAGCGCTGGCACGTCACTCGGCTGGACCTGTCGGTGAACTTCGCCGCAGAGAAGGGGCTGCTCATAGAAGCGTTGCGACACGTGCGACACCCTTTGATCCGCAAGGCCCCGGACATCTACGGCAATACCGGAGTCGCCATCTTCGGCTCCGACCGAGACTTCATCGTCTACGACGCGCACGAGCGACCTCGTCGGAACAAGCTCGCTATCCGCGTGCGACACAAGCTGATCGAACTATCTCCACCTGGAACGATGCGGTTCGAGTTCCGGTACAAGTGCGCGAAGTCCGTTCGCACGGCTCTCAGCGCGATCCGCGCGAGGGCAGAGCAGTTGGGCATCGGGCCGACGGTCGCGCTTCCGTTCGCCACCTTCCGCGCCGATCGCGGAACAACGATCTCCTACGCGCCGGTCCGAAACTGGTTGCTGAATGAGGCGCTGGCGAGCGAAGTCCTCGCCCTGACGGGTCGGCGCTCGCTGCTCGTCCCGGAGTGCGATGGCTCGTTCATCCAGCGCTGCGCGGTCGCTCATCTTGCGGACCACCCCGAGCTGATTGCGGTGCTGGGGAGCACGCACTCGCGCCCGACGGTTCGGAAGTACCGCCGCTTGCTTGCCGCGCACTTCCTGCGCGAGCAGGAGACGGACATGCTCCAGCTCGCGTGGCCCACCAGCCAGTTCGCCGCCACACGATCCCGGATCGCAACATGACTCTCCCCGGATTTCCGACTGCCGAGGCCGCCGAGACGTTCAACTCCGTCGTCGATACGGTGGCTCGACGCTCAGGCATCTCCCGCTATGAAGTCATCACGTTGCTCAGCTACGCGGTCGAGGCTGCCGTGGACGAAGTCTCGCGGGGCAACGTCCTCCGCGTTCCGGGGCTCGGGGTCGTCGCCGCATGGAAGGACGAGCGCCGAAGCGTCGTCCGCAAGCATGGCCGTCCGATCATGCGCCCGGTGTTCTCGCCCGCGCGCTCATTCCGCAGTCAAGTGGCGCTCTGCGCCCCGATCAGTGCGAAGGGCAAGAACGCGATCGACCGCCATCGGAGTAACCACAGTTCGCGCGTGGCGTCCGGCGAGTGTCGCTCGCGTGCATCGACGACCGCAGAGGCGATTCGGCAGTCGATCCGCAAGCAGCTCGGCGGCATCGACGCGATGGAGGGAGGTAGCAGATGAGGCCCGCCCAGACAGGGGGGTGCTGCGCCGTGGAGCTAGACACGGTGTCTAGCGAGTCACGAGTCGGGCACACCCAGCGGTCATCTCCGCGACGACACGGGCTCCGAGGCGAACACGCTGCCGAGCTTGTCGAAGAGCGAGAAGCTCACGCGAACGGTGAACTCGCCCACGGCGTCATCCACGCAGTTCCCGGCTTCGTACTCGTCCACGACCACGACGATCTCCCCGGCGCGGCGCATCGCGTTGAGCGCGTCCTCGTCGAGAGCTGTGGCTTCGAGCGGCACCATGGTGCCCGGCCACGACTGCACGAGGTTCGAGTGCGTGCGACCCTGTGGAATCTGCCGGAACTCGGCGACCTGCGTGCGTGCGCCACCGTCCTCGACGAACGCGCGCGCCCGGATCTCGACCTTCGCGTAGCGGTCCAGTCCACGGTTCTTCTCGACGGCAACCCGAATCGTGAGCGGGTTGGCCGGGTCGTAGGCGTCGCGGTCCGAAGCCACGCTCTCGACGACACCGCCGACGTGGATCAGCCCGACCTTGCGGAGCCCATAGAGGATCGGGATGCCCATCACGGCCAGGATCGCAAGGAGGGCGATCGAGCCAGCGATCAGGTGCTTGAGCTTGACGGGGCGAGCGGGCTGATCTGCGTTCGTCATGGGCTGGTTCCTGCGGAGGAAGGGACCTCCGGCGAGGCACCTATCGACGGACGACCCGCAGACCTTTACCCCACACTGGGGTACGCCATCCTGGGGTGCAGACTCCGCCCGGTTCCGAAGCCGGGCAATGGGCTCAAAGCACGCACTTCACACCGACCGCTACGCGGCCTTCCTCGAACGTCTCCGCTCGGCGCGACGCCACAGCGGCAAGACGCAGGAGGAAGTGGCCGACGTGCTCGGGAAGCCCCAGACCTACGTCTCGAAGTGCGAGCTGGGTGAACGCCGCGTGGACTTCGTCGAGCTGGAGGACTTCGCGGCCGTGTACGAGCTTCCGCTCGACTACTTCGTGACGCGGACGGCAGGGTCTCGAAGGGTCAGTCGGGCAGCACTTCGAGAAGCGGGCCGACCGAAACGTTGACCGCCGAGACCTTGCGACCGCAGCTCGCGGCGCGGCAGGAGTGTCCCGCGAACTCGTTGTCTACCGCACCTGCGTGGGCCTGATCGCCGGGGGGAGGTAGGCACTCCCATGGGTGTGTCCGAGACGCTGCGCGAGCCGCCCCACTGCGCACGGATGCGCAAGGTCAGTGGTCGAACCTGATCCACTCGGAGACAGGGCTCCCCGCGCGTCGCCAGTTCTCGGGCCACGTCTCCCACAAGACCTCGTAGCGCCGCGAGTTCATCCTGCCGCGCAGCACGATTCTGGGTTCGCCAGCGACGAGTCCGACGCGGTAGAGCGCGACGCCATCCTTGAGGTTCCCCGCCACGGTGTGGACGAACGCGACCTCTTGGAAGTTGGCGGCGAACGTGCCGTCGTCCCTCTGCTTGGCGAGCTGGATCGTGAACGTGAAAGGCTCGGTTGCGGCTCCGAAGACCGGCCGAGTCTCACCGACGCGCTCGATGGCGCGTTCTACGCGATCGGCCTGCTCGTCGGCCGAGAACGTGGTCGCTGGCTGGGTCTCCGAGACAGAGGTGGCTACTTCGAGCTTCGGCGCTCGTGCTGCTCCCCCCGTGCCCTTCGGCCGCGCAATATCGGCGAGCAGGCTCTTGTCGGTCTGCACCTGCACGACCCTGACCCGCTCGACGGACGAGTCGATCGTGTTGGCGTTGTGCGCGTCGAACCGCCACGTCTGCCCGGCGGCGAGGTGCGTGGTCGTCGCCATCGCATCGCCGATCTTCGCGCCCGACGGATCGAGCAGTTCCAGGGTGACGATGCAGTACGAGAGCGCTTCGCCGGACGTGTTCGTCGCCGTGCCCCTGAGCCCGCTCAATCCTCCGCGTCCGTAGTGCGAGAGCACGCCCGTCACCTCGACGCGGACATCGTTGATGACCACGGGCGACGGCAGGTCGAGCTTCGGCGCGACCGAAGTGCATGAGCCAACGACGGCGGCGAGGAGCAGCGGAAGAGCGCGGCAGGGGATCATCCCTTCGCCATCGACTCCCTCGAAGCTGGGCTTGAGGGTTTGCTCCCAGCGACCACCGGCTGCCCTCGGTAGACGAGTGACTCCTGCCAGGGCGAGGACTTCGCAGGCAGAGCAGACACGCTGTCTAGCAGGACCCCGCCTTCCGAAACCGCCCCGACCTCGGGGGGAAGGGCTGGCAATCCTTGTACCCGCTCGCCAAGCTCACGGGGCACCCGGCCCGCCGGAGACGGACCACTCCCATGAAGGAACACCTCCTGAGCATCAAGCAGGTCGCCGACTTCCTGAACATGTCCGAGCGCAGCGTCTACCGCCTCGCCAGGGACAGGAAGATCCCGGCCGTGAAGATCGCGTCGTCCTGGCGCGTCCCCCAGAAGGAACTCCGCGCGTGGATCGCCGCGAAGCTCCGGGAGAAAGCACCCGCGTAGCACGCGCTCATGACCGCTCGCAGCTCCCCCACATCGCACACGGACGAGAAGCCGCCGTTCCTCGACGGTGTCCCGCTCCGCCGCGTGACGCTCGCCGACCGCTGGCCGTTCACCCCGACGGGCCTCGCGCTCGGCGGCGGAGCCTCCGGCTTGGAGGTCCTCATCGCAACGCACCCGCGCGCTCCGAGCGCGCAGGACCTCCGCTCGGCATGGAAGGCGCGACACGGAGGGCGCGCGGCCCCGCTCCTCCTCGTTGTCCTCTACGAAGGCAAGGCAGCGCTCTGCGGCCCAGCCGGTGACGAGCCGACCGCTCGGCTCGAACTCGATCTGCGACAGGTTGACCGCATCTGCCGCGAGGCGCTCGGCGAAGCCGACCGGCACACGGCGCTCCGCGCGCTGCGCGACTCACTACCCGCGCTCGACACCGTCCTGGGCGGACTTCGCAACGAGGGCTTCCTCGCCACGCACGAGCTGCGCGCGGGAGCGCGACAGCGCGCCGACTGGCGCGATGCGGCGGCCAAGGCGTCTCGCATCCTCGACCGCAAGGGAACCGACCTGCTCAAGGCCCTCGGATTCCAGATCGAGTCGTGCGATCGCGTCACGTCGATCCTGCGATCGAAGGATCGCAAGGTCGCCGTGGCCGTCCTGCTCAACCGCGACGAATCACCCGAGCTGCAAGCAGGCCGCTTCGCGGACATCTCCCCGGTCAGCTACGCGCTCGCTGTCGCCGACCGCGAGAACCTCCCGTACGTTGTCATTCAGCACGGCGCGAAGGTGCGCGTGTACCCCGCGCGCGTCGGTGTCGGTGTGGGCCGTCGCGGACGCACCGAGACCTACGTCGAGTGCCACGCCGGGCTCCTGCACGAGGACAACGCGGCGCTGCTCTGGCTGCTCTGCTCGGCCGAGGCCCTCTTGCCCGGCGGCAGCCTCGACGACCTGATCGCCGCTTCGGGTCGCTTCTCCGGCGACCTCGCGGCCGAGCTGCGGGAGCGCATCTACCTGTCCGTCGTGCCGAAGATCGCGCAGGGTCTCGTCGCGGCTCGCCAGCTCAAGAAGCCCACGGCGCAGGATCTCCACGACACGTACGAGATGGCGCTCGTCGTGTTGTTCCGCTTGCTCTTCATCGCGTACGCCGAGGACAAG
>JAEUHZ010000057.1 GCA_016795205.1 Planctomycetota bacterium | reverse complement strand
CGCGGGCCTCGACTCCGGCGGGCCTGCGCGAGGTCGGCGCCGCCGCGGCCACGCTCCTCATCGTGGTGGCACACGGTGTCTACGACGCGTCCCAGGAGTTCCCGGCCGGGCTCGCGCTCGCGGGTGGAATCCTGCGGCGTGAGGACATCATGGCGCAGGGCGCGGCCTGGCCGCCCGAGGTCCTGCTGCTCGCCTGCGGCTCCGCGCGCGGTGTGGCGCGCTTCGGCGACGACACGGCGACCCACCTCGGCGCGCAATTCCTCGCAGGCGGCGCGCGCTGTGTGCTCGTCAGCCGCGGCGACCTCGAGCTCTCCGCCTCCTCGGTGCTCGTCGAGGAAATGCTGCGCGAGCGCGCTCGGGGCCTCGATGTGGGCCGGGCGGCCGCAGCGGGGCGGCGAGCGCTCGCGGCGCATCCCGAGACGCGCGACCTCTTCCACCGCGGGCTCGTCGCGCTCCACGGCGTGATCCCGCGCGTCACGCCGGCGCGGCTGGCCGACCCACTCACCGCCAGGGCCGACATCGAGCCCGCTGAAGGGGGCGCGCTCGCCCTGGACCGCGCCTCACTGCTCGTCGTCGTGCTGGTCCTCGGTGCGCTGGCCGCAGGCGCCACAGCCTGGGTCCGCTCGCGCGCCCGACGGGCGTGATCCCCGCGGACGCGCGCCAGAGCTGGAGCAACGAGGTCAGTCCACGAAAGGCACGAGGTTCGCCTTGCGGACCGGCTTCACCGGCAGACTGGGAGCGAAGCCGGGCGGGGGGGGCGGCCGCCGCGGCATGCTGATGGACTCCGTCGAGAGCGAACCCCCGTGGATGCCGCAAGCTGTATCGAGCTGGCCATCCGGGCAAGACGGGGTCACGTAGGCGCAGGCCGGGAAGCTGGAGAACTGAACATCGGTCTGGATCCTGTAGTGGACCTCTGGATCGAGCGTCGCGGGCAGCACGGCACAGACCGCATCCCCACAGATGTACATGACCGCGGTCGACGTCGGCCCCGCATTGACCACCTCGTCGAGATCCGCGTCGTACTCCGGTACCGAGTTGCTCTGGATCCAGCGCAGGTCGACCCACACGATCATGAGCCCGGCGGGCTCGGGGTTCGTGTCGCCGAGCAGCGGGGAGAAGTCCAGGTCCCACACGCGGAACATGTCGTTCGCGTCAGGCAGCGTGCCCATGTAGTGCGCGGTGCGTGCCACGCATTGTGGGTGGGTGTAGGACGAGCCGCTCGCGTAGATGCGCCAGACCCGAGCTTCGAGGAAGTAGTAGGGGCCTTCGCTGTTGAGCGGGGGGGGGGTGGGGTCGAAGTACCCCAGTTGCGCGACCCCGCTGCCATCGACGACCACGCCCGGCAAGGTGCAGGTGCCCGTGATGCCGTGGAACACACCCCAACCCGGTTGCCCCACGGGCACCGCGGGCCACTCGACGAACCCCCGCGGGCTTGGCGTCTGCGCGTACAAGTGAAACGTCGAGGGCCCGCTCGTGCAGGCCGGGACGACGATGTCGGCCCGGCCGTCGCCGTCCAGGTCCGCGAGCACGGGCGCCGCGGCGTTCGCCAGGGTCTCCTCCCAGTCCGGACCTTGGAGCGGCACGAGCGGTCCATTGCCCACCGCGTAGGCCGGCGCGGCCGCGGAGCCCGTGTTCAGGATCAAGAGCGGGGCACTGGCGTCGACCTGCGCGAGGAGCAGGTCCTGGAGCCCGTCGCCGTTGGCGTCGCCGGCGGTGAGCGCGGTGAACTCGCTGTTCGTGAACGTGCGCGTGGCCGACGAGATCACGCCGCCCGGGAGCGCGATCAGGCGCAGCGTGGTCGTCGTGTCCTCCGCGGGTCGGGTCAGCCACGCCAGGGCGTCGAGCCCGTCCGCGGCGCCCGGGATGCGGGCCAGTCGGCTGCCGGGTGAGAGCGACTCGGAGCTGAACCACAACTGCGTGCCCGTCTGGTCGTAGACGCCGACCCCGGTCTGGAGCAGCAGCGCGAGCTCCTGACGGTCGTCGCCCGTGTAGTTGCCGGGCAGGATCTCATGGACGCGCGGGCCCAGGAGGAACGTGCTGTGCGTCGTGCCGTCGAGCAGCACGAGGATCGTCTTCAGGTCCACGCCCAGGCCGACGTAGTCCGTCGCGGTCCCGCTGTTCAGCCGCCCGGTCCGCAGCATGCGGGCCGACGGCCAGCCCGAGTCGAGCCGCAGCGAGGTCGTCGTCAGCGTGAACTCGCCGCCCGGATAGCCGGCCGCGATCTCGTGCAGGCCGTCCGGGTCGAGGAAGGCCACGTTCTGCTGGCCGCTCGCGTCGCGCGGCGTGAGGTCGAAGTCGCGCACGTTCGAGTTCGGCGCCAGGCGCAAGACACCCTCGTTCGTCGCCGGCCCGCCCAGGAGCAGGAGGCTGCGGTTCAGCGTGCCGCCCTGCGCGATCACGTCCCGGCGGGCGTCGGGGGTGAAGTCCCCGGCCAGCATGCGGGTCACGAGCTTGCCCTGACCCAGGTCGCCTTCCCAGGTGATCGCGTGGGAGGCTGCCCACGCCGGCACCTGTTGCGCGGAGGCGGTCGACGCGAGGAAGAGCGCGCAAGCGCTCAGAAGGTGGGGTGTGCCGTGGATGTTCATGGGTGGACCTGGAGGGCGAGCGCAGCGGTTTGTCCGCAGCCTCGTCGGAGGTTGCGCCAAACAGGAAAAAACCTGGGCGTGGACCGGGCGCCTCACGGCCCCGCGTCGATTTCGGTCCGCAACCGTTCGAGTTCGGCCCGCGCTTCCGCACGCGCGACGCGCGCGTCCGCCCGCCGCGCGGCCTGCGCCCAGGTCTCGACCTCGAACGGTCCCAGGTCTGCGAGATCCGGGCCGAGCTCGCTGGGCGTGGTCGGGCCCTGGCCCTCGGACGGAGCGGGAGCGGGGCGGTCCGGCGCGGGGCGGGCCAGCTCGACCGCGCGCGCCGGTGCCGGCGGCACCGCGGCCGCAGCGGCCTGGGGACCGACGGACCCGCCGCTCGGAGGGGGCGCCGGCGCGCAGGCGACGATCCAGGCGGCCAGCATGCTCGCGAGCAGGCCGGCGGCGCGACCGCGGGCTGCGGTGCACGGACTCACCGCGCGAGCCTCCCGTCCGGCGCCGTGCTCCAGCCCGCGGGCCGTGGGCCGGCTTGCGCGTCGAGCACGGCTCGCAGCTGGGCGTGGATCCGCGGCGAGAGCTCACGCTCGAACACCCGCTGGGCGGCGCCGAAGCGTTGCGCCTCGCGTTCGAGGAGCGCCACGGCCTCGGCCGCTCCACTCGCGTCGCCATCCGCGGCAAGCAGGGCGCGCACGCGCTCGAGGCGCGCGACCCGGTCGCGGTGCGCGGCTTCCCGCGCGAGCATCCGTTGCGCCGCGGCGCGCAGCGCGGCACGCGGATCCGGGCCGATGCCGTCCGGGCCGCGCACCTGGACCGCGAGCGGCGCGAACGGCTCGCCCAGCGGCGCGGGCACGGGCGCGAAGCCCTCCTGGGCTCCGCGCGCGGCCTCGGGCGCGGCCGGCTCGACGGCCGGGGGCGGAACCCGCGCCGCGGGGCGCTGCGCGGGTGCGTACGCCGCCGTCGCGGCGCAGACCAGGAGCAGTGCGAACCGGACCGTCATGCCGTCGATCCTAGCGCGCGCCCCGCAGGCGCAGTTGCCCGCAGGCCGCGTCGCTCTCGACGCCGCGGGACCAGCGCACCGTGGCCACGATCCGCGCCTCGAGCAGCGTGCGGCGGAAGGCCTCGACCGCGGCCGCGTCCGGCCGGCGGTAGGGGCTCTCGCTGACCGGGTTGTAGGGGATCAGGTTGACGCTCGCGCGTCGCCCACGCAGGCGGTCCGCGAGCCGGCGCGCGTGACCCGCGCTGTCGTTCACGCCGCGCAGCAGCACGTACTCGTAGGTCACCTCGCGTCCGGTCTCGTGGAACCAATCGTCGCCGGCCGCCAACACCTCCTCGATGGGCACGCCGCGCATGGCCGGGACGAGCTCGTCGCGCTGCTCCTGGTCGGGCGTGTGCAGCGAGATCGCGAGCTGGAACCGCGGCCGACCCGGCGCGAGCTTGCGCAGCCGGTCGGGGAACCCGACCGTCGAGACCGTCACGCGGCGTGAGCCGAGCCCCATCTCGTCGTGCACGGCGTCGAGCGCCACCGCGAGGTTGGCGTAGTTCAGGAGCGGCTCACCCATGCCCATCACGACGCTGCGCGCCAGGGGGCCCAGCGCGCGGCCGCGTACGTACTGCTCCAGGATCTCGTGGCTCGCGAGGTTGCGCGCGAGCCCGAGCTGTCCGGACGCGCAGAACGGGCAGCCGATCGGGCAGCCGGCCTGGGTCGACACGCACAGCGTCGCGCCGCCGCGTTCGTCGGACTCGTGCTCCAGCGCGAGCGAGGGCATGTGCACGGTCTCGACGGCCGCGGCGCGCCCGGCTTGACGAGAGAACTCGAGCAGGAGCTTCGTGGTGCGGTCCGCGGCCGTGCTGCGCGCGGCTTCGCGACCCGCGAGGATCGGCAGCTCGCGTTCGAGCTCGGCGCGCAGCGTGGCGGGCAGCGAGGTCATCGCGTTCCAGTCCAAGAGGCCCTTGCGGAGCACGTTCTCGCGCGCGATCCGCGCGTGGAACGGCTGCGCGCCCAGGCCGGTGAACAGCGCGACGAGCTCGGCCGGGGAGAGCGCCAGGAGCGTCCGCTGCGCGTGGCGCTCGGCGCTGGGTGCGGCCGGCGTCGGAGGATCCGTGCGCGGGTCCATGCCGCGGGCCGCTCAGCGGGCCGCGAGGATCGCGGTCCGCAGCTTCTCGGCGACCTCGGCCGCGACGCGCCGCGCGTCGGACAGCGAGGGCGGGTTCGCGCCGCCGACGGATTTGTGTCCGCCGCCGCCGTAGGTCTCCATGATCTCTCCGACGTGCGCGCCGGGGCGCGGCGGGTTCCAGGGGTTCTCGCCCGCGGAGACGTGGAAGCCGGCGCGCGTGGGGATCACGCCGACCGAGTACAGGATGTCGGGGTGGTGGTAGAAGGCCGCGAAACGCTCGCGGCGGATGGCGTTCGAGCTGGCGTCGTAGAGCAGCACGCCGTCCCGCTTCCACTGCACCGTGGGCGGGAACTGCGACAGGGCCTTGTCGCGATTGCGGCTGGCGCGCTGGTGGGCCTTCTCGACGTCCTCGCGGTTGGCCACCGCCGCGAGGTCACCCTCGACGAGCGCGCCCACGATCACGTCCGTCCAGTCCGGCGACGGGGCCGTGGTCAAGGCGCGCGCGATGCGCAGCGCGGGCTCGTCCCCGAAGATCGCCTGGTCGACCGAGGCGTAGCGCGCCGCGTCGATGACGTCCGACCAGCGCGCCATCTCCGCGAAGCGCGGCGGCACCGGGAAGTCCAGGTGCCGCGCCGCGTGGTCCAGGATCAAGGGCGGACACGAGGGTGAGGAGGGGTCCCACAGCCAGCGCTCGGACGGCACGTAGATGCGGCGCAGGTCCTCGCGCAGGAACGTCGTGGGGTGGTGGTCGTACCACCACTCCGCGCGCGGGTGGAAGTGGAAGTCGACGATGGCGAAGCGCCGGCCAGCCTCGAAGTCGTCCCAGTCCGAGCGCTGGTCGTAGTTCACGCTGCGCCAGGACGGATCCTCGCCAGCCCGCTCGGCCAGCGCGCGCGCCAGGACGGCCGCCGACACCATGCCGTCGAAGTCGCGGTGGTAGTGGATCGTGAGGCGCGGGGCCGCCATGACCCGGACAGGATAGCCCCGCGGCAGGTGCGCTTGCACATGCGAAACACGAGCCGCGCTGCGCGAGGACTCGGGCTGCATTGCGCGCGCCGCGGCCGTGGCGGAGACTGCGCGCTGCGCTCCAACCGCAGCGCGCACCCGATGAAGCTCGCCCTTGCCGCGCTCCTGTGCCTCACTTCGACCTGGACCGCGCCGGTCGCCGACCGGGACGAGTTCGTCGAGCGGCTCCTGGCCCAGGCCGCCGCAGCCGAGAAGGAGGGACGCGCCGAGGCCGCGGCGGCGTTCTACGCGCGCGTGCTCGAGCGCGATGCGAAGCACCTCACGGCGCTGGCCAAGCGCAGCACGCTGCTCGCCGCCGCCGGCCGGCACGACGACGCGCTCGACGACGCCGGCCGATTCCTGGCCCTGTGGCGGCACCTCGACCCGAAGCCGGCGGGGATGGCCGCGACGCAGCGCGCGCTGTCGGCCTACGCCCAGGGCACCGATCCGCTGCGCAAGCGCAGCGACACGCTGCGGCGGGAGTACGTCGGGCGACTGCTCAAGCTCGCGAACGAGCAGATGGACAACCTGGCCTGGCACGCGGCGCGCGCCATGCTCGTCGAGGCGCAGGCCACCGATCCCGACCACCCCGAGCTCGCCGCGGGTCTCGCGCGCATCAAGCGCGAGGGTGGGAACGAGCTGGCCGTCGGGGACGAGACCGGCGGCGTCGACCCGCTCGCCGGCGTCACCGCCGAGTGGATCGCCGAGAACGATCCCAAGCACGCCCAGTGGGACCAGGCCTGGGAGCTCGACACGACCCACTACCGGATCAAGACGAACGCCGGCTATCGCGTGCTCAAGACGGTGGCGACGGCGATGGAGCAGGTGCACGGTTTCTACCGTGAGTTCCACCAGTACAAGACGAAGGGCGAGGCCATCCCCAAGGCCAACGTCCTGATCTTCAAGAGCGCCGAGGAGTACAAGACCCTCGGCGGCCAGCCGGTCGAGTGGGCCGGCGGGCACTGGGACGGCACGAACGTCGTGACCTACGACGCGCGCAACGGCGGCGAGGGTGGCCTGCAGGGCATGCTCGACACGCTGTTCCACGAGGCCAGCCACCAGTTCACGAGCCTGGCGGGCGGGAGCTCCGTGCCGGCCTGGCTCAACGAGGGCATGGCGAGCTTCTTCGAGGGCACGCAGTTGCTCTCGAACGGCAAGCTGGCCTGGAACCTGGTCGTGCCCGGGCGCCTGTACCCGCTCGTCGAGGACCTGCGCGGTCCCGCGCCCAAGCAGCTCGCCGACGTGATCCGCGGCCAGGTCGAGGATTACCGCGTCTACTACCCCTTCGGCTGGGGCATCGTCTACCACCTCTACAACGCCGAGGACGACGATGGACGGCTCCTGTACCGCGCGTCGATGCGCGAGTACTTCCAGGAGTACCACGCGGCCGATCACGTCGGCCGCTTCACGGAGTTCTTCGTGACGCGCCCCAAGCTGCCGGGGGTCGCGACGCTCGCCGACTTCGAGCAGCGCTGGCGCGCGTGGATCCTGGCGCTCGAGGCCGAGGACAAGGGCCTCTCCGACGCCGCGCGCCGCGACGAAGAGCGCGGCGACCGGCAGTTGCGCCAAGGCAACGCCGCGCGCGCGATCGAGCTCTACGAGCGCTCGCTGCGCCGCGAGCCCGACCACCCCGAGACGACCTGGAAGCTCGCCAGCGCGCTGGAGGCCGCCAAGCAACCCGACCGCGCCGCGGGCACCCTGCGCCAGTGGATGGCGCTCACCGCGCCGCGGCCCGGAGAGCCCGATGTGCAAGCCGCGCGGCGCGCCGAGGCGCTGGCGCGCATCGCCAAGCTCGACACGAGCGCGCGCCGACTGGCCGAGATCCGCGGCAAGTTCCACGCGGACGCCCTGGCGCTGGCCAAGGACTACCGCGCGAAGGGCTTCCCGCGGCTCGCGCTGCGCACGCTGCGCGGTCCGGCCACGGCCGCCCCGCCCTCGGCCGAGGCGCGCGAGCTCTACTTCGCGATCCAGGACGAGAGCGGCGTGAGCCTGGAGACTTGGCGGCTGCTGTTCGACGAGCGCACGCTGAAGGGCTTCTACGGTGGCGGCGAGGACGCCTGGACGGTCGTGGACGGGGTCATCGAGGCCGAGATCCCCGACGGCGCCGCGCCCGCCGCGCCCGCGACGGGTGCGGCGCCGGCGCAGCGCGAGAAGCCGGCCACGTTCGCCTTCCGTCGCCTGTTCGTGGACGCCGCCCCGGCCGGGGACTGGTCGCTCGAGGCCCGCGTGCAGATCCCGCGCGGCGGCACGCTGGCCGGGCTGTGCTTCGGGAAGAAGGGCGACGGTCTGTTCCACGGCGTGGCCCTGCTGCCGCAGGGCTACTGCGACCTGGCGGCCTTCGGCACGGACGGGCGCACGCTCCTGCGCCAGAGCGCGCGCGTCGCGGACGGCTGGCACGTCCTGCGCATCGAGGTCGCCGGCACGCGTCTGGTCGCGCACCTCGACGGCCAGCAGGTCCTGGAGCGCCTGTTCGACTCGCGCGCGGCGCTGCTCGGCGACTTCGGCCTGTTGGCGGGGGCGGGACGCGCGCGCTTCAGCGAGATCCGCTTGCTGGAGTTCCCGCCGGACCTGCCGCGCCGCACGGCGATCGGCCACCGCCGCGTGCTCGCGGCCGACGACCTGCGCACGCCGCTCGAGCGCGCGCCGGCCGGCCGGCCGAGCTACTTGAACGAGGCGCCGCCGGTCCTCGCCGTGCAGGGCTGGGTCGGCGCGCCACCCGCGGGCGGCGACCTGGAGCAACTGCGCGGATGGCCGGCGTTGCTGGTCTTCTGGACGACGTACCAGGAGCAAGCCGTGCCGCTCCTCCCGGGCCTCGCGAAGCTGGCCGAGACCCACGCGGCACTGTCCATCCCGATCGTGTTGCTCACGAACGAGAAGCGCGAGGCGCTCGAGGCCTTCGTCGAGCGCAACCCCGTGCCGTTCCCGATCGGCTACGACCATTCGAACGCGCTGTTCGAGGCCTACGCGATCCCGCAGGTCCAACTGCCGCACGCCAAGCTGATCGGCCTCGACGGGCGCGTGGCGTGGGAGGGGAACCCCGACTGGAAGGCCGAGTTCGGCAGCTACCTCGACGAGCCCGTCCTCGAGCTGGCGAAGCGCTCGCGACTCTCGGAGCTGCTCGCCGCCGGCCGCACGCTGGAGGTCGCGCGCGCGGCCGAGGCGCGCGGCGAGTACGCCGCCGCGGCGCGCGACTACCGCTCGATCGCCACGATCGACGCGCCCCATCCCACCGTCACGGCGGCCAAGGCCGCGCTCGAGGCGCTCGAGGCGCGCGCCGCGCAGGAGCTGGCGCGCTCCGACGCGCTCGAGCGCGAGGGCCGCGTGCTCCAGGCGCTGCGCCTCGCCGAGCGGATCGTGACGCAGTACGAGGGGCTCGACGCGGCCGGGATCGCGCGCGCCGCGGCCGAGAGGCGCAAGGCCGGCAAGGCCTACAAGAAGATGCGGCCACTCGAGAACAAGCTCGCGGGAGCGGAGCGCAGCGTCGAGATCGGCAAGTTCGAGGACGCGCGCGCGACCCTGAATGCGCTCGCCGCGAGCCTGGCGGCCGCGGGGCCGGAACGCGACCCGTGGCTCGCGGAGCGCACCGCGGCCCTGCTCGAGGCCGCCACGGGCGAGGGCGGGATGGCGGCAGGGCGCCGCGCGATGGAGAGCTACCGCGCGCGCTTCCGGACGGACGCTCCTTGAGCGCGCCGAGCGCGCTCGATCCCGGCTCGCACGGGCTCGCCCCGGTCGGCGTGCGGCGCGATCCGCCTCAGGAGTCTTCCGTCGAGCCGATCCAGAGCCGGGTCGTCTGACCCGCGACGATCTCGACCTGCGACGCGTGGGGAACGGCGCTGGTCGGCTCCTGGATCAGGAGCGTGTAGCTGCCTGCGCGCAGGCCATCGAGGCGGAAAGGGGGGCCGCTGATCCCGTCCTCTCGCGGGAAACGGCGTTCGGCGGGACGAAACGCAGGCCATGGCTCCAGCGTCGAGCTCGTCAAGTCCACCGACGGACGAGCCAGCCACCTCCAGGCCCGGCCCGGCGCAGGGCGTGCGTCAGGCGCTCTCGCGTTGCTCGCCGGGCGGCAGGATGCGCGGCGTCGCGCCCGCCTCGGCCTCGGCGTCGTCGGCCTCGGCGGGCTCCTCGACGATCCCGCGCGCCAGCGACTTCGTCTTGCGCACGATCTCGGCGTCGACGACGAACGTCGTCTGGTCGCGGCGCGAGGGCAGCTCGTAGAGCACGTCGAGCAGCATGTCCTCGACGATGGCGCGCAGCGCGCGCACGCCGGTCTCGCGCTCCAGCGCCAGATCGGCGATGGCCTCGAGCGCATCGGGCGTGAAGACCAACTCCTTGCCGTTCATCTCGAACAGCATCTGGAACTGGCGCGTCAGCGCGTTCTTGGGCTCGGTCAGGATGCGCACGAGCGCGGCGCGGTCCAGCGTGTCGAGCGTGGCGATGACCGGCAGGCGACCCACGAACTCGGGGATCATGCCGAACTCGATCAGGTCCTTCGGCGTCAGGAAGCGCACGAGCTCGTCGCGCGAGCCCTGGCCGGCCTGCGGCACGGACCCGATCGGGGCGTCGGACTTCTTCGCGGCGCGGTCGAACAGCTCCTGGGCGGCGTTCTGGCGGCCGAAGCCGATCACGTCGCGGCCCACGCGACGCGAGATGATCTCCTCGATGGCGCTGAACGTGCCGCCCACGATGAACAGGATGTTCGAGGTGTCGAGCTGGATGTAGCTCTGCTCGGGGTGCTTGCGCCCGCCCTGCGGCGGCACGTTGGCCACCGTGCCCGCCAGGATCTTGAGCAGCGCCTGCTGCACGCCCTCGCCCCACACCGCGCGCGCTTCTTCGAGTCCTTGCCGCGCTGGAAGCCGATCACGTCGCGGCCGACACGGCGCGCGACGATGTTCTCGACGCCGGTGAACGTGCCGCCGCAGATGAAGAGGATGTTCGACGTGTCGACCTGGATGTAGGCCTGCTCGGGGTGCTTGCGACCGCCCTGCGGCGGGACGTTCGCGACCGTGCCCTCGAGGATCTTCAGCAGCGCTTGCTGCACGCCTTCGCCCGACACGTCGCGCGTGATCGAGACGTTGCCGTAGGTGCGCGCGATCTTGTCGATCTCGTCGATGTAGATGATGCCCTGCTGCGCGCGCTCGACGTCGAAGTCGCAGGACTGCAGCAGCTTGAGCAGGATGTTCTCGACGTCCTCGCCGACGTAGCCGGCCTCGGTCAGTGTCGTGGCGTCGGCCATGGCGAAGGGCACGTCGAGCAGCTTGGCCAAGGTGCGCGCCAAGAGCGTCTTGCCCGAGCCGGTCGGCCCCACGAGCAGCACGTTGCTCTTCTCGATCTCGACCTCGCCGTGCGCGGCCGGGTTGCGCGACTGGTGCCGCAGGCGGTTGTAGTGGTTGTAGACCGCGACGCTCAGGATCTTCTTGGCGCGCTGCTGGCCGATGACGTACTCGTCGAGGCGGCGGGCGATCTCGATCGGCGTCGGCAACCGGCGCCCGGCGCCTTCCGCTCCGCTCGTGCCCCGGCGCGCCGCGGCGGTCCCCGACGCCGTGCTGGCCGACTTGCCCGCGTCCGGCGTGCGGCGCTGCTCTTCCTGGAGGATCGAGTTGCAGATCTCGATGCACTCGTTGCAGATGTAGACCCCCGGAGGGCCGGCGATCAGGCTCGCCACGTGGTGTCGGCGCTTCTCGCAGAACGTGCAGCGCTCGACGTGGCGCCCTCGGCCGGTGGAGGAGGTCATGGTGCTCCGATTCTACGGGACGGGGGCCGCGGACGCTGCGCGCGGGCCGGCTGCTCGCCGGCCGACGCGCGGCGCGGCGTCCGGCCGGCCGCGCCGGCCAGGCCTCGAACAGCGGGCGCGAGCGCCTCGCCGCTGCAACGCTCAGGCCTTGGGGGCCTCGGGCTCCTTGGCGATGATCTGGTCGATCAGGCCGAAGGACTTGGCTTCCTGGGGCGACATGAAGTTGTCGCGCTCGCAGGCCTTCGAGACCTCCTTCACGGAGCGCCCCGCGTGGCGGGCCATGATCTCCTCGAGCGCCTGGCGCATCTTGAGGATCTCCTTGACCTGGATCTCCATGTCCATGGCGGTGCCCTGCGCGCCGCCCCACGGCTGGTGGATCATGACGCGGCTGTGGGGCAGCGCGAAGCGCTTGCCCGGCGCGCCGCCGCACAGGAGCACGGCGCCCATCGAGGCCGCCTGCCCCAGGCAGTACGTCTGGATCTGCGGCTCGATGAGCTGCATCGTGTCGTAGATCGCCAACCCCGCCGTGACGCTGCCGCCCGGCGAGTTGATGTACATCTTGATGTCCTGGTTCCGGCCCGTCTTGTCGAGGAACAGGAGCTGCGCCATGACGGCGTTGGCCACCTGATCGTCGATCTGCGTGCCGATGAACACGATCCGGTCCTCGAGCAGGCGCGAGTAGATGTCGTAGACGCGCTCGCCCCGGCCGGTCTTCTCGATGACCGTCGGGATCGGATAGTAGGCGGAGGTCTCCGTCATGGGCTTCATCGCGTGGGGACTCGGGCGTTTTCTTCCGGCTCTCGGCCGCGCAGGAGACCATCGGACTTCCGCCCGCCGATCTCAAGCGCGCACCCGGGGCCGCGGGGGCGGGGGGCTCAGGCCGGCGTCGTGACCCGGGCGTTTTCGCGCAGGAAGCGGCGCACCTTGCGCTCCAGGAGCTCGACGGCCATCTGGTCGAAGAGCTTGTTCTTCGTGTAGTACTCGCGGACCTCCTCGAGCTGGGCGCGGTTGCGGGCGGCGATCTGCTGGAGCTCCGCCTCCATGTCCTCGCGCTTGACGAGCAGTTGCTCGCGCTCGCCGATGGCCTGGACCAGGAACAGCGCCCGCAGGCCCTTGGCCGCGGCTTCCTCGGCCGCCGGGCGCTGGGTCTCGAGCGTCTCCCGGATCTTGTCCTCGGAGACGCCCTGCTGCTGCAGCTCGCGCCCGGCGGACTCCAGGCGCACGCGGGTCTGCTCGTCGAGCATCATCTTGGGCAGCTCGATCGTGTGCCGCGCCAGGAGGCCCTCCAGGATCTTGGACTCGATGCGCTGGTCCTCCTGCTGCTGCTTGGCCTCCGAGAGCCGCTCGCGGACGAAGGCGCGCAAGGCGGCCTCGTCGGCCACGTTGAGCATGCGGCGGATCTCCTCGTCGGTCGGGGGGATCAGCCGGTAGGCCTGCTTGACCTCGATCGAGGTCGTGCCGGGCTTGCCGCGCAGCGCTTCCTCGGGGAAGTCGGGCGGGAACGTCATCGCGATCGCGCGGGTCTCGCCGTCCCGCGCGCCGGCCAAGCCCTGCTCGAACGCGGCGGCCTCGATGCCCGGGGTCGGCGTCTTGGGCGACAGGCGCAGGTTGTCGCGCTCCAACACCACGCGCTCGCCGTCCATCCACTGCACCTTGCAGACCGCCATTCCGTCGGCGGGCAGACCAGCGTCGCCAGCCGGCTCGGGGCGGCTCTGCTGGGCCTTGAGGTTCACGATCGCGTCGTCGACCTCGGGCTCCATGACGGGCTCGAGCTCGCTCTCGACGGCCACGCCCTTGTAGTCCGTGAGCTCGATCTCGGGTCGCAGGCTGACCTCGAAGCCGCAGTCCCAGTCGCGGCCGTCCTCGATCTTGACCTCGTCCAGGTTCACGCGCTGGAACCCGACGATCTTGAGCCCCTGCTCCTTGACCGCCTGGTCGTACGCCTGGCGCACGAAGTGCTCGACCGCGTCGTTCCTGAGCTGGGTCCCGAACTGCTTCTCGACGACCTGCAGCGGCACCTTGCCGGGCCGGAAGCCCTTCATGTTCGCGTTGGACGCCACGTTCTGGAGCCCGCGCTTGTACGTGTCCTGGAACTCGGCGCTCGGGACGGTGAACTGGATGCGGGCCTGGCAGGGGCCGAGGCGTTCGACGGTGACTTGCACGGGTTCTGGGGTCGGGCTCGGGCCCGCGCGGGGCCGGACGTTCGGGGTCGTGGCGGCCGCTCCGGCGCGGGAGGGCCGGCCGTCCGCGGCGCGCGCGGGCGGCGATCGAAGCGGCGGAAGGTACTCGGGCGCACGGCCCGCCGTCCACCCATCGGGCGCGCGCGGCATCGGGCACGAGGCTGTCGCGGCGCGCGCCGCCTCGGTTGGGGTTCCCCGCGCGGTCGGGAGGGGGGGCCTGCGTCAGTGCGCGGCCTCGACGCGCAGGGCCAAGCGGCCCAGGCCGGCGCCGAAGTCCTGCGCGAGCTTGGCTTCGAAGAGGGGCGCGAAGAGGCGCATGATCGGGTTCCAGCCCAGCTCGCCGCCGTCGCGCCAGGTGATGCGCACGCCGGCCGGATCGGGTGCCAACGCCAGCGCGCCGCGCGTCCGCTGGTCCACGCCCCGGAACGCGATCTCGTACTCGACGCCAGCATGGGCGGCGGTCAAGGTCAGGGAGCCGAAGCCCAGGCGCTGGCCCTCCCAGCTCATCCGCGATCCCACGCCGGTCGCCGGTCCGTCGAAGGTCACGACGAGGGTCTCGTCGCGCGTCCTGGACCAGGGCGTCCAATGCTCCCAGTTGCGCAAATCCAGGAGCTCGGCCTGGACCCGCTCCTGGGGGGCGCGCAGCACCCGCGTGCACTCGACCGACCAGCTCCGGGGCATGAACAGCCCGACCACCACCGCGACGACCACGAGCAGGCCCGTGCCGAGGACCAGGAGGCGGAGGAGGCGGGTCATGGAGGCGGGCGGGCGCTGCGGATAGCCTACCGGGCCCGCCACGCGCCTCAAGCGCGGCCAGACCCGCCCATGTCCGACGTCCTCGAGATCCGCGCGCGCCCGGACGCCACCCCGCTCGCGCTGCGGCACGCCGACCTCCAGGCGCTGCCGGCCTCCGAGCAGGTGCCGGACGTCGGCGCGCTCGTGCCGGGCCGGCGCGGGCGCGCCGTGCGCCTCGCGGCGCTCCTCGAGCGCATCGGCGCCGGAGCGGGCGGGCGTCACGCCCACGTCGCCTCCCGTGACCCGAGCTTCGCCGTCTCCGTGCCGCTCGAGGAACTCGCCGGCGCGCTCGTCGTCTACGAGCTCGGGGGCGCTCCGCTCCCGCCCGCACAGGGCGGGCCCTTCCGGCTGCTCGTCCCGGGCCATCCCGACGAGTGCGTCCACGTCAAGCAGCTCGCGCGGCTCGAGCTGGCCGACGTCCCCGGGCGCGACACGCGGCCCACGGACGATGCCGCGCACGCGGCGCTCCACAAGAAGTCGAAACCCTGACCATGTTCTGGCTCTCGAAACCATTCCGTCACGTCGAAGCGCGCCCCGAGATGCTGGCCATCGGCGGGATCGTCGACCTGCCCTCGTTCGGGCTGACGTTCGACGACCTCGCCGCGCTGCCGGCGGCCCAGCAAGTGCCCAACGTCGGTGCCTACGCGGCCGTCGCCAAGGTCGGCGGACCGCCGATCCGCGGAGTGCGCCTCCAGGCCCTGCTCGCCCACGCTGGCGCGCACCCCGAGGCGATCCTGGTCAACGTGAAGGGCCGCAACGGCTTCGTCGCGACGCTCTGGCGGCGCGAGATCGAGCCCTTGGCGATCGTGGCCTACGCCCGCGATGGCCGGCCGCTGGCCACGGAACTCGGCGGGCCGTTCCGGCTGGTGGTCCCGGGCCTGCGCGATGAGGCCCGGGACGTCTGGGACCTCTCCGTGATCGAGTGCAGCGACAAGGCCGCCGCGAAGCCGCGCAACGCGCGCGGGACGCCGCCGGCGCGTCCCTCCGAGCCCGGCGAGATCCAGGGCGGGCTCGCGCGGTCGGCTCCGGACCCGGCCGACCCGCGCGGCATCGTCGTGCCCCCGCCCCGCGTGTAGCGGTGCCAGCTCGACGCTGGGAGCCGCGAGCCCCGGCGGCGCGAAGCGCGTCGCGGGGCCTCGCGCCTTCCCGTGCGCCGGGATCCGCCGCAGCAGATCCCGTGGCGCTCACTGGGCCGGGGCGGGCTGGCGCGCCGCGCGCAGCGGCTCGGCGAGCGCAGCGGACTTCTTCGAGAGCTCGCCCAACTCGGCGGCCAGCTCGCGGCCTTCCTTGGCGGTGCTCTTGATGCGGCTCGACACCGCTTCGATGCCGGCCGGCGTCAGGTCGTTGCCCAGGAACTTGCGCAGGTCTCCCAGGCGCGACTCGAAGCCGCGCGCCTGCTCGATGAACTTCGTGAAGCGGCTGCTGGTCTCGGTGGTCGACCCGCGCAGGTCAGCCAGCCGCTTCTCGCCCTTGGTGCGCAGCGCGGGATCCTGGATCGTGGCGTTTTGCTTGGCGAACTCGTCGAACCAAGCCTGACTCTCCTTCTGGAGCGCGGCGCGTTCGCTGGCGAGGTTCGCGAGTTCCTTCTGGAACGAGCCGAGGGCTTTCGTGAACGACTGGAACGCGGGCTTGGGGTCCTGCTTCGCGGTCGCGACGATCTGCTCGAGCGCAGCCAGCGATTCGTCGAGACGCAACTGGGTCTGGCCGGCCGCGCCGCCCACGGACTCGACGCGCAGCGCAGTCGCCTCGGCGCGGTCGTGGCCCTCGGTCGACTTGCAGGCGAGCGGCAACCAGGTCAGGACGAGCAGGGGAGCGATCCACGGCGAGAGCGTCATGTTCAGTGCTTGCGGTTGGCTAGGGACTGGTGTGGACGCCGCGCAGCGTACCGTCGCGCCGGCGGGCGAGCCGCGCAGGGCGCGCAGTGGCTGGCGTCAGAAGGCGTAGGTCAGGTAGCCGAAGAGCCCGGTCTGCTGGTACTTCACGTTGCCGTTCAGGCTCATCCCCGGGTAGGAGTCGTTCTCGGCCTCGATCCCGAGCCGGAAGTTCTCGAAGCCCAGGCCGATGCCGACGTGCTCCCAGGGGAACCACTCCAGGCCCAGGTAGATGTCCGCCAGTCCGCCGCGGAAGTCGCCGTACTCGAGGTAGAAGAGGTCGATCCGCTGGCGCAGGAACAGGTCCGGCGTGATGGCGTAGTCGGCGTGCAGGCCGAAGACCGGCAGGGGCGCCGTGAAGTCCTCGTTCTCGGTGTTCGAGACCCCCGCGAACTCGAAGCTGAAGGGCATCGTGTACAGGCCGAACGAGGCCGCCAGGTCGATCCGATCGTCGAGCACGAAGGAGTAGGAGTACGAGGCGCGGATGATGCTCAGCGTGCTGTCCACGGAGACCCCGGTGCCCGCGGGGTAAGTCGTGTCGCCGATCGTGATGTCTTCCTGCAGCGTCTTCGAGGCCGAACGGCTCGAGCGCAGGTAGTCGATCGTGACCTCGTGGCGCTGCGACTCGCCGAAGCGCCAGAAGGCTCCGAAGCGCAGGTCCTGTGACGAGGAGTCCAAGCCAAAGGCGTCCTCGAGGTTGACCTCGAGCGCCAGGCCGGCTGCGTCGGCGCCCAGCCGGACCGTGCTGTCGTAGCGCGTGAGGAACCCGCCCAGGTAGACGCCACCTTGCTTCCACGGCAGCTCGGGCGCTGGGTCCGAAGCCTGAGCCGCGGCGGGTGCGGCGAGCGTGCACGAGAGGAGTCCCAGGAGGAGGGCTTGGGGGAGGCGCATGGAGGACTCTGCGGGGGGGGGAGGGCAACTCCGGGAGCGGGTTCAGAGTGGAAGGCTGGCCGCTCGTCGGCCATGGTGCCAAGTGCGTATCCCGCGGGGGACCGGTTTTCTGCCTCGCTCGATCCGGCGGCGGGCGGCGCGTCCCGGTCGCGCCTGCTCACCGCGGGCGTCCCGGCGAGCGAAGCCCGCGGTGGAGCGCTCGCGCGATCGAAATCCGGGCTGCGCCCGGCCCGCGGCGAACTCTGCAGACGTGTTCGGGGTCCACGATGGGCCCTCGGCGCTGGCCTGCGCTGGCAGGCCCCTGGCGCAGGAACGCCGCAGCCCCGCGGCGCGAGGCGCCACGGGGCTGCGAGAGCCTGGACCCGTGCGGGTCCGGCCGGGGTCACTTCGTCGCCGGGTCGATCGGGTTCGTGCCGCCCCAGAACTCGATCGAGTTGAAGATGATGATGTCACCCCAATAGAACAGGGCGTAGACCGGGATGATCGTGAGGCCGAGGAAAATGGCCTCGTTGCCCCACTTCGAGTCGGTGACCGTCCGGTTCCACTGGTGCAGGTTTTCCCAGGCGTTGTTCGGGCCGAGGCAGCTCGTGGTGGTCAGACCGAGCGCCAGCGTGCAGCCGAGGAGGAGCTTCTTCATGTTCTTGGATTTCTCCCGCGGGGGGATCGAGCGTGAGGGTTCGTCGGAGTGAGCCAGCGCGGCCACGAGCCGCGCCTGTCTCCCTGCCGTCCAGGGCTTCCCCTGGGAATGAGCGCAGGGTTATACCGGTCGCACCAAGCTGGTTCCAGCCCAGAGGCGGCCCCCGCCCGCGGCGTCCCCGAACACGCGCCGGAACAGCCGGCGAACGGACTCGTCGGTCGGGACGCGCTCGAGCTCGTCCGCGCGGAACCAGCCCAGCGCCAGGGATTCCAGGCCGGCGGTCTCGCGCGCGCCGGGAGCGGCCAGGACCAGGAAGCGCGTGTCGAGGTGCCAGTGCTCCGGCTCCGTCCCGCGCGCGGGAATGGCGTGCACGTCGACGTCGAGCGGCACGGGATCCACGACGAGTCCCGCGATGCCGCTCTCCTCGAGCGCCTCGCGCAGCGCGGCGCGCGCCAGGTTCGCGTCGCCATCGCAGTGCCCACCGAGCTGGAGCCAGCGCCCGAGCTTCTTGTGGTGGGTGAGCAGCCCCGCGCCGCGCGACGGATCCACGACCAGCGCCGAGGCGGTCAGGTGTCCTTCCAGGCGCTCGCGACGGTGCGCGTCGCGGGGATAGCGGTCGATCCACGCCACGATCCGATCGCGCTCGGCCGCTTGGGCCGCGTCGGGTGGTGTCCAGCCGGCGAGCAGCTCGCGCGCGAAGGCGGTGTCGCGCTCCTCGCGCAGTTGCTCCAGCGCCAGGAAGCTGCTCGCCATCAGGCGCGCAGGAGCTGCTTGTACTTGCCGGCCTTCGACTTGGCGCCCACGCCGCGCTTCTGGCGGTCCTTGACCAGCCACTCGTGGAATTCCTCGTAATCGCCGGGGAAGAACACGATGCGGTCCTCGTGGTCGTCGAACGACAGGATGTGCGTCGCCACGCGGTTCAGGAAGTAGCGGTCGTGGGTCACGACGATCGCCGAGCCGGTGTACTCCTGGATGGCCTCCTCGAGCACGCGCAGCGTCTCCAGGTCGAGGTCGTTCGTCGGCTCGTCGAGCAGCAGCACGTTGGCCGGCTCCCTGAGCATCTTGGCGAGCAGCACGCGGTTGCGCATCCCGCCCGAGCACTCGCCCAGGAGCTTCTGCTGGTCCTCGCCCTTGAAGTTGAAGCGCGCCACGTAGGCGCGGCCGTCCAGCATCTTGTTGCCGAAGGGGATCTGCGGGTTGCCCTCGCAGATGTTGTCGTAAACCGACTTGTCGTCGTGCAGGACCGTGCGCGACTGGTCCAGCCAGACCATCTTCACGGTCGAGCCGATCGTGACCGTGCCGGCGTCGGGCTGCTCGCGGCCCGTGATCATCTTGAGCAACGTGGTCTTGCCGCGTCCGTTCGGGCCGATGATGCCCAGCACGCCGCCCGGCGGCACCTCGAACGAGAGGTCGTTGATCAGGACCCGGTCGCCGAAGCCCTTCGTGACGTGCGACAGCTCGATGACCTTGTCGCCCAGCCGCGGCCCGGGCGGGATGCGCAGCTCGATCGAATCCAAGGCGTCCTCGGCCTTCTGCTGCACGAGTTCCTTGAAGCGTGCCAGCCGGGACTTGCTGCGCGTGTTGCGTGCCTTGGGGGTCTTGCGGATCCACTCCAGCTCGCGCGCGATGACCTTCTCGCGCGCCTCGCTCTGGCCGCGCTTCGTGTCGAGCTCGCGCTGCTTCTGCTCCAGGTACTCGGAGTAGTTGCCCTTGTACGGCCGGGCCAGGCCGCGCTCGATCTCGAGCATCCAGCCCACGACGTTGTCGAGGAAGTAGCGGTCGTGGGTGATCAGGATCACCGTGCCGTGGTACTGCTTCAGATGCTCCTCGAGCCACTCGACCGCGTCCGTGTCGAGGTGGTTCGTGGGCTCGTCGAGCAGCAGCATGTCGGGGTGCTGCAGCAAGAGCTTGCACAGCGCCACGCGGCGCCGCTCGCCGCCCGAGAGCTTCGTGACGTCGGCGTCGAAGGGCGGCAGGCCCAGGGCGTTGGCGGCCTGCTCCAGGCGGCTGTCGAGCTCCCAGATCTCCTTGTGGTTCATCTCCTCGAGGAGCGCCTCGTACTCCTCGCCCATGTCCCCGGCCTCGGCGAGCGCGTTGAAGCGCGCTTCGATGGCGAGCAGGGGGGCCATGGCCTCGCGCAGGTTGCCCAGCACGTCGAGCGTCTCGTTGAGCGGCGGCTCCTGGGACAGGTAGCCGATCGAGAGCTCGCCGACCGGCTTGGCCGTGCCTTCGAACTGGCGGTCCTCACCGGCGATGATGCGCAGGAGCGTGGACTTGCCGGCGCCGTTGTTGCCGATGATGCCGATCTTGGCGCCCTCGAGGAACGCCAAGGTGATGCCCTTGAGGACGACCTTGAGCCCGAAGCTCTTCTGCACGTCCTGGAGCTGGAAGATGATCTTGTCCGGCATGGGAGGGCGAACAGGATAGCGGGCGCGGCGCGCCGCGCCCAGCCCTCCGCGCCAGGGAGCGCGCGGCGCGGCATACTGGGGCTCGTCCCGCATCCGCATCCCTCCGGAGGCTCCATGCCGCTCGCGCTCGCACCCGCGCTGGTCCTGCAGTTGGTCCTCGCGCCGCCCCTCGCCGCGGGGTCACTCGGTCTGGGGACTGGGGGCGCGCCTGGCGCGCTCCAGGACACGACGCACGCCTCGGAGCTCGCCGCTGCGCGCACCGCGCTCGAGGCGGCGCGAGCGGCGCAGGCTGCGCACGACCCGCGCGCCGCGCGCGCGGCCGCGGGGCCCGCCTGCGCCAAGCTGCTGGCGCTCTCCGACGAGCTGCTCGGAATCGAGGGGCAGGTGCTGCTGAGCGACCTGTCCGACGCCTTGCTGCGAGCCGAGGACGCGCGTGCCGCACTCGCGCCACTGGAGCGCGCCGTGGCGGGGCTGGAGCGCGCGCGGCCGTCCGAGGACCCCGACCTGCTCGTGGCGCTCGAGCGCCAAGCCGCGGCCGAGGTCCTGGCCGGCTCGCCCGCCCGGGGCGCGCAGATCATGGAACGCGTGCTCGCGGCACGCATCGAGGCGGAGGGCTCCGAGTCCGAGGCCGCCGACCTCGCGCGCATCCGCCTGGCGCGCGCGTCGCGCAACGATCGGGCGTTGGCGCGTGCTCGCGAGCTCATGTCGGACGTCGTCGCGCGACGGTCGCGATCGCCGGACGGCGAGGGGCTGACGTTGGCGCTGGCCCGCGTCGAGCTCGGCGCGCTGCTCTACCTGGCGGGCGAGCACGCCGCCGCGCGCGACGAGAACGCGGCGGCGCTGGAGCTGCTCGAGGCGCGGCCCGCGGAGGCCGGAGCGGCCCTGCAGGGCGCGCGCTACGGCCTGTCCATCGCGCTGTTCGAGCTGGGCGACCTGGTGGGAGCGCGGCAGCTCCAAGAGCAGGCCCTGGCGGATGCCGAGCGCGAAGGCCATCCCGACGGTGGGCGCCTGCTCTCGGCGCGGCGTGCTCTGGCGAACACGCTCGCCACGCTGGGTGACCTGAGCGCGGCGCGCGCCCTGGAGGAGGCCGCGCTGGAGACCGCCGAGCGCACGCTCTCCGAGGACGACCCCGACCTGTCCCTGGCGCGCGCGAACCTGGCCGCGACGCTGGGCAGCCTGGGCGAGTTCGCGCAGGCGCGCGTGCTCCAGGAGCGCGTGCTCGCGGTGCGCGAGCGGCGGCTCCCTGCGGGGCATCCCGAGCTGTTGCGCGCGCAGCTCAACCTGGCGACGACCTTGCTCGGCCAGGGCGACCTGCCCGAGGCGAGCGCGCGGATCGCGGCCATCGTCGCCGTCCTCGACGAGCGGCTCCCCGAGGGGCACACACTGCGGGTCGGCGCTCGCGCGAACTGGGGGCGCGTGCTGTACCTCTCGGGCGAGCACGAGCGCGCACGAGAGATCCAGGAGGGCGTGCTGGCCGTGCGCGAGGCTACGCTGCCGGCCGGTCATCCCGAGATCCAGGCGGCGCGCCTGAACCTGGCGGCGACGCTCAAGCGCTTCGGGAACATCGCGGCGGCGCGCGAGCTCGAGGAAGCGCTGCTCGCCGACCTCGAACGCCGCCCCGGGAACCCCTTGATCCAGTCGGCGCGCACGAACTTGGCACGCACGGCCTTGATCCAGGGCGACCGGGAGCGGGCGCGGAGCCTCGTGCAGCAGATGTTCGAGCCGGGCGCGTCGCGGGTGGATCCGACCGGCATGGAGTTCTCGATGCCGCTGGCGACGCGTGCCTGGCTCATGACCGCCGACGCCCGCGCGCGCTCTGCGCCGCTGGACGAGGCGACGCGCGCGGCTTGGCGTAGTGCGGTCGAGGAGTACCTCGAAGCCGAGCGCCGCCTGGCCCGCCGCGCGCTCTCCGACGCCTCGCCACGCGAAGCCGAGGAGCGCGTGCTGGCACGGCGCGTGAACCTCGCGATCGCGCTGAGCTTCGCGGCCGGGGCCGAAGCCTTCCCGTCCGACCCCGAGCTCGTGGAGCAGGCCTTCCTGATCTCGGAGTCCTGCCGCGCAGCGGCGCTGACCGTGGCGCGCCTCTCGGCCGCCGCGCGCGCCGACTCCCAGGTCCACGCGCTGCGCGCGCGCGCGCGCGCCGCCAGCGAAGCACTCGTGCGCAGCGCGCGCACCGGGGCTGCCGACCTGGATCGGGTGCGTCAGGATCTCGACGAGGCGCAGCGCGACCTGGCGCGCCTGGGCGCCGGCTCGACGGGCACGGGCACGCTCTTCGAGGCGGACCTCGACGCGTTGGTCGCGCGGCTGGCGCCCGACACGGCCTGCGTGAGCTGGTTGTGTCACCGTCGCGCCGACGCTCTCGGGTTCGGCCCCGAGGTGTTCACGGCCTTCGTCCTGCGGCGCGACGAACGCGGCGCGCAACTCGCGTGCTTCGATCTGGGCCCGTCCGACGCCATCGCGGCGGACGTGGGGCGCTGGCGCGAGTTGGCGCTCGCCGAGCGCCAGCGCGGGCTGGCGCGCGACGCGCAGGTGGACGGTGCCCTCGACCTCGCAGGCCACGAGCTGCGTGCCCGGGTCCTCGATCCCCTGCGCCCCGCGTTGGGCGGCGTGCGGAGGCTGGTGGTCGTGCTCGACGACGCGCTGCACGGGGTGCCGCTCGACGCGCTGCCGGCCGGGCCGTTCGCCGTGGGAGCGGGGCAACTGCTGGGCGACCTCCTGCGCGTCGAGGTGCGCTCCTCGGCCTTCGAGCTGCTCCCCGCGGCGCGCCGCGAGCCGTTCTCCGGCGGTCTGCTCGCGCTCGGCCACCCGGCGTTCGACGCCGAGCCGGACGAGGCCCCGGAGGTCGGCGCCGCGCTGGCCTCCGCACCCCGCGCGGCGCCGCAGCCGCCCGACGGCGCGCGTCATCGGACCTGGGAGCGCGCCTTCGCACCCTTGCCCGCCACGCGCGAGGAGGTGCGTGGCATCGGCGCGCACTTCGAGGACGCCTTCGGGGAGCAGGCTCGGCGACTGATCCTGGAGCGCCGTCTCGCAGCGCGCGACAGCTTGGTGCTGCACGCACCGAGCGCGCGCTGGCTGCACGTGGCGACGCACGGTTGGTTCGCGCCCGAGTCCGTGCGCTCCACGGCGGACGTCGCCGAGGAGGCCGGGCTCGAGCGCGTGCGGGGCTCGAGCCCGATGGTCCTGGCCGGCCTGGCGCTCGCGGGTGCCAACCTTCCGGCCGGACCCACCGGGCGCATCGAGGGCCTGCTGACGGCCCAGGAAATCGCCGCGCTCGATCTGGGTGGCTGCGAGCTGGCCGTGCTCTCGGCCTGCGACACGAACGTCGGCGTGCGCCGCGCGGGTCAGGGCGTCGCGAGCCTGCAGCGCGCGCTGCACATGGCGGGCGCGCGCGCCGGGATCACCTCGCTGTGGCGCGTGCCCGACGAGGCCACGCGCGAGCTCATGGTCGACTTCTACCGGCGGCTGTGGCTGCAGAAGAAGCCCGCCGCGCAGGCGCTGTGGGAGGCCAAGGTGCGGCTGCGCGAGGCCCGCGACGAGTCCGGAGCGCCGCGCTACGCGCTGCGCGACTGGGCCGCCTGGGTCCTGTCGGGTGAGTCGGGCTGAGCACGGCGCGCCGCGCGCGAGCGGACCTCGCTAGGCTGTGGGCATGTCGCGATCCACGAGCCTCCTGGCCCTGCTCCTGTGCGGCGCGCCGGCGCTGGCCGCGGCCGCGGGCGATCCCACGTTCGACGCGCGCTACGGCGCGAGCCTGGTGCGCAAGGGGCCGCTCGCGCCCCTGGAGTGGACGACCGGGCCGGAGCACGTCTGGCGGATTTCGGGCTTGGAGTTCGTGCGCGGAGGAGAGCTTTCGTTCGTGGTCGGCGAGGCCACGCTCGTGCTGGGCGTCCACGGCGAGAACCCGCTGTGGGCCGTGATCCTGCCCGATCAGCCCGCCCCGATCAGCGGACGCACCGCGGCGGCGGGCAGCCTGGTCAGCGCAGCCTGGCTGCGCTTCCATCCGCGCGAGTTCCGTGAGTTGTTCCCCAGCACGCGCGTCACCGGCCAGGGGCCCGCGCGGGCGCTGCTCGCCGCCCGCCGCATCGCGGCGCACAAGCTGGGCTCGTCGTGGCAAGCCGACGGGTTCCCGGCGCTGCCCGATCCGGGCGCCTGGGTGCTCGACTGCGACACGACCGCCGGGCCACGCCGCTTCCTCGCGATCGACGGCGCGCGCAACTCGATCCAGTACATGGCGGCCTTCGAGCGCCGCACGCTGCCGCCGGGCGAGCCGCTCGATGCCGCCGCCGCCCTCGCGGCCTTCGACCGCACCTGGTCGCGGTTCGACGCCGTGTACGCCAAGTTCGCGCTGCGCCCCGAGGTCGACTGGGATGCCGTGCGCGCCACGTGGCGCCCGCTCGCGGAGGGCGCGACGACGACCTGGGAGGCGGGCACCGCGATCGGCCTGGCGCTCGAGACGTTGCGCGACCTGCACGCCTGGGTCCAGGTCGATGGCGAGTTCTGCGCGCCCTACCAGCGCGTGCGCCCGGCGAACGTCTCGTTCGCGGGCACGCAGGCCGTGCTCGGCGCGAGCCTCGAGCCGGCGCGCCAGATCGCCCACGGGCGCACCAAGGACGGCGTGGGGTACATCGCCTCGCTGTCGCTCGCGGACGAGAGCTGCGTCGAGGCCTTCGACGAGGCCCTCGAGGCGCTGGGCGACTGCTGGGCGCTGGTCTTGGACCTGCGCATGAACGGCGGCGGGAACGAGGCTCTCGCGCAGCGCATGGCCGGGCGCTTCGCCGACAAGCCGCGCGTCTACTCGCACAGCCAGGTGCGCGCCGACCCCGCGGAACGCACCAAGCTGGGCCCCAAGACCGCGCGCACGCTCGAGCCGCGCGGGCCCTGGCGCTGGGGACAGCCGGTGGCCGTGCTGCAAGGGCGGCGCACGATGAGCTCGGCCGAGTCCTTCGTGGCGATGATGGCCGCGCTCCCGACCGTCACGACGATGGGGGATGCGACCGCCGGCTCGAGCGGCAACCCGGAGCTGCTCGACTGCGGGCACGGCATCGTCGTCAGCGTGCCGCGCTGGAACGACCTCGACGCGGCCGGCAAGCCGATCGAGGACGTCGGCCTCCCACCCAAAGTGCGCTTCCAGCCGCAGCCCGCCTCGTTCACGTCGGAGGCCGACGGCCTCGTCTCGGCAGCGCTGGAGCACCTGCGCAAGCAGTCGAAGGGCGTGCGCCGGGCGGGCAAGCCCGCCAAGAAGTAGCGCCCTGCGCTGTGCGCTCCGGGCCCTGGTCCTGCTCGGAGCGGCCGCGTTCGGGACGGCATCCGCCTGGCGCGGGGATCCGCCCGTCGCGCTCGCGCCGGCTGCGCCGCCTGCCACGGCCGGCAGCGAGTTCGCCGCCGCGCGCGCGGATCTGAGCGGCCTGGGTGCTCAGCCGAGACCCCGACTCACGGATGCGCCGCCAGGGGAGCCGCGCGCACCGGCGGCGCACGCGTAGCATGTCGGGATGATGCCGCTCCTCGCCCTCGCGACCCTGGCGCTCCTCGGCGATCCGGCCATCCCCACGGGATCGGCGCGGCTCGACCTCGACCTCGACGGCACGCGCCTCGAGGTCTTCACGCACAAGCCGCGGGACTGGCAGGGCCAGCGGATGCTGCTCGTGTTCCACGGCGTGAACCGCAATGCCGACGAGTACCGCGACCACGCCGTCGTGCTGGCCGAGCGCTTCTCGATGCTGGTCGTCGCGCCGCGCTTCGACGCCGAGCGCTTCCCGTCGCGCAAGTACCAGCGCGGCGGGATCCTCGAGGAGGACGGCACGGCCGCCAAGCCCGAGGACTGGACCTACGCGTTCGTCCCGAAGATCGCGCGCGGGATCCGCGAGCGCGAGGGCCGGCCGCAGCTTGCGTACTGGCTCATCGGCCACAGCGCCGGCGGGCAGTTCTGCATGCGCATGGCGGCGTTCCAGGCCACCGGTGCCGAGCGCATCGTGGCCGCCAACGCCGGCTCGGCGCTGTTCCCCGTGCGCGACGCGGCCTTCGGCTACGGCTTCGGCGGCTTGCCGGAGACGCTGGCGAGCGATGCGATCCTCCGGGGGTACCTCGCTGCTCCGCTGACCCTGTACCTCGGCACGGCCGACGACCGCGAGGACGAGTGGCTGGACACCTCGCCCCCCGCGCTGCGGCAAGGGCCCGGGCGGCTCCAGCGCAACCGCGCGGCGTTCGAGGCCGCGCGCGCGCTGGCGGCCGAGAAGGGCTGGGCCTTCGCCTGGAGCAAGGTCGAGGCCCAGGACGTGGGCCACGACCACGAGCGCATGTTCGCGCATCCGAGCGTCGAGGAGGCGCTCTTCGGGCCGCGGCGCGCGGAGGGTGGTGCCCGGTGAGGCCCGCAGTCCTGCTCGGCATCACGCTGGCCAGCTTGTCGGCGGCTTGCGCTGCGCGGGCGCACGGGCTGGAGCTCGAGAGCTGGAGCGCGGCCTGGTGCGAGCCGTGCCTGCGCATGGAGCGTGAGGCCTGGAGCGCGCCGGACGTGGCCACCTGGGTCGCGAAGAACGCCGTGCGACTGCGGCGCGACCTGGATGCAGATGCGCGGCGCGCCGCGGAGCGGGGGGTGCGCGCCATCCCCGTGACGATCGCTCGCCGCGACGGTCGCGAGCTGGGCCGGCTCGAGGGCCGGCGCGACTCCGCCGCGCTGCTCGTGTGGCTCGAGACCATGGCGCGCGGTGGAACAGCGGTCGAGGCCGCCGCGGCCGAGCTGGAGCGGCTGGGGCCGGGCGCCGACCGCGAGCTGCGCCTGGCGCGCGCGCTGCGTGAAGCTGGGCGCTCCACGGAGGCTGCCGGCCGGCTCACGGCGCTGTGGTCGAGGCCGCGCGCGGCGCGGACCGACGTCCAGCTCGGCCTGTGGGACGAGACACGCACGCTGGCTGCGGCCGACGCCACCGCGCGCGCCACGCTGCACGAGCACGCGCAGCGCGTGGGACCGGGAGCCGGCGGGAGCTGCGCCGATCTGCAGGACTGGATCGAGCTGTGCGACGCGACCGGCGCAGGCCCCGAGCTGGTCCGCTGGGTCCTGGTGCACGGTCGGGAGCCCGAGCACGCCGCGGTCGTGCTCAGCGCACGCGCAGTCCTCTGGCGCTGGCTGCGTGCGGCCGAGGAGTTCGCGGCGATCGTCGACCTCGTCGAGCAGACGGTGCCGGCCACGGACTGGGCCCGCCAGCGCGCGCTCGTGACCGATTTCGAGCGCGCGAGCTTCGCTCCGGAGGACTTGGCGCGCCTGCGCGCCGAGCGCGAGCGGGACCTCGCCGATCTGGAGCGCGGGCTGGCGGCAAGCGGTCGCCAGGACGATGCGCGCGCCGTGGCGCGGTTGCGCCAGGGGCTCGAACGAGCGCGCGGGGCTGAGGGCTCGCGCTGAAGGCGCGCTCGTCGGATGGACCGAGGAACACGACCCGCCCGCCCGCGCCCTCCGACTGCGGTCCGAAGCGCCCTCCGCTTGCGGTTCCTGGCCATCGGCTGCGCGGCGCTCGCCATCTGCTGCGCAGAGGAGCGCCAGCAGGCCGAGGGCCAAGTCGTCGAGCAGGCACCGGCGCGGATCGGTGGCGGGCAGGCCAACGTCGAGGTCCGCGGCGACACGGTCACGCTGCGCACGCGCGATGGGACGCACGCAGTCGTCAGCGGCAACGCGCTCGAGCTGCCAGCGGGCTTTCCGCCCGACGTCTACGTGCCCGCGGACCTGCGGATCACGCTCGCGGGTCGCTCGCCCCAGGGCTTCCAGGTGCTGGGTGATCTCTCGGGCACTCCAGCGCAGCTCGCGGCACGGATCACGGAGGAGATGCGCTCGCGGGGCTTCGTGGAGCAGCCGAGCGAGGGACAGGTCGGGCCGACGCCGGGCCCGGGGCTGCTGCGCAGCTTCCAGCAGGGTGATCGCAGCGTGCTCTACAGCCTGGCTCGGGAGGGGACGCGCACCGCGCTGCAGCTCATGACCACCGCAGGCGGCTGAGCACGGCGCGGCTGGCCGATCCGGGACGCGGCCGGCTGCGCGCGAGCACTCGCCCCGCTAGGCTCTCGCGCTCCATGGCGAACCTGAAGAACCTCGGCATCCAGGCCAACCACCCCGGCGCGTACGACGGCGCCTGGCGCAAGACGCGCGGCGACCTGCTGGCCAGCGAGAACCCGGCCACCGGCGAGACGCTGGGTCGCGTGCGCATGGCGACGGCCGCCGACTACGACGCGGTCGTGACGGCCGCGCACGCGGCCTTCCTGCGCTGGCGCGAGCTGCCGGCCCCCAAGCGCGGCGAGTACGTGCGGCGCATCGGCGACCGGCTGCGCGCCAGGAAGGAGGAGCTCGGGCGGCTCGTGACCCTGGAGGTCGGCAAGATCCTCCAGGAGGGCCTGGGCGAGATCCAGGAGGCGATCGACATCGCCGACTTCGCCACGGGACTCTCGCGCCAGCTTTACGGGCTCTCGATGCACAGCGAGCGTCCCATGCACGCGATGCGCGAGCAATGGCACCCGCTGGGCGCGGTCGGCATCGTCACCGCCTTCAACTTCCCGGCCGCCGTGTGGGCCTGGAACTCGATGCTGGCCTTGGTCTGCGGCGACGCCTGCGTGTGGAAGCCCAGCCCCAAGGCGCCGCTGACCGCGATCGCGCTGACCAACGTGGCGCGCGAGGTCCTCGAGCCCGACGGGTTCGGGGCGCTCGTGGGGCTGGTGATCGGCTCGAACGAGGAGGTCGGCGCGCGCTTCTTCGACGACGAGCGCCTGCCGCTGGTCTCGTTCACCGGCAGCTCGCGCGTCGGGAAGCTCTGCGCCGCGCGCGTCGCGGGCCGCTTCGGGCGCACGATCCTGGAGTGCGGCGGGAACAACGCGATCGTCCTCATGGAGGACGCCGACCTCGACTTGGCGCTGCCCGCGATCCTGTTCGGCGCGGTCGGCACCGCGGGCCAGCGCTGCACGTCGACGCGCCGGCTCATCGTCCATCCGCGGATCGCCGCGCGGGTCGAGCGGCAGCTCGTGCACGCCTACGGCACGATCCCGGTCGGCGACCCGCTGGCGAAGGGCACCTTGTGCGGTCCGTTGATCGACTCCGCGGCGGTGGAAGCCATGCAGGCGGCGCTCGCGAGCGTGCGCCAGGAAGGCGGCAAGGTCATCTACGGCGGCCAGCCACTGGCGCTCAAGGGACGCCTCTCCGGTGGACACTTCGTCAAGCCCGCGATCGTGATCGCGGAGAACGCGCTGCCCACCGTGCAGCGCGAGACGTTCGCGCCGATCCTGTACGTGATGAAGGCCAAGGACTTGGACGAGGCGCTCGCCAAGCACAACGCCGTCCCGCAGGGCCTGTCCTCGGCGATCTTCACGGGCAGCGTGCGCCACGCCGAGCGCTTCCTGTCGGCGTCCGGGTCGGACTGCGGCATCGCGAACGTGAACATCGGCACGAGCGGGGCCGAGATCGGCGGCGCGTTCGGGGGCGAGAAGGAAACGGGCGGCGGACGCGAGTCGGGCTCCGACGCCTGGAAGGCCTACATGCGGCGGCAGACGAACACCGTGAACTGGTCGCGCGAGCTGCCGCTGGCCCAGGGCATCCGGTTCGGCTGATGGTCGGCCCACGGCGCGCGCCGGGCCGGTAGACTCGAAGGGGAACGCTCGCGACCCGCCCCGGACCCTTCGATGCTCCACCGCACCGGCGCCCTCGGCGCAGCTCTCGTCCTCCTGGCCGCCGCCGCGACGGCCCAGTGGAGTCCGCCCTCCGGCCAGTGGGGCAAGGTCGACCCGGCCGACGTGCGGGTCATGACCTACAACGTCCAGGACGCGCTCTGCCGCTCCCAGCCCAAGGTCGAGGGGGCCAATTCCTGGTGCGCGATCGCGCGGCTCGTCGCGGCGCTCAAGCCCGACGTGCTCCTGCTCCAGGAGACCGGCGACAACTCGGGAAACGGCACGGGCTCGGGCGCGGACTCGATCGCGCAGCTCACGACCGTGATCGACTACTTCCTGCACGGCGGGAACGACGCCTTCAACGGCAACGCGCCGATCACGTCCTGGGTGCAGAAGTACGCGCCCGGCTACGACCTGCCGCACGTGTTCGTGCCCAACGAGACGGACGGGTTCAACCGCAACGTGATCCTCTCGCGCTACCCGTTCGCGGACCTGAACGGGGACGGGCAGGCGACCTTGGCCGACATCCCGACCGTGGCGGCGAACTCGGCCTGGGCGCCGGGGGGCGACGGCGGGATCCGCGGCTTCCAGTTCGTCGAGATCGACCTGCCCGGCGTGACCTACCGCGGCGACCTGGTCGTCGGCGGCGCGCACCTGAAGTCGGGCAGCGCGCAGAGCGACCGTGACCAGCGCGTGGCCGCCGCGAAGAACGTGGCCTACGTCGTGCAGTACTGGTTCAACGGCAACGGGGGCAGCCTGCCCGATCCGCTGAACCGCATCGCCGACGCGCCGGCGGCGACCAGCGTGCTCGACGCATTCACTCCCGTGGTGCTGGCCGGCGACATGAACGAGGACGAGCTGGCCAACGGCGCGATCCGCGGGCCGGTGAGCTGGCTGGAGAGCGCGCAGGTCGTGGGTGGCGCCGCGGACGGCCCCGACCGCGACTTCACGGACGCGACGGCCGACTCGGCCCTGCACTTCTTCTCGGGCAGCGACGCCAGCCACAGCTCGGGGAACAAGTACGACTACATCCTGTGGCAGGACAGCCTCGCGACGCTGCGGCTCCAGGCCATCTTCATCTCCGGCTCGAACCCGGCCGCGGCTCAGCCGCCCGAGGTCCAGGGCTTCGCCGGCGGCGTGTCCTCGGTGACGAGCACCGCCTCGGACCACCGCCCGGTGTTCGCGGACCTGCGGCTCCCGGTCGTCGACTGCAACGGGAACGGGGTGGCCGACACGACCGACATCGCGCTGGGCAACGCGCCCGACCTGAACGGGAACCAGGTCCCGGACACCTGCGAGTGCTTCGCCATGAACTTCTGCGCGACCGCGCCGAACAGCGTCGGCGCGGGCGCGATCATGGAGAGCGCCGGCTCCCTGAGCCTCAGTGCGAACAACCTCGTGCTCCTGGCCCACGACGCGCCGCCCAACGCCAGCGCGCTCTACTTCTACGGGCCGAACGAGACGCAGGTCCCCTTCGGCAACGGCTGGCGCTGCATCGGGAACCCGATCACGCGCCTGGGGATCCTGCAGATCGACCCGCTCGGGACGGCCTACTACCCGCTCGACTTCCAGAGCGGATCCCTGACGCAGATCACTCCGGGCACGTCCTGGTCGTTCCAGCTGTGGTACCGCAACCCGGCTGGGGGCGGCGCGGGCTTCAACCTGAGCAACGGGCGCCGCTTCCGCTTCTGTCCGTGATCCTCCGCGCGGCGCGGCGCGACGAGGCGGCGGTGCGCGCGCAGGCGCGCGCCTTCCTCGGCGCGCTCGGGATCGCCGCGCTGGCGCTCCCCGGCGCCTGGCCTGGATCACGCGGCGTGCCGGACCCGGTGGCGTTGCTCGTCTGGCTCGCCTGCTGCGCGCCGGCGGCGGGCGCGCTGGCGGGCGGCGCTCGGCTCCCGGCTTGGCCCTTCGCGGCGGCCATCCCCGGTGCCTGGGCGATCCTCTTCGCGCTCGTGGCCGCGCTCGCGCCGCGGGATCTGGCCACGCCGGCCTACGCTGTGTTGGCCGCGGCCGGGCTGTTCGCCAGCGGGTACGCCGTGGGCCGGCTGCTGCGGCCGGAGCAAGCGTGTGTCGCTGCGGCGAGCCTGTTCCTGGCCAGCACGGCGCTCGTCCTGGCCCCGCTCGCGGGAGGCTGGCTGCGCGCCCCGTGGCCCGGTCCGATCTCCGGGCTGCTGCTCGACCTGTCCCCGGCCACGCTGCTCGCCGAGTGTGCCGGACTCGACTGGCTGCGGCATCCCGCGGTGTACGACGCCGCCGGAGCCGCCGACCTCGACCCACGCCTGCGCGCTCCCTACCGGCCGGAGCTTGCAGGGGGACTCGCGCTCGTGATGGGATGCGGGCTCGCCTACCTGGCCGCGCGGATCGTCCGCCGGTCCGCGTCGGCGCCGTAGCCGATGGCCCTCCACAAGTACTTCTGCACGTTCCCCCAGGAGCTGATCTCCGAGCCCATCATCAGCCATACGCTGGGGGAGAAGTTCGGGGTCGTGCCCAACATCCGCGCGGCCAGCATCACGGACACGATGGCGCTGGTCGCCGTCGAGATCGAGGGCGAAGAAGCCGCCATCCTGGCCTCGGTGAACTACCTGAAGTCGCGCGGGGTCAGGATCGAGGAGATCAAGGACCAGGTCGGGCGGTGAGCGGCGCCGGTCAGCCCGCTCCGCGCGCGTACGCCGCGGCGGCGGGGCTCGCGCTCGCGTTCGTCGCCGGTTGCCGGGGCTCGGCCGAGATCGGGCGCGAGGCCGAATGGGATCCGCCCGAGCGGGGCGCCGTGGTCAGCGAGCACCCGCTCGCGACCGAGGCCGGGCTTGCGACCCTGGCGCGCGGGGGCAACGCGGCCGACGCCGCCGTGGCCGTGGCGCTGGCGCTCGCGGTCGTGCATCCGCAGGCCGGCAACCTGGGCGGCGGGGGCTTCGCGCTGTGGGTCCCGCACAGCGGCTCGCCCGCGGCGATCGACTTCCGCGAGGTGGCGCCGGCGGCTGCCCGGCCCGGGGTCTACCTCGACGAGCGCGGCGAGTTCGTGCCCGAGCGCACCACGCGCGGCCCGGTCTCGGTCGCGGTGCCCGGCTCGCCGGCCGGGCTGTTCGAGCTCCATCGCCGCTTCGGGCGGCTGCCGCTCGAGAGCGTCGCGGCGCCGGCGGTCGCCCTGGCTCGCGAGGGCTTCCCGATCGACGACTGGCTGGCGCGGGACCTCGCCGCGGAGGGCGTCTTCGAGGAGTTCAACGCCGCCGCGCGCGAGCTGTTCTTCCCGCGCGGCGCGCCGCTCGCCGCGGGCGAGCGGCTGGTCCAGCCCGAGCTGGCCCGCACGCTGGAGCGTCTGGCCACGGAGGGCCCCCGCGCCTTCTACACGGGACCGGTGGCCGACGCGATCGTGCGCGCCCTGGCGGCCGAGCCGATCCCGGCGCGCGAGCGCGGCGGCGACCTGGACACGGGCTTCGGCGGAGGCTGGATCACGCACGCCGACCTGCGCGGCTACACGGTCCGCGAGCGTGCGCCGCTCGTGGGCTGGTTCCGCGGTCACGAGATCGTGACGATGCCGCCACCCAGCTCGGGCGGCGTCGCGCTGCTCCAGACGCTGGGCGTGCTGGAGGGTCTCCCGCTCGATCCCGAGCGCGATCGCGCCATCGCCGCGCGGCGCTTCGAGACCGAGCGCGCGCCGGGTGGCGACGACCCCGGGCTCTCGGACCGCATGCTGCACTGGTGGATCGAGGCCCTGCGCGCTGCGTTCGCCGACCGCGCCGAGCACCTGGGGGACCCCGACTTCGTGACCGTCCCGGTGGACGAGCTGCTGGCGCCGAGCACGATCGCGGCGCGCCGCGTGGCGATCGGCGAGGTCGCGCGCGTGGACGGCTCGCAGCGCGCGGCGGGGCGCGAGGGCGGCGAGACCACGCACCTGTGCGTGCTCGACGAGGGCGGCAACGCGGTGAGCCTGACCACGACGCTGAACACCACCTTCGGGTCGGGGATCCTGGTGCGCGGTGGCGGATTCCTGCTCAACGACGAGATGGACGACTTCGCGCCCGCCGGCGGGCGGCCGAACGTCTACGGTCTCGTCGGCGGGGCCGCGAACGCAGTGCGCCCCGGGAAGCGGCCGCTCTCCTCGATGACCCCGACCGTGGTCCGCGCTGGAGGTCACGCCAACGTCATGGTGCTCGGCAGCCCCGGCGGCCCGCGCATCATCACGGCCGTGACGCAGGTGCTCCTGCGCGTGCTCGTCCTGGGCGAGGCACTGGAGCGCGCGGTCGCCGCCCCGCGCCTGCACCAACAGTGGAGCCCGGCCGAGACGCTCTTCGAGATGGAGTTCGACCCCGGCCTCGTGGAAGCGCTCGAACGACGCTTCGGCCAACCCGTGCGGCGGGTCGAGCGCCGCTTCGGCGCGGTCCAAGCCATCCTCCTCGACGGCGTGGGCGGCCAGCCGGTCGGCGTCAGCGACCCGCGCCGGGGCGGCAGCGCCGGCCTCACGGACGGCTGAGCCGCGCGGGCGCCAGGACACGCACACCATGCCCGAACGCTTCGAACTCGTGTGTCCGTTCCAGCCCATGGGCGACCAGCCGGCGGCCATCGAGCAACTCGCGCGCGGACTGCTCGAGGGCGCCCGCCACCAGACGCTGCTCGGCATCACCGGCTCGGGCAAGACGTTCACGATGGCCGCCACGATCGCGCGGGTGAACCGGCCGACGCTGGTTCTCTCGCCCAACAAGACGCTCGCCGCCCAGCTCTTCAGCGAGTTCAAGGAGCTGTTTCCGAGGAACGCGGTCGAGTACTTCGTCAGCTACTACGACTACTACCAGCCCGAGGCCTACGTGCCCTCGACGGACACGTTCATCGAGAAGGACGCCAGCCGCAACGAGGGCATCGAGCGCTTGCGCAACTCGGCGACGCGCAGCCTGCTCGAACGCCGCGACGTGCTGATCGTGGCCTCGGTCTCGTGCATCTACGGCCTCGGCAGCCCGTCGAACTACGCCGAGATGGCCCTGCAGCTCGCGCGCGGGCAGGGCATCGAGCGCGAGGAGCTGCTGCGCGCGCTGACCCGCATGCAGTACGCGCGCAACAACACCGACTTCCGGCGCGGGACGTTCCGCGCGCGCGGCGACGTGATCGAGGTCTTCCCGGCCTACGAGGAGGACCGCGTGATCCGCGTGGAGCTGTTCGGCGACGAGATCGAGGCGCTCGTGGAGGTCGATCCGCTGCGCGGCGAGGTGCTGTGCGAGAAGCCCGCGCTGACGATCTTCCCGGCCAACCACTACGTGGCGCCGGCCGAGCGCCTGCACAAGGCCATCGAGGGCATCGCGGTCGAGCTCGAGGGCCGGCTGGACGAGCTGCGCGGGCGGGGTCGCCTGCTCGAGGCGCAGCGTCTGGAGCAGCGCACGCGCCACGACCTGGAGATGCTCAAGACCACCGGCGTGTGCAGCGGCATCGAGAACTACTCGCGCTGGATGGATGGCCGCGCGCCGGGCGAGGCGCCCTTCACGCTCCTGAACTACTTCCCGCCCGATTGGGTCGTGTTCGTCGACGAGAGCCACGTCTCCGTGCCGCAAGTGGGCGGCATGTACCGCGGCGACCGCGCGCGCAAGGAGACGCTCGTCGAGCACGGCTTCCGTCTGCCCAGCGCGCTCGACAACCGCCCGTTGCGCTTCGAGGAGTGGGAGCACCTGGTCAAGCAGTGCGTGTACGTGTCGGCCACGCCGGCTGCCTACGAGGTCCAGCACAGCGCGGGACGCATCGCCGAGCAGGTCGTGCGCCCGACGGGCCTGCTCGATCCCGAGATCGAGGTGCGTCCGGCGCGCACGCAGGTCGACGACCTGCTCCACGAGATCCGCAAGGTCGTGGCGGCGGGCTGGCGCGTGTTGGTCACGACGCTCACCAAGCGCATGTCGGAGGAGCTCACGACCTACTACGCCGAGCTGGGTGTGCGCGTGCGCTACTTGCACTCCGAGATCGACGCCATCGAGCGCGCGGCGATCCTGCGCGATCTGCGCCTGGGGGAGTTCGACGTGCTCGTGGGCATCAATCTGCTGCGCGAAGGCCTCGACCTGCCCGAGGTGGCGCTGGTGGCGATCCTGGACGCGGACAAGGAGGGCTTCCTGCGTTCGACGACCTCCCTGATCCAGACCTGTGGGCGGGCGGCGCGCAACGTCGAGGGGCGCGTGCTGTTCTACGCCGAGCACGTGACCGCCTCGATGGCGGCGGCGATCGGCGAGGTGCAGCGGCGGCGCGTGCTGCAGACCCGCTACAACCAGGAGCGCGGCATCGTCCCGCGGACGATCCTCAAGCCGGTTCGCGAGTCGATCGAGTCCCTGTACGAGATGGACTACGTCGAGGTCGCGCACCTGCCCGAGGAGTCGGCCAGCCAGGCCGGGCGCAAGCGCGGGGGACGGCCGGAGGAGCCCGGGGCGGAGGACGCCTGGACCTGGCCGGTCCAGAAGCTGCGCGGCGCGATCGAGCAGGCGCGCGCCGACATGCTGCACGCCGCGGCGGAGCTGCGTTTCGAGGATGCCGCGCGCCTGCGCAATCGCGTGCAGAAGCTGGAGCAGGTGCTGCTCGAGCGTTGAGCTCGGGCCTGGGAGCCCCCGGACGCGGAGCGGGCCGCAGGGCGTCGCGCCCCGCGGCCCGCTCCCCAGCCCGCCCGCTGGCGGGCTCAGCCCTTCTTGCCGCGCAACAGCACCGCCGCGCGCTCGGCGGCGCGCGTGCCCTTGTGCTTCTCGACGACCTCCTCGAACTTCGAGCGCGCCTTGGTGCTGCCGAGCTTCTTGGCCTGCTCCTGCGCGCGCGCCAGTGCCTCGGCGCCGGCGATCTCCTTGGCCAGGGCGTCGTCCTTGCGCACCTCGGCCGCGCGCTTCTTGGCGGCCTCGCCGATCGGCCCGGTGAACTCCTTGGCGAGCGCGTCGAGGATCGCGAGGCCGCGCAGGACCTCGCGCGCGCCGAGCAGCTTGTCCGCCTCGCGGTTCAAGAGACCGACGTGCTCCTCGATCGCGGTGACCAAGGCCGCCGCGCCGCTCTTCTCGGCCTCGGTCGCCTTGGGGTCGTCGGCGAAGGCCTGCAGTGCCGTGAGCGCCTTGCCGGGATTGCCCGCGGCCATGGCCTTGGCGTGCGCCGCGAGGCGCCCGGCGGGCTCCTCGTCGACCTGGATCGCGAGCACGCTCGACGAGCGCTTCTTGGCGCCCTTCGTGACCTCCTGGAGCAGCGACTTCGAGACTTCGCTGGGGTGCCCGGACCAGGCGATCTTGCCGCTGGGGTCGATCAGGAACGTGCGCGGGATGCCGCTCACGCCATAGGCGCCGCCGGACGTGCTGCCGGCCGCGGTCGGCACGGAGTAGCCGTTCTGGTCGAGGAACGCGCTGACCTTCTCGTCGACCTCGTTCGAGAGTGCCAGCACGACCAGGCCCTTCTCGCGGTACTCATCGTGGATCTCCTGGACGTGCGGCCAGGCCGCCACGCACGGGCCGCACCAGGTGGCCCAGAACTCGAGCATCACGGCCTGTCCACGCAGGCTTTCGAGCGTGATCGGGCGGCCGATGTGGTTGAACCAGGTCTTGGCCGCGATCTCGGGCGCGGGCGCGCCGATCTCGGGGCCCTCGGCTCTGGGGCTCGTGAAGCTCGCCGCGGCGAGCGCGCCGCCCGCGACCAGGGCGGCGCTCAGGAACTTCTGCATCATGTGGGAATGCCCTCCTGCGCTCACCCTACACCAAGGGCGGGGGCGCGCGCAGGGGGAGCCCCGCGCGGCCTTTACCACGGCGCCCGGGCGGGCCAGGATCGCGACACCCATCCATGTCGGAGCACGCCTGGAATCCCGCGCTGGACCTGACGCAGGTCCCCGAGCAGCCCGGCGTCTACCTGTTCCGGGACGCGGCCGGGAAGGTGCTCTACGTGGGCAAGTCGGCCCGCTTGCGTGAGCGGGTCCGCAGCTACCGCGCGGGCGGCGACGGCCGGCAGAACATCCGCTTCCTCGAGTCCGAGGCCCGCAGCCTGGAGACGATCGTCACGCGCACGGAGGGCGAGGCGCTGCTGCTCGAGGACGCGCTGATCAAGACGCACAAGCCGCCGCACAACCTGCGCCTCAAGGACGACAAGTCCTTCCGCATGCTGCGGATCGACCTCGCGGAGGAGTTCCCGCGCCTCAAGCACGTGCGCGCCAAGAACCCGGACGCCGGTCGCGAGGGCGGTCGCTCGCGCCTGTTCGGGCCGTACGCGTCGAGCGGGGACCTGCGCAAGACGCTCTCGGACCTGCACCGCGTCGTGCCGCTGCGCGACTGCCCCGACCATGTGCTCGCGAACCGGTCGCGGCCGTGCCTCAAGCACCAGATCGGCCTGTGCTGCGCGCCGTGCGTCGGGCTCGTCACGCCGGGCGAGTACGCGGCGCTGGTCGACAAGGCCGCGCGGATCCTGTCCGGCGACGTCGCCGAGGTGCGCGCGGACCTCGAGGCACGCATGCGCGCCGCTTCGCAGGCGCAGGAGTACGAGCGCGCGGCCGGCTGGCGCGACCGCCTGGCGGCGCTGGCGCGCACGGTCGCGGGCCAAGGGGTGCAGCCCAAGGACGACGTGGCGCGCGACGTCTTGGGTCTGGCGCGCGCGGGCGACGCCGCGGTCGTGCACCGTCTGGCCTTCCGCGGCGGGCGCCTGGCCGAGAGCCGCAGCCACGTCTTCCGCTCGCAGCTTTCCGACGAGGAGCTCCTGCACGTGGTCGTCACGGCGCTGTACGCCCACTCGCGCCGCGACGTGCCGCGCGAGATCGTCGTGCCGTGCCTGCCCGCCGAGGATGGGCTGCTCGCCCAGGCCTTGGGCGGCCAGGTCACGTTCGCCTGGCCGCGCAGCGGCGAGCGCCTCCGGATGCTCTCCGTGGCGGGCGAGAACGCACGGGCGGAGCTCTCGCGCTCGGAAGGCGAGCGCGCCGGAGAGCAGGCCGCCCTGGAGGAGCTGGCCACGATCGCGGGCCTGGACTCCGTGCCCGAGATCGTCGACTGCTTCGACGTGTCGAACCTCCAGGGCGCGCACGTGGTCGCGAGCCGCGTGCGGTTCCGGCGCGGGCATGCCGACCGCGCCGGCTACCGCCGCTACCGCGTGCGCGGTGTCGCGGGGCAGGACGACTTCGCCTCGATGCGGGAGGTCGTGCTGCGCGCGCTGCGCCGCGGCGTCGAGGACGACGAGCTGCCCGACCTCGTCGTGATCGACGGCGGGCGGGAGCAGCTCGCCAAGGCGCTCGAAGCGCGCGAGGAAGCCGCGGCCTGGGAGGTCGCCATGGTCGGCCTCGCCAAGGCGCGCACGGCCTCGGGTGCGAGGAGCCGCGCCGTCGACGAGCGGCTGTTCGTGCCCGGGGCCGCGGAGCCGCTCCCGCTGCCGCGGCACAGCGGCGCGCGCCACCTCTTGGAGCGCATCCGCGACGAGGCCCACCGCTTCGCGATCACCTACCATCGCAAGGAACGCGGCCGGATCGCCTCGCGCCTGGATTCGATCCCGGGCGTCGGCCCCGAGCGTCGCAAGGCGCTGCTGCGCGCCTTCGGCAGCGTGCAGGGCGTCGCGGAGGCGAGTGCCGAGCAGCTCGGGGCCGTGCCCGGCATCGGCGCCGAGCTGGCCGACACGATCCTGCGCGCGCTGCGTCAGAAGGGCTGAGAGGCCGGCCGCGCCCGCGCGCCGTCACGGAGCCCGCGGCGGACCCTCGCGCACGTGGCGCGGGTACTCCCAGCGCCCGAGGTTCTGCCGCACCCATACGTAGTAGAAGCGGATGCCGCGATCCGACTCGCCGGTGCCGCCGCCGCCCATCTCGAGGTTCGGACCCGTGGCGGCCTGGCCGCGCACATCCTCCACGTAGGGTGAGCGGAACAGCATCGCGGCGCGCGGAGCGCCGAGGAACTTCCGCCAGCCGGCCTCGAGCCGCGCGCGCTCGTAGCGGTGGAAGACACCCTCGTTGCCCGAGATCTCCTCGTCGGGGCTCTCCGTGTTCAGCACGAAGCCCGCCTCCGGCCAGGCGACGCTCTCGTGCAGCATCTGCACGTCGCAGCCGGGGAAGTCGATCGCCGAGCCGGTCAGATGGTTCGAGACGATCCCGACTTCGATCGCCGGGGCCTGGGCCTTGAACCACTGCGCCATCTGCGCCTTCTTCTGCGCGCCGTTCGGCTCGCGCAAGATCTCGTGGTCGATGCGGGTCGGGTGGTTGAACTCCTGCATCAGGTTGACCAGCACGTTGCGCAGCCCGCGCGCCTCCAGGAAGGCGGCCGTCTCCTCGATCGCCCGCCTCACGGCGGCCTCGTCGCGCAGGTACTCGTCCTTGCGCGGCATGAGGACGCCGATGCAGACCACCATGCCGCGCGCATCCGCCGCGCGCACGACGGCTTCGAGCCGCGTCTTGAAGCCCCCGATCAGGCGTCCGTCGGGCGTGAATGCGTTCGGGCCGGCGTCGACGCTGGGGAAGCCGCCGTTCGTGCCGTGCAGGCTGATACCGATCAGGTTGATGCCGTGCGCCGCCATGTTGTCCAAGTTGTTGATCAAGCGCTCGGTGACCGCGGGGCTCAGGAGCGCGTTGTTGCAGCGCAGTCCGAAGAGCTGCACCGGCTCGCCGCCCAAGTGGGGCAGCCCGTCACGGACCTCGAACTCGCGCGTCGGCCGGTGGGCGGGCGCGGGCGCGTCGGCGGGCGCCGGCACGTGGCGCGGGTACTCCCAGCGGCCGACGTGGTCGCGCACCCACTCGTGGTAGAAGCGCACGCCGCGGTCGCTGGGGCTCGTGCCCTGCCCGCCCAACTCGGGGTGCGGCCCGCTGCCGCTGGAGCCTCCGATGCCCATCACGTAGGCGGCGTGGAACATGAGCGCGGCGTTCGGGGCCCGCTGGTAGCGCTCACAGTCCGCGAAGATCCAATCCTTGTCGCCGTCCGAAAAGACCCCCTCGTTCTCGTACGCATCGACCTTCTGCGACTCGACGTTCACCACGAAGCCGCTCGTCGGGATCGCCATCGACTTCTGGATGATGCGCACGTCCATGCCGGGGAACGCGTCGGTCGTGGGCGACTTCTCGTAGGGGCAGACGCCGACCTCGATGCCGGGAGCCACGGCGCAGAACAGCGCGGCGAGCCGTGACTTCTTGGACGGACCTTCGGGCTCGCGGAAGACCTCGAGGTCCACGCGGTCGTGGTCGAACTCGTGGACGAGGTCCACGAAGACATTGCGCAAGCCGCGTTCGACCAGGAAGCGCGCGGTCTCCTCGATGGCGCGACGCACCGCTGGCTCGCCATCGAGCTCTTGGTCCTTGCGCGGGGAGAAGAGGCCGACCTGCACGACCATGCCGCGCGCGTCCGCCTCGCGGATCAGCCACTCCAGGCGCTGGGCAACGTCCGGCTTCAGGGCTCCCGAGCGCGCGTAGCCGTTCAGCCCGGCATCGGCATTGGGCCAGCCGCCATTGCTACCCTGCACGTAGACGCCGATCAGGTTGATCCCGTGACGGACTAGGTTGTCGAGCGCGCGCACGTGGCGCTCGGTGACGGTCTGGCTGTAGAGCGCGTTGCCACAGCGCAGTCCCCACAGCTCGACCTGCTGGCCGCCGAGGAAGGCGCGATCGCCGCGGACCTCGAACTCGCGAGTCGGGACGACCTCCGCGGCGGCGCGGGCCGAGCCCGGCACGGCCGCTCCGGCGCGCCGCGCCGGATCCACGCTCGGCGTGCCGTCCGTGGATCGACAGGCCAGGACGGCGAGCGCCAGTGCGGCGCAGGTGAGCCGCGTGTTCAAGGACGTGGGGTGCATGGAATCGCCTGGATCGGGTCGGGGGGGCGAGGATCGGGTCAGAACGTGAACAGCAGACCGAGAGACCCGCCGTATGCGAAGGGCGCACCCGGATAGATGCCGCGTCCCGCACGCACGTCGAAGTACTCCTCGTCGAAGATGTTGCGCACATCGAGCTGGACCTCGAGCCGCACGCGCGCGTCGAGCTGACGCCGGAGCCCGGTGTGTGCGTTCCAAATCGTGGCCGACGGCCGCTCTCCGCGCGTTCCCTGGGCGTTGATCTCCCCGGTGTTCTCGCGGTCGGAATAGGCTTCGTCCACGAAGTAGCCGTCGACGGCGGCGAAGAGGCCCGTGCCTCCGAACTCGTAGCGGGCGCCCCAGCCCAGGAGCCAGTGCGGACTGCCGGGCGTCTCGTTGCCCTCGAAGTCCCCATTCTCGTATTCCGACTGGTTGTAGGCGACTGTGGTCCAGTAGCTCACGCCTGCGAGGCCCGCGGGCGCGAGGTGGCCGTCCACCGCGAGCTCGATGCCGCGGTGGCGGGACCGGCCCGAGTTCAGGAGCACGCCGAACTGGTCCGGATCGGGCTCGAGCCTGTCGCTGTAGTCGATCTGGTACAGCGCCAGGTCCGCGGCGATCGCGCCGTCGTTCGACTGCAACCGCGTGCCGAGCTCGTACATCCAGGCGTACTGGGCCTCGAAGTCCTGCGGGTTGGGCGTGATGCTGATCGTGTTCGCGGCCGGAGGCTGGAACGACGTCTGGACGTTGGCGTAGAGCGCCACGGTAGGGCGGATCAGGTACGACGCGCTGATCGCCGGCAGGACCTCCGTGAAGTCGCGGTCGACGGAGAGCCCGCTCTGGTTCTCGGCCTGGATGTCGACGGCCTCGAACCGGATGCCGGGCGTCACCTTCCAGTCGCCGAAGATGAAGTCGTTCTGCACGAACGCGGACCCGGCCTGGTACTCGAACCGGTCGTCGGAGATCGGCGTCTCCGAGCCGTCCGGGAAGGTCCGATAGACCCCGCGGGTCAGGTTCTCGTGCTGGTAGCGCAGGCCGGCCAGCAGCGACCCGTCGACATCGCCGAGCTCGTAACGGTGCGTGAGCTGGGGCTGCACCGCGAAGGTGTTCATGGGCCGCGGCGTCGCCTGGATGTAGTTGGGCGAGTTCCCGTAGAAGAGCGGCGAGCCCAGGAAGAACGTGCGCTCGGTCTCGTAGTAGTAAGTGATCAGGTCGAGCTGCGTCTGGTCCGAGGTCTCCCACTCGAGCCGGTAGTTGACCCGCTTCTGGTTGGCCGTGAAGCGATTCTGGAGCGAGGTCGACTGCGAAGGATCGGCCTGGTACTGGGCCAGGGTCAGCCCGTCGGAGAGGTCGGAGTCGTCGTCGAAAAACTCGAGCTGGAGGAAGCTACGCACGTGCTCCGTGTGCTCGTAGCGCGTCTTCAGCGAGTAGTTCTGCAGCGTGTAGTCGCCGTGGTCGCGGTAGGTCTTCCCGTCCTTGTAGACGCTCTCGAGGAGGAAGCCGAACGGCCCGTAGGTGCCGCCGTACGACGTGTAGTTGGCCCCGTTGTCGAAGCTGTCGTAGGCGAAGCGCGTGTAGAGCGTGCTCTCGGTCGGGATCGGTCGCGTGAGGAAGTTGACGATGCCGGAGACGTTGTTGGGCCCGTAGCGGACCGCCCCGCCGCCGCGCTGGATGTCGATGGCGTAGACGCGCTCCATGAGCAGCGGGAAGCCCGCGGCACCCGGGGCGCCGTAGGGTCCGCCGGCCAGCGGGATCCCGTCCGCGAACAGGGCCACGTTCACGCTGCGGAAGATGCCGTCGTTGCCGGTGACCCCGCGGATCGCGATGTTCGGGAGTGAGTCGGAGCCCGTCTCCTCGCTGATGTGGACGCTCGGCGAGCGCCGCAGGATCTCCTGCAGGTTCAGCGTGCCGGCCTCCGCGACCTCCTCGGGCGAGATCAAGTCGCGCGCGGCGGTGTTCGTGAGCGTCACACCCTGGAGCGACTCGGCGGCCTCCAGGCTCGTCTCGGAGACGATGACCTCGGGAATCCCTGGCGGGACCGGTTCCTGCGGCAGCTGCGCGCTCGCCTCGGGGGGGACGGTTGGAGGAGTCTGCCGGGCCTCGGCGGAGAGCAGCGAGCCCATGGCCGCCACCAGGCCGGTCGCGGCCAGCGTGCGCACTCCGGCCAGGCGCGCACAGCAGGGGGGACTGAGTTGCATCGAGGGGGGCCGAGGGGGGCGCGAGCGCGAGCGAGCGGTCTCAGCTAGCTGCGCCTGGGCCACGGGTCACGCCGAGCACGTCCAGTGGACCGCGGTGGACTGTCGCTGCGGGGTGCGCGACCGCCTGCGACAACCGGTGCGGAGCTGGGCCGACGACGGACACGAGCCCGGCCGGCATCGCTCGGTGGACGGTGACTCCTGACCGCTGGGCGGCTACTCGTGATCACGATGCGGACCCTGGTGCGGGCCTGGGCACTCGCCGCGCTGCTCGCCGTGGGCGTGCTCGCCTGCACCTCGCCGTCCCAGGACGGGACTGCGGCGCCGGTCGCGACCTCGAGTTCCCTCGTCACCTCGACGGCCGTCGATCCGGGGGCCCTCGACCCGGCAGCCGTCGAGCCTGCCAGTCGCTCGCAGGAAGCACACGAGGAACGCGCGGCACAGGCGACTCCGCCGGCAGCGGCGGTCGCCGCGCTGCCGCGCTTCGCGAGCGGGGAGCTGCCCGTCTACCCCCGGATGTCGCGGCGCATCGGGGAGGAGGGCTGGGTCGAGATCACGATCGATGTCCTGCAGGATGGAGAGGTCGTCGGCCTCGCCATCTCCGGCTCGAGCGGCTCGGCACGGCTCGAGGCGGCCGCGCTGGCCGCCGCACGCACCTGGCGCTTCCTGCCGCGCACCGGCAGTCGCGGCGTCGACCGGCTGGTTCACCGCATCGTCTTCCGGCTCTCGCGCAGCTGAGCGCCGGCGCGCGTCCGGCGGCGGGCACCCGCGGCGGATCCGGGTGTTCGGCATCCGCGACCGCGGATCTCGTGGGGGAGCCCCGCGGAAGGCGGGTGTGGTATCACGGTCCACGCCATGAAGGGTCTGCTCGCACCGTTCACCGTCCTGGCGCTGGCGGCTCCGCTCGCTGCGCAGGTCCCGGCGGCCGCCGTGGGGCCCGCTGCGCCCGCGGTGCGTTCGGCGCGCGCGTTGCTCGTGGGCTGCACGGAGTACCCCTACCTCAAGGAGGCCGGGCGCGTCCCGGGCTCGAACACGATCGAGCTCCTCGGCCCGGCCAACGACGTCGAGCTGTTCGCCCGCGCGTTGCGCGAGGTCTACGGCGTTCCCGACGCGGCCATGACGCGCCTCGCGGGCTGGCCGGCCGATCCCAAGGCGCGACCTACGCTCCAGAACATCCGGCAGGGCTTCCAGCGGCTCGCCGCCCAAGCGCAGCCTGGCGAGTGGGTCGTGGTCTACCTGGCCGGACATGGCTCGCAGCAGCCCAGCTCTTCCGCCAGCCTCGACGACGAGCCGGATGGCCTGGACGAGATCTTCCTGCCGGCCGACGTGCGCCCGGCGCCGGATGGTGCCAAGGTGCCGAACGCGCTCGTCGACGACGAGATCTTCGAGCTGGTCGGTGCGATCCGCGCCAAGGGCGCTGACGTCTGGTTGGTCGTCGACGCCTGCCACTCGGGGACGCTGCTGCGCGGCGGCGGCGTGCGCACGCGGGGTCTGCCACCCTCGGCGCTGGGCTTGCGCGGCGCGGCACCACGACCGGTGGCTGGCGCCTCCGCGGCGCCCGCGCGCCCCGAGCGCACCCAAGGGGTCGCGGCCTTCTACGGCGCGCAGAGCTTCGGCGCCGCTCCGGAACTCGAGCTGCCCGAGGGCGCGCGCGACGCGCAGCCCCACGGATTGTTCACGTATCTGCTCGCGGCCGAGATGCGCCGCGTGGGCGCCAGCGCGACCTACGGCGAACTCATCCAGCGCGTGATCGCCGCCTACCAGGCCTTTCCCTGCCACCTCACGATCCCCATGGCGCAGGGCGACCTCGACCGCGCCGTGGGCGCCGGCGGGCGCGTCGCCGACCCGCCGATCCTGCTCGCGTTGCGCGGCGACGAGATCCGGGCCGACCGCGGGCTGCTCGCGGGGATCGAGGTCGGTACGGTGCTGGCCGCCGTGGCCGACGGAGCGCCGCTCGATGCCGAGCCCGTCCTGGAGCTCGAGGTC
>JAEUHZ010000030.1 GCA_016795205.1 Planctomycetota bacterium | reverse complement strand
CTTCTGCTCCCGAACCGACCGCGAAGGAAACCGGCCTCACTCCGGAACTCGATCGGCGCCACTTCATCTCCGCCGCCACGGGATTGGCTGCAGCCAGCGCGGCCGGCGTCGCGTTGCCCGCGCTCGGCGGCTCCAGCACCGTCGGTGCCGCGCCGCTCGCGCCGCCGATCGACATGGACGCGCGCGCCCAACGGGCGTTCGACATCCGCCACCGGCTCGCGCTGCGCAACTTCACGGCGCCACGCGTGCAGCACACGCCGAACGGCGACGAGGCGCTCTACCCCGAGAAGTGGGGCAACCACTCGAAGCTCCTGCCGCACAACCAGTACGGCGAGGTCGACCCAGCGGCCTACGCGACGTTCGTGAGCGCGCTGGAAGCCGGCACGCAGATCGCCCTGGAGGCCGTCCCCTCGGGCACGCCGAACTCGCAGCAACGCCTGCGCTTCCACAGCCCGCTCGCGGGCAAGGCCTTCGATCTCCAGGGGATCGACTCGCACCAGTCCTTCGCCCCGGCTCCGCCAGCGTTCGCCAGTGCCGAGGCGGCCGGCGAGATCGTCGAGAACTACTGGATGGCGCTGCTGCGGGACGTGCCGTTCAGCCAATACGACACGCACCCGCTCGTGGCGGAAGCCTGCACGGACCTGAACGCGCTGAGCGACTTCCGCGGCCCGCGCGAGAACGGCGCGGTCACGGCCCGCACGCTGTTCCGCGACGCGGCCTACGGCTGTGACGTCGGTCCGTACCTGTCGCAGTTCTGGTGGAAGTCGCAGCCGTTCGGCGCGCAGTTCATCGAGCCCCGGATGCGCACGATCCAGCCCGGGATCGAGTACCTGCACACGGACGCCGACTGGCTGGCGCGCATGAACGGCACGCGCCCGACGGCCACGATCGCGTTCGACAACACGCTGCGCTACATGCGCACCGGCCGCGATCTGGCGCGCTGGGTGCACATGGACGTGCTCTACCAAGCCTACTTCCAGGCGCTGCTCCACATGATGATGCCGCCCGATCCGGGCAATCCGTTCACCGGCGGCGGGTTGGGCTGCCCGCTCGGTCAAGGGCATCCCTACGCGCTCTCGCTCATGCAGGAGGGATTTGCGACCTTCGGCGGGCCCTACTACATGACGATCTCGACCGAGGTCGCGACGCGCGTACTCAAGGCGACCTGGTTCCAGAAGTGGCACGTGCACCGCCGGCTGCGTCCGGAGGAGTTCGCGGGTCGCGTGCACCACAAGCTCGTGAGCGGGCGCCCGTACCCGCTCCACCCCGATGTGCTGAACTCACTCGCGGTCGCGCGGATCCAGTCTCAGCACGGGGGTCGGGCCTACCTGCCCCAGGTCTTCCCGGAGGGCGCGCCGAACCATCCCGCCTACACCGCTGGTCACGCCACCGTGGCCGGGGCATGCGTCACGATCCTCAAGGCGCTCTTCCATGGCCCCTTCCCGATCCTGAACCCGAGGGTGCCGACGGACGACGGTCTCGCGCTCGTGCCGTACACGGGGCCCGGGGCGAACCTGATGACGGTCGAGACGGAGCTCAACAAGCTCGCCATGAACGTGGCCTACGGCCGCCACATCGCCGGCGTGCATTGGCGCTCGGATGGCTACGAGTCGCTGCGCCTCGGCGAGAGCTTGGCGATCCGGATCCTGGCCGAGCAGCGGCCGACGTATGCCGAGAACTTCCAGGGGTTCACCTTCCGGAAGTTCGACGGCACGTTCGTCACGATCTGATCGCCAGCGGCCCAGGCCACCCTGGCTGGCACGCCCTGTCCGGCGGGGTGGATGTCTGGGGCGGAGGTGGCGGGGGCTTCTGGCCCGGGACTGGAGTGCGCATTCGCAAGTCCAGTGAGCTGGCGGTATGCTTTTCGGCCTCCGTTCCGAATCGGCGTGTCGGCACGGGCTCTCCGGAGTCCCCTGTGCCCGCTCGGTCCGCCGGCCACCCGCCTGACCCTGGCGTACGGAACGGGCATCCCCGACAGCCAACCCCCTACGCTCAGTCCTGGATTCCACGAGAACCCGGACTCACTACTGCATTCCATGGCTCGAAATCGACGTTCAGAAGAAGACCGGATCGCGGAGCTCGAGGCGCGCATCCAGCACCTCAAGTCCCGGATGGAGGAGAAGAAGGTCAAGCGCGATCCGGCGCTCCGCCACGTGACGAAGGCGGTCAAGGCCATCGACGCCGCCGCCGCGGAGACGCGCGATGTCCCGCTGCGCCAAGCCCTGGAGTCGGCACGCACGACCTTGGCGGCCTGCCTGTCGCTGACCGGAGTCGTGGTGCCTCAGCAAGCCTCCAGCCGCCGTGCTCGCGGCGGGGGTGGCGGTGGCGGGGCCGTCGACGCCCAGCGCCTCCTGGACTACGTGCGCCAGAACCCCGGCCAGCGCGGTGAGCACATTTCCTCCGCGCTCGGCACGACCTCCGACGCCATGCGGCCGGCGATGAAGAAGCTCATCGAGGCCGGGCAGATCAAGGTCCGCGGTGAGCGCCGCGCGACCACCTACACGGCGGTCTGAGCACTCGCGGGCCGCAGCAGGGGCGCGGGAGCCAGGCAGGCTCCCGCGCCTCTTCATTCACTTGGCGCATACGGAATGGCGCGATCGAGCAGCCTCCTCCGCAGTCTGCGAGTTGCCCATTGGCCCTGAGCCGCGCTTCGAAAGTTTGGACGACTTGAGTTCGCGTCCCGAACTCGACAGACTGCGTGGCGCTCGCAAACGCAACATCCATTTCGAGGACCCATGTCCAATCCGCAGATTCGCGCTCTCGTCGACGAGTTCACCTCCAAGCTCGAGCTCATGATCCGCCGCACGGCGCTCGAGCAAGTTTCCTCCGCCCTGGGCGAAGCCGTCGCCGCCCGTCGCGGGCCGGGCCGTCCGCGGGGTTCTGGCCGCCCGGCCGCGACGCGCCGCCCGAAGGGCGGGAAGCGCTCGTCGGAGGCGCTCGAGGCGATGAGCGCGCGCCTCTTCGCGCACGTCAAGGCGCACCCCGGCCAGCGGGGCGAGCAGATCGCGGCGGCGCTCAAGACCGACGTGGGCACGATGCGCCTGCCGATGCAGAAGCTCATCGCGGCGAAGAAGATCAAGACGAAGGGCCAGCGGCGCGGCACGACCTACACCGCCGCCTGACCGCCTCGGTCAGGTCTCCCGGGCCGACTTCCCCGGCCCAGGTGTCTGTCCTGGCGCGCTCGTCGCGCCGCGCGCGCGAAGGAACCCGCGGCTCCCCGCGCTCAACGCGCGAACTCGAGGCAGCGCGCGCACTCGCAGTAGGAGGGGAACAGTCTCCCGTCGTCCCCCTCGGTCGACCCGCCCGCGTAGCCCAGGGCCGACAGGTTGGCGAGCACGTCCACGCTCCCCACCGGCGTGCTGCGCCACCCGCGGCCCTGCCCGGCTTGCAGCCAGGCGACCAGGCGCGCCCGCAGCTCGGCAGTTCGTCCGCGGCGCTCGACGGAGAGTTCGCGCACGCACTCCGGGTCCGACGCGAGATCGTAGAGCTCGACCGCGTGCCGCTCCCGCCGGCCGTCCAGCGAGCGGTTGTGCAACTCGTGCTCGGCGAGGTGCAGGATGAGCAGGTCGTCGCCGTCCACGATCGAGGCCGAGAATCCGAAGCAGGCGATCGCGAAGTGCGGCTCCACGGTCGCTGAGCCGCGCGCCAGGAGATTCGAGCCGGGATGCTCGACCGCGGCCAGTCCGGCGAGGTCGAGCAGCGTCCGCCCGACGTCCAGGATCGAGACGCGCTCCGCGACGCGCCGGCCCGCCGGAGCTGTGGGCCAAGCCAGCACGAGAGGCACGTGGAGTCGGTCGCGGTACAGCCCGCCATGGTCCCAGTAGACGCCGTGTGACCCGAACGACTCGCCGTGGTCCGCCGTGAAGGCCACGATCGCGTCGCGGAAGCGCGAGCGGTCGAGCAGCCGGGCGAGCTCGCTGTCCAGGTAGTTCACTTCGCCGCGGTACTGCGCGACGACGTAATCGAGGTCGCGAATCCCACTCAGGTGCTTGGGCACGAGGCGCGGGTCGGGCTCGGAGAGCCGCGGATCCCGCGGATCCTTGGCCGGGTCCCAGGCGCTCGCCACGAGCGGAGGTGGGGGGGCGTAGGGCGCGTGCGCGTCGAACAGGTGGAGCCAGGCGAACAGCGGCCGGCCGCGGTAATCGCCCAGCCAGCGCTCGACGTGCGCCAGCGTCTCGCCGGCGCTGCGCTTCGCCGGCCGGGACACCGCCATGCGGTCGAAGCCCTGGCCAAGACCGCTCCAGTCCGCGTCGAGGTGGGAGGCGCTGACGGCCGCGACCGTGGCCCAGCCCGCCTCCGCGAAGGCCTCGGCCAGCGTGCGCGCCTCGGCCGAGAGGGCCTGCATGTTGTCGAGGATGCCCGTGTCACGCAGCGAGAGCCCAGTCAGGATCGAGGCGTGCGAGGGGATCGTCACGTTCGTCGGCGCCCAGGCGTCCGCGAACACGACGCCGCGTCGGGCGAGGCGGTCGAGGACGGGCGTGCGAACCGGAACGCCGTTCTGGGCGTAACCCACGTGGTCTCCGCGGTGCGTGTCGGACGTCACCAAGAGGACCGTCGGCGCACGCTCGTCGAAGCGCACGATCTGCGGTTGGGTCAGCGCGCACACGGCGTCGTCGGGATGCGCGGACTCGAGCTGGAAACGGGCGGTCGCGAGACCGTCACCGGCCGCGTCGAGCGGCACGCGAACCCAGACCCAGCCGCTGGAGGCCGCATCGGATTCCACGAGCGGGTAGCGGTGGACGCGCAGGCCGCCCGGCTGCCCGTGGACGTACACGCTCAAGATCGGGGCGTCGCCCGCGATGCGCAGGCGCGGGGGGACGGCGGCCGACGCGACCAGGATGCCACCGGGGACGGCCTCGAAGCGGACCTCGAGCGGCCGGCGCGGCGCGAGCCCGTAGACCGGGCGCACGTCGTCGCCGACGCCCGCGAACTCCGGCGTCGCGCCCGGGCGCGGGAGACGATGCTCGCCGAGCAGCTCGAACAGCTCGATGCGTCCCAGCGACGCCGGTCCCTCGCCGAGCACGACGAACTCGAGCCGCTCGGCGCTGCGCTCGAGCGCGAGCGGCGGCTCGACGACGTAGTCGTGCGGATCGGGCGCGGGGAAGAGCGGGACGTCGACCTCGGTGTGGGCCTGGCCGTCACGAAGCCAGCGCACGCGCAGCGTGTCGAAGCGCTTGATCTGGATGCGCAGGCGGATCCGATCCGCGCGCGCGGACCCGGTCAGGTCGGCCGCGGCGATCTTGCGGTCGCGGTTGTAGAGCCGCAGGAGCCCGGGAGCATCCGGCCGCCAGGGGTCGGGCACGACCTCGGTCCGCAGGGCTTGGACGACCTCGAGGTCGCCCTGGGCCGGCTCGAGCGTGCGCCAGGGCACGAGCGGGCGCGCGGGATCGGCGTCGGGCGCGGCGACCAGGGGCGGGCGCACGATCGGGTGGAAGGTCGGGCCGGCCTGTGATTCCCCGCAGGCCGGGGCGAGCGCGCCGAGCGCTGCGGCGAGGCACGTGGCGAGCGCTGCGGGCCGCCGCAGGGCGCGCCGGGGTCGCGAGGGGGTCAGCAGGGGACGGTCCATGAGGGGGGCCCGGCTCGAACATGGCCGCCGCGCGGCCGGCTGCCGCCGGGGCTCGTTCTCGAGACCACGGTAGTCCCTGGGTCGCTGGGGGTGACCCGTCAACTCGTCTTCTTCCCCGGGTCGAGGCCCCGAGACACGCCGCTCAGGTGATCTGAGACGTGCTGGACGCAAAGTCGCAGGTCGCAGCCCGCCCGCTCGACCCGCTCCAGGCCCTGACGGTCTCCGAGGCGCGACAGGCGCGATCGATCGCCTCGCCGACGCATCCCCGCGGCACTGGCGGGGGCCTGGCGGGAAGTCGGGGCTGCGGCTCGCAGGCCTGCCGGGCAGGATTCGATCGGCCACGTCATGCTGGCCCTGCACGCAGGCCCGAGAACGCCTCGACCCTGCAGGAGACCCGACCATGAACGCACTCACCTCGCTCGCACTCGCCTCTGCCTTGGCCGCCGTGGCCACGTCGACCACCCCGCTCCAGGAGCCGCAGAGCAAGAGGCTGAGCTTCGGCAATTTCTCGGTCAGCCTCGCCGTGAAGGACATCAAGGCCTCGAAGGCCTTCTACGAGAAGCTCGATTTCGAGGTCGTGGGCGGCGACATCGACAAGAACTGGATCATCCTCCAGAACGGCACCACGACGGTGGGGCTGTTCCAGGGGATGTTCGAGCGCAACATCCTGACCTTCAATCCCGGCTGGACCCACAAGCAGGAGAAGCTCGCGGACTTCCAGGACGTGCGCGAACTCCAGCGCACCCTGAAGGCGCGCGGCATCGCGCTGCAGGTCGCGGCGGACGAGACCACCAGCGGCCCGGCGAGCTTCGTGCTCGTCGATCCCGACGGCAACCCGATCCTGGTGGACCAGCACGTGCCGAAGCCGGCGCGCTAGGGCGGAACACGCCCCGTCGCGCAGGCCCCATTCCGCGCGGCAAATGCGTACGCCCGTCGCACCAAGTGTTGCACGCTCTGTCGGCCCGGATCGGGCGCGAAACGGCCGAACTGGCCACCGTTGGCCACGCAGCGCGGATTCCCTCGGGAACGGCCTGTGCCCTGCGATGCTGGCCAACCGCGGCCAAATCCGCCGTTTCGTGGCCAACCGAGGCCAGAAAGGTGCTGGTACGCCCGACAGGATTCGAACCTGTGACCTGCGGCTTCGGAGGCAACAGGACGTAGGTGGCAAGCTTCGACGGGGCCGAGCGTTACGGCGGCGCACGAATCAAGTTGCAGCGGGCGTTGCAGCGCCGCTCGCCAGCCGCGACTCACGACGCGCGACCGTCGTCCAGCCCGCGCTCGAACGCCTGCATGCGCGCCGCGATCCGTCCCCGCAGCTCCTGCCGTCGCTCGTCGTCGAGCCCACGCGCCGCCTTGAGAACATCCTCGATCGCTCGCGAGTGCGGATCGAGGGACTCTGTGAGCAACCGGCGGACCGGCGCGATCACGGCCATCGAGTGGATCCTCGCGACATCTACCCCGAGCAGCATCGCGCCGGCCTCCGAGAACTCCGTCCCCGATGCGATGAGGCGTTCCGCGAGCTCTTCATGGATGCGCAGCTCGTGATCGCTCGGGAAGTCGTAGTGGCGCGCGATCCAGTCGAAGTCCTGGATGTCCTTGGTGACCCCCTTCGTCCTGCGGTCGAGGTACGCGTGCAACTTCAAGAGCGCGAGGCTCGGCAGCGAGGCCACATGGACGAGCAGCCCGTTCTCGACTTCGATGACGTCGCAATGCGCGGCGGCCTCGGCGAACCCGTGCACGGTCATCCGTGTCGCGTCGGGCCAGACGATCTCGCCCGCACCTGTTTCGAGTCCACCGAAGGGCACGAGGTCGAGCTGTCGTCCCTGCGCGTGCTCCAGCCTGTGTTGGGCCGACGTGGGGCGGAAGGGACGCCCAGGTGCATCGAGCAATCGCGCGCGCAGGCTCTCCCACTCGCGCCACGAGCCCACGCGCACGGCGAAGTCCCAGTCCAATGTCGCGCGGGCGCCGGCGATCCCGAATCGCTCGTCGAGTCCGAGGACTCGGGCGCCCGCGCCGACGAGGAAGCACGGCTGGGCCGGATGCGGCACGACCGCGAGGAGGTCGCGCAGCAGCGCAAGGTCGGCCGACTGCAGCTTCATCGACGACGAGCCTCGATGAAGTCGATCCGAAGGCGCTCGGCCACTTCGATCAGACGATCGTCGGGTTGCGTCAGGAGTTCCGCGCGCACCAGGAGCGGATCGGCTGTGTGCGTGCGATCCCCGCGCTCCTCGCCAGGTTCCGCGCCGAAGGCCCGCAACAGGTCCACGTCGCCCTCGCGATCGGGCAGGAGCCCGAGTCGTCGCATGACGTCGTTCGGATCGGGCCCGTCGATGTGCAGCGCCGCGCGTGTGGGCCGTAGACCGCGCGTGAGCAGGGCCGCCCCGAGTTCTCCTCCGACGTGCACTCGCCCGGTCAGACCGGCCGCGACGATCCCGTCGGCGAGCGCGTCGAGCTCGGTGCCCGGCCGGCGCCTGCAAGTCCGCAGGAAGAGCTTCGGCCGGAGAGTCTGCAGATAACCCTCGTCCCAGTGCGCGAGCATCGCTGCCGGATCGAGGAGCTCGACCGCCCCCTGCGTCTTCATCCGGATCCAACCGCGCTGCTCGAGCTCGCGGAGCGCCCCGCCGACTCCTCCGAGCGCGATGCCCGCGCGCGCGGCCAAAGTGCGCTGGGTCCAAGCTTCGCCGACACCTTGCAGCAGGACGAAGAGCAGCTTGATCCCGGCCGTGTGCAGCGCGCGACGCGTGCCAGCCGGAGCGAGTTCGGGGCGCCGGCCGCGGACCCAGACGAAGAGACCTTCCTCCTGGAGGAACGCATTGCCGGCCGCATCGACGAAGCGAATGTCCAACTCGCGGAGCCGATCCGCCACCCCCGGCGCGGCGTACTGGGTGAAGAGGATCGCGCGACCCTCCTGCTTCTCGAGATCGCGGATGCGGTGCTGGAGAGCACCGATGGCCGCCGGGTCGACACGCGTCTTGTGCTCGACCGCCCAGTCGAGCGCGCCGAACGGCCCCTCCAGGCGGATCCAGGCGTCGACCGGCCGTAGGTCGCGGCCGGCGCGCCGCTTCTGCGCCGGAACGAGGGTGCGCGCCTTCAGACCCAGGCCGCGCAGCGTCTCGAGCTGGGGCTCCAAGGTTCGCGCGGTGCGCGCGGTCTGCGGGCGGGGCTGTTTCACGGGTGCGGCGGTGTTCAGCGAATCCTACCGTTCAGTTCGGATGAACGCACGGAATTCCTGAACACAGCGCCTGGGGTCCTTCCCAGATCGGGGGGCGACCGGCCAGGTGCCCGAGTGACATCCGCCTCGGGTACCCCCGGACATGAGGCACAGCCCTGACGCCCCCCCGCTGGAGGTTGCTCGTCCTGGAGACGTGTCGATTCGGCCACGCGCGCCACGCCCGGAGCACCCTGGAAGTCGAGCGAGTCATCCGCACACAGCGCCGCGAGACGGGGCTGTCACAAGAAGACGCAACGATTTGTGACAGATCGAGCGCTTGTGCAACGCGCATGGCCCTCGGATCGCCGAACGAAGCGGACTGAGGAGACCGACTCAGCGCGCGCCTGGGCGTGCTGCCGCGAGCCACGAAGGACGACCCCACACCCGAATCGGCTCCAGAACCGCCGCGAATCGCCGTAAGTCGAGCATCGAGCGTCACGGGCCGACCGCTCACCAACTGTTGCTGGGCCGCCGCAAGCCCTGACGCGCCCAGAGCTTCCGGACGAACACGGCCCAAGGGCCAGGTTCAGCCGAAACAGGCCGGACGATGAGCGCACCGCTTCGCCCCGAGTCCTGCCCCTTCCCGAGCTGCCCCTCGACCGACCGCCGATCCCCGAGCCGGCCCAAGATCATCCGCCACTCCCTGCTGCGCACGAGGCGCGGATCGACCCCACGCTGGCGCTGCAAGAGCTGCGGCCGGACCTTCACCGCGAATCACGGAACGCCGTACCATCGTCTACGGAGTTCCCCCGCGCACTTCGATCGCGCGGTCCACATGGGCGTCGAAGGCGTCAGCCAGTCCGCAACCGCGCGCACTCAGGGCATCTCGCCCGCGACGGTCCGTCGTTGGCTCGAGCGCGCTGCGCGGCACGCTCAGGCGTTCTTCGACGTGCTGACGTGCAACGTCGAACCCGAGGAGCTGCAGGCCGACGAGGTGCGCGGCTACACCTGGGACAAGGAGAGTCGGCAGTTCGTGTTCGCGGTGATCGAGGTCACGTCGCGCCTGTGGCTCTCGCGCGAGGTCGGCACGCGCTCGAAGCGCAACTGCCGCATGCTCATGCGGGACGCGCGAAAGCGCTGCAAAATGCACGGGCCCCGCGTGCTCATCGTGACGGACCCCTTCAAGTTCTACGCACCGGAGATCCGCAAGACCTGGGGCAACACGTGTGTCCACGTCGAGTCGGGCAAGATCATCCGGCGCAACCGTGTAGTGCGCGTGCGCGACCGCCTGGTCACGGGCACGCCAGCTCAGTTGGAGGAGGCCCGCGCTCGCTGCCAGGACTCCAAGAAGCTGAATACGGCCTACATCGAGCGGCTCAACCTGGTGATTCGCCGGTCGCTCTCATGCATGCACCGTCGGACGGATAGTGCAGCGAAGAACCGCACGCGTTTGACAGAGGCGATCGATCTGCTGCGCTGCTACTACAACTTCATCCGTCCGCATGGAGCGTTGAAGTTCGGCCGCGAGGTGCGGACTCCGGCGCAGCAGGCCGGGCTCGTGACGAGGCGGCTGAGCTTCCGCGACATCTTCATGGCCTTCAGGCCGATGGCGCGGGTACCGTGGATCGGGGATGAGATCGTCCGGAAGGCCTGGATGGGGAGGGTCGCGTGTGTCGGCAACAACAGTTAACGGCAGGAGCGCATGCGCCGCACTGGGACTACAGAGATCCCCTGGGGAGGTGGTGGAGGATCTTCGCGGATGGCTGCATGGAGCCCAAGTGATGGGTGTTGACAGTAGCGATTGGAGGCGGCAGGGTCAGGAGCGATTCCTGACCGGCGTCACGCTTGCGCGGAGCGTTTACACTCCTTGGCGCAGAGGATGGGATCATGATCATTGCGAGTTCTGCTATCGCAAGTTCGCCGTAGAGGGGGGCGACTTCAATGTCGGGTATCACACTCTTGACAGGTATCACTGGGTGTGCGATGAGTGCTTCAGTGACTTCAGTTCTGAGTTCAAGTGGAAGGTGTCACCGCAGAAGTACCCCCCTGAGGTGTGAATGCCCTCGCCCTTGTTGGCTGTGACGAAACTCATTCCGCTTTGAGGTAGCCCTCCTGGTCCCACCCCTGCTACATTCGTCGTAGATCGCGGCCCCGCACTCCAAGCCCGCCCGTCCAAGCCCCGGCCGCTCCTTCAGGAGCCCTCGCTTGGACACCATCTCTCTCCCGCTCGTCGCCCTCCACCCAGACCCCTCCAACGCCCGCCAGCACGGCGAGCGCAATGTTGCACGTAACCGTCCGGGCAACCGCATCTGACGTCGGCAGGTTCGGTGCGAGAGCATCGGCCGCATGGACAAGCGTTCACGACGAGAGTGGATCCGCGCCTGGATCGCGTTGGGAGAGAGGGAAGGCTTGCAGTTCAAGGAGCTGG
>JAEUHZ010000029.1 GCA_016795205.1 Planctomycetota bacterium | reverse complement strand
CGGAATCGACCCCGTCGTAGTTGTCGAAGACGTAGTGGATGCCGCCGTACAGGCGCGACACGGCGGCCTCGCTGGCCGCCTCGTAGAAGTTCGCGAAGGTGCGGTCCGCGGGCAGCCCCGCGGTCGGGTTCAGGCGGCTGTGGCAGGTGTCCGTGAAGGCGTAGGCCCCGAACATGTGCGTGAGCACCGCTGCGGCGGCGCCCGATTGCGTCGAGTGTCCCGAGGTGTACGTGGGGAAGTTCGGCGTCCCGATGAGCGGATCCCAGCCGGCGTCGATCTCGCTGCGGATGTACGTGGCCGGCCGCATCAGGTAGCTCGTGTACTTCTCCTTCCAGCAGGTGATGAAGGCGTCCGCGACGGCCATGCCGACGCGCGCGAAGGCCTCGGCGGCGACGTCCAGCGTGAGCGCTTCGTCCGCCGCGATCTGGCAGGTGATCGCCACCCAGTGGCCGGGCGGCGTGCCGGTCGCTCCGGCGCCGTCGGCCCAGTACAGGCCGATGTCCGCCTGGTCCGCGGTCAGCGACGCGCCCGCGTCGCCGGTCGTGTTGTAGACCAGCAGCGCTTGCGCGAACCACGGGCTGCTCGTGGCCGTCGAGAAGGCCGGCGGGCCGACCGGTTCGCACTCCTCACCGTCCGTGACGACGAACGTGCGCATGTCGCCCCAGCAGGGCAGCAAGGGCTGGGCGCTCCCCGAGACCGGCGTCCAGCCGCCCTCGTTGGGCGGAACAGGCGCGACCCAGTTCGTCTGGCAGGCGGCCTGCGTGGCCGTGCCGTCGGTCGCAGCCCAAGCCAGGATCGCGTTGCCCAGCTCGTCGCCGTAGTCGACCGAGCGGTCGACGACCGCGGTCGCGACGCCGGTCGAGAGCGTCGCCAGCAACGAGGCTTCCTGGGCGTCGAACTCGGTCGTCGAGCTCGGCACGAGGCCGTTCGAGACCACGTTCAGCGCGCGGTTCGCGACGATGGCCCAGTTGTACACCTGTCCGGCCACCGGGTTCGGCAGATCGTTCGCGACGAGGCCGTTGAGCTGGCCCTCGAGGCTCTGGGAGCCGGGCATGCCGTGCACGACGGACTCGTAGAGCGCGACGCCCGTGTAGGCGAAGACCCGCGCGGCGCGCGGCGGATTGACACCCGTCTGCCGGATGCGCGTGTAGAGGGTCTCGTGCCACTCGACCGCGACGGTGGAGCTGAACGTCGAGGTCGCGGGCGAGGTCGGCGCCGGGGACGAGGAGGAGCCGTCGCCGGAGCAGGCCGACAGAGCGCAGAGGCTCGCCGCGGCCGCCGACGAGCAGAGCGTGTGGATCGTACGGTTCATGGAGTTCAGGTCTGGCTTCGGGATCTCGCGAGGGCGCGACAGCGACGGACGGACGGACTATGCTCCACAGGATGCTGTGGCCGGAGACCGCCAGCGGCGACGACCGCGCGCGCGGGGGGCGGCTGTGCCCCCGAAAGAACGCTCCCCGAACTTCGCCAGCGGCCCGGGGGAGACCGGACCCAAACTGCCCGGCGGCGGCCGGCGCGCAAGCAGGTAGGAATCGTTTTCCCTACGGGTCGCGCGGGCGCGCACTCCACGCGGCCGTGCTCGTGGTCTTTATGACCCTGGCAGCCCTGGGTGCCTGGCTCGCACTGCGCGACGCCGCGTCGCCGGGGACGCCCGTCGGGCCCGCACCGCGCGCGGCACCGGGGACCCTTCCGGCCGGGACCGGGCCCGCCGCCCCCGCGCCCGTTGCGGGCCAGGCGGACGCCGAGGAACGCCCCGTCGACGAGGGGCGCCATTCGGACCCGTCAGCGCTCGGGGCGCTCGAGCCGCCGCGCCTGCGGGTTGAGTTCGTCGACGAGGCCGGGCGGCCGGTCGAGGGCGCGGTCGAGGTCGAGATCCGCGGCCGGCCGGCCCTGGGCGAGGGCTTCGTCTCGCCACCGCGCTTCGCGGCGCGCGGGCCGCGCGTCGAGCGCGAGCTGCCCTTCCCCCACCGTGTGCCGGACGACGGCCCGATCCAGCTCGCGGCGCGCGCGGCGCGGCTCTACGGCGAGGCCGGCGTGCAGCCCCTTGCGCCGAGCTCCGGCGCGTGGGAGCGCGTCGTGCTGCGCGCCACGTCGACCGTGACGGGGTCGGTGCTCGACGCGCGCGGCGATCCGCTCGAAGGAGTGCCGATCCTCCTGCGCGACGACGTGCCGGGGCGCGAAGCCCACACGCGCACCGCCACGGACGCGGCCGGCCGCTTCACGCTCGAGGCGCTGCCGGGGCGCGCGAACCGGCTCTTCGTGGGCGACGCGGCCTATCCCTGGGTGCGCGCGATCCCGATCGACGCCGCGCAGGGGCCGCGCGAGCTCGAGCCGATCCGCGTCGAGCTCCACACGGCGCGCTTCCAGGTCCTGCGCGCCGACGGCGTGCCGGCGCGCGGCGCGCGCCTCGAGGGCATTGGCCTGGAAGGTGGGCGTTTCGCGCTGGAGCTCGACGAGGAGGGCCGCGCGACGGTGCGCACGCTGCTCGCCGGTCGCTGGCGCGTGAACGCCTCGGACGCCGAACACGGGCGCGCGAGCCGCGCGGTCGAGATCCCGCTGGCGACGGACGAGCCCGTGCTGTTCCTCTTGCCGCGCTGACCCCGCCGCTAGGAGCCGGCAGGTGCCGCCGGCGGGGCCGCGCTCCCAGGCAGATACAGCGCCTGGAACGGCGGCAGGTCGTCGCCGTCGACCACCAGGCGCACCGACAGGTTGCCCGGCACGGCGGCCGCGTGCGACAGGTTCAGCGCCAAGAGCGAGGTGAACACGAGGCGCAGCGTCTGGCGCTCGGCGTCGGGCAGCAGGAGGTCTGCGGGCAGCGAGATGCGTCGGCCCTGATCCTCGAACTCCAGGAACGCGCGCAGCTTGGCGTTCTCGGGGAACGCGGCATCGCGCACGATCGTCTCGCAGCGCGACCAGCCGTAGTCGAGGACCACGAGCGTCTGCGAGGTCAGCGCGGCCGGCAGGCCCCCGCCCTGGCCATGCCCCGGCAGCTCGAACCGCGCCGACGTGAACTGGCTGCCCGAGACCAGCCCCACGAGCTCGATCCACAGGGACTGCGGGAAGCGCGCGGCTTCCGAACCCGGGTCGGCGATCTGGACCAGCCGACGCTGGAACGCGGCCTGGTCGTTGGCCTGCGCCAGCCTGAATAGCTCCTCGAGCTCCTCGCTGAAGGCGTCGGAGAGCCCCCAGCGCGCCCCGACGCCGGTCAACAGGGCGCGAATGCGCTCGGGCGAGCTGTCGGGGAGCTCCAAGCCCGAGCGCGTGTCGACCAGCGTCGTGCGCGCGACGAGCTCGACCTCTGCGGCGCTCCTCTCAGGCACCATGACGAGCAGCGTCACATTGTGGTTGCGCGGAACCATGGCGTAGTTCGCCGTGGACTCCGCCATGGCGCCGATGCGCACGCGCAGCGTGTTCGGCGAGACGCGCGCCAGCGTCAGCAAGCTGTTCAAGTCACGTCCCGCGACCTGGCCCTGGATCTCGTTCGCGAAGAGATCCGCGCTGAGCTTGCTGGCGAAGTCGCCGGGGAGCGACAGGAGCGAGAGCGCGATGCGCTGGATGTCCTGCTGCGAGCGGGACACCAGCGATGACTCCAGGTTGTCGGTCACGAGCAGCGGCAGGACCACGGGGCCCGTTCCGCCAGTCGGCGCGGCGCTGCCGCTGCCCGCGCGCAGCGAGACGCCCGGCGCCGCGCGCGCGACCGCCGCCGCGGCGGCGCCTGCGGCCTCGGTCTCGGGCGCGAAGAAGGACAGCGTCGTGTAGGCGTCGTACGGCTGGTGGCGGCGGCGCGGCTGCAGGCTGATCTGCAACCGCACCAGGTACGGCCGGAACCCGGTCGGGATCACGGCGTCGCGCAGCACGCGGTTCAGGATCTGGACTTCCTGGTAGAGCGAGTTGGCCGTCCAGATCTCCATCATCGCGTCGGGCCCTTCGAGCCGGTCCGGCACCGCCGCGAAGTTCGAGGTGCGCAGCGCGTCGGGTCCGGTCGGCGCCCCGTACGTCCCCGGCTTCTCGGTCGCGGAGACGCCCAGCGACACGCCGCTCGTGCGCGACTCGATGCTCTGGCGCGTGTCGCGGATCACCCGCCCGACGGCCTCGTCGGCGGTCAGCGAGAAGCGCGGCGTCAGCGCTTCGACGTAGTGGGACCAGGGCGCCACGGCCAGCACGGTGACGTGCACGGACCCGGCGTCGCGCTGGTCCAGCGCGCGCGTCTCGCGGTGGAACTCGGGCGCGGAGCAGGCCGAGAGGGCCAGCGCGGCGCAGGCGCCACGGGCCAGGGCAACGGGTGCGATGACGCTCATGCGACGCAATTCGAGAGTGGAACGGGGAGGGAACGAACGCGGCACGCTCAGGGTCCGCTGCCGCGCGCGAGGACGGAGAAGCGGGCCGTGGCGAGCTCACGGCGCGGCCCCAGGACGGAGCTCTGGAGGTGAGACTGGGAGAGCCAGGGAACGCGCACGGCGGGCTGCAGGATCCACTCCGCGCCCGTGCGCGTCCATCGCACCTCGGCGACGCCGTCGCCGTCGGCGTCGAGCAGCGCCAGGTCGAAGCGGCCGGCATCGCCGCGGTCGTAGAGCGAGAGGCGCCGCCCGTCGTCGAGGAACAGGAAGGCGGCCTCGGGGTCGAAGCTCGCCGCATCCGGGGTCCCCTCGGCCGCCGGCGACGAGAAGTCGACCAGGACCGCTCGGGGTCGCTCGGGCGAGCCCAGGAGCAGGATGTCGCGCCGGCCGGCCGCGGCGGGGCTGGAGCTCTGCTGCCAGCAGGGCCCGGCCTCGAAGTCGACCGGCAGCCCGGCCAGGAACGGGTGCGGGGAGTCCAGGCGTCCGAGCTCGCCGGCGCTCCAGGCGGGCGGGCCGAGCGGCGGCCAGTCCGTGTGGAGCGGCACCTGGAACACCGACCCGCGGCGCACGGGCTCGTCGCCCGCGGCGGCGATGCCCCGCGTGCGCGGCTCGGTGAGCAGCTCCTGGAGGATGCCGCGCGCGGCCGATTCCACGGCCAGCCCGCGCGTCGTGGTCGGATCCTGGGAAAGGTCCTGGAGCGCGAGCACGGGATCCGCGGGCCCCCGCGGGACGGCCAGCACCCACAGGTTCTCGATCCCCAGGGCGTCGTCGATCACGGGGGTCCAGGACACGATCTCGAGCGGCGCCTCGGCCTTGGGTTCGAGCCGCGCCGTCCCACCCGCGCGCGGGAACAGGCGCTGGATGCCGTGGCTCGCGTCGAGGTAGTACACGTTCGCGTCGACGATGCCGCCGCCGGTCTTGTGCAGCATCACGCGCAACTCGTCCCCGGGCACGAGGCGGTCCCCGGGCGCGAGACGCACGGCCACCGCGCCGCCGCGCGGCCGGCGCTCGACCCACACGTCGAGCGAGGGATCCGGCGCGTCGAACAGCGCGCACGCGCGGCGCAGGCCGAACGCGCGGCGGATCCGGCCCAGCACGAGCGGCAGCCGCTCGGGCGCGACGTCGAGCACGTCGTGCGACCCGATGCGGTCCGCGGCACGCAGGTGCAGGTGCTGGCCATCGACGACCAGGCTCCAGTCGGCCTCGGCGGCGCGCGCGACGAGCCGGAATCGCCCGCCTTCGGCGCTCAGGAAGGCCCGCACGCGTTCGGGGAGGTCGTCGGTTCCGCGTGCGCTGCCGTCGGGCGCGACGAGCGCGAGCGCCAGGCTGAAGTCGCTCACCGGACGCGAGACGACGCGCGCGCGCAGCGTCGTCGCGCCGTCGGGCACGGCGCCGGAGCGCAGGCGCCCGCGCGCGTCGTAGACGCCGGCCTCGACGACCTCGAGCTCCAGGACGGGCTCGGCATCGAGCGGCGCTCCGTCGGCCACGGCGGCCAGCACCGTACCGACCTCGATCCCCGCGAGCAGCCCGCGGTCGGCCCGGATCTCGTCGCCGCGCAACGCGAGCAGGATCGGCGG
>JAEUHZ010000016.1 GCA_016795205.1 Planctomycetota bacterium | reverse complement strand
TGCCCCTGCCCTGCTCGTCGCGGCGGCGGTCCTGGGCCTGTCGCGCTCCGGGCTCGAGCGCGCCGACGCGGCCTTCTGCAACGGGGCCGAGCCCAGCTCGCTCGATCCGCACCAGATCAGCGGGGTCCCGGAGATCCGGCTCGTCCGCGCGCTCTACGAGGGGCTGGTCGTGCGCGATCCCCGGACCGCCGCTCCGATCCCGGGGTTGGCCGAGTCCTGGACGACCTCCGGGGACGGCCTGACCTGGACGTTCCGGATCCGCGCCGGCTCGCGCTGGACGGACGGCGCGGAGGTCACGGCGGACGACTTCGCCTGCTCCTGGCAGCGGCTGCTCGATCCGCGCACCGGCTCGCAGTACGCGGACCTGCTCCACGTCGTGCGCGGCGCGCGCGAGTGGGCCAGTGCGGTCGGCGACGACGGTGCGCCGGCGCGACCCTTCGCAGAGAGCGTGGCGATCACCGCACCGGACGCGCGCACGCTGGTCGTCGGCCTCGAGCACCCGGTCGACCACTTCCTGGAGATCGCGGTCGCGGCGCCGCTCGTGCCGGTCTCGCGGCGCGCGCTGGAGGCGGCGCGCGCGCGCTGGCCGTCGACGTGGCAGGTCGAGTGGTTGAAGCCCGGGCAGCTCGTCACGAACGGCCCGTTCCGGCTCGTCGAGCGGCGCATCAACGATCGCATCCGGCTGGCGAAGCACCCCGGGTACTGGGATGCCGACGAGGTCGCGCTGCGCACGCTCGACGTCTTGGCCTCCGAGCAGCTCGGCACGAACCTGAACTTCTATCTCGCGGGCGAGGTCGCGTACCTCGACGAGGTGCCGGCCAGCGCCATCCCGCGCCTGCGCGGCCGCGAGGACTTCCGGCCCGCGCCCTACCTCGCGACCTCGTTCCTGCGCGTCAACGTGACGCGGCCACCGCTCGACGACGTGCGCGTGCGGCGCGCGCTGGCCTTGACCATCGACCGTGCGGCGCTCACGGCGCAGGTCACGCGCGGCGGGGAGACGCCCTCCTGGTCGCTCGTGCCGCCGATCCTCTCCGGGTGGCAGGGCGCGTCGATCGCGACGTCGGGCGATCCCGCGCGCGACCACGAGGAGGCGCGACGGCTGCTCTCCGAGGCCGGCTTCGGCCCCGGGCGGCCGTTGCGCTTCGAGCTCCACTTCGCCTCGCAGGCCACGAACAAGGACGTCTGCGAGGTCGTGGCCGAGGGCTGGCGGCGCGCGCTCCCGGTCGAGGCGCGCCTCGTGACCCAGGAGTGGAAGACGTACCTCGCGACGCAACGGCGGCTGGAGTACGACGTCTCGCGTTCCTCGTGGGTCGCGGACTTCGCGGACGCGGCGAACTTCCTGGAGGTCTTCGCGCCCGGCGCGCCGAACTCGCGCACCGGCTGGAGCGATGCGCGCTACGCCGCCCTGCTCGAGCGCGCGCGGCGCGCGCGCGAGCCCGAGCGCGGCCGGATCCTGCGCGAGGCCGAGGCGCTGCTGCTCTCCGCGTTGCCCGTGATCCCGCTCTACACGTTCGCGGTCACGTCGCTCGTCGACCCGCGCCTGGGCGGCTTCCACGCCAACGCACTCGACGAGCACTTCCCGAAGTACTGGCACTGGCTCGACGACGACGAGCTGGCGGCCCGGCGCGCAGCGGACCCGCCCGGCCTGGTGCGCGTCGCGAGCCACGGGCCGCGCGCGGGCCTGTACGCGCCGGCCGAGACCCGGCGGCGCGCGGCCCGATGACCGCGTTCCTGCTGCGGCGGCTGGCGTGGGCCGCGCTCACCGTGCTGGGCGTCGCGGCGCTGTCCTTCGCGCTCATGCGCGCGGTCCCGGGCGGGCCCTTCGACGCCGACCGCGCGGTGTCGTCCGCGGCCGAGGCCGCCCTGCGCGAGCGCTACCGGCTCGACTGGCCGGCCTGGAAGCAGTTCGCGGCCTACGTGGGACCGTTCGAGCTCGGCGAGCGCGGTCCGCGCTTCCTGGGTGGCGACGGGAGCGACCCGTTCGGCGGCGTGTTGGCCGGCGACTTCGGGCCCTCGTTCCAGTACCGCGACGCCAGCGTGAACGACATCGTGGCCCAGGCGCTGCCGATCTCGGCCGCGCTGGGACTCCTGGCGCTGCTGTGGTCGGTGGCGTTCGGCGTGGCGGCCGGCGTGCTCTCGGCGCTGTGGCGCGGGAGCGGGCTCGACGTCGCGCTGCGGCTCGCGGCGACCGCCGGCATCGCCGTGCCGAACTTCGCCGTCGCGGGCGTGCTCGTGCTGCTCTTCGCCTTCGCCTGGCCCGTGCTGCCGCCGGCCGGGCACGGCTCGTGGCGGCACCTCGTGCTCCCCGCGCTGGCGCTGGGCGCGCCGTTCGCGGCCTACGTGGCGCGGCTCACGCGCTCCGGGATGCTCGAGGCGCTCTCCCAGGACTGGATCCGCACCGCGCGCGCCAAGGGCCTCCCCGAGCGCGTCGTCGTGCTGCGCCACGCGCTGCGCGCCGCGATCCTGCCGGTCGTGTCGTACCTGGGGCCGACCGCGGCGGGCGTGCTGACCGGTTCGCTCGTCATCGAGCGCATCTTCGCGATTCCAGGCCTGGGCTCGCACTTCGTGAACGGTGCCTTGAACCGCGACTACGCGCTGGCCTTGGGCGTCACGGTGCTCTACACGGCGCTGGTCAGCGCGCTGAACCTGGTCTCCGACGTGACCTTGGCGGCGCTCGACCCACGCGCGGCCCTGGAGGAGCGGGCGTGACGCCGCCTGCCGGATCCACGCGCGAGCGCGCGCTGGCTGCTCCCGGGCCGTGGCGACGGGCGGCCCAGGACCTGCGCGCGAACCGCCCGGCGCTCGCGGCGTTGTGCTTCCTGGTGCTCGTGGTCGCCGGCAGCCTGCTGGCGCCGCTCTGGCCCCTGCCCTCGCCCGTCGCCATCGACCTGCGCGACGAGCCGCGGCCGCCCGTGGCTCCGTGGACGAGCTGCCTCGTGCCGGGCTTCGAGCCCGAGTACTGGGAGCTCTCCGCGCCCGACCGTGCGCTCGTGACGCTGCGGCAGTCGCTCTTCGGCGACCTGCAGACCGCGCACTGGCTGGGCACGGACGCCAAGGGCCGCGACCTCCTGGCGCGCATCGTGTGGGGCTCGCGCACGTCGCTCTTGGTCGGGCTGCTCGCGACGCTGACCAGCCTGCTCGTCGGGGTCGCGTGGGGCTCGATCGCGGGCCTGGCCGGCGGCCGCACGGACGCGCTCATGATGCGCGTCGTCGACGCGCTCTACTCGCTACCGGTCGTGTTCGTCGTGATCTTCCTGATCACCGCGCTCGACGGCTGGCTGGCCGCGGCCCCGCCTTGGCTGCGCGTCGACCGCGAGTCGATCTTCTACGTCGTGATCGGGCTCTTCACCTGGCTCACGATGGCGCGCGTCGTGCGCGGTCAGGTGCTGCAGCTCAAGGGCTCGGACTTCCTGGCGGCGGCGCGCCTGGCGGGCGCCGGCCGCGCGTGGCTCGTGCGCGTGCACGTGCTGCCGAACGTGTTGGGGCTGGTGGTCGTCGTGCTGACCTTGTCGATCCCCTCGATCCTGCTCTTCGAGGCCTTCCTCTCCTTCCTGGGCCTCGGCATCGCGCCGCCACGCGTGAGCTGGGGCCTCCTCGCAGCCGACGGCGCCGAATCGATCCATCCGCTGGGCCTCGATTGGTGGCTCGTCGTCGCGCCGGCCGTGGCGATGGGCTCCGTGCTCCTGGCGCTGAACGTCCTGGGCGACGGCCTGCGCGACGCGCTCGACCCCAAGGGAGGCCGCGCGTGAGCGCGCTCCTGGAGGTCGACGGCCTCAGCGTCACGTTCACTGGTCGCCGCGGCGACGTGCGCGCGGTCGACGGCCTGGGCTACGCGCTCGAGCCCGGCGCAGCGCTCGGCATCGTGGGCGAATCGGGCTCGGGCAAGTCGGTCGCGCACCTCGCCATCCTGGGACTTCTGCCGCCGAGCGCGCGCGTCGACGCGCGCGCGCTGCGCTTCGAGGGCCAGGATCTCTTGACACTCCCCGCCGACGCCCGCCGGCGCCTGCGCGGCCGCGCGCTGAGCATCGTGTTCCAGGACCCGACGAGCTCCCTCAACCCGCTGCTCCCGATCGGCCTGCAACTGTCCGAGGTGCTCGAGGTCCACGAGAGCGCGACCCGCCGCGACGCGCGCCGCCGCTCCGCCGCGGCGCTCTCCGAGGTCGGCATCGCCGACCCCGAGGCACGCCTCGACGCGTATCCGCACGAGCTGTCGGGTGGCATGCGCCAGCGCGTGATGATCGCGATGGCGCTGCTCCTGCGTCCGCGCCTGCTCGTCCTCGACGAGCCGACCACCGCGCTCGACGTGACGATCCAGGCGCAGGTCATGGAGCTGCTCCAGGACCTGCGCGCGAAGCACGGCACCGCGATCGCGTTCATCACGCACTCCCTGGGTCTCGTGGCGGGCTTCGCCGACCGCGTGCTCGTCCTCTACGCCGGCCGCGTGGTCGAGGAAGCGCGCACGGCGGACCTCTACGCGCGACCGCTGCACCCCTACACCCGCGGGCTCCTCGCCAGCGTCCCGCGCCTCGACGGCGACCTGACGCGGCCGCTGGCCGCCATTCCCGGCGCTCCCGCGTCGCTGACGCGCTCGAGTGCCGCGTGCGCGTTCGCGCCGCGCTGCGCCTTGGCCGACGATCGCTGCCGTCGCGAGGCCCCGCCGCTCGTGGAGCACGCGCCCGCGCAGCGCGCCGCCTGCTTCCACGCCGGAGAGCCCGCGTGAGCCTGCTCGCCGTGCGCGAGCTCGTCGTGCGCTTCCCGCTGCGTGGCCGCGGGCTCCTGGCGCGCGCGCGCGGCGTCGTCCACGCCGTCGAGGACGTGTCGTTCGACCTCGAGCGCGGCGCCGCGCTGGGCCTCGTCGGCGAATCCGGCTCGGGCAAGTCGACGACGGCACGCGCAATCCTGGGCCTCGTGCGCCCGACGTCCGGCTCGGTCAAGCTCGCCGGCACGGAGCTCACGACGCTCTCCGAACGCGCCCGCCGCCCCCACCGCCGCCGCATCCAGATGGTGTTCCAGGATCCGACGGGCGCGCTCGACCCGCGCCTCACGGTCGGCGCGATCGTGTCCGAGCCGCTCGCGATCCAGCGCATTGGCACGCGCCGCGAGCGCCGCCTGCGCGCCGCCGCCCTGCTCGACCTGGTCGGCCTCGATTCCGGGGCACTCGAACGCTACCCGCACGAGTTCAGCGGCGGCCAGCGCCAGCGCATCGGCATCGCGCGCGCGCTGGCGCTCGAGCCCGAGGTGCTGGTCCTCGACGAGCCCGTCTCCGCGCTCGACGTGTCCGTGCAGGCCTCGATCGTGAACCTGCTCGCGGAGCTGCGCGCGCGCCTGGGGCTCGCGTACCTGTTCATCGCCCACGACCTGGCCGTCGTGCGCCACGTGTGCGAGCGCGTGGCGGTCATGTACCTGGGCCGCATCGTCGAGGAGGGGCCGCGGGAGAAGTTGTTCGCGCGGCCGCGCCACCCCTACACGCAGGCGCTCTTGAGCGCGGTGCCCGAGCCCGACCCCGCCGCCGAGCGCGCGCGACGCCGGGTCGTGCTGCTTGGCGACCCGCCCTCGCCCGCCAACCCGCCGAGCGGCTGCGCGTTCCATCCACGCTGCCCGCGGGTGGCGGAGGTGCCGGGAGATCGGTGCCGGCTCGAGCGGCCGCGCCTGGCGGCACTCGACACGAGCGGTCTCCGTAGCGCCTGTCACCTGGATCGGCCGGGAGAGTCCGCCGTCACCGCGCCCAACGCTCGGGACGGAAGTGGAGCGCGCGGGTCGTGATCGCGCGTCACGCCGCCGCACCGGGCCGGCGCGCCCGAGCCGCCCGAGATGTGTCAGGATGGGACGCGTGCTCGGCTTGGCCCTGGTGCTCCTCCAGACCCCCGCTCCTGCGCCCGTCGCGCCGCGGGGAATCGCGGCGCGCTATCCCGGCGACGGCGGGATCGCGCACGATCCCGCCGTGTTGTTCGCCTCCGGCTTCGAGCAGGGCTTCGAGGGCTGGACGAGCGTGAACACGAGGATCGCCTCGATCCAACGCGAGGAGGCGCGCGCACACTCCGGCACGGCCTTCGCCCGGCTGACGGCGACGCGCGGCGTCGACACCGGGGGCGAGGTCGCGTTGCGGCTCCGGGAGGGCGTCGATCGCCTGCACCTGCGCTTCGCCTGCCGCTTCGATCGCGACACGTGCTGGCCGCACCACTTCGTCAAGCTGCGCGCCCTGAAGCCCTTGTTCCGCGGGCACGCCGGCGTCGCGCCGCCTGGTGACCAGGGGTTCTGGACCGGGATCGAGCCCCTGCGCGGGACCTGGCGCTTCTACACGTACTGGCACGCGATGCGCGGTTGGAACAACCCCGGCGACCAAGCCGTGAACGACGATGGCACGCCGAACACGGGGCAGCAGGACTTCTACGGGAACAGCTTCACGCCGGACGGTCAGTCGCCGGTCCCGCGCGATGCCTGGATCTGCGTCGAGGTCATGCTGCAGGCCAACACCCCCGGCCGCTCGGACGGCGAGCAGGCGTTCTGGATCGACGGGCGCGAGGTCGGCCGCTACGCGCCGGGCGTGCCGGTCGGAACCTGGCAGCGCAACGTGTTCGTGACCTCGGGCCCGAGGAACACGCGACCGACCCCGTTCGAGGGCTTCGATTTCCGCACGGACCCAGGTTTGAAGATCAACGAGATCGCACTGCACTGGTACGTTTCCAAGGAGTACGCGGCCTTGGGCACCTCCGACCGGAACGTGGTCGATTTCGACGACGTGGTCGTGGCGACCGAGTACATCGGGCCGCGGACGCCGGGGCAGGACCCGCGGGGCTCGGGAGGCTCGCGATGATCCGTGCGCTGGCGACGCTGGGCCTGCTGGCCTCGTTCGCGGCGGCGGACGAGAGTCAGCCGCTCGCGCTGGGCTCGCGGCCCGCGCGCTTCACGTTCACCGACACGCGCTGGCTCGAGCGCGAGCTCAGCGACTTCGGACCGCGTGCGGCGTACGTGATCGTCTTCACGACGCTCGACTGCCCGGTCGCGAACCGCGTCATGCCCAGGGTGGCCGAGCTCGAGCGCGCGTACCGCGCGCGCGACGTGCAGTTCCTGGGCCTGAACGTCGGCGCCGACGACGCGCTCGTCGAGGTCGCGGCGCGCGCGATCGCGCAGCAGGTCGAGTTCCCCGTGGCGCGCGACTTCAGCGGTGAAGCGCTGCGCGCGCTGACGCCCGAACGCACACCCGAGATCGTCGTGCTCGACCGCGAGCACGTCCTGCGCTACCGCGGACGGCTCGACGCGTCCGAGCGCGTCGCCGGGACGGCGCCCGATTCGGCCACGATCCGCGAGGACTTGCGCGAGGCGCTCGAGGACGTGCTGGCCGGCCGCGCGGTGCGCGTGCCGCGCACCGTCGTCGACGGCTGCCGGATCACGCCGCCCGCTGCGCTCGAGCCCGGTCCGACCCCGCCCACGTGGGCCGACGGCGTCGGCGCGCTCGTCGGCCAGCACTGCGGCGACTGCCACGTGGCCGGCGGGTCGGCGCCGTTCGCGCTCGGCACGTTTGCCGAGGCCAAGAAGCACGCCGCGATGATCGCCGAGGTCGTCGAGCAGCGCCGCATGCCGCCCTGGTTCGCGAGCCGCGAGCACGGCTCGTTCCAGAACGCGCGCGGGCTGGCGGACGACGAGCGGCGCGCGCTCCTGCGCTGGGTCGCGGCCGGCGCGCCCGAGGGCGATCCGGCGCGCGCGCCCGCGCCGCCGCCGCCGCGCGCGACGGGCTGGCGCATCGGCGAGCCGGACCTCGTGCTCGCCGCCCCCCGGGAGGAGGAGATCCCGGCCACCGGCCGGGTCCCCTACCGCTACGTGATCCTGCCGCATGTCTTCCTGCGCGAGACGTGGGTCGCGGCGGTCGAGATCGCGCCCTCGAATCCGCAGGTCGTCCACCACGCGAACCTGGGCTTCTGGAAGATCGGCAGCGACTGGAGCGACTCGAGCTTCGTCACCGGGCACGTGCCGGGCGGCGATCCGATGGTGCTCGCGCCGGGCGTGGCGCTCTCGATTCCCGCGGGCTCCGTGCTCGGCCTGCAGATCCACTACGTGCCGACGGGGAGTCCGGAGAAGGACCGCATCGCGGTGGGCCTGCGCTTCCCGCGCGAGCGCGTCGAGCAGCGCCTGCGCCACCACCAGATCCGCAACACGCGCTTCGAGATCCCGCCGGGCGCGCCAGCGCACCCCGTGCGCGCGTCGCGCCGGTTCGACGTCGACGCCGTGGGCATCGGCATGTTCGTGCACATGCACCTGCGCGGTCGCGACATGGACTTCGTCGCGGGCTATCCCGACGGGCGCGAGGAGACGCTGCTCCTGGTCCCGAACTACAGCTTCGACTGGCAGACGTCCTACGTCTGGCACCCGGGCGCGCAGGTCTTCCCGGCCGGCACGACGGTCACCTGCCGCGCCCACTTCGACAACTCGCGCTTCAACCCGTTCAACCCCGACCCGGCGCGGGCCGTGCGCTTCGGGCAGGAGACGGAGGACGAGATGATGTACGGCTTCCTGTTCTACGTGGCGCGCGACGAGCGCCTGGGGCTCGCGATCGACCCCCGGGACGGCCGGGTCCGGCCGGACTGAGGGGGCTCGGGACCGACCCCTTCCCGGAACGGGGGCGGGGGCATAGGCTCGATCGCGTGCGGCGGCGCGCACACTCGCGCGGCGCCGCCCCGTGTGGTTCCACGTTTCCGCGGAGCGCACGGGTCGCCCCCCCCCTTGTTCTCGAGGACATCCCATGCAGCTCCATCGTCTGGCCCTCCGCCTGTCGGTCGGCCTCGGCGCGTGCGCGGCCGTCGCGCAAGCGCAGACGCCCAGCACTCCTCCGCTCCCGCAGCTCGTGCGCCCCGGCGTCGTCTACCAGCCGGCGTCCACGGCCAGCTTCCTGGCCTCGACCGGCAGCGACGATTGCGCCACCGCGGACGTGATCACCGGCCAGGGCGTCTTCCCCTTCAACAATTCGGCTGCGACGACCAGCCCGCAGGGCCAGACCGAGGGTCCCTGCCTGTTCTTCGGGTCGACGGCCATGAACCGCGACGTGTGGTTCACCTGGACGGCCCCGGTGAGCGGGCTCGCGACGCTCACGACCTGCGGCCTGACCACGGTCGACACGAAGATCGCCGTCTATCCGGGCTCGACCTGTCCGACGGCCGGCACCGTGCTGGCCTGCAACGACGACGCCTGCGCGAGCTTCCAGTCGTCGCTCGACTTCAACGCCACGTCGGGCAACTCGTACATGATCCAGATCGGGGTCTACCCGACGGCGGCCGGCGGGACGGGCACGTTCTCGCTGACGGTCGCCGGGCCTCCGGGCCCGCCGGTCGCGGCCAGCATGAACGTCGACATCGGCTCGCCGGCTTCCACCTTCGGCGTGCCGACCAGCGCCTATGGCGCCGCCGCGGCCCAGCCCGGCGTGTGGAACGCCCGCAGCGTGGCCGTGGCGAGCGCGTTGCTCAACGACCTGAGCGGCGCGCCCTGCAACGTCCAGCTCACGCGCACGGGCACGAGCCTGTTCGACTTCTCGTTCGACAACGCGGGCACGACGGGCAATGACCAGGCGCTGCTCGACGACGCGCAGGACGCCGGTGGGACGGGTGCCACGACCACCTGGACGTTCGGCAACCTGTTCGGCGGCAACTATCAGGTCTACACGTACGCTTGGGCGCCGGACAGCGCCACGTACATCGCGTCGGTCTCGGTGGCCGGCTCCTCGGATCCGGCGCAGAACGTCGGGGGGACCTGGACCGGTTCGCACGCCCTGGGCGTGACCTACGCGCGCCACGCGGTCGCGGGCGTCGCCAGCGGTGGCTCGATCGCGATCACGATCTCGACGGTCACGGGGTTCGCCACCGTGAACGGGTTCCAGATCGTCCGCGAGGGCTCGCCCTTCACGGCCTACTGCTTCGGGGACGGCACCGGCACCGCCTGCCCCTGCGGCAACAGCGGCGCCGCGGGCAACGGTTGCGAGAACTCCGTCGTCGCGGCCGGGGCGAACCTGTCCGCCACCGGCACGGCCAGCGTGGCGGCGGACACCGTCACGCTGCTCGGCACGGGCATGCCGAACTCGTCATGCCTCTACTTCCAGGGCACGACCCAGATCTCGGCCGTGTTCGGCGACGGCATCCGCTGCGCGGGTGGCACGGTGATCCGCCTGGGCACCAAGTCGAACGTCGGCGGCGGGTCGCAGTACCCGGCCGTGGGCGATCCGTCCGTCTCCGTGCGGGGCCTGGTCCCGCCGGGCGGCGGCACGCGCTACTACCAAGTCTGGTATCGCAACGCGGCGGCGTTCTGCACGCCGAGCACGTTCAACCTGTCGAACGGGCTCGAGATCCCCTGGGGTCCGTGAGCCGCAGCACTCCGCCGGCCGCGCGCTGACGGAGGTGCACGGCAAACGCGCCGGGCGCGGGGGTCAGCCCCCGCGCCCGGCGTCGTTCTTGGCGCGGGAGATCCAAACCCAGGCCGCCTCCGCTCACCACACCACCCGCATCCCGTTCGACGTGTTCCACAGGCCCCCGCTCGCGCAGAAGGCCGGGTCGGGGTCGCGGTACCAGAGCTGGTAGTAGCGCACGGCGCCCTCGGGCAGCGGATCCCCGAGCGTCCGCACGCGCGTGCCGATCGAGGGCTCGCCCGCGAGCGGGATCTGGACCACGCCGCCCTGGGCTTGGCGCGTGCCGACGCGCAGCAGCGTGCCGCTCGTGCAGCTCACGCCGTCGCCCGCGAAGACCGGCGAGTAGGCGTAGGCGTCACCCTGGAAGAGGAGCGCCAACGTGCTCGCCGGCAGGTCGCGCGCGGTGAACGTCAGCGTGTCCGCGCGCGGCACGCCCTGCGCCTCGAGCCGCGCGCCGTTCGCCGTGGCCGAGTTCGGGCAGCCGTGGCCCACGATGCCGCGCGTGTCGCACGGGCAGCGCGCCAGGGAGCCGTCGCCGCCGCAGACGGCGGCGAGGTCGCGGTGCGCGCCGCGGTAGCGCGCCATGACCTGCCAGGGAGCGATCAAGCCCTGGGTGCCCGGGTGCAGGACGTCGCCGCCGATGTAGAGGTCCGGGCCCTCGCCGAAGTCGAACGTGGCGACGCCGGTCAGCTTCGGGCTTGAGAAGGGGTGCACTGTGTACGTCGTGCCCACGGGCGTCCAGGTGTGGCCGTCGAAGCGCGCGAAGCGCACGTACTCACCCGCCGGCTGGCCGGGCAGCGTGATCCGGTTCCCGACGGCGAAGAGCGCGCGGCCGTTCCCGTCGTCGTAGGCCATGATGCGCTCGATATCGGGGTTGTTCGTGTGCACGACGTCCAGGACCGCGCTCCAGGCGCCGTCCCGATAGCGCCAGATCCGCGCGCTGCCCATGGGAAACACGTAGAGGCTGGGGCGACCCTCCTCGGTGATGCTGACCATGCCCAAGTGCGAGGACAGGTAGACGGTGAACGGCAGCGGGTGCACGGGCAGGATCCAGTCCGTGCCATTCCAGGCCGCCAGGCCTTGGGCGCTCTGGCCGTTCACGCTGAAGCCCGTCCAGCCCAGCGCGAAGAGCAGCGGGCCCTGGCCCAAGTCGTGGATGCAGAACCGATAGGGACTGAGCTGCACATTCCCCACCCGCGACCAGGC
>JAEUHZ010000076.1 GCA_016795205.1 Planctomycetota bacterium | reverse complement strand
CTTGCAGCAGGATGTGGCCGCCCGTGAAGAGCGCGATCATCAAGCGCTCGACCACCACGTCTTGCCCGACGACCACGGTGCCGACCCGCTGCCGCACGGCGGTCAGGAAGTCGTGCGTCGTCCTGTGGGAGCTCTTGGGCGTGGCGGCGGTCGGCTGCATGGGCGGGAAGGCGTGAGGCGGGAGCGACGATCGGTGGGGGCGGCATCTTCCCGGCTGGAGCCGCTCCGGTCGACGGGCGGAGCGGGCGAGTGGCGGGGGGCCTAGGCTTGGCGATCGGTCGAGTAACCCAAACGGTCCGTGACCTGTCCTCGGGCTCCAGCAAGTGTGACGAACGGACTGAGCCCCTGCCCAACCCCTCTCGCGCGACCCCTCGGTCGGGAGCCAGCTCCCTGCGGACCACGTTCGCCCCTCGCCCCCGAGGAGTCCTCGCGTGTCGCTAGCTGCTCTCCTCGCCGGGCTGCCGCCTGCTCAGGCCTTCGCACAGGCGCCGGCCCCGGACGGCGCAGCCTCGATTCGAGCCGGGGGGCGACGGCGAACACACCCTGCAGTGGGTACAGCCCAGTCCCATTGGCGGACCCTGGCCGGAAAAGCGCTGCGCGGTGGTGGAGTCGCGGAGCACGCCCGCCATTCGCCCTCGTCCTGCGGCTCGGCCCAGGCACTCGGTCACGGCACGAGCGGGTCACGCCAATGCACCGCAGGCGCGATCACGTCGTGGTAGGTGGGGATGCGCGCGCGCGGCCGCGGCCTGAGCGCAGCGAGGCGCTCGAGAGCAACGAGCGGCCCGAGACGATCCTGCCGGTACCGTCGTAGCAGACGCGCCGCGCGTGCATTCGGTGCCAGCGGTGTGTCGAACGCGAGGGGTGCTGCACACTGGCGCCGTCGCGCCCCTAGTCTGCCCGCGATCCGCGGTCGAGAGCTGTCCGCGGACGATCCTCGGGGGTGAGGCCTCCGGGGCGCAACGTCGACCGCTTCGACCGCGCCCTAGTCGCGTTCGACGATCGACACGACCACGCGCTCCACGGCGTCAGCGGAAACCTCGAACCGGACGTCTGCGCGGGATCCGTCGTCGAGCCGCGCGATAAGGCGATACCTGCCGGGCCACAGCACGCGCAGCGGGCTTCCACGCGAGATCGTCCCGATCTCGAGCGCATCTTCCGCATCCACTGCCACGCCGATCCCCTGGAGCATCCACGACTCAGCCGCTGGCGCGCGGGTCCAGTCGAACGCGACCGGCACACCGGGAGCGACGGAGATCGGTGGGAGCACCAAGTCGTCGTGGCCAGCGACCTCCATGATCCCGACATCAAATCCGCCCAGCGCGCCGACCACGTAGGTCCGATACGTCCCGGGCGGGAGCCACAGATCCGCGACCTCACCGGTTCGACCGTCGATCGCGGCCTCGAGGCGCAGGGGCGCCTCCCGCGCGAGTGCGACGAACCGGGCTCCGGGAATCGACACGCCCGCGGCGTCCTCGACGCGCAGGCGAACCCGGCATGACGGCGCCGGCTCTGAGAGGCGCAGCACGATCTCGCGGCTCGCTCGAGGCTCGATGCGTGCAGAGTGCGGCACACTGCCCGTCCCAGGGCGCATCGCAAAGCACTCCAGTTGGACCGGTGGGCGATGGCGGAACTCGATGCGGCCATTCGCGTCGGCGGTCCCCATCTCGATCCAGCGCGACCGCGCGTCCGCGGGCACACGCAGCACTACGATCGCTGCCGCGACTGGCAGGCCGTCTCCCGATTCGACGCGGATCGTCAGTGGATCCTCGCGCCTCAGGGTCGGCGACCAGTCCGTCGATCCACCGGAAACGACCTCCAGTTCCTCGCAAGCGTAGAGCGTCGGATCCAAGGTGTCGCAGGCGAAGGTGAACTGCGATCCCGGACTCAACCCTCGCAGCACGAAGTCGCCGGTGGCGCTGGCGGTCGCGTACTCGGCGCTGGCGCGCACTCCGTCCTCCCCAGCCGACCACACGCGCGCGCCGGCAGCGACCGTGCCGTCCTCACGCCAGACGCGGCCGAGGAGTTCGCCGCCGCGTTGAAGCCTCCGCTCCAGCACCAACTCGTCCTCCTCACCCGCGATCGTGCCGCGCTGCGCCCCGAACCCCGGGGCCTGGATCCTGTAGTGGTGCTCGCGGCGCGGGAGATGCCCGAGCGCGAACTGCCCCTGGTCGTCGGCGCTGGCCATCGCGGGCGACTCCATGTACAGCCGACCGTCATCTCCCGTGCGCAGGCCGGGAACGTGCGGTTCGAGCGTGACGACCGCGCGCGGGATCGGAGCGCCCTCGACGTCGCGCACCTGCCCGACGAGGCGCTGTGCGCGACCACCTAGCGTCAGGGTGACCTCGGTTCTGCCGACGCCGCAGGCGACGACGGTCAGCGGGGAATACGACCATCCGGCGCCGAACGCCTCGACCAGGATGCCCCTTGGTCCGACGGGCAGCACCGGCGGCCCGACGTCGGCGATCTGCGTGACGTCGACGGCCGCGCGGCCGTCCGCGTCGGTCGAGGTCCGAGCGACCTCCAGTTCGTTCGCGCCTGACAGCACGATGGTCGCGTCGCGCACGGCTCGTCCCAGCGGGTCGAGGACCTGCACGGTGAGGAGGCGCGTCGCGTCGTGGGCGGGGGGCACCTGATCCGCGGCGCTCGGCGCGGCGCTCGTGCGTCCGGGATCCAGGGCGAGCGACAGGTCGGCGGTTGTAGCCGCGTTCGCCGACACGGGAGCGAGGGAGGCGGTCTGAAGTGCGGCCGGTTCGACGCTCGCGAGCCGCCATGCGAGGAGGACGGCGGCGATCATCGCAGCGGTCGCGAGCCACCAGCGCGTGGCGGACACCGCACGCGAGAACCACGGACGGGCGGACGACCGATCCAAGAGGATCGCGGCCCAGGACGATCGATCACGGACGCGGCGCCTCGCCAGCGCGGTGCGCAACTCGGCCAGCCCGCGCTGGAGTTGGGTGCGGACCGTCTCCAGCGGACGCCCCAGTTCCGCGGCGATCTCCGCCGGCGATCGCTCGTCGAAGTAGCGCATGCGCAGCACGGTGCGCGACGGCTCGCGCAACGTGTCGAAGCAGTCACGCAGCGCACGGTACGTCGACGCTCGCTCCGACAGCTCGTGCTCGGCCGCGCCGGCCTCCGGTGCAGCCGCGCTTCGTTCCGCGTGCTCCCGCACCCGCGCCCGTGCCGCGTTGCGGCGCGCGATGTTGCGCACGACGCCGCGCAGCCAGGTCGTCAGGTTTGCGACCGTGCCCGGCCGCGAGCTGAGGGCAGCGAGCCACGCGTCCTGCACGAGGTCATCGGCAGCAGCCTCGTCGCGCGCGACGTGCCGCGCGAATCGTCGCAGCTCGCGGCTCAGCTCGACGAGCTCGGCATCGACGTCCCCGTGTTCGGAAGGGGAGTTCAGGGACATTCTTGCAGCAGGATCGTCAGTCCCTCCGCGCTCGACGTCGCAAGATCGAGGTCGCCGTCATTGTCCACGTCGACGACTCGGACCACGAAGGAGCCGCCAGCCAGCGCGAAGCTCGCAGCACGAGCGAAGTTCCAGAGTCCAGCATTTTCGAGCAGCACGATGCTCCCGTCGCTGCTGTCGGACACCACGAGATCGAGGTCGCTGTCGCCGTCCCAGTCGATCGCCGCAATGGCCGCCGGAACCTTCATGCCCGGCACCTCTTGACGCACCAAGAATGAACCATCACCCGGATTCTCGAGCAGCATGACGACGCGCGGACCAGACGACGAGGAGCACACGGCGAGGTCGAGATCTCCGTCCCCGTCGAGGTCGTGCGCGTACAACCGATCGGGCGCCAAGGACGTCGGGAAGGAGAGCGGCGCGAGGAGCGCTCCCGTCCCCGCGTTCTTGTACACGTCCACTGTCCTGGTGTTGAACCCGGTGACGATGACGTCTACGTCATTGTCGCCGTCGACGTCCGCGAGCGCGAGCCCTTGCGAAAGTCGATCGCAGGGGTAGCTCACGGACGCGCGAAACGTGGCCGCGCCGGAATTCCAGAGCACCGTGACTGCGCCGGACACGCCGGTGGTCTGCACGACCACGAGATCGACATCGCCGTCTCGGTCGATGTCCGCTGCGTCGATCCAACTACACCCTAGCATCGAGATCGTCACCGGCGCCGCGAAAGTCCCCGCGCCCAGGTTGCGCAAGATGTGCACGCCGCCAGTGCCTAGGGCTGCAGCGTCTTCATCACCGTCGCCGTCGAGATCGGCCGTGACGAGTTCCGTCGGCCACGCTCCCGCGGGGAACTGAGCCGGAGGAGCGAAGGCCCCTTGTCCGAGCCCGCGGACGAGCGCGAGACTACCTGTGTGGGGCAGCAGGGTCAGGAGGTCGATCTTGCCGTCAAGGTCGAAATCGGCCAGGGACAGCGCGGTCGAGCTTGCCTGCATCGGCAAAGTGGTTCCTCCCGTGAGACCAGTTCCTCGGCGGCTGTGGATCACCGTGAGTTCGTCGTCACGCCGAACGAGAGCCAGGTCGGGTCGGCCATCGCCATCGAGGTCGCCGGATTCGACGGCGATCGGCCCCGGGCTCGACGCCAGGTGCCTCGCGGGCGCGAACGTGGCTCCGCCGAGGTTTGTGAGCACTGCAACCGTGCTCGAACCCGAGACCGCCGCCGCGAGATCGATGTCGCCGTCGAGGTCGAAGTCCGCCGCGGCGAGCCCCCCCGCGTTGGCGCCGAGGGGGAGTCGAGCGTGCAGCGCAAAGCCACCTGTCCCGTCGTTCAGGAAGACCGCGACGTCCATGCTGTCGACGTTGGCCAGCGCCGCGTCGAGGTCCCCGTCGCCATCGAGGTCGGCGAGGCGCACCGACTTGGGCCGCATCGCGCAAGGGTAGGTCATGGGAGCCGCAAACGCTCCACTGCCGAGGTTGTGCAGTATCGTGAACCTGTTCGTCGCGCCGCTCGCGACGGCCAGATCGGGATCGCCGTCGCCGTCGACGTCACCGACCGCGACGTCCGTCACGGATTCCAGCGCGAGGCTCGGCGGAACCGGGGCGGGTGCCGCGAACACGCCGCCGCCCAGGTTGACGAACAGGCTGATCGCGTGCGGGGCGAAGTCGGCCGTGACGAAGTCCAGGTCCCCGTCGCCTTCGAGGTCTAGAGTGCGGATGGCTTCGATGCGCCACGCGTGACTCCAGGAGGCGGCGAGGGCGAATGTCCCGTCTCCCGCGTTCCAGTAGCACTCCATGCCTCCGCCAGCTTTCGCACCGACGATCAGGTCGAGATCACCGTCTCCATCGAAGTCGCCGACTGCGATCGCGCCGGGACGAATCACCGTCGGGTGGTCCACGGGTGGCGCGAACCGCCCGCGTCCGCGGTTGCGCAGCACGCTGAACGTGTTCGCGTACTCGTTGACCGTCACGGCATCGAGGTCGCCGTCGCCGTCGACATCGCCGAGCGCCAGATCGGTCGAGCCGTCCCCGGTCGCATACTGCGCTCCCGGGAAGACCTCGACCGCGCACGCGCGCCGCGCGGCCACGAGCGCAGGCACGGATTGCGAGCCACTGGCGTTCAATGGGAAAGCCGCCAACGTCGCGAGCACGCAGCACGGCGCGATCGCGTGCCACGGACGAGCTCTCCGGACTGGGTCGGTTCGGTTCTGCGGTGCACTCACAAGCGCTGACATGTTGACCTCTCGTAATGACTGGATGCCGATTCGCAAGGACTCGCAGCCGGGACATGGGCCCGTACTGCGGCCGCTCCATCCGGGCTCAGGAAACTGGGAAAAAGTGAACCCAGCGGCCGCAGTCGGCACCGGGGGCGAGCTCGGGGGGGGGGCGGACATCCAAGCCGCTGGCGCCCACGCGGGTACCTAGGGCGCAGCCGTGTCGGTGGGGATGCATTGGCGGGCCGAGGCTGAACCCGTTCGGCGGGGGCTGCGGAGGCCGGTGCGTGCTGGGGGGATGAGCCGACTTGGGCAGGGTGTTGGCGTCCCGCGCCGCGCCGAGGACATGGCGCTGGTTCGGTGCGCACCTCGTGCAGGTGCGCGGATCGCCCGCGTCCGTGGCTATCCGTCGCGTTCGGGCACGGGTGGCGCCCGAGCCGGAGCCATCGACTGGGCGAGCCGCTCGAGCTTGGGATGGTCGAGGGTCCGCCACAGGACAAGATCGTTGGTGATCGTCGCGATCAGCTGGCGTCGACCGCCGCCGCACGGGCAGTAGAAGACCTCGACGGCGAACCCGCGCGGCCTGAGCTCGGCACCGAGCGCAGCGCGGGGGCGCGAAGCCCTGGGCGAGGACGCCGCAGGTGAGCGCGCGCTCGAGTTCGCGGATGGCCAAGCGGGACAGGCTGGGACCATCCTGCTCGCTCGTGGGGCCCTGAGAGGTCGCGACGTGCTCGCGTAGCACCTGGCGCAGCGTGCCGCTCTGCGGCTCGCGCTGTCGGCGTTCTCTCCCTGCGCTGACGCCTCTGGAGCGCAACGAGGGCGGGAACCGCTCGGGGTCCCGTGCGATCGAGGGACAGACGACGGAGCTCACATCCCCGATGGCGTACAGTGAGGCGAGCTTCGTCGCGCGATCTCGCGATTGTCCACGCCGGGCGCGCCGCGCACGTTGGCTGGCGAGACACACGACCAGGTCGTGCCGTGTACGTTCCGCGTGATCGCGGTCGATCGCGAGATTCCGCGGCGGATTCGCGCCTCCGTCGCGCCTTCCAGTTGGTAGTCGCCGCGTGGCGCGTCCCGTCCTGTCTCCTCGATCCAGGAGGTTCTCGTGCATCTCTCGCGTTTGCATCCCTGCCGTCGACAGCTCGCGATGTGGGCGGCGGGCTGCGCCGTCGCGTTCTCGCTCTTCGCCCCCCCCGCGGTCTCGTGGGACGGGGGTGGAGGCGAGTCCGACACCAGTTCCGAGATCTGGATCGAGTCGCTTCCTCCTGAAGGTCCGGCCATCCTGGGCGTCAATGAGCTCGACCTCACCGTTCGGGTGCCGGGCTACGAGCCGATCAAGCTCGCTGTGCAGCCGATCGCGATCCCTGGCATCCCGGGCTGGCTTGGCGTTCCGTCGTCCGAGTTGGGCGCGCTTCTCTTCGTGCCGCTGACGCCGCAGGTCGGCGAGTACCTGCTGGGCTTCCTCGACTTCGGCGTCACGGTTCCGCTGAGCTACCAGGAGAACGGCTGCACGTTCGAAGGCACGAACGGCACCGTTGCGGTCTCGGCGAGCTTCGCGCCGTTCTCATCCCAGGGTCCGGGCGGCGGCGGCGGACCGAACATCTGCCTCCTTGAGGTGCCGCGCCCCGACGGCGAGGTCGGCATCCGCATCGAGGCCACGTGCCCGGCGGAGTGCTCGATCTTCTTCCAGCAGTTCGTGAACACGAAGATCACGTGGACGAGTTCCGGCGGTGCCTCGGGCGGGTGCCCGCTGCCGGTCCCGGCGACCGGCAACGACGGGAAGCCCCAGCAGTGTGACGGCAGACGGACCTACTCCGACAGCACGCGGTCGATCCCAGGGCTCCCGGCCGGCGACTATCCGCAAGAACCGACCGTTCCCGGGCTGAATCCGGGCGAGACGACGCACGCGATGGAAGACGGCCCGAATCTCACGCCGCTGGGGCTGCAGGCGCTCGAGCTCCTGATCGAGGGGGATCACGGGTTCCCAGCGGGCCAGGACGTGACCAGCATCACGCTCGAGCTGCGCTACACCACGTACGTCTGGATGGTGTGCCCGCCGATGCTGCCGGTGATCGTCGGACGCGTCGAGTGGTGGTACACGCGCACGTACACGATCCCGCCCGCGCACGGACCGAGCGCGCCCGGTCGTCTGGGCGGCCCGAATCCGCCGGCCGGTGGCGGGCGTGGGTTCCCGGGGGGCTCGCCCACGGTGAACATGACGCCGGGCCAGTCGATGAGCCCGGACCACGCTGCGGCGCTCGACGCGTACCAAACCGGGGACCCCGACGGCGCGCCTTCGCCGTGGTGAGCTGACGTTCGACTTGCGAGCAAGTTGAGCGGGCGCGAGCGGGAGTTCAGGCCGGCTTGCATTCAGCACTCCCGCGCGCGAGCGCTCGCGAGGGCCCGGCGCATTCGATCCGGCAGACGCGTTGAACGCCCGTGGGCGGGCCGTTGATGTCACGCACGGCGATTCCTCCACCCAGCCGTGATGCCGCGCCGGCGAGGGCGAGCGCTCTGCCGGCTCGGAGCGCAGCGGGCGGCGGGGCTCCGACTCGCGAGTCATTCCGGCGCCTGCTGAACCCCTCGTCAGGAGCCGTTTGACAACGCGCGGCTCCCCCCTAGGCTCGAACCGCCCGGCGCCCGTTCCTCCGGTCCTTCTTCCCCGTGACCCAAGGAAAGTCCCCATGCCCCGTCTCGCTCTCGTGGGCGTGCTGCTCGTCGCGCAGGCCCACGCTCAGACCTCCGCCCCCTCCAGCGCCTGCAACAACCTGACGCGCACGCTGCTGATCGGCGCGGGAACGTCCCAGACCAGCGTCCAGTGCGGCCAGTGGAGCGTGGTCGTGAGCATCGCCGGCCAGTCGAT
>JAEUHZ010000074.1 GCA_016795205.1 Planctomycetota bacterium | reverse complement strand
GAACCCATTCCGCCGACGGATAGCTCCAGTTGGAGCGCTTCGAGCCCAGCTCGTGGCCGCGCCGTGAGTCCTGCAACGCCTCCTCGAACCGGCCCTCGTTCTGCAGGCAGATCGACAGGTTGCAGGCAGCCTCGGCGTAGTCCGGATCGAGCGCGAGCGCGGTGCGATAGCTCGCGATGGCTGCGTCGAAGCGGCGGTCTTCCTGCTGATAGCAGCCCAGGTTGTAGTGGCTGCAGGCGAGGTTCGGATCGAGTTCCAGGGACCGCGCGAAGCGTGCTCGCGCTTCGGCGTGCCGGCCCAGCGCCTGCAGCGTCAGCGCGAGATCGAGTTGCCACTGGTCGATCTGCGGGTTGGCGTCGGTCGCGCGCCGGTACCAGGAGAGAGCCTCCTCGGGTTTCCCGCGGTGGAAGGCCGTGGCGCCCAGGTTGTGCAGCGCGCTGTCTTCCTGCGGATCGAGGTCGATGGCCTGCATGAAGGCCGCGCTGGCCTGCTCCACCTCTCCCGCGGCGTGCAGCGCGTTGCCGAGCGCGAGGTGAGCCGCGGCCTCGTGCGGCGCCAGCTCGACGGAGCGGCGTGCGAGTGCGAGTCCCTCCTCGGTCCGACCCTGCGTGACCAGCGCACCGCTCAACGCCTGGATGGTCGGGGTGAAGTCCGGGCGGAACTCGAGCGACTTGCGCAGGAGGGGGATCGCCTCGGCCACGCGGCCGGCGGACTTCAGCGTGAGTCCGAGGCCGCAGTAGGCGTCGTCCTGCGGGTCGAGCACGAGGCTCCTGTGGAAACAGGCGATCGCCTCGTCCCACCGCCGCTGCGCCCGCAGCGCAGCGCCGAGCCTGGCGTGATGGAAGGCGCTCCGCGGATCGAGCTCCACGGCCTTGCGGTGCCAGGCGGCGGCTTCGTCCACCTGTCCCTTCGCGAGGAGCAGGTCGCCCAAGGACGCGTAGGGTTGCACCAGGCGCGGGTCGAGCAGGACGGCCTTGCGGTAGCTCGCGATCGCCTCGTCCTCCCGACCCTGCTCCTTCAAGACGTCGCCCAGGTTGCCGTGGGTGATCGCATCGTCGGGGAACGTCTCGAGCGTGCGGCGATAGGTGTCCAGCGCCTCGTCGACGCGGCCCAGCTTGTACAGAGCCCGGGCGCGGTTGGTGTACGCGTCCACCCGGCGCGGGAAGACCTCGATGGACCGCTCGAGCCAGTGCAAGGCCTCCTCGCATTCGCCCCGGTCGATCAGCACGGCCCCGAGGTTGTTGCACGCCACGCTGTTCCGCGGGTTCAGCTCGACCGCTTTCCGGTTGCAGGCCAGCGCCGCTTCGTCCTGGCCCGCATCGCGCAGCGCGAGACCGAGGTTGGTGTAGGCCCCGGAGTTCTGCGGATCGGCGGCGATCGCGGCCTGCAGCCAGCGCAGACGTTCGTCCCGCGTGCTCTTCGAGCCCGGGTACGAGCCCTGGAGCGTCATCAAGAGCACGATGTTCGACGGCTGGCGCGACACCGCGAGCTCCAGCAGCTCGCGCCGCCGCTCGACGGGCACCGCCGCGTCGGCGCCCATGCTGGCCGCGAACTCCGGCGGCTGGACGAGCGCGGCCGGCTCGGCGGCCAACTGCGCCTGCCGCGCCGGGTCCTTCGCCAGGACGGCGGCGCGGTACGCACTCCGGTAGGGATCGTCGTCCACGCGGCGCAGAACGGCGAGCAGCTGTGGGTCAACGCGACGCGCCGGCCGTCGGGCGCCAGACTCGGCCGCGCGATCTAGCCGGCCAGCCCGGCGATCGGCTCGACCGTGCCGTCGCGCGCGACCCACACGAGCCGGGAGGGCGAGAGCGGGATGCGGCCGCCCTCCGCGTAGACGAGCGTGCCCGACGCGGAAACGTCGAAGAACGCGGTGAGGACCTCGGACGCCGGACGCCCGCCGTCGTAGGCGTGCAGGAGGTTCGCGACGAGCACCACCGCGGGCCCCGTGACCTCCGCGCGCTCGAGGTCGAACGGCGCCGCGAGGAGCGCGCCGTCGCGCGCGAAGAGCAGGCGGTCGGGCGCGACGAAGCGGCCGTCGGTCGCTTCCTCGACGAGGACCCGCACGTCGCCGCCGCGGCGCGGGACGACGCACACGCGCGGGTGCCGATCGTTGCCCTGGGTGAAGAGGATGCCGCGTCCGCCCGGCAGCAAGCGCGGGAGACGGTGGTGGTCACCCGGCGGCGGCGTGGTGAGCCGCCTGGGCACGCCGCCGGCGGCGGGCACTTCCCACAGCCCGTCGCGGAAGCGCCCGAACAGGATCGAGCCGTCGGTGTCGAAGCACGCGCCGAAGAGGTCGCGGTCGGCGGGAACCAGCGGGCTGCTCGAGCTCAAGCCGCCGTCGGTGAGCTTCGCGATGCGCGACACCGGGCCGCCGGTGAGCGGGACCGTGCGGATCTCGCCGTCGGCCAGGAATCCGACGAGGCGGTCGTCGGGCGAGAGGAACACCGAGTTCGCTCCCTCCGTGCCGGGCAGCGCGGTCGCCTCGGCCGCGTCGAGCGGACGGACGAAGAGGCACGTCGCCGGCGGAGTCGCCGGAGCGGGCTCTGCGCCGGACGCGCCGGACGCATCGGACGTCGCAGACGCCGCCGCCGCGGCGGGCGGCGCGGCGATCGTGCCGCTGAACACGACGCGCCGACCGTCCGACGTGATCGCGAAGGCGGGACGGTAGGGTCGCGAGTCGGCAGTCGGGCCGAGCGCCTCGGCGGGCGCGAGCGCCAGGTCGAGCTGCGTGATCGCGCGCGCGGGCTCGTTCTCGAGCGCGCGGCCGGCGAGGAACGCCGCGGGGATGGCGAGCAGGACCAGAGCGCCGACGACCTGGTTCCGCCTCCGGGCGCGGGCCGGCGCCGCCGCGGCGATCGAGTCGGGCGCGTCGTGCGCGCGCTCGAGCTCGCGCCGCGCGTCGCCCAGATCGCGCAGCCGCTTACGCGGGTCCTTCTCGAGACAGCTCGCGACGAGTTCGCGGACGCGGCGCGGCGTGCCGGCCGGGAGGCTGCCGAGGTCGGGCGTCGAGTGCAGCACGGCGCCCAGGACGTCGGTCAGC
>JAEUHZ010000053.1 GCA_016795205.1 Planctomycetota bacterium | reverse complement strand
GAGCACGCACAAGGACGTCGGCCCCGCGTTCCGCGAGGCCAGCGTCGAGCCGTTGCTGCAGGGCCTCGTCGACTTCTGCGAGCGCGTGCCGCTCGTCGGGGCGTGCTCGCTGGTGCTCGTCGGCCGTCTGGAGAGCCGCGGTCGCGGCGGCCTGGCCGAGATCGCGCGCTTGCACGGCACGTTCCCGACGTGGGCGCAGCGCGAGATCCCCGCCTCTGCTTGGCCGGCGCTGGTGTCCTCGCGCCCCTACCTCCAGGTCGAGCCCGACCTGTGGCTGCCGCTGCACCCGATGGCCGCCGTGGCGCACTCGGGCGCCGAGTGGCACGTCGGCTGGTACGCGCGGCAGGTGCAGGTGCCGACGGTCGCCTACCAGGGCGCGGGCGGGCACGAGTTCCAGCTCGTCTTGGCGCCCGACGAGCTCGAGCTCTTCGTGCGCGGCGCGCGCCGCGAGGGCGAGCCCGCGCCGAACGCGGCCGCTCTCGCGCTGGAGCCCTTCCGCGGTCTGCTCGCGTACGACGAGGAGCACGCCGCGATCTTCTTCGGCCGCGAGGAGGAGACCGACGCGGCGCTGGCCCGCCTCAGCGAGCGCTCGGCGCTCTTCGTGTACGGCGCGTCGGGATCGGGCAAGTCGTCGTGGCTGCGCGCCGGCATCGTGCCCGCGCTGCGCGCCCGCGCAGCGCTCGCCGGCCGCGCCTTGACACCGATCGTCCTCGTGCCGGGCGACCGCCCGCTCGCTTCGTTGCGGCGCGCCGTGGCGGACGCGCGCGGCGGCACGCCGGAGGAAGCCGCGCGCTGGTCGCGCGAGGTCGACGCGACGCTGTCGCGCGCCAGCGCCGCGATCATGCAGGGCGAGCACGGCCCGGACGCCGAGCGCGCGCTCGCGCACCTCCTGCGCGGCCTCGCGGCGCTGGGCCAGACACCCGTGCTGCTCGTGGACCAGATGGAGGAAGCCGCGACGATCGCGCTCGACCGCGCGGAGGGCGGCGCGTTCCTCGCGCTCGTCGCCGGCGCCGCCGCGAGCGCGGTCGAGGCGGGCGCGATCGTGCTGGCCAGCGCGCGCGCCGACTTGCTCCCGCACCTGATCGAGCATCCCGGAGTGCGCGCCTTCCTGGAGCGCGACGGCCAGCCGATCGGCTCGATCGCGCCCGAGCGCCTGGCGCGCGTGATCGTCGAGCCGCTGCGCGGCCGGCGCGTGGCCGTCGAGCCGGGCCTGACGGAGACGATCCTGGCCGACGTGGCCAGCGAGCCGGGGGCCTTGGCGCTGCTCTCCCAAGTGCTGACGACCCTGTGGAGCGAGCGCGCGCGCTTCGGCGGTGCGTTGACGAAGCAGGGCTACGTCGAAGCGGGCCGCGTGAGCGGCGCGCTGGAGAAACAGGCCGAGGCCGCGCTGGCGGAGGTGCGTTCGGCCGCGAACGGCACCGCAGTATCCACGAGCGACGCTGCGACGGGGACGGACGGTGCCGACCGCGCCAAGTCGGCCGAACGCCGCGTCGACCGCTTCTTCCGCGCGCTCGCACAGAGCGACGCCGGAGAGCGCTTCACGCGCCGGCGCGTCGATCTCGAAGCCCTGGTGAGTGAGCTGGGCACGAGCGAGCCCGAACTGCGCGCGCTGGCGCGCCCCTTCGTGGAGCGCCGTCTCGTGATCCTGGGCGGCGAGGGCGCGCGCCCGGCCGCGGAGGTCGCGCACGAGCGCCTGCTCGACGCCTGGCCGCGCTTGCGGACGCTTCTGGCCAACGAGCGCGAGGCCCTCGACCTGCGCCGCGAGATCGAGGCCGCGTGCGCCGCGTGGTCCGCTTCCGGCGGGAAGAGCGAGCTGTGGAGCGATGCCACCAGCAAGTTGCGCCGCAGCGAGGAACTGCTGGCCGCGGAGCGCCTCGACGTGGACGCGCGCGGGCGGGCGTTCCTGGCCGCGTCGCGCGCCGCGACGACGCGGCGCAAGCGGATCGAGCGGACGGCGATCGCTGCGCTGTGCGCCTTGACGCTGCTCGCCGCAGGCGCGGCGTGGTGGGCGCGCGAGCAGACCAAGGCGGCCCAGGCTCTCACCCAGGTTCTGCTGGTGCGCGACCGCGAGGCACGCCTGCAGGGTCTCGTGTCGGAGCTCGCGTACTTCGAAACGCTGGACGACGACGTCTACGCTTACGCGCGCAAACAGGAGGAGCCGGCGTCCGCGTGGTGGATCCGGCGTGCGCGCGAGCTCGTCCACGGCGTGCCCGACGATCCGGCGCGCCCCGAGGTCTGGCGTCCCGGCTTGCAGGAGGCCGAAGCCGAGCTCGCCAAGCTGCGCGAGAAGGCGCTGGAGCGGACGCCGGAGGAGGCGGCCAGCGACCGGGCCGCGAACGCTCGCGATTTGGACACGGAGCCGGCCGAACTCGAAGCTCTGTGCCTGTGGTACGCACGGATGCTCCGGGAGACGCCGTGGCCGACGGCGGAGGACGTCGAGGCCGAGGTCGCGGCGCTGGAGCTGGAGTCGGACGAGAAGCGCTCCCTGGCGGAGGTGCGGAACTCTGAGGCCTGGGCGCGCATCGATCCTGACGATCGCCAGGTCGGCAAGGAGTCGGGCGCGGTCCTGCTCGCGCGGCGCGCCGTGGAGAACGCCTCGGACGCGCAGCGCGGGATGTACCGGGACACGCTGGCCTGGGCGCTCCTCTTCACCGGCCAACTCGACGAGGCGCTCACGGAGGGGCGACGCGCCGTCGAGGAGGCCGCGTCCTGGGCTCCCGACCGCCAAGACGAGCTCGCCGCGAACCTCGCGCGGATGGAGCGCGAGGTCGAGCGCTGGCGCGGTGCCGGACTCGCGGAGCGCACCGAGGACCTGATTCGGCACCGAGCGTCGCTGGCGGATGTGCAGGCAAAGTCGAGCACGCGTCGGACCTGGCGTTTCTCCGACAGCCAGGACGAGTATCGCCACGACGAGTTGGTGAAGCTCGTGGCCGGTCTGAGGCGCGTGTCGAAGCAACTCGCGTGCGCCGTGGCCAGTGTGGAGGAGGAGAGCGCGGCCCGGGCGTGGAGCGAGGCGATCGAGGCCATCTCGAAAGGCGAGAGGTACCGCGGGACGAAGTGGCCGAACGACAAGCCGCTCACGCCGCAGATCGGGCTGGTTCCCATCGGCGCGGATCCGCAGTCGGGTCTGTGGGAGTTCGCGCACCTGGCGACGGGAAAGCCGGCTCGTCGAGATCCCGCGTCGGGTTGGATCCAGTTGGATCCACAGATGGGCCTGGTGCTCGTGCTGCTTCCGGGGGGCCGGGTGCCGGTCGCGAGCAGCGCGGACCAGGAACAAGACGCGAGTCTCACCGTGGTCGATCTCGACCCCTTCTTCGTCTCGAAGTACGAGATGACCGCGGCTCAGTGGACGCGCATCGATGGGTGGCGACGTCGCGGCCACGTCTCGGCTCCGCTGCAGCCTACGAGCGGTGTGTCGTGGGACGACTGCCAGATCGCGCTGATGCGCAACGCAGGCTGGCTGCGACTGCCGACGGAGGCGCAGTGGGAATACGGCTGCCGCGCCGGTACGTCTTCGAGCTGGTGGACGGGCGACGACGTGCAGGAACTGCGGGGCGTCGCCAACATCAGGTTCGTAAACGCGCCGTTCCGCGGTTCCCAAGGTGTCGGTGGCTTGCGGGCCAACGACTTCGGGCTGCACGACGTGCACGGCAACGTGTGGGAGTGGTGCGCAGACGCCTGGGTGAATGGCACACGCCGTGCAGGTGACGGTTTGCTGGACGTTCCCGACGCCGAGTACCGCGTGTACCGCGGCGGCGCCCGCCGGGGCGAGGCCGAGGACGCGCGCTCGTCGGGCCGGAACGGCTACACGCCCGACGGCCGCGGCGGCGCCTACGGCCTGCGTCCCGCCAGGGGCATCACGCCTTAGGACTTCACCACTTCACGCTGCCGAGACGCTGCGTGGGCGAGTTGCGAGGCGCCCGGCCAAGCGGCGTGCGCAGCCGCCAGCGCCGGCCGAGCGCCGGCCCGGTTGCAGGTTGCGCGTGGCGTTGTCATTTCTCTCGTTTCTTGGTGGAGCTGGGGCGGGTGGCGGGGTCAGAGGCCCGAAAGGGCCCCTGTTGAGGCTCTCCCCCCACGATGCGCGTCAAAGTGCTGACCTTCCGCTACTCCGCCACGCTCGGCGGCTTCGACGACACACCGCTCTGTGACTTCACGCGCGACAAGGAGGTGATCGCGTTTCGCGAGCACTTCTACGCCGTGAACGGAGCACGGAACCAGGAACGACCCCGAGACATTCGCCATGACCTTCCGCCGGCAAGCGGAGGAGCGAGAGGAACATTCCGGGCTGAACGACGTTCGGACGTCGTTTCGGTCCGAACTTCCGACAAGCCGAGTCGCACCTTGTTCCTCAGAAGTGGACCTCCCCGCGATGACACCGTGTCAAGCGTCAACTCGGCTGCCGACTCACGCCATGCCGCATACCGCACCCCGGTCGACGACTTGCTTGTGGACGACTCGAGTTGGTCAGACACTCCACCTGAACAGGCAGTTGCGCATCACCTCGGCTCCATGGACCCTGGAGTGCCCCTGCGCCGAATCGGCCCGTGCTGCCCGCCGTAGCGTGCAATGCGGTCGACCACGATGCGCACAGCATCAGCAGGATAGGTGGCCCCGAATACGCAGTCATCCGGCTCGCTCGGATACCGCATGCGCTCGTCGACGCGCTGGTCCGCGACCCTGCCGCTCCAGCCCTCGACGCGCAGCGCCACGATGAGCCGCTTGTAGATCCACGCGAGGCAGACCTCGGACATCGTGCCGGCCCCGCCTCCGATCGCGATCACCGCATCGGCGTGCGCGACGATCGAATTGCGGACGTGGTCGAGTCCTGAAGGGATCACGATGTCGACGAACGGGTTGGCATCAGCGGGATCGTGCCCAGGCAAGACTGCGACCGTGTCGCCAGACCGGTATCGCGTGGACGAACGTGCACCCCGGCACGCCGCTTCCATGACGCCACCGAGACCGCCCGTCAGGACGCGGAAGTCCGCGTCGACGAGTAGCCGACCAATATCCTCGGCGAGCAGGTCCTTGGGTGATCCCGGAGTGGTGTTCGCATCGCCGATCACCGCAACGATTCGCCGGCGCTGCTGGTTCGACGGAGTGGTCAGCGAGGTCATACGAGCACCTCCGTCCCGACGAACCGCTCGGCTTCCTGTCGGCTGACCAGTAGGCCGCCGAGGTAAGGGATCGAGGTCGGCCGCTCTCCGCGGAGCGAAGACAGGAGCGCCATCACGAGGAAGTCGTGCGTGACAACGACGAGTCCGGACACACCGGGATCACCGAGCACCGATGCGAGTGCCTGCCGTGCAACCTGCTCGCACGGCACGAGAACACCTCGTGGCAGCGACCCGTCCATCCAGCTAGCCATCAGCTCGGTCCAGCCAAGGCGTCGCTTCACCTCCTCGTAGTGCTCAGGCCCGGTCGCGCGGAACTGCATCAGGTGTGGCGTCTGCATGATCGCAGCCGGGTCGAGTCCTGCACCCGACGCGATCGCCTCGGCGGTTTTCATGGCACGAGGAACCGGGCTGCTTGCGAGCCGAACGGACCGCCCAACGCACCGGCCGAATTCCGCAGCCATCTCGCGTCCACGCGCCGTAAGCGAGACCTCGTGCTTCTGCTGAGCGGTCAGTCCGGCGAACGAAGGGCGTTCGGAGTGCCGCACGAACAGGATCGCACCATGCTGCAGCATCTCTGCGGTCACTTCGCCAGGGTTCACCAGGGTCGACTTCGGCTTGCCGCGTGCCCAGCTCCGTGATGGCCGGCCAGTCAGCTCGCCGATCTGCCGCTCCCGCGCAAGTCGACCATCGCCCTTGCCGAGTCCCGATGGCTCGTAGAGGTAGAGCGGCAGGCGATTCCACTCGGGCCGGGTGGCCATCTCGACGATCGGAAGCATGAACGACCAGTCCACTGCGATATCGACGTAGCGGCCGTCGATCCGCAGCTCGTGGTCGGGGATCGCATCGAACAGTCGCTTGCGGAACGTCCGCAGGTGCTGCCAGCAGTTACCGCCTCGGTTGCGCCTCGGCTCGTCGAACACAACCGGGTACTCGGAGTGCTTGTCCGTGCGAAGCATGGAGCCCACCGTCACGTCCGCACCGTTCCGGTGGGCCGCCAGCACACGCTTGGCGACCTCCGATCCGATCAGCGCGTCGTCCAGGTCCAACGTCACGATGACTGTGTCGGGATCGACGCAGACGTGGCGCACGGCGAGCACGGTGTTGGCAAGCTGGCCACGTCGCTCTCGCGGCTGGAGGAGCGTGAGTCGATCGCCCCACCCCTCGGACAGGACCTGAAGATAGTCGCAACTCAGATCGCTCGAGCCATCGTCGACGATCACGGCTCCCCAGTCCGTGCCACGCTGCGCGAGTAGCGAATCGAGGCACCGTCGCATGCGGCCAGGCGAGAGATTCCGGCCCGTGAGGACGAACACCAGCGCCTCCAGGCGTACCTTGGGCACCCAGCTCAGCAGTCCACCGACCAAGTCGACCTCACCGACCTGCCGCTTCGGACGGGCGCCCTTCTCGACGAGGTCGAGCAGGAGCATCCAGTCTGCAAGGGGTTGCTTGCAGGCGTTCGGCACGTGAACGAACCACGTCGAAGCTGCCCCACCTCGCAACGAGCGGAACGGCCCCCTGCGCATGACCTCGTCCAAGGAGCGATGCCACGACAACTCGGGGGTGCCGTTCGTGAGGCGGTTCGGCAACGGACGCGCCGCCAGCAGGCGCTGTCGATGCAGCATGCAGCCTCGAACCTCGACTCGCCACGGAAGACTACCGTCGCCCGCCGAGAACGGCACGTCGGTGTCGCGCAGGATGTTCAGGGCAGTCGTGACGACTCGTTCGTCGGCTTCGCACTGCGCAATCATCTCGCCGATGTAGTCGTGTTGCCGGTCACGCCGCCCCACCAGCAGGTCCGAGTCGACTTGCAGCACATAGTCTGCCGCGCACGACGCGATCGCCTGGAGCGGGGTGGCGATCGGCGCACCATGGATCGAGTGCGTGGCGGTTCCTTCGACAGCGAACCACTCGCGAAGCACCGTAGCAGCCTCCGCTCCCTCGGCCGGTCCAATCAAGACGCGGTCGATCCAGCCACTACGGATGAGCCGCTGGGCTGCTTCTCCCAGCAAGGCGCTGTCACCAACAGCGTGCTGCCGCACGAACCCGTCCCTACGGGAGTCGATCGCGAGCACTCGCTCGTGGAAGACGCGCGGCCCTTCGAGCTGCCCGACGAGGTGGTGGACCTGCCGCTCGATCGTCGCAGCCTCCATCGCGCAAGTCTTGATGATCAGCGCGACGCTCTTTCCTTCAGGCCCTACGGCAACCGGGCGACAGACCAAGGTCAGGAAGTCCGACGCGGGCTCGAAGCGTTCGAGATCCACCGACTCGCTCTCGATGCGACGCTCAACGACGAGCCCGTACCGCAGCAAGTCTCGTTCGATCCGGCGGAGAGGCCGATGGAACTCGCCGCGCGCCGCGCCGGTCTCACCGTTCTCCGCGTATGCAAAGCACTCGTCGTAGCAGGCACCCGCCGGCAGGTCGCGATGCCGGTGGAGCGGGGTCGGTCCTCCGAAGGTCGCGAACGGGTTGCAGATCGTCAGGACAACGGCCCCATCAGCCCGAACAGCGTTGCGAATATCGCCGAGCATGCGCTCGTAGTCAGGTCCATCGGGCCATTCACACAGGACGAGCGTGCAGACGACCGCGTCGAAGGGGCCCGATGCGAGTGCCTCATCCCTGCTGGCCGTGAGATGCAGCCCCGGCGGCAGATGGCCGAGTTCGAGCCAGCGGGCCGCAACGCCAGCACCAGGGTCGAAGCCGACGGTATGCAGGCCGGCTGCGGCGAAGGCTCGCGCGCTCCTGGCCTGCTTGCCGCATCCGTAGTCCAGGACGCTGCGCGCTCCCGATCCGAGGACGATGGGATCCACGATGCCGGCCGTGATGCTGGTGGCAGAGGGACGCTCGTCGCAGAGCGCACGCCAGAACCGCTCGAACCCGTCGAGTTCGGGCAGGTGCTTGTCCTGCAGGGCGCGACGCATGAGCACGTCGAGATCGGGACGGTGCGCCCACCGGCAGCACAGCCACGCACGCTCGGCCATCGAGCGGTAGCCGGCCTCGGAGTACGGTCGGATGTCTGCGCCGTAGTCGATCAGGCGCAGCCCCGTTGCGGTCACACGCAGGTTTTTCGGGTGCATGTTCCGACAGACGACACCCAGCTCCTTGAGTTCGCGCAGCAGCGCGATCAGCTCGGGGCCGCGGCGACCAGAGTAAGGCTCTGACGGCTCGAACGAGTAGCTCACGACGAGCAGCCCGCCGACGGTGTGAAGCTCCAGCTCGTAGACGTGGCGGAGTTCGGCTTCCTTGTTCACCAGACGGCGAAGTGTGGCCTCGGTGTCGTGATTGACCCGGGGTTTCAGCAGGTCCAGGATCTTGAAGACGCGACGCTCGTCGGTGAACGCGACCCCCTCGCCGCCCATGCCGAGCAGTCGAAGCGCGGTGCCGTCCGACTTCTCCCCTAGGAGGGCACGAGCCCGTGACTCCCGCGCCTGTTGGAAGGCAGAGGCGTCGATAATCGCGCCCGAGTGTGTGGCTCGGTACTCGGCGATCTGCCCATCCATCGATCGAAACGCGCTGCAGATGGCCTCCGCGCTGACGTCCCGACGGATCTGATCCGCGAACTTCATGACGGCCGATGGTCGGAACTCGTCGAGCAGCAGGTTCATCTCGCCCGAGATCGTCTCGAGCGCGGCGCGCTCTTCCGCTCCAGCCCAAGCCGATTCGCTCGCGACAATGTGTCGGGTCGCCGCGCGGATCGAGCCCGCCAGGCCGAAGATGCGCCAAGCGTTCCAGGTCAACGCAGCAATCCGCTCGTCGAGGTACTTACGCACGAGGCGGACGCCATTGCGCAGCTCGGCGTCGGTCCAGGCGAGCAGTGGGAACCGTCTCGCGTCAGCCGTGCGCGCTTGCATCAGCTCGTTCTCGGCCCTGTAGAGCGCGTAGCCGAGCACGTCTTGAAGCAGCGGGTCGCTCGCCAGTGCCGCGCGGGTGGCTGAAGTGCGGTCGTGTCGAACGCCGACACATGGGTGCATGACGATTCGCAGCCCGGCCCGATCGCGCATCAGTTGCGAGATCAGCATGTCCGATCGACGCACGAATTGGTCGCCAATGCGCGCGAGCGTCTGCGGATAGAGCAGCAGGTGGGCCGGGTTGAAGAACAGCGTCGATCCGCCGCGCTGCACAGAGTCGCGCGCGCTCTCGGGGGCGAGATCGCGAGCATGGACCAGGAGCGGACGAAACACCGACTCACCAGCCAGCAGGCGGCCGATCTTGCGCGCGACCCACCGCAGCGTGCTCGCCGCGTCGCCGTGCCCCACGGGAGGGGGTAGCAGCGGGGTCTCCAAGTGCTCGGTGGAGCGGGACAGGTCGTAGTAGCTGTCGCGGAGCGCGTCCCGTTCGGCGGCCACTTCGGCGCGGCGATCTGGCCATTGCGCATCGGGACGGAGTTGCCTGAGCGTGCCCAGGACCAGTTCCAGGTCGACGAGTTGCGTGCGGAGGGTTGCCACGAATGGGAGTGGTGCGGCCTCGGTGTCGGGGCCGATCACGACGTCCACGCCCTCACGCCGAAGCTGCAGCAGGGTCTCGATATCCGGTGTGGCGCGCTCGCTCGTGATGCCATCCCCCCGGTCTACGCGGATGCCAAGGCGCTTGTCGTCGTCCAGGATCCAGGCAGCTGCGCCGGGCAGGCCGAGCGCGGCGCGTGCGACGTAGGTGTTCAAGATCGAACGAGTCGCGGCGATCGGAAGCCGCTGCTTCGTCATGTCGGGCACGTCGAGCAGCGCGCCCCGCTCCCAGTCCTCCCGCTGACGCTCGATCGTGACGAGCTCGATCGACAGGCCACGCTTCGAGAACTTCCCGGCGAGGATGTGGAGCGGGCGCTCCCCCTCGGGCGCCGGTCCGTTCTCCACGATGACGAGTTTCAGCAACCGGATCCCCGGCTGTGCCTGAAGCCGCAGGAGGTCCTCCAGCAGCCCGATGACGTGCGCAGGCACGACCGCGTCCGTGACGAAGCCGACGATCAGGTTCAGCTCTTCCGAGGGCCGCTCCGCGTCCGCGACCTGCACGACGGTGGGGACCTGGTTCGATGGCGTCCAGCCAAACAGATCGACAGCGCGGGCCTCGGCCTCGTTCCTCGTAGCTGCGTCAAAGCGCAGCCCGTGCTTGCGGAACAGGCGAGTCAAGCCATCCAGCTTGGCTGCAGACCTGGGCGTTGATAGGCGATCGGGCCTCGCATCGGCGTAGTGGTGAACCGTGTGCCGGTCGGTTCGTCCGAACCGCAGTTGTTCGAGGGCCGCGAGCCGGATGCACAGGTCGCGGTCGGTGCAGCTCGATAGCCGTTCGTCGAAACCGCCGGCCAGCAGGAGCAGGTCGAGGCGGACAAAGAGGTTGGAGCCCTGGATGTGCTGGCCTCGGACGAAGAGCTCCCTGGCGTCGAGGTGACTCGGGAGCGAGTGGCGGTGCCCGGGGGTGTTTTCGGCCTCGTGACGGATCAGGCCGCTCGCCACCATGTTCAGGTCGCCGGCCAGCGCGGCATCGAGGCAGCAGGCGAGGTGATCCGCTTCCCATGCATCGTCGTCGTCGAGGATGGCGACGAACAGTGATTCCGTGGGGCGGGTTTCGCGGTGGATCTGATCGAGTCCGGTGTTCCACGCGCCCGACGCGCGGGCCGGGGTTCGCCGGTTGCGAAGAACGGTCAGGCGGACCTGCCCACAGAGCGCGCGGAGCCGGCGAGTCTGCTCGACCAGAACGTCGTCGGGCAGCTCCGAAGGGCGCTGGTCGACGACGACCAAGATCCGGTCGGGCAGCCTCGACTGGGCCAGGATGGAAGGGATGGCGCGGAGCGAGAGAAGGTCGAAACGACCCCGGGTAGCCAGCAACGCGACCACCGAGGGCGCGTCAGGCGAACGCAGACGGGTGTTCATCAGATTCTCCGATGAGCCAGAGATGTCATCGACGCCGCTCGGTTACGAGACCGAGCTATGCCCTTCGGCACATCCCTCGAACCCCAAGCAGGACCACTCCGCTCACCAGAGCGCAGCCGGCGGTCAGGTCTCGCTCATCTCGAAGACCCGGTCGCCGTCTTGGTGCCCGCTGCCCAGGAGGACAGGGAGTCGCATGTCGACTCGATGATGGTAGTCGTCGTCGTCGCGGTGACCACATCGAAAGTCCGGCAGATCTGTAAGACCAGTGCTCTGGACGCTTGGTCGGCGGCGTCGCATTGGAGGATCGCGGAACCTCGGGGCTGCGGCAGGCGCTAGCGAGACGGAGCACGCGCAGTTCACCGACCTGCGCGAGTGGCGTTCGCGAACGGCGCGCGACGAGAGCGTGCCGCGAGGCTCGCTCATCCCGCTCGCAGCGCTCTGCGCCCACGAACACGAACTGGGGACAGGTCCACCGGCTCTGCCAACCGCGTGATCCGCGGCGGCAGCTTCAACGACGCCGCCTCGAATGCGCGCTCGGCGAACCGCAACAACAACACGCCGGCGAACCAGGACAACAACCTGGGGCTCCGTCCCTCCAAGGCGACGCACCGCCCGATCGCGCCGGCCTGAGCCGGCGCGCCGCGCACGCGCTGCCCAGACCTGTCTCCCGTGCCGCCGGCGATCTTGGCCGGCGGCCGAATCCAATCGCGGGCCGGGACGCGGCGTCGGTCGCGGACCGTGGGGACGGGTGGCGGCGGTCACGCGCTCGGGGGAGGGCGTGACGGCGATCTTGGACAGGTGTCCGAATCACTCACGGTGATCCTCACCTCCTGGGGTAGTCGCCCCTCCCAGGCGGGCCCGTGGCCCGCGCCACGCTGGAACCGGCCGACGCAGGCCTTGCGAGCGTGCCGTTCGCACCCGCCATGGTCAGCGACGCGCGACCCAGGCGGAGCGGAACCGGACTCGGTACTGCGTGCACGACCGCGCCGGTGGGAGTTCCAGCGGCGGGCCGAGGGTCGCAGCTTGGATCTCTGCGGATCGGGTGCGCCGTCGTGGCGCCGGGATGCACGCCGGGCTGGGACGCCCTGCAGGCA